>JAZNDS010000063.1:0-39608 GCA_045588145.1 Eubacteriales bacterium | reverse complement strand
GCTCATTACAAGGCAGAAATATTTGATGCTTTCAAGATATTCGGAGTCAAATTCATTTTGCCAATCAAACGGAATATAGCAACCTTCAACAATTAAGTTCTGCTTGTTCTCAATTGCAGTTTTAATCATTTCACGAACAATAGGCCATAAGTATGCGGTTAAATCCTTATCGTCGCTCATTGGAGTGAGTTTGGTGTTTCCGCTACGAATCAACCCCATTTTAAGGTGGTCGATTGAGAGATATGGGTATTTATATTTTTCGAGCAACTTTTGAGCAAGTGCAGTTTTGCCTGTGTGCGATGCTCCCGTTATTAAAACAATCATACTTTCTATCCTTACAAATTCTTATTTATCGGTGAGTTTATTATAACATAAAATAAAATTTGATTCAACTTGTTTTGCGTGGACAAAAGAAAACTCGGCTTTTCAAAAGCCGAGTTTTTTCTTTATCGTGTGCGGGTTCTTTTGCGTTCGCTTACGAAAGCGAAAGCTCGCGCGCGTCGTAGGCGCGGGTGTAGGCGCGGCGGCCATGCTCGTCCACCAGCTCTACACGGAAGTAGCCGTCCTCCCGAAGGATCGGGAAGGAGGCTTCGGTGAAGAGGGCATCGTTTGCCTTATGGCGGCGCACGGCGCGGCGGGTAGACGTGCGGTAGAGGATCTCGCGTACGGGGGAAGAAGCGATATGCAGGCGCCCGCCCTCGACGTACAGCGCGTCGATCGTGGGGCCGCTTGACGCGTAGCAATCGCCGTTTTTAAGGGCGGCGATGACATGTTCATAGGTAAGGCTTTTGGCCTTGATCATCATAAAGCCTAAGAACGAGTCGGCGTTATCCCCCGAAAAGCCATCCTCGTTATGGTTATCGTCGGCGGCGATCGGGAGCAGATTTTGGTGGTTGGCGGTTTTTAAGAGCGCGTCGTAGATACGGCTGTCGTGATCCAGCGAGCCGCGCACCGCCGTGCAGGTGCCGTTGAATACCTCGACCCCCGTAAGCCCGACAAGGGGCAGATAATCGGCTTCGCCCTGCATGGACCAATGGGGGTGGTTATAGTTGACCAGAAAGCCCGCGGCGCTTGCCGCGCGGATCAGGCGGTTGATAAAGATCGGGGAATAGGTGTACTGATAGACGACTTCGCCCACGGTACGGACCGCATCGGCATAGGCGGCGGCGTTTCCCGAAAAGTGGCCGCGCGGATTGAAAAAGACCTGTTTATCGACCGAAGGATCGGTGGCGATCAGGCAAAGGTGATAGGTCCTTTTATCGTTCCCCGCCGAAGCAAGCCCCTCGTTGATCGCGAGCTCATAGCCCTTTAAGGCAAGGAAATCGGGGTCATTGAGTTCACTGTGATCGACCATGACCTCGTGATCGGTAAAGGCAACGACCGCGTAGCCCTTTTCCTTATAGGCCTTTTTGATCTCAAGGGGGGTCATACGGCCGTCTGACACCGTCGAGTGGGCGTGCAGGTTCGCCTTGTAAGAGTGCCCCTCCTCGGGTAGTAAATACTGCTTCATCTCATTTATTCTTTCTTAAAAGATAGGTTTTTAATAGGGCTACCTGGGTCTTTCCGTCCTCGATCTTTCCCGCAAGGATCATCTCAATAAGCTCACTAAGCGGCCGACGGTCGGTAAGCAGAAACTCCCCCTCGTCAAGGGCGCTTTCCCCAAGGCGCAGCCCCTCGGCAAGATACAAAGCGATCCTCTCTCCCAGAATGGCGGGGGAGGGCACGTAAAAGCCAAGCGGGGTATAGCGCTCGGCCACAAGGCCGGTCTCCTCACGCATCTCCCGCGCGCAAACCGCCACAAGGTCTTCCTCGCCCTCCTCCAGCTTTCCGGCGGGGATCTCGTATACGACGCGCCCCTGGGCGTAGCGGTATTGCTTTTCCATCAGGACGGTTCCGTCTTCAAACAGCGGAACAACAGCGACAGCGCCGCGGTGAAGCATCACCTCGCGCGTGGAAAGATGTCCGTCGGGAAGGCTTACGGTATCCTTCACCACGTGGATCAGCCGCCCCTCGAATATATCCTCACGGCTAACGAAGCGTTCCTCCAATAATTGCAGATCCTTGTCCATAGCGTCCTCTTTTTTCGGGTGTTACGTGCAGTATAGCACAAAGTGAGAAAAAGTACAAGTTATTTTTTTGCGTAGGCCGAAAGGATGGCGTCCAAGGCGGCCTTCGGCACGAGCCCCTCGATGTCCTCGCCCCCCTCCAGCGCCTTGCGGACACGGGTGGAGGATAGCTCGCAAAGCGCGCCGTCGGCTTGCCACAGCAGCGTTTTGACCCCGCCCCGCCTTTCGTTATAGGCGGCCATTTCCTCTTCGTAGGCGCGGTCTCTTTCGTTCCGTATTCCCTTCACGATCAGGGAAACGCCCTTTTCCTTGGCGTAATCGGCAACGAACCCGTCTGAAAAATCCACCGAAACGTTCGAAAGATGCGCCGTAGCCAGCGAAAGAAAGGACAGCCGCTCGCCGTGTGTAAAAAGCCCCTGCTTATCGGGATTGATAAAGAGACCGACGATCACCCTTTCGTATCGTGCCGCCGCCTTTTCAATAACAGCCAGATGCCCACGGGTGCAGGGGTCGTAGCTGCCGGGTAAAAGCACCGTCATCTTACTGTACCTCGTAGATATGAACGTAGGAGACCGAGTAGCGCGCGCTTTTTACGAGCGTTAAGCCCGCGGGCGTTTCCCCATTCGGGAAAATATCCCCTTCACCGCTTTCGGCAACGAGTAAGGCCCCTTTTTCGGCAATGCCTGCCGTGAGGATACGCTCGATCGCGTCCCCCGCCGCGTGTAGGGCATAGGGCGGGTCGATAAAGATCAGATCGTAGCGGTCGTCCCCCGCCTTCCGTATCACGTTGCGGTAATCGGCGCACAGGTAACGGCCTTTTTCAAAAAAGCCGGTCTTCTTGGCATTCTGCTTTACGATCGCCATCGCCTCTTGGTTAGAGTCGGCAAAGGTGACCGATACGGCCCCTCTTGAGAGTGCCTCCAGCCCCATCTGTCCGCTTCCCGCGAAAAGATCGAGAACACGCCTCCCCTCGATCACGAATTGCAGCGAGGAAAAGATCGCCGCCTTGACCCGCTCGCTCGTGGGGCGCGTCTCATTTCCCGGTAAGGTCTCCAGTCTTACTCCGCGGGCACTGCCCGTAATAATGCGCATCATGTTTCTTGCTTTCCCTTCCTCTTGGTTTCAAAATAGTGGCAGATCGCCGAAGCGTCCGCGCGCGTGATGCCCGAAAGGGCCGCGATCTCCTCCTCCGAAAGAAGCGAGATCCTTTGCAGGCTTCCGAAATGCGAAAGCAGGAGCTTCGCCTTTTTGGGACCGATGCCGGGGATTCCCTCCAGCGCCGAATGGCGTAGCTTCTTCCGTTTGGCGTTCTGCACGCTTTTTACAGCAAAGCGATGCACTTCTTCCTGCAATTTGTAAATAAAACTATATAATGCGTCATCCGACGCGATATCGATATCGTTCTCCCCGTCGGTCAGCGAGCGGGTCTTGTGTCGGTCATCCTTCACCATGCCGAACAGCGGGACCGAGAGGCCCATATCCGAAAGCACCGATGAAACGGCGTGTACCTGGGGGACCCCGCCGTCAAGCAGGATCAGGTCGGGGGCGGTGCCAAGGGAGGGAGAGCCGTCTCCCAGATGCAAAAGGCGGCGGGTAAGTGCCTCCCTCATCGCGCCGCAGTCGTCGACCCCCTCGGTCGTTTTGATCTTGAAAAGGCGGTATTCGGAGGGGCGGAGCCGCCCGTTTGCAAAGACCACCATCGAGGCGGTGATCTCCTCCTTGCCCCATTCGGAGATATCGTAGGCCTCGACCCGCTCGGGCACCACCTCCAGGCAAAGCAGCGAGGCAAGGCGCACCATCGTCTTTTCGCTGCGCACCTGCTCGGCCCGCTGCCTTTCGTAGGTATGGCGGGCATTGGCAAGCGCCATATCGCAAAGCCGCTTGCGCTCCCCGCGCTTCGGGGTATGCACCGTGATCCTTTTCCCGGAAAGCGCGGAAAGAAGGTCGGAGAACTCGGCGATATCGGCTTCCTCGGCCGAAAAGGAGAGAAGGATCTCCTTCGGGAGCTGCTCCTCCTCGTAAAGGCGGGTCAGGAAGGAGAAGATGGCGGCGGGATCGGTGCGCTCGTCGGCCGAAAAACGGAAATCGCGCTTGGAGGCCAGCGCCCCCTCCCGCACCGAAAGAAGCGAGAGGATCCCGCCGCTTTCCTCGCCGTAAAGCGCAAGCGCGTCACACGAGGGGGCGGAGGAGGAGATCACGGTCTGCTTGTTTTTCAGATGCCGAAGCGCCTCGGCGCTGTCACGAAGTCGCGCAGCCTCCTCAAAGCGCATGGCTTCGGCCGCCTCCAGCATTCGTTTTTCAATGTCGGCTACCGTCCCTCCGATATGGCCGGAGAGCACGCGCTTCACGGCCTTGAAGGTCCTCTGGTATTCCTCCTTTTCGGGAAGGCTTTTGCAAGGGGCGAGGCAACGCCCCATCTGGGCGTAAAGGCAGGGGCGCTCCTTCCCCGTATCCTCAGGAAAGCGGCGGCGGCAGGTGGGCAGGGAAAAGGCACGGCTGACCGCCTCCAGGGCGGCGTAGGCATCCCCCATTCCCGTGTAGGGGCCGAAATAGGTACCGTCCCCCGTTCGGTCGCGCGTGACGATCAGGCGGGGGTAATCCCCCTCGGTGATCTTGATATAAGGGTAGGATTTGGCATCCTTCAGCTTGATGTTATAGTGCGGCGCGTGCTTTTTGATCAAGAGGTTCTCCAGCGTCAGCGCCTCGATCTCGGTATGACAAAGCACCGTGTCGAAATCATAGACACGGGAAAGAAGCTTTTCGGTTTTTCTTGTATGGCTGCCCACAAAATAACTGCCGACACGGTTCCGCAGCGCGCGGGATTTTCCCACGTACAGGATGGTTCCCGCTTCATCCTTCATCAGATAGACCCCGGGGGTCGGCGGAAGGTCGGCGGCCTTTTTGCGCAGAATAAGCAATCTTTCTTCTTGCATACGGCTCCTCGGTTCTCAAAAGGGCGGGTGCGGTTTTACCGCACCCGCCCTTTATCACTGAACGAAATTTATTCGGAAAGGTCGTTGATCAAAAAATCGGCAAGCCCCTCGATGGCGGCGCTTTCGTCTGCCCCTTCGGCGAGCAGCGTGATCTCCATATCCTTGGTGACGGCGAGAGAAAGAACGCCGAGAAGGCTTTTCGCGTTTACACGGCGATCGCCCTTTTCGACCCAGATCGAGGATTTATAGGAATTGGCTTTCTGGATAAAGAAGGTTGCGGGGCGCGCGTGAAGCCCTTGGCTGTTTCGGATGGTTACGTTACGAGATAGCATAGTATTCACCTCTCTCTGGTTTATACTAAAATTATAGCAGATACGCCGCGCAAAATCAAGAGATTTTTTAAAAAACGTCAGAACTTTCGAAAAGCGTGAGCAGGCGGGCACGGTAGGTCCTTTCTCCGTCGGAAAGCGTAAGCGGCAGATTGGCGCCCAGCCAGCGCTCCCCATGAAGGAAAAAGCCCCCCGAAAGGCGCACCCCCCGCACAAGAAGATGGGCCCTTTCTCCGTTAAGAAAGCGGGGAAGCCCGATCGGATGCCCATAGAGAAAAAGCGGGGTATCGGGGGAGGGGACCGCGTCCTCAAACACGACGAGAAGGGTATAATCCTCGGTCCTTTCCTCCTTTTGTTCAAGTGCCGCCGCCCGCGAAAGAAGCGACAGGCACAAAAACGAAAGAAAGAGAAGAATGAGGGCATCGTAGCGCGTAAGTCCTTTCATGGGGAAACCTCTGCAAGGACACCGTCTATCCGAAGCAGGGGAAGCCGCAGGGACACACGCTCCCCAAGCCTTCGCTCCCGCCCCCCGAGGAAAAGACGGCCGCCCTCCAGCCGTCCGCCTTTTATCGAAAGACGCAAAAGGGGGGCACCCTCCCCGTCGGTGAGAAGCTCTTTTTCAATAAGCGTGCCGAGGGGAAGCTTTTCGATGGCGTCGATCACCTCGTCACCGACCGCGGCCGCCCCATAAAGCTCGGGATAGGAGAGCGGGCAGTCTACGGTATAGGTGGGGGCATCCCTAAAAGGATCGGGAAGCGGAAGGATATAAAGGCGCGCGAAAAGGACAAGCGCCGAACAAAAAAGGATGCCGCCAAGAAAAAGGACGACATCCAAAGGGGAAATATATTTCATAAAACAAGGCTCCGGAAAGGGTTAGCGAAGGCGGACCTCCGCCTCGGCAAAGTCGCTGTCGGTGGGGCGGTGCATCGATTCGGGGGAGGGCCCCTGTGAAAGGCGGCCCGCGGCGCTGATAAGCCCCAGCGTTGCGAAAAACAGAAAGAAAATACGGAAATCGTATAAAACGTAATCGAAGATCCCGAAGATCAGCATCGCGAAAAGCGAGCAGAAGGCCCCGATCCCGATGGTGGGATAGCGGGTCGCTTCGGGGAGCCCCTCCTTGGGGGAAAGCACCTTCCGAAGGGCAAAGATCAGCATAAGCAGGAAGGCCAGCAGGGCAAAGACGCCCATCTCGATCCCGATCTGCAAAAAGAGATTGTGCGAATGCTCGGCCACCTCGGCGCCGCTGACGGCGTAAGGGAGATAGCTTTTCTGGAAGTTCTTCGGAGAAACGCCGATGCCGCCCCAAAGGTGATCGAAGAAGAGCAGAAGCGAGGAGCGCCAGATCTTGAAGCGGTAGTAGACCGAGCTGTCGACCGCGCCACCGAACACCGAAAAGATCGACGAAATACGCTTTGCCAGCGAATCGGGGGCGAAAAGCAACAGGTTCGGTAAAAGCAGGCAGAGGCCGAAAAACCAGCGGAAGGGCTTCTTGGCGGCCAAAAGGACGAAGAGAAGCAGCGAGAGGATCAGCGCGACAAAGGCCCCGCGTGACCAGGTAAGCACCAGCGCCGCAACGAGCAGGAGCAAGGAAAGGATCCGAAACGCCCGCCCGCTTCTCTCTTCGGAAAGAAGCGCGAAGAGCAGCGGCAGGCAAAGCACGAGATAGCACGCGAGGACATTTGGGTTATGCAAAAAGGCCGTGATGCGCCCGTTGATATAGGAGGCGTTCCGGTCCAGCCAATCGGGAACCGCCAGCCCAAGGATCTGCTGTACAAGGCCGATCAGCGCCAGCACCGTGCCCGAAAGCACGAGGTTCTTGCAAAAGCGAAGAAGCAGGCGGCGCGAGGAGAGAAGCTTGGCAAACAGGAAATACCCGAAAAGGATCAGAAGGAAGGAGGCGACCCCGTGAAGAAGGGCATCCTTCCCCTCCCCCAGCGCGAAGAAGCCGCCGAAAAGATAAAAGAGGGAAAAAAGAAGCACAAAAAGGTCAAGCGGCTCAAAGGCGAAGCAACGCTTGCCGAGAAAAAGCTTCAGAAGAAAGGCGATCGCGGTAAGGCAGAGAAGCGCAAGCAGCCATAGGGTCGGATGCGGAAGAAGCGGCGAAAAGGGAAGAAGAAGGGCAATACACATCAGCCCAAGCTCCGGGCTTTTGAAAAGTGCGGGGAAAAAGAGGAGCAGAAGCAGTATGCCCAAAAGAAGCAGGGGCGATACGAAGAAGCCGCCAACCCCGACGGCAAGCCCCAGGAAAAGCGGGAAAAGGGGATGAAAGGGCTTTTGGTAAAAAACGTGGGGCGGCTTCACGGCCAGCACGTCAAAAAGCAGGATCGAAGCGAAGGAATCCCTTTGCAGCGACTCGATCACGGTATCCCGCCGCGAAAGTAAAAAGATGGAAAAAAGGCAGCATAGGATCCCGACAAGCGCGAAGGGCAGCGAGGCGTCTCCCTTTTCAAAAAAGTAGGGCACGACCAGATAGCGGAGAGTCAGCAGCACGCCGAGCGGCGCAAAGAAAAGCGAGTATACCGAAAGTTTTGTTGTCAAAATACAGGTTTTTAAAGCTTCGAAAAGCGAGAATATCGGGTTTGGCGCAGTGCCCTGCAAACGGCTGTGCAGGCGGAGACGAAGCTTTTCCTTTCGGATCAGGGGCGCAAGGATGCGGCTTCTCTCCATTTCCTCACGGCTCTTTTCATAGCCCCTCAAAAAGAGCAGGATCCGCGAGGGGCGGTGCGTCCTTTCCCCTTTTTTTGCTTGGGGGGCAAAAGAGGGGGAGCCCCCTTTTTGCGTATAGGTCGCTTTTTCGTTTTCCTTCTTCACAAAGGGCTCCTCCCTTCTTTTATTTTTTCTTTGCTCTTGGCGCCTTGGCCACAAGATAGCTTTCGTAAAGGTCGGGGCGTCTTTCCTTCGTTAAGGAAAGCGACTCCTCCCTTCGCCAGTCGTCGATCTTTTGGTGATTGCCCGACAAAAGGACCGCGGGCACCTCACGGTCACGAAAGATCGGTGGGCGGGTGTACTGGGGATATTCAAGCAGGCCCGAGGCGATGCTTTCGTCTAAGTAGCAATCGGGCTCGGCTAAGACCCCCGGCAGCAGGCGGGCCACGGCGTCCACCAGCGCGCAGGCGGGCAGCTCTCCCCCCGTCAGAACGAAATCCCCGATCGAGATCTCCTCGGCCCCGATCAGGTCAAGCGCGCGCTCATCGACCCCCTCGTAATGCCCGCAAAGCAAAACGAGATGATCGTTTTTGGAAAGCTCCTCGGCCATCTCTTGCGTAAAGACCTTTCCGCGGGGCGAAAGATAAAGGACGCGCCTCTTTTCTTCCTTGGGCCGTTTTTCGATCAGTGCCTCAAAGCAGCGAACGATCGGCGGGGCGGCCATCAGCATACCGGCCCCTCCGCCGTAGGGGGTATCGTCTACCCTTCGGTGCTTGTCCTCGGAATAGTCACGGATGTTGTGACATTCGTAAGTAAAGCAGCCGTTCTTCACGGCGCGCCCGAGGATGCTGGCGGAAAGGATCCCGTCGACCATCTCGGGAAAAAGCGTCATAATATCAAATTTCATCGAAAAGACCGGGGATCGGGCGCACCAATATATGCGCTTCGACATCCACTTCCTTTATAAATTCGTCGGCGGCGGGCAGCATGACCTCGCCCTCTTTTGTTTTTACGATATAAAGCACGGTTTTTCGGGAGGTATCCACCTCCTTGACAAAGCCGTAGCTCTTGCCCGTGTCGATATCGATGACAGGCAGCCCGATAAGCTCCGCCAGAAAAACGGCGCTCCCGTCCGGCGAAAGGTCCTCCCGCCTGGCGTAAACCGTCTGCATACGAAGGGGGGTGGCCTCCTCGGGGCTGTTTATCCCCTCCAAAAAGACCAGAACGCCCTTTCCGTGCGGGGAAGCGCGCAATAGCCTTTTTGCCTCGTATTGCCCCTCCCCCTTTTTCAGATAAAGGGCGGGCAGGCGTGCGGCTACGGCGGGACTGTCACACCAGCATTC
This sequence comes from Eubacteriales bacterium, assembly GCA_045588145.1. Taxonomy (GTDB): domain Bacteria; phylum Bacillota; class Clostridia; order Oscillospirales; family CAG-272; genus UBA1740. Next base: position 30,291 of record JAZNDS010000063.1, on the reverse strand, counting down.
CATTTTCATGCCCCCCATAACGCCGTGGGGGGTCAGCAGCTTTCCACATTCCAGATATTCCAATTTCATATCTTTATCATACCACGCGGCGGGGGATTTTTCAACCTTTTTTTGGAAAGAAGTTCCCGATAAAGGCTGCGGTAGCGCTCCCCCATCAGCCGATCCGAAAAATCGGTCTCGTAGCTTTGTCTCGCGATGGCCGAAAGCGATCGGTAAAGCGAGGGGGTAAGCGCCCGCGTAAGGCAGGCGGCAAGGGCGCCCTCGTCGTCTACGGGAAAGAGAAGGCCGCCACCCGCGGAAAGCCGCTCACGGTGCCCGGGGATATCCGAGGCAACGGTTGGGACCCCCAGCGCCGCCGCCTCCGCGATCACGAGCGGGGAGGTCTCCGAGGCGCGGGAGGCGCAGACCAACAGATCGCAAAACGAAAGATACGAGGCCCCGTTCTTAAGAAAGCCGAAGAAATGGACCCGCCCCGCAAGCCCAAGCCGCCGCGCGAGGGCGATCAGCCGCCCCTTTTCGGGTCCGTCTCCGATCAGAAGCAGATGCAGGTCCTCGGGGCATCTCGCAAGGGCCGCAAGCACCGTGTCGATCCCCTTTACGCTGACCAGCCTTGCAAGCACGCAAAGAAGCCGATCGGCAGGGGCAAGGCCGAGCGCGCGGCGGAAATTCTCCCGCTCCCGTGCGGAAAACGGGGGTGGCGGCGCTACGCCGTTGGGAATAAAAACGCTGGGGATCCCCAAAGCGGTAAGCGAGCGGTGCATATGCCGGGAGGTCGCGACGGTCATATCCGTGCAGGCATTATACAGGCTTCGCAGTCCCCGCTTGCCTTGCCAGGGAGAGGGCAGATCGCAATGCTTGGTGGTAAGCAGGACGGGAACCGAAAGCAGGCGCCCGAGCAGGCGGCAAAGGGGCAGGGCGTGGGTATGCAGCACGGTGGGGCGCAGCGTACGGATCAGAAATGCGAGCGACGGGGCCGAAAGAAGCGAGGCGGCCCCGCCCTCGGTTGGGCAGACGGGGAAAACGCGGACCCCGCGCGCCTTCAGCTCCTCCCCCAGGGGATTGCCCTTTGGCAGGGCGACCGAAAGGTCGAAATGCGAAGAAAGATGGGGGGCAAGGTATGAAAGCATCATACCCGCGCCCCCCACGGAAGAATCGGTTAAAAGATGTAGGATTTTCATACCGTACCCCCCTTTGGCGGTGCGGTTAGTTTTTGCGCTTTTTCTTGAAATATGCGGAAAGAACGGCAGCCGCCTCGGCTTCCAAGACCCCCCCGACGATCTCGGGCCGATGATTGAAGCTTAACGCGTTGAAATCGATCGCCGAGCCGAAGACCCCCGCGCGCTTGTCAAAGGCACCGAAAACGACACGGGGGATCCGCGCGTTTACAATGGCGCCCCCGCACATGGGGCAGGGCTCTAAGGATACATAAAGGGTACAGCCCGGCAGGCGCCAGCCCCCCAGCTTACGGCAGGCCTCCTCGATAACCAGGATCTCGGCGTGATGAGTGGCGCATTTATCCTGCTCGCGGGCGTTTTTTGCCTCGGCAAGGATCTCTCCGTCGCGAACGATCAGGGCGCCGACGGGCACCTCGTCAAGCTCCGCGGCCGCCCTTGAAAGGTCGATCGCGCGTTGCATATACAAAAGATCAAGCTCGTTTTGTTCCATAAAGGCTCCTTATAAAAGAGTAAGCGTCAGCATCAGAAGCAGATAGAGGATAAAGGGGGGAATGAAAAGCGATTTGAGATTTTGGGGACGAAGCTCCCCCTTCTTCGGTAAAAGAGACACGTGCTTGCGAAGAAAGAGAAAGAGGAAAATTGCCGAAAGGAAAAGCGTGACGAGCAAAAAGATGAGCGGATCCGCCTTTCCCGCCAGGAAGGAAACCAGGTTATTGCCAAGGTGGAAAAGGAAGGGAAGCAGAAAGCTGCCCGAGGCCTCACGCACAAGCCCCAGAAACAGCCCTGCCAGAAGGGCGTATAAAAGCTGGTAGGGATTGGCGTGCATCAGGGAAAAGGTGATCGCCGTCGCAAGAATCGCCGTCCCGGCGCCCAAGGGGCGGAACAGCTTATAAAGGATCCCCCGACAGAAGATCTCCTCGCAAAGGGCTGCCAAAAGCACATCGAAAAGCAGGGCAAGCGGGATCGATTCATTCGGAAGGACGGGGGTTATCGGTTGGGAAAGCGCCTCAAAGACCCACCCGGTCAGAAGAGACGAAAGCGCGTTGACAAAAAGGAAGAGCGGAAACAGCAGCAAAAGTGGAGAGCTGCCCTTCGGGTCCTTCGGAAAAAGGGTGGGGCGGACCGATAAAAGCGGCAAAAGAAAGCCGAGATACAGGCAAAGCGTCGCAAGGATCGGTTGGGTGAAAAAGCCCGCCAAAAGGGCAAAGAAAAGCTGCACGAGCAGAAGAAGGGTCGCCTTTTTTGTATTCCTTTCCATATCTTTTTTCCTTTCAGGATATAGGGGAGGCTTTTTTTGCGGCGCTTTCGCCTTTTCCCGCCGCCCGCTCGCTTTTCATCTCCCGTATGGCGGGCAGCTGGGAAAGGATCAGCGCGATAAAGAAGAGGCCGCAGCCGATATACGCCCGCAGGCTTAAGACCTCTCCCACAAACAGCGCTCCGCCCAGCACCCCGAAGAGAGACTCGGTGCTCATAAGGATCGAGGCGGTGGCCGAGGGACACTCCTTTTGCCCGAGGATCTGCAGGGTAAAGGCGGTGGCACCCGAAAGGAGGCCGAGATAAAGCAGAGGCCCGATGGCCGAAAGAATGCCGTGAAGGTCGATCCCCTCAAAGAGGAGCGCGGCGATAAGGTTCAAAAGGGCGCAGGTCGCCATTTGCACCATCGAAAGGCGGATGCCGTCACAGCCCCCCGAGGTAAGATCCACCGTCGTGATATGCGCGCACCAGCAAAGGGCGCTGACGAGCAGAAGGATATCCGAAAGAGCAAAGGAAAGGTCATCCCCGAGGGAGATCAGACCGATGGCGGCGATCGCCAGAAGAACGGCCACCCAGATAAGCGGCGAATTCCTTTTTCGGAAGAAAAGCGTGCCGACGACCGGGACAAGGATCACGTAAAAGGCGGTGAGGAAGGAGGCCTTCCCGGCACCCGAGCCGTAATAGATCCCGGTCTGCTGCGTGATAGCGGCGGCAAAGAGCGCCAGCCCGCAAAGCATACCCGAAAAAAGCTCCTTTTTCGTCAGCGGATCCTTCTTCCTTGAGAAAAGAGAGCGCCCGCTCCCTGTCGCCTTATCGAAGGCGGCAACGACAAAAAGAAGCGCCAGGGCCGAAATAAGATAGCGGGTGGCACAGCAGGTAAAGGGGGAAAGTGATTTGGCGGCGATATCCTGGGCGGCAAAGCCAAAGCCCCACAGCATCGCGCAAAGGAGCAGAAGCACGCTGCCCCTGAATGGATTTTTCTTTCTCATAAAAGCTCCGTTTTTTTGGTCAAGCAACGGTATTGTAACAGATTTACGGGAGGATGTCAAGCCTTTGCGCTTTCCATAGGAAAGCGGCCGAAGGGGAAAGGGCGAAAAGCCCCCGCGCTCTTTCTTGACAGCCAATTCGGGATATGCTACAATGAAGGCAGAAAAAAAGGAGAAGGGCGTATGCGGTTTGACGAAAAAAGCGGGATCATTTCGATCAGCACCTATGAGCTGACCGCCTTTTCTCTTTTGCATTACGTGGGGGCGGCCCCCGCGGAGAGTCTTTCTCCCTGCCGCCGCGCCGACCGCGCCGCCCTTGCTTCGCTCGGCCTTTCCCGTAAGGAAAAGCTTTCCCGCCCCTTTCTGTCGGGGGAATACCGCTTCCTGCTGGAGGGGGAGGCAGACGGGCTTGAGGAAGGAGAGGAGCTGACGCTTACCGCCGTTTTTTCGATCGACGGTGACCCCGCCGCCCCCTCGCCCGAGGTCGTGAAGGCCGCGCGGGGAGAAGCGTTTCTCCTCGGGGCCATGGTCAAGGGCAAGCGCGGGGTACCGCTGGTTTTGAATATCGGCTATTATAACGCCCTTACCGGGGATTGCCGCTTCGTGAGGGAGACCCCGCGCAAGGCGTCGCTCGCCCGCTTCTTCGAGCGGGCGGCCGAGGCGGTCTTTCTTTACGCGGGACCCGAGATCGCAAGGGTCTGCCACCGCCTGCCCGCCATGCGCCGCCTGCGCTTCCCGTATCCTGAGGCGCGAGAGGGGCAGGAGCTTCTGATGAAGGAGGTCTACCGCGTCGCCGCCCGCGGGGGAGAGCTCTTTGCCTCCGCCCCGACGGGGATCGGGAAGACGGTGTCCACCCTTTTTCCCGCCGTACACGCGATGGGGGAAGGAAAATGCGATAAGATCTTTTATCTGACGGGGAAGAACACCGCCGCTACGGCCGCTGCCGAGGCCGCCTCGCTTCTCGGAAAAGGGGGGGCGCTTCGCACCGTCCTTCTTCTGGCCAAGGAAAAGCTTTGCCCCAATCATCTGCTTTGTCGCAAGGACAGCCGATGCGGCCGCTCCCGCGCGGGCGGCAAGGTCGAGGCGGCCGCCCTTTCGCTCGTTTCCGAGGAAAAGGAGCTGATCACCCCCGAAAAGATCGCCAAAAAGGCGAAGGAATACGGCGTTTGCCCGCATGAGCTTTCTCTGGATGTCAGCCTTTTCTGTGACCTGATCATCGGCGACTACAACTATCTTTTCGATCCCATGGTCCGTCTGCAGCGCTATTTTACGGCCAAGGGCCCCTGGCTCTTCCTGATCGACGAGGCGCACAATCTGCCCGACCGCTTGCGGGAGATGTACGACGGCGGGCTTTCGCTTTCCCGCCTTCATGCGCTTTACGAGGCACTTTTGCGCGAGGGAGAGGGAGGCAAGCTTCGGGCCGCCCTCGATCTTTCCATGCGTTATTTCCGTGAGGCGATCGCCCCGCGGGCAAAGGACGGCGAGAAAACGGGGGGCGAGAGGGAGGAAAGCGGGAACCTTTACCGTGAGCTGCCCGAAGGGCTTCTCCCCATCCTCTCGGAGCTATACGTCGCCCTGGAGAGCCGCCTGCGGCGTAAGGAGGGGCTTTCCTCCGAGATTATCACGATTTTGCGTGAATTCAGGCAAGAATTGAAAAGATTACTTTGCATTCTGTCCGAGTATGGGGAGGGCTTTCGCCTGCTTTGCGCGGCCGATAAGGGGGGAGACGTGCGCATAAGGACGCTCTGCCTGGATACGGCGACCCCCGCGCGGCACGCCCTTTCCTTGGGGCACGGCGCCGTTTTCTTCTCGGCGACCCTTTCCCCCCTTTCCTTTTATCGGGATCTTTTGGGGGGAGATGCCGCCTCGCTTCTTTTGGATATCCCCTCGCCCTTCGATCGGGATAACCTTTCGATCGCGGTGATGGATAAGATCAGCACGCGGTATACCGACCGCGACGACAGCCTTATGGAGGTGGCGGAATGCATCCGCGCTACGGTGGAGGCGCGGCGGGGGAACTATATGGTCTTTTGCCCCTCCTTCCCGTATATGGAGTCGCTTCTTCCCGTTTTCCGCTCGCTTTGCAAGGACCTTCGCGTGATGGCGCAGGGGCGGTATATGAAGGGGGAGGAAAGGCGTGCCTTCCTCCGTGCCTTTGAGGATCCCCGTGATCCCGTGGTCGCCTTTTGTGTGCTTGGCGGCATTTACGGGGAAGCGGTCGACCTTGTCGGGGACCGCCTGATCGGCGCCGTGATCGTGGGCGTCGGGCTCCCCTTTCCCGATCTTATGCGAGAGCAGATCGCGCTTTATTTCCGCGACAAAAGCGAAAACGGCATGGAATACGCCTATATTTACCCCGGCATGAACCGCGTTCTGCAGGCGGCGGGGCGGGTCATCCGCTCGGAAAGCGACCGCGGGTCCGTCGTCCTGATCGACGACCGCTTCGCCACCCCCACCTACCGCTCGATCTTTCCCTCGCATTGGCATAGCCTGCGCTACGTTGGGAATACCCGCTCCCTGCGGGAGCTTTTGCGCCGCTTCTGGGAAAACGATCCGCGATAGAGGTTGAAAAAAATCTTGCAAAGCGTTTTATAAATATGCTATACTGAAAAAGAACCTATATGAAAAAGGAGCTTTTTATGGAACAAAGGGTTGCCGTTCGTAAGCTGTATCCCGATGCCCTTATGCCGACCTACGGCTCGGCCGATGCCGCGGGGGCGGATCTTTACGCCTATCTTCCCGAGCCGCTTGTGCTTGCGCCGGGAGAAACTCACCTTGTAAAAACCGGGCTATCGATGGCGATCCCCCAAGGGTTCGTCGGTCTTGTCTGCGCCCGAAGCGGGCTTGCCACCAAGCGGGGCCTCGCGCCCGCCAATAAGGTCGGGGTGATCGACGCCGATTACCGCGGGGAAATTATGGTGGCCCTACATAATCATAGCGATAAAGAGGCAACGATCGAGCCGCGGGAGCGTATCGCTCAGCTTCTGATCGTTCCCTATCTTACCGCCGATTTTTGCGAGAGCGAAAGCCTTGATGAAACCGAGCGGGGTGAAGGTGGCTTCGGCTCTACGGGTACGAAATAATGGAAAGGGAAAAGCTTACCAGCGGGATCCTTGATTTTCATGCGCATATTTTGCCGGGCGCCGACCACGGCTCGCGCAGCCTTGAAACCTCGCTCTTGCAGCTGAAGCTGCTTCGGGATGCCGAGGTCGCGGCGGTGGTGGCTACCCCGCATTTCTACGCGCACGAGGAAAAGTCGGTGGATTCGTTCCTTGCGAAGAGACAGACCTCGGCCGAGGCGCTCCTTCGTGCCCTGCCGAAAGGAGAAACGTTTCCCTCCATCTACCTTGGCGCCGAGGTCTTGGTCTGCCACGGCCTTGATAAGATGGAGGGACTTGAGAAGCTTTGCATCGGGGATAGCTCGATCATATTGCTGGAGATGCCCTTTACCGATTGGGGCAGCGGGCTGATGGAGACCGTTGAAGCGATCGTTCGCCGCGGGCTTACTCCGCTTATGGCGCATATCGACCGCTACCGTCCCGACCAGCGTGCCCTCTTTTTTGAGACGGGAGGCATCTATTTTCAGGTGAACGCCTCGGCCCTTTGCCTCCCCTTCGTTCGCCGTTCCTTCCGCCGAATGGCCAAGGATAACCTCTTTTCGGCGATCGGGAGCGATCTGCACGGCGTACCGAAGGAGGGCTACCGTACGATGGAAAAAGCCCTTTCGTATATCGGCCGTGCGGCCGCCGACGGCATTCGTCTGTCAAGCGAAAGAATGCTCGAGGGGGCGACCCCCTTTTACAGCGGAACTTGAAAAAGAAAAACGGTTCAAAGGAACCGTTTTTCTTTTTTATTTTATCGAAAGGATAATATCGCCGGAGGAGGTTTCAATCTCGCAAAGGCCGCCTTCGGTGCTTGTCGGCACGCTTACGGTACCCGAGCTTGTGCGCGCGTAAAAGATCTTTTCGGAAAGCAGGGTGCCCGTAACATCCCCGGACGAGGCTTTGACCGAGATGCCGTCGGCGTCACTGCCCACGAAGCGAACGTCCCCCGTCGAGGTCTCGATCTCGATTTTTTCGGCCCGGCAGCTTGCAAGCGTTACGTCACCGGTGCTTCGCTTGATCGAGAGAGTATTGGTGACGGAAACATCCGTAAGCGCAAGATCACCCGTATCCCCCACGGTCGAAAGACTGCCGAGCGTAAGATCTTGAAGCGTGATATCGCCCGTGCTGACCGAAAGCTTGGCGCTTCCCGCTACCCGTACCGAGGAAAGTGCCATGTTCCCCGTTGAGGTCGTAAGCTCCAAAGTGCCGACCGAAAGACCGTCCATCTTTATATCCCCCGTGCTAAGGCGCGCTTTGAGAAGCCCTGCAATATCCGCCTTGACGGTAAGATCTCCGGTCGATGCCTCGTGGTCGATCGAGGCAAAGGTGAAACCCTTTTCTACGGTGTAATCACCGGTATCGCTGCGAAGCGTCAACGCTTCGTATGCTTGCTTCGGCAGATAAACCGTGATCTTCATCGAGCCAAAGCTGAAAAGATTTTCGTACCATTTCGAGGTATCCGAAAGGGTGACGGTCAGCACCCCTGCTTCCACCGAAACCGTATGCCTTTCGTTTTCTTTTTCGTGGCAGATGACCGTGCATTTTCCGTCCTCGGACGGCCGAATGAAAACGTCGGCTGTATCCAGATCAAAGGAAAGACTGTCGAAATCCTCTTCGACGGTATAGGTATTGGTCGTAAAATTCGAGGTATTCAATACCCCGAAATCCCATCCGCTCACCGCCAGAAGGACCGTAAAGCCAAGCCCCCCGATAAGGACGAGAAGGGCGGCGATGAATAGCCAAATTTTCGTTGCGGTACGCATTATACTCTCTCCTTTCCAACAAAGCAAAGTTTAATAAAGAGGAAGCTTTTTTTCGTCAGCCACGCGGCTCCGCGTGTGGCAGCGAGGAAGGCATGAAGGCCAAAGACCGAAAGCCCCGCCGAAACAAAACCCGCCGCGGTAAGCACGCCTCCCGGAAGCGGCTTTGAGACAAGGGCGGTGAAAATACCGACCAAAATGCCGCCAAGGCCCCCCGCTACCAGCGAGACAAAGACGGCCCACAGCGAAACAATGACCGACCACAAGGCGGCAATCAACGAAAAAACAACGGCAAAAAGGGAAATTAGTAAAGAAAACCATACAGGAGAGCCAATGATCAACATAACCGTCGCCCAAGGATTGCGCCCGCTGCGCTTGGCCTTTTCCCTGATGATCTTGGTAAGCGGGATCTCGGCGATGATCTGCTTTGCCACCTCGTCGACCGTTCCGAAGCTTGCGACCGCTTCCTCCTCACGGCAACCGTCCTCGATCTTATCGTCGATCATCTCCGAAAAAAAGCCAAGCTGCTCGTGAAGCTCCTTGCGGGGAAGCCCCGAAAGCTTTTTTTCAAGCTCGCGCATAAACTCTTGCTTATTCATAGTGTTTCCTCCTTGCTCACAAAGCGGTAGATCGACATAACCTCTCGCCATTCTTCCTTGAAATCCAAAATTTTCTGTAAGCCGCGCGGGGTGATGCGGTAATATTTCCGCAAGCGCCCCTCGTGCTCCTGTGTCCGTACGGTCAGCATACCGCCTTGCTCCAAGCGCTTTAGGATCGTATAAAGCGTGGATTCGGACATTTCCATATACGGCTTCATATCCTTGATGATCTTATACCCGTACGAATCTTCGCTTTTAATCGCGGCCAGGACGCATACGTCGAGCAGCCCGCGTTTCAATTGAATATCCATCGCATACCTCTCCTTCCGTAATACATCGTATCACGAAGTATGACGTTTGTCAACCTTTTTTGAAAAAATAAAAGAAGTTTTCCGCTTTTGCGTTTGATATAAAGTAAAAAGAGGAAACGATGCAAAGCATCGAATCCTCTTTTTTTATTTGCGATTATGCGCAAAGACGCCGTCCAACTTAGCGGAAGCGCTCTTTGTGTGCCTCATAGCTGGTATGAAGCAGCTCGTGCGCCAGGTGAGAACCGGGCTCGCCAAGGAAGCTCTTATACAGCTCGTTGACCTGGGGGTTGTTGTGCGACTGACGGATGGTCTGGCGCTCGTCCTCGCTGTAGAGGGCAGCGGCGCGCTTGTCGCGGTAGGTGTCGAGAATGTCGGGATCCTCATTCGGCAGGAGCGAGGGACGGACGTAAGGCTGACCGCCGCCGTTTACGCAGCCGCCGGGGCAACCCATGATCTCAATGAAGGCGTAGGGCGATTTGCCGGCGCGGATATCGTCAAGCAGGGGCTTGGCGTTCTTCATGCCGTGGGCAACCGCGACCTTGATCTCCTTGCCGCCGAGGGTAAGGGTAGCTTCCTTCACACCGTCAAAGCCGCGAACGGCCTCAAAGGCGACCTTGTCGTATTCCTTGTTTTCCAGCCAGTAGTAAGCGGTACGAAGGGCTGCTTCCATAACACCGCCGGTAACGCCGAAGATAACGGCGGCGCCGGTGTAATCACCGAGCAGATCGCTGTCGAACTCCTCGTCGGGGAGCTTCGCGAAGTTGATGCCCGAGCGCTTGATGAGGTTCCCAAGCTCACGGGTCGTAAGAACCGCGTCAACGTCCTTGATGCCGTCGTGCTGCAGCTGCGGACGCTCCTTCTCGTACTTCTTCGCCGTGCAGGGCATGATCGAGACCACGAAGATATCCTTGGGATCAAGGCCGTTCTTCTTGGCGTAGTAGGACTTAAGGATCGCGCCCTCCATCTCGTGGGGCGATTTGCAGGACGACAGGTGGGGCAGAAGATCGCCGTAGTAGTACTCGGCGTAATTGACCCAACCGGGCGAGCAGGAGGTGATCATCGGCAGCTTGCCGCCGTTCTTGATCCGCTCCATCAGCTCGTTGGCCTCTTCCATAATGGTAAGGTCGGCGCCGAAGTTGGTGTCGTAGACCTTGGCAAAGCCGAGGCGGCGCAGGGCGGCGACCATCTTCCCGGTGACGGGGGTGCCGATCTTCATGCCGAATTCTTCACCAAGCGCGGCACGGACGGCAGGAGCCGTCTGAACCACGACGTGCTTGCCCTCGGCCATCGCCTTATCGATGAGGTCGATCTCCGAGACCTCGGCGAGCGCGCCGGTGGGGCAAACGCTGACGCACTGGCCGCAGAGGATACAGGGCGAGTTGGCGAAGGAACGGTTTTCGGCGGGAGCAACGATGGTCGAGAAGCCGCGGTTCTCAAAGCCGAGAACACCGAGGCCGTGGGCGTTCTTGCAGCGCTCAACACAGCGGCCGCAGAGAATGCACTTGGAGGTGTCGCGGGTGATCGAGGGGGTCAGCGTATCGACGGTGACGGGGGTGTGGCTACCCTCGAACATACCCTCGCGGGCACCGGTCAGCTTCGCGACGTGCAGAAGCTCGCAGTTTCCGTTCTTCGAGCACTGCTGGCAGTTTTTGTTGTGGTTGGAGAGCAGAAGCTCAACCGAGGCACGGCGGGCGGCCGTGGCCTTCGGGGAGGAGATGCGGATCTCCATGCCCTCGGCGATGGGGTAGACGCAGGAGGCGACAAGGCCGCGCGCGCCGGTAGCCTCTACAAGGCATACACGGCAGGAGCCCTTCGAGCATTCGCCGTGATTGAAGGCGCAAAGCGAGGGGATCTCGTAGCCGCAGATACGGGCGGCCTCCAGAACGGTCAAGCCCTCTTCTACCTGATAGGGCTGACCTTCGATCTTAATATTGATTTTTGCCATGTTTTTTTCTCCCTTCATTCCTTGCTGATGGCCTTAAACTTACAAGAATCCATGCACAGACCGCACTTTACGCACTTCGCGGCGTCGATGATGCGGGAGGGAAGCTTGTGGCCGGCGGGGGTATAATCGGTCTTCTGGATGGCGTTCACGGGGCACTGCCGCTCGCAAAGGCCGCAACCGATGCACTTCTCCTGATCGATGACGTAGGCCATCAGGTTCTTACAGACCTTGGCCGGGCACTTCTTATCAACGATGTGGGCGATGTATTCGTCCTCAAAATGGGCAAGCGTCGAAAGGATGGGGTTCGCCGCGGTCTGTCCGAGGGCGCAGAGCGAGTTGGTCTTGACGGTCTCGCCAAGGGCCTTCAGCTCCTCCAGATCCTTCATGGTTCCCTTACCGTCGGTGATGCGGGTAAGGATCTCCAGCATACGCTTGGTGCCGATACGGCAGGGCGAGCATTTACCGCAGGATTCGTCGCAGATGAATTCCATATAGAACTTCGCCACGTCGACCATGCAGTTGTCTTCGTCCATAACGATCGCGCCGCCCGAGCCCATCATCGAGCCCTTGGCAACGAGGTTATCGAAGTCGATCGGCTCGTCCAGATACTCCTCGGTCAAGCAGCCGCCGGAGGGGCCACCGGTCTGAATGGCCTTGAACTTCTTGCCGCCGGGGATACCGCCGCCGATATCGTAGATCAGCTCACGCAGGGTGGTACCCATCGGGACCTCGACAAGACCGACGTTGTTGACCTTGCCGCCCAGGGCGAATACCTTGGTGCCCTTGGACTTTTCGGTGCCGCATTCGGCAAACTTGGCCGCGCCCTCACGCAGAATGTAAGGCACGCAAGCCAGCGTTTCGACGTTGTTGACGATGGTAGGCTTTTCCCAAAGACCCTTAACGGCCGGGAAAGGCGGACGAGGGCGAGGCATACCGCGCTTACCCTCGATCGAATTCAGAAGGGCAGTCTCCTCACCGCAGACGAAGGCACCCGCGCCAAGACGGATGTGCGCCTGGAAGGAGAAGCCGGAGCCGAAGATGTTATCGCCGAGAAGCCCGATCTCGTTGGCCTGCTTGATGGCAAGGCGCAGACGGTTAACGGCGGTGGGGTATTCGGCACGGACGTAGAAGTAACCGTTCTTGGCGCCGATGGCGTAGCCGGCGATGACCATACCCTCAATGACCGCGAGGGGGTTGCCCTCGAGGATCGAACGGTCCATAAAGGCGCCGGGGTCACCCTCGTCACCGTTACAGACAACGTATTTGTCGTCGTTCTGCTGGGCGTAGGCGAACTGCCACTTACGGCCGGTGGGGAAGCCACCGCCGCCGCGGCCGCGAAGGCCCGAATCCAGGACCTCCTTGATGACGTCAGCGGGATCCATCGAAAGGGCGCGCAGAAGCCCGGCGTACGCGCCGTAGCCAAGCGCCTCGTCGATATCCTCGGGGTTGATCACGCCGCAGCCGTGCAGCGAGATACGCTTTTGCTTCTTGTAGAAGTTGATATCGTCCTGACGGGCGACCTTTTCCTTGGTAGCGGGATCGACGAAGAGCAAGCGCTCTACGACCTTGCCGCCGATAATATCGGTCTCAATGATCTCCTCGACGTCCTCGAGCTTAACGAGACGGTACAGGGTATCCTCGGGGAAGATCTTGACGAAGGGCCCCTGCGAGCAGAAGCCGAAGCAACCGACCTGGTTGACGCTGACCTTATCCGAAAGGCCTTTCTCGGCGATAAGACCCTTGATCTTTTCGAGGATCGCGGCCGAGTTCGAGGAAAGACAGCCGGTACCGCCGCAAAGCACGATGGCACGGGTGCCGTTCGCGCCCGAGAATTTATCCTTCAGGGCATCGGTGCAGGAACAAAGCTTTTTCTGCAGCTGTTCTTTAGATGTGATCTTTTCGCTCATGCGTTCGCACCTCCGAGTTTCTTGTATTCTTCCACAACGCCGGCGACCTCGGCTACCTTCAGCTTGGGATACACCTTACCGTTGATGGTAACGGCGGGGGCGATACCGCAAGCGCCGATGCAGCGCAAAGCGTCAAGGGTGAAGAGCCCGTCTGCCGTGGTTTCGCCGGGGGCGATGCCAAGCAGCTCGGAAAACTTATCGATGATCTGCTGGGCGCCCTTAACGTAGCAGGCGGTGCCAAGGCAGCAGCCGATGATGTACTTACCCTTCGGCTGGAGAGAGAAGAAAGAATAGAACGAAACGACGCCAAAGATCTCGGCAACCGAAATGCCCGTTCTTTCCGAGACGATCTCCTGGACCTCGATCGGAATATAGCCGAATTCCGTCTGAATGTCGCTGAGAATCATCATCAGGGGGGTGTTTTCGTCGACGTACCGATCGCAGATCTCGTGGATCTTTGTAACGGCCGCCTCATTGAGATGAGCCATGAGTTTCCTCCTTAATGTACCGCGGACGAGGCCGCATATTTTTTTACCACCGATTATAATATCATAATGAAAGCTTTTTGTCAAGTAAAAAACGGCGGTAATTTCAACAAAAACCGCCGTTTTCTGACAAGGAAGAGATATTTATCTCTTATTCTTCGACACCAAGCACGAGCGGCCCCGCTTTCTTCGGCGCTTTTTCGATATGAAGCGCCTTAAGGAGGACCGCCTCGGCCAAGGGAAGCGTATTTTCCCGATTGGTATGCAGGATCGCCAGTGTTTCCCCGCAACGAACCGCCTCTCCGACCTTCTTCGTAAGCAAAAGTCCCGCCGCGGGATCAACGGTATCCTCGCTCTTTTCCCGGCCCGCGCCGAGGATCATGGCGGCACGCCCTACCTCCGAGGCCTCGGTCGAGGTGAAGTAGCCGTCGGCCTTCGCCGTCACGGTATGCGTATAGGCGGCCCTTTCAAAGAGCGTGGGGTCGTCGATCAGGCGGGTATCTCCCCCTTGGGCGCCGATCCATTCCTTCATCTTTTGAAGGGCCGCACCGCTTCCGAGTGCCTCCTCGGCCCGCTTCAGCGCCTCCTCCTGCGGGATCGAAAGCGAAAGCGAGGCCATATGGGCGGCAAGCGTTACGCACAGCGCGCGCAAGCGCTCTTCACGCCTGTCCCCCGCAAGAACGGCAATGGCCTCCTTCACCTCCAGGGCGTTTCCGACGGCCGAGCCGAGCGGGATATCCATATCGGTCAGGATCGCCCGCACACGCCGCCCGCAGCCCTTGCCGATCTTTACCATCAGCTCGGCAAGCTCTCGCGCCGCCGAAAGCTCCTTCATAAACGCGCCGCTTCCGACCTTAACGTCCAGAACGATCGAGGAAGCGCCCGCGGCGATCTTCTTGCTCATGATGCTGGCGGCGATCAGCGGGATCGATTCGACCGTGGCGGTCACGTCCCGCAGGGCGTACAGACGCTTGTCGGCGGGGGCCAGCGCCCCGCTTTGTCCGACCACCGCCATGCCGACGCTTTTTACGACGGCGTCAAACTCCTCGGGAGAGAGGGCGGTCTTATAGCCGGGAATGGCCTCCAGCTTATCCACCGTACCGCCGGTAAAGCCCAGCCCACGGCCCGACATCTTGGCGACGGTGCAGCCAAGGGAGGCCGCCAGGGGCGCCACGATCAGGGTGGTCTTATCCCCGATGCCGCCGCTCGAATGCTTATCCACGCTCCTTTCCCCGAAGCGTGCGGGAGAAAGGCAGTCGCCCGATCTGGCCATCTCGTCGGCAAGGTGTACCGTCTCCTCCTCGCTAAGCCCCAGAAGGCGGATCGCCATCAGAAGGGCGGTGATCTGGTAATCGGGGATATCCCCGCTCGTCACCCCCTTGACAAAGAAGGCGATCTCCTCTTTGGAAAGAGGGATCCTCTTCGTGGCCTTTTCCAAAATATCCATCATTCGCATACGGCTTCTCCTTTTCGTCAAAAAAAGCAAAAATCAGGTTTTTTCGACAAGTTGCTTTTACAAAAAACGCTGTTTTTGCTTTCTTTGATACATTTTTAATCGATTGTTTTCGACAGAATTACAGCCCTTCCGTAAAGCGGACGGCGGTCGCGAGTGCCAGCTCCATCATATCGGTGAAGGTGGTCTCGCGTTCCTTGGCGGTGGTCTCCTCACCGGTTATGAGGTGGTTGGAGGCGGTGCAGATCGCCAACGCGTGGCGGCGGGCTCTTGCCGCGTTGTAATACAGGGCGGCGGCCTCCATCTCTACACCGAGCACCCCCATCTTTTCCCATTTTTTCATATCCTCGGGGCAATCGTTGTAGAAGATATCGCTTGAAAGCAGGGTGCCGATATGGTGGCGCTTTCCACTCTTTTTCGCCTCCTCGACAGCTATGGTCAAAAGGAGCGGCGAGCAGACGGCGGGGAAGGTGCCGGGCAGGTGAAACTGCGAAGAGAAGTTCGTGTCGGTGGCCGAGGCCATTCCGATCAAAAGGTCACGCACCTTGACTTCTTCTTGCATGGCGCCCGCCGTGCCGATACGGATAATGGCCTTCGTGCCGAAAAAGTTATACAGCTCGTAGCTGTAGATCCCGATCGAGGGCATGCCCATGCCGCTTGACATGACCGAAACGCGTGTGCCGCGATAGCTCCCGGTATAGCCTTGCACGCCGCGTACGTTATTAAAGAGGGTAGCCCCCTCCAAAAAGTTCTCCGCCACAAAGCGGGAGCGGTTGGGGTCGCCCGGCATTAAGACAACGGGGGCGATATCGGCGGGGCTTGCCGCGATGTGCGCGGTGGGGGTATTAGTACTCATGGCTGTTTTCTCCCATATCGGTATTTTTGGCGATGCCGACGATGCGGCTGGTGCCGAGACGGTCGGCCCCCAGCTTCAAAAAGAGCTCGGCATCCTCGAGCGACGAGATCCCGCCCGCCGCCTTGATAAGAAGCCCCGCGGGGCGGTGCTCGTTCATCAGCGCGATATCGGCGGCGGTGGCCCCCCCGCCCGCGAAGCCGGTCGAGGTCTTGATAAAGTCGGCCCCGCCCTCGGCGACTGTTTTGCAAAGGGTGATCTTTTCCTCGTCGGTAAGAAGGCAGGTCTCGATGATCACCTTCAAAAGACGGCCGTCACAGGCCTCCTTTACGGCGCGGATCTCATCCCTTACCGCCTCAAAGCGTCCCTCCTTCACCATGCCGACGTTGATGACCATATCGACTTCGTCTGCGCCGTTTCGGACGGCCTCTGCCGCCTCAAAGCACTTGGCGGCGGTGGTCGAATATCCGTTCGGGAAGCCGATGACCGTGCAGATCGGGATCCGCCCGCTTACGTATCGGGCGGCGGCGGCCACGTGGGCGGCGGGGATGCAGACCGAGGCGCAGCCGTACTTGATCCCCTCGTCGCAAAGCGCGTAAATATCGGCCTCGCGCGCCCCCTGCTTAAGCAGCGTGTGGTCGACCTTGGAAAGAATATAAGAAAGCTCCATGTTTGTCTCCTTTATATTAGGTTGTCATTAATTTTTCTTTTCACGCGTCAAAGGGGAGGAAGGCCTCCTCCTTCGGCATCGGCTCTGAAAAGTCGAGCCTCTTTTTCGTGATCGGATGCGAAAAGGAAAGGTGATAGGCGAAAAGGCCGAGCGGCGCCCGCTCACGCCCGCCGTAGCGCCCGTCTCCGTAAAGCGGCATGCCCCGCCCCGCGAATTGGGCGCGGATCTGGTGGGTCCGCCCCGTGACAAGACGTACGCCGACGAGGGAAAGCGATCGTCCCTCCTTTACCGCGGTCCGGCGGGTCTCGTAGGAAAGGACGGCCTCCCGCACCCCCGCCCTCGGGCGGTCGACAAGATAGGTCTTGTTTTTCTTCGCGTCACGGAACAGAAGGTCGCGGTATTCGCCGCCGGGCGGTGTGGGGATCCCATGCACGACCGCCAGATACTCCTTGCAAAAGTCTCCCGCCGAAAGGGCGGCCGATAAAAGACCGGCGACCTTCCCGCTTCTGGCGTATACCATAATGCCGGCCGTCTCCCGGTCGAGGCGGTGGACCGAGTAAAATTCGCCCCCGAGCGCCTCTCGCAAAAGGGCGGGCATTCCGCCGGGGGTCCCCCCCTCGGACAGCACGCCGCGCGGCTTGATCACCACGGCAAGATGCCTATCCTCGTATAAGATCTTCAATTTGCTATCCCCTTTTTCGCGCCTTTGCGGTCGGTTTCTTTTTTCTGCACTTTTATTATAGCCGAAGGGGGCGCCGCTGTCAAGAGAAAAGGCGGGCGTACGGCGGCAAAAAAAGGCGCTTTTTCGGGAGGAGGCACGGCTTTTGCGTTCACGGATCGGTAAGAAAAAATTCACAGGCGAAAAAGCCAAGGAAGCGTGTCGGAAAAGCCGCGTCGAAGAAAAGCAAAGCAAAAAAAGAAAAGGAATTTTTTGACGAAATACGAAATGTTTTCTTTACAAAATATTGCCTTTTTATGAACAAGGCGCCTTTTCCTTGCAAAAACGGTCTGGCGAGCGCAAAAAAAGTTTTTCGAAAAACTTTACAAGCGCTAAAAAATGTGATATTATTAGTTAGTTATATTATCAACGCGCGTGTTCATACGCACGCAGAAAGGAAATCTCTATGAAATGCATTGCCTGCGGGGCGCCCGACAGCCGTGTGCTTGACAGCCGTCCCGTTGAAGAAAATAACAGCATCCGCCGCCGCCGTGAATGCACGGTATGCGGCAAGCGCTTCACGACCTACGAGGTCGTGGATACCGTTCCGCTGACGGTGGTCAAGAAAAACGGGACCCACGAGATCTTTGACCGCTATAAGCTTGAATCGGGTCTTACCAAGGCCTGTGAGAAGCGCCCGGTCGATCCGAAGGCCATTGCCGCCGAGATCGAGAGCGAGCTGGCCAACCGCATGAGCGGGGAGATCACCACGCGCCAGATCGGGGAGATGGTGATGGAAAGGCTACGCCGCGAGGACGCCGTGGCCTACGTCCGCTTTGCCTCGGTCTACCGTGAATTCAAGGATATCGATACCTTCCTCTCCGAGATCAGCCGTGTCATCTCGGAAAAATCCGCCGAAAGGGGAGATAAAAAGCTGTGATCAAGAGTATGACGGCCTTTGGCCGCGCCAAAAGCGAGGCGGCCGATAAGGACATAACCGTAGAGATCCGTTCGGTCAACAGCCGCTATTTTGACTGTACCGTCAAGGCCCCCCGCTCCTATCTTGCCTTTGAGGAGAGGATCAAGGCCTTTTTGCAGAAGGGCATCGTCTCCCGCGGGAAGGTCGATGTGTTCATAACTATTGATCGGCACGAATCCTCTTCGGTCGAGGTCACGCTGGACGGGGCGCTGGCCAAGGGGTATATCGAGGCGCTTCGCACGCTGTCGCGCGAGTTTTCGTTGCCCGACGATATCACGACCATGGCGGTCGCCCGTAACCAGGAGCTGTTCACCTACGCCCGCGCCGCCGAGGATGAGGAGGCGGAATGGGCAAGGCTTCTGCCGGTCCTTACCGAGGCCGCGGCCGAGTTTTCCGAGCGCCGCGCGGCCGAGGGCGCGCGCACCGAGGCGGATATCCGGGAAAAGCTTGCCAAGATCGAGGGCTTCGTAAAAGAGATCGAGGGTCTCTCCCTTGCCGACAAGGGGCAGTACCGCGAAAAGCTGGAGGGGCGCATCCGTACCCTGCTTGGCGAAGCGGACATCACGCTTGCCGAGGATAAGATCCTGACCGAGGTGGCCCTGTATGCCGACCGTATCGCGGTCGATGAGGAGATCGCCAGGCTCCGCAGCCATTTTGTTGCCTTTTCCGAGATCGCTTCGTCCAAGGAGCCCTCGGGGCGGCGGCTGGATTTTCTGATGCAGGAGATGAACCGTGAGGCCAACACCATCGGGAGCAAGGCGTCCAACTCCGCCATTGCCCATCTTGTCGTTTCGGTGAAGGGCGAGCTGGAGAAGATCCGCGAGCAGGTACAGAATATTGAGTGAGGTGACACCGTGAAATTTTTGGACGTTGGATTCGGAAATCTGATGGCGGCCGATCGGATCGTGGCCGTTGTCTCCTTCGATACCGCCCCCATCAAGCGTCTGGTGCAGGACGCGAAGGAGGAGGGGTGCGCGATCGACGTCAGCTGCGGGCAGAAGACCCGCTCGATCCTTATCAGCGACAGCGAGCTTTTGCTGCTTTCGTCGCTGACCCCCGAGGAGCTTTCGGGGCGGCTTTCGTCGCTTACCGACGGGGATGAATGAGAAAACAAAAAATTGAAATACAGAAAGAAGAAAGAACCATGATCAAACCTACCATCAACGAGCTTACCAAAGGCAAATTCAACCGCTACGAGCTGGTGATCGGGGCCGCCAAGTGCGCCCGTATGGTCACCGATGAGTACGTCGAGCAGCGTACCCGCGCCGACCGTATGATCGCCAACCGTGAGACCGAGAAGCCGCTTGCCGCCCTCATTGACAGCGAGCATCGCGACCAGAAGGCGGTCAAGATCGCCGTGAACCGTATCGTCAGCGGCCGCTACGTGATGCATCACGTAAAGCCCGAAGCCGAAAACGAATGAAGATCGTCGGTGTCTATCTGTGCGGCGTCCCGTACGCCGCCGATAAACGCTACGATTATCTTTTACCGCCGGAGCTTTCCTTTGTGAAAAGGGGAAGCCTTTTGACCGTTCCCTTTGGGAAAGGAAACCGCCATCGCCCCGCCGTAGCCGCTTTCGTTGAGGAAAGGGAGAAGGCCGAGGGGCTGAAGACGGTCTTTGCCGCAGAGGAGAGCTTTGCTCTTTCGGAGGAGCTTTTTTCGCTGGCTCTTTTCCTGCGTGAATACACCTTCTGCTCGTTCGGTGACGCCGTGCGGGCGATCCTGCCCCCCGCCCTTCTTTCGGGCAAGGCGGCCCTGCATATCAAAACGCGGGCCTTTTATCGGGCGACCGACAGGGCGGCGCTTCCCTCGCTTCTTGCGGGGAAGCTTCGCAGCCCCGCTTACCGCACCGTCCTTTCGGCGCTTCTTGAAAAGGAAACGCTGACAGAGGCGGATACCGCCGCCCTTTCGATCAACCGCCAGCAGCTGCTGGCTATGGTGAAGAACGGCTGGATCGCCGAGGAAAGGGAAGAGGTCTACCGCGACCCGTACGGCGAAGCATCGCCGAAGGCTGACCCCATCACGCTTTCAAGGGCGCAGGGGGAGGCGTATGACCGCTTGCTTTCGCTTTACGGAAGGCACGAGGCCTCGGCCGCTTTGCTTTACGGGGTAACCGGCAGCGGTAAGACCAACGTTATGATGAAGCTGATGGACCGCGTGATCGAGGAGGGAAGAGGGGTCATCCTGATGGTCCCCGAGATCGCCCTGACCCCGCAGACCGTCGGCATCTTCCGCCGCCGCTACGGCACCCGTGTCGCCGTGATCCATTCCTCTCTCTCGGCGGGAGAGCGCTTTGATACCTGGCGCCGCATCGCGAAGGGCGAGGTCGATCTTGTGATCGGCACGCGCAGCGCGGTCTTTGCGCCGCTGCCCGATATCGGGCTGATCCTTATCGACGAGGAGCACGAGCATACCTATAAATCCGATTCGGACCCCAAATACCACACAAGGGACGTGGCGGCCCACCGCGCGGCAAGGCATCGGGCGCTGACCGTCTTTGCCTCGGCCACCCCCTCTCTCGAGAGCTTTTATAAGGCGGAAAAGGGGATCTACACCCTCGTTCCCTTGCGGGAGCGCTTTGGGGGCAACCCCTTGCCGAAGGCCGAGGTCGTGGACCTGCGGCGCGAGCTTCGCGCGGGGAACACCTCCCCCATCAGCCGCCGTCTGAACGAGGAGCTGGAGGCCATCGGCGCGGCGGGAGAGCAGGCGATCCTTTTTCTCAACCGCCGCGGCTACCACGCCGTGTTGCACTGCAAGGGGTGCGGCCACGTCTTTGAATGCCCCAACTGCAGCGTTTCGCTTACCCATCACGAGGCTAGGGGGGGCGGCTACCTGCTTTGCCACACCTGCGGCCACCGCGAGGGGATGCCCCGAGAGTGTCCCACCTGTCTTTCCAAGCACCTGTCCTACCTTGGTGCCGGGACACAGCGGGTCGAGGGCGAGCTTGGCAGCGCGCATCCCACCCTTACCGTTATGCGTATGGACGCCGATACCACCTCCACCAAGGAGGCCTACGACCGTATGCTGGAGGATTTTCGCGCGCAGAAGGCCGATATTCTGCTGGGGACCCAGATGGTCACGAAGGGGCACGATTTTCCGTCGGTCACGCTTTCGGGGGTCCTTCTGGCCGATCTGTCGCTGCATATCTCGGATTTCCGCGCCTCCGAGCGGACCTTCTCGCTGCTTACGCAGGACATCGGCCGCGCGGGGCGGGGCAAGGTGCCGGGGCGCGCCCTGATCCAGACCTATACCCCCGATAACGACGTCATTACCCTGGCCTGTCAACAGGATTACGATACCTTCTATCGGCGCGAGATCACTTTGCGGCGTGAGCTGCTCTTTCCCCCCTTCTGCGATATGGTACAGCTGACGCTTACGGGGCTTGACGAGGGGGCCGTGCTTGCGGCCGCCCGCGCGATGAGTGAGGAAATGACGGCTTCGGCCCCCACCGAATGCCCCAAGGAGCCGATGGCGATCTTCGGCCCCTTTGAGGCAAGGACCTTTAAGGCCGAGGGCAAATTCCGCATGAAAATGCTGATCAAATGCAAGCTGAACCGCACGACAAGGCGGTATATCGGCTCGCTCTTATGCAAATACACCCCGAAAAACGGGGTCACGCTGTCGGTCGACTGCAATCCCACCGACATATAAGGAGAAAAAATGGCTATACTGAACATCGTAAAGGACGGCGACCCGCTTCTTCGGAAGGTCAGCCGCCCGGTTGAGGAGATCACCCCGCGTATTCTGACGCTGCTCGACGATATGATCGACACGATGCACCGTGCCAAGGGCTGCGGGCTTGCCGCCGTGCAGGTCGGCGTTTTGCGCCGCGTCGTCGTCATTGAGGACGAGAACGGCAGGATCTACGAGCTGATCAACCCGAAGATCATCGCCTTTTCGGGCACGCAGGAGGCGGCCGAGGGCTGCCTTTCGATCCCCGGGACCTGGGGCATCACCCGCCGCCCCGCGCACGTGACCGTGAGGGCGCTTGACCGCAACGGCAAGGAGGTCGAATACCGCGGTAAGGGGCTTCTGGCCCGCGCCTTCTGCCACGAGCTGGATCATCTGGACGGCAAGCTCTTTACCGACGGGATGATCCGTCGCTTGGATCCCGATGAGGTCGAGACCTGATGCGCGTTCTTTTTATGGGCACGCCCACGATCGCCGTCCCCTGCCTTTCGGCACTTCTGGAGGCGGGGCATACGGTCGTCGGCGTCTTTACCCAGCCCGATAAGCCGCAGGGGCGCCGCTACGTTCTGACCCCGCCCCCCGTCAAGGTCTTTGCGCTTGATAAGGGACTTCCCGTTTATCAGCCCGAAACGCTGAAGGACGAAGCCGTCCTTCCCCTGCTTCGAGAGCTTTTGCCCGACGTTTGCGTCGTGGTCGCCTACGGGAAGCTTTTGCCCCCGTACGTCCTCGAATATCCGCGCTACGGGTGCCTGAATCTGCATGTATCGCTCCTTCCGAAATACAGGGGCGCCGCCCCCATCGCCCGCGCCATCATGGCAGGGGAGAGGGAAAGCGGCGTTTCGGTCATGTATATGAACGAGGGGCTGGATACCGGCGACATCCTTTCGGTCGACCGCTTCCCGATCACCCCCGACGATACGCGCGGCTCGGTCGAGGAAAAATGCGCCTCGATCGGCGGGCAGGCCCTTGCTTCGGCCCTTGCCGCGCTGGAGGCGGGAAAGGCGACCCGCACCCCCCAGCCGCCGGAGGGCGCCACGTACGCTGCCAAAATTACCAGGGAAGATTGTAAACTAAACTTTGCGGAAACGACCGAGGCGGTGCTTTGCCGCATCCGCGGTCTTGCCCCCGCCCCGATGGCGGTGACCACGCTTGCCGACGGCAAGTCCTTAAAGGTCCTGCGTGCCCTGCCGCCGGCGGTTGCAGACGCTTACGGGCGTATCGAAAACGGTAAAGCGCGCGCTGTCCCCGGCACCGTCCTTTCGCTTTGCGAAAAGGGGGAGGGCGCCATTGAGGTAGCGACCGCCGACGGCAGCGTTCTGCTCGTATCGGTCCTGCCCGAGGGGAAGGGCGCGATGCGCGCTTCCGATTTCATTCGCGGCCGAAAGGTCGCTGTCGGGGATATCCTCGGCCGTTAAGCAATCCCAAAAAGGAGAAAAACTATGTTTTTTGATATTTATTATATCCTTATCGTGCTACCCTTCGTTCTGCTTTCGCTCTATGCCTCGTATAAGGTAAATTCTACCTTTAAACGCTACGGCAAGCTTCCGACGCGCGCGGGCATCACGGGGGCGGAGGCCGCCCGTATGGTCCTTGACCAAAACGGCCTTTCCTACGTGCAGATCAAGCAGGTCGAGGGGCATCTGACCGACCACTATAACCCGAAGGACGATACCATCTACCTTTCCCAAAGCGTCTACGGCTCCACCAGCGCCGCCGCCTGCGGCGTCGCCGCGCACGAGGCGGGGCACGCCGTGCAGCACGCCGAGGAATACCTGCCTGCCAAGGTCCGTATGGCGATCGTCCGCTCGACCAACATCGGCTCCTCCGCGGGCCTTATCCTGATTCTCATCGGCCTTTTGTTCGCGGGCACCTCGCTGGGCGTTATCGCCTACGTCGGCATCGCGCTCTTTTCGATGACCGCCCTCTTTCAGCTGGTCACCCTGCCGGTCGAATTCAACGCCTCGCGCCGCGCCATGGCCGCCATCGGGGAAAGCGGCTCGTTTACTTCCGAAGAGCGTACCGCCGCCCGCCGTGTTTTAACGGCGGCCGCCATGACCTACGTTGCCGCCCTCGCGGTCTCGCTGGCCCAGCTTCTCCGTCTTCTTCTGATCGTCAGCAACGCCAACCGCCGTGACTGACTTTCGCCGTGCCGCCCTTTCCCTGCTTCTTTCGGGCGAAAGGCGGGGCACCTACGCCAACCTTGCCATGAGGGACGAGCGGCTTTCCCCGCTCCCCCCGAAGGAGCGCGCGCTTCTCACCGCCCTTTTCTACGGGGTGACCGAGCGGCGCCTTACGCTTGACTATTACATAGGCGTTCTTTGTAAGCGCCCCGCCGATTCGCTTTCCCCGCGCACCTGCCAACTTTTGCGTATGGGGCTTTATCAGCTGCTGTATATGGACGGGATCCCCCCGCACGCCGCCGTGAATGAGACGGTAGCCCTTTCGGGGGATAAAGGAGAGCGCGGCTTTGTGAACGCCGTGCTTCGCGCGGCGCTTGCCGACCCCTCGCTTCTTACCCCGCCCGACCCTTCGCGCGATCTCGTCCGCCATCTTTCGATCCTTCATTCGATGCCGCGGCCGCTTGTCAAGCGCTTCCTTTCTCTCCTTGGGGAGGAGGGCTGCCGCGCGCTTCTTGCGGCCTTTAACACCCGCCCGCCGCTCTCCTTGCGGGTCAATACCCAAAAAACCACAAGAGAGGCGCTGCTTTCCCACCTTCAAGGGGAGGGCTATACGGCCGAAGCGGATCCTCTTTCACCCTTTGGCATCCGCCTTTTCGGGGCCGCCGTTCCCACCTCGCTTTACGGCTTTTCCGAGGGCCTTTTCTTCGTGCAGGACACCGCCTCCCAGCTGGCAGGCCTTGCCCTTTCTCCCACCCCCGGCAGCCGTGTTTTGGACGTATGCGCCTGCCCCGGCGGCAAAAGCTTCGGCGCCACCCTCCTTATGGGTGACCGAGGAAGCGTCGAAGCCTTTGATATCCACGAAAGCAAGCTGCCCCTGATCGAAAAGGGGGCCGCCCGCCTGGGCCTTTCCTCGGTAAAGGCCGCCTGCCACGATGCCACCACCCCCTTTTCGGGGGAATACGACGCCGTGATCTGCGACGTTCCCTGCTCGGGCCTTGGGGTGCTTGCCAAAAAGCCCGACCTTCGCTACCGCGAGGAGGCGGGGATCGCCGCCCTTCCCGCCCTGCAGGCCTCGATCCTTTCGTCGGCCGCCGCGGCGCTGAAGGTGGGCGGCACGCTCGTTTATTCCACCTGCACCCTTTTGCCCGAGGAAAACGAGGCGGTCTTTTCTGCCTTTCTTTCAAGCCACCCCGCCTATGCGTCGGAGGAATTCACCGTCGGGGGACTTTCCTCCCATGGCGGTATGCTTACCCTTTTCCCGCATATCCACGGGACAGACGGCTTTTTTATGGCGAGGATGCGCCGCCTTACGCGCTGACCGAATTCATTTGTCTTCAAGGAGAAACCTATGATCGACCTTTTCGGCACCCTTCCCTCGGAATGGGAAGCCATCGTGCGCGAATGGGGGGAGCCCCCCTACCGCGCCGACCAGATCTTTAAGCATACCGCGCGCTTCACCCCGCCCGAAGGCATGACCAACCTGCCGAAGGCCTTGCGTGAGCGTCTCTCTCGTGAGGGGGTCCTTCGGATGCCGACGGTCGAAAAAAAGCTGGTCTCCGCGATCGACGGGACCGTGAAATACTTATTCCGCCTCTACGACGGCGAATGCGTCGAGGGCGTTCTGATGCGCTACCGCCACGGCACCTCGCTGTGCATATCGAGCCAGGTCGGCTGCCGTATGGGCTGCGCCTTCTGCGCCTCGACCCTTGGCGGGCGTGTGCGTGACCTTTACGCCTCCGAGCTTCTGGGGCAGGTCATGGCCGCCACCCTCGACAGCGGGGAGCGGATCGACGGCATCGTGATGATGGGGATCGGAGAGCCGCTCGATAACTACGAAAACGTTTTGCGCTTTTTGCGCCTTGTCAATCATAAGGATGGGCTGAATATCGGCTACCGCCATATTTCGCTTTCCACCTGCGGGGTGTGTGACGGCATCTACCGCCTGGCCGAGGAAAACCTGCCCATCACCCTATCGGTCTCGCTTCACGCCTCGACCGATGAGCAGCGCTCGGCCCTGATGCCGATCAACAGGCGCTACCCGATCGGCGAGCTGATGCAGGCCTGCTACGCCTACTTCCAAAAGACCGGGCGCCGCATCTCCTTCGAATACTCGCTCGTTTCGGGACAGAACGACAGCGAGGAGGACGCCCGCCGCCTGGCGGCGCTTCTGCGCTCCACCGTCGGGCGGGACGGCGCGCCTATTCACGTCAATCTCATCCGTGTCAATAAGGTGGAGGAGACCGGCCTTGTCGGTCCCTCGGCGAAGGCGGCGGCCCACTTCGCCGATATTCTCAATTCCCGCGGGGTCGTGGCCACCGTCCGCCGCCGCCTCGGCAGCGACGTCAACGCCGCCTGCGGCCAGCTTCGCCGCGGCCAAAATCGGGGGGAGGGATAACGCATGCGTTTTTATGCCAACACCGATAAAGGCCTCCGCCGTTTGCAAAATGAGGACTGTTTTGTAAATCTTACTTTACCTAAAAACCGTTTCTTCTGCGCGGTCTTCGACGGAATGGGCGGTGCCGCGGCGGGGGAAATCGCCTCCCGCATAGCGGGGGAGAGCTTTTTGCGCGTGCTTCGCGAGAACAGAGAGGGGGAGCCCTCCTTCCTTCTGCGTACCGCCGCCCTTACCGCGAATGAGGAGATCCTGCGCTATGCGGAAAAAAATCCCGAGGCAGCGGGGATGGGCACCACCGTATCCGCCCTCTTCGTCGGGGGGGACGGGGTGTATAGCCTCAGCATCGGGGACAGCCGCACCTACCGCCTGCGCGGCGGTGAGCTTGCGCGCCTCACGCGTGACGATTCCTACGTGCAGGCGCTGATCGACCGTGGCGCCATCACCCGTGAGGAGGCCGAATACCACCCGCGCCGTAACGTGATCACCGCCGCCCTCGGCGCCCTGCCGAAGGGCCTGCCGCGTGTCAACTTCTTCGCGAAGCAGGCGGGGGACCTGTACCTGCTTTGCACCGACGGGCTGACGGGTATGGTCAGCGAGGAAAAGATCAGGAACATTCTTTGCCAGGGAATGCCGCCCGAGGAAGCGGTCGGCTACCTGCTGGCCGCCGCCAACGAGGGCGGGGGCCGTGATAACATAACGGCGGCCGTGCTTACGCTTTGACCGTCGGGAAAGGGGAAATATATGCATCGCTATCAATCGGGTGCCACCCTTGCGGGGCACTATACCGTTACAGGGCTTCTTGGCAGCGGCGGCAGCTCCTGCGTCTACCGTGCGCGGGATACGCTGATGAACCGCACCGTCGCCATTAAGGTGCTGGAGCGGGACGCGTCCCGCCTTTCCTCGGTCGGCTTTATGACCGAGGCGCGCGCCGCCGCCCTGCTTTCCCATCCCAATATCGTAAATGTCTACGATATTCTGGAAACGCCCGCCGAAAATTACATCGTGATGGAGTACGTCTGCGGCCTGCCGCTCGACGCTTATCTGCGCTACCACGGGCACCTTTCGGTGAAGGAGAGCGTCTTTGCCACAAGGCAGGTGCTTTGCGCGCTGCACGCCGCCCACAGCCGCGGCATCGTTCACCGCGACGTAAAGCCGGGGAATATGCTTCTGACCACCGAGGGGCGCATCAAAATGACCGACTTCGGCATCGCGCGCTTGCCCGGTAAGGATAGCTTCCTGATGCCTGACCGTACCGTCGGCACCGTCCACTACGTCAGCCCCGAGCAGGCGAGCGGGAAGGGGGTCGACGAGCGAAGCGACCTGTATTCGCTGGGCGTCGTGATGTACGAGCTCTTGACCGGTCGCCGCCCCTTCGTGGCCGAGCGTCCCGCCGATATCGCCATGCTCCACCTGACCAAAAAGCCCGATCCGCCAACCTACTATAACCCCGAGATCCCGAAGGAGCTGGACAAGATCGTCCTTTGCGCCCTGGAAAAGGATCCTGCCGCGCGCTTCGACAGCGCCGCCGAGATGATCCGCGTTCTCGATAAGCTTCCCGATTCGGCCCTTTCGGGGCGTGTCCGCCCGATGGGGGAGGGCGCCTCCGAATACCGCCGCCTGGCCGAGCTGCACGATAGCGTGACCGACCGCCTGCCCCCCCTCTTTGAGACCCGCCGCCACCTGCCCGAAAAGGGCGCCCCCAAGGGGAAGATCGAGCTGATCGACGACCTGAAGAATACCCCGGCGGCCGAGCCCCTTGGGAAGGAGCCCGAGAAAAAGCCCGCCCGCCCGCTCTACGACTTTTCGCGGGAGGCGGGAATGCCCGAGCCCCACAAGGAGATCCCCGCGCGGGATCTTGCCCTTCCGCGCTCCAATCATGACGTCCTTCACAGCTTTTCCGCCGAGGATACCGTCGATATCATGCTGACCCCCCGCACCGCCGAAAGTCGGCCCGCCGTCGGGGAAGCACCCCCCGAATGGGAGGACGAGCTGCCCTTCTTCAAGCGCCGTCCCACCTCGCTTTCTGCGGCGATCACCGAGGAGACCGAGCGGGTCGCCCCGCCCGAGGAGGAGGTCAGCGAAGCGGTAACGCTTCCTGCCCAAAAGGAAAAAAGAAGGCCCTTCCCGCTTTTCGGCCGTAAGGAGAAAAAGGCCGTATGGCCAAAGAGTGCGGAGGAGGAGCCGACACCCGAACCGAACGACCTCGCGAAAAAGCCCGAAAAGCCCGAAAAAGCGACCAAAAAGGAAAAAAGCAAAAATCCCCTGCTTGCCTTTATCGGGGATCATTTCTACGGCGTTTTCGCCGCCCTTGCCGCCCTTTTGCTGGTGATCGCCCTGCTTTCCTCTGTCCTTGGGAAGGAGGAGGCGCCCCCGCCCGCCGAGACCTCGGCCGCCGCGCGCCTTGAAAATGCCGATGCGCTGTGAAGCAAAGATCGTTGGCGGCCTTGGCGGCCTTTATGAGGTGCTTTGCCCGAGTGGGGAGCATGTCTTCTGTCGCGCGAGGGGAAGCCTTCGGAAGGACGATCGGCTCCTCGTCGGCGACCGTGTTACCCTGGAGGAGGAGGCGGGAGAAGCGGTGATCACCGCCTGTCTTGCGCGCAAGAACGCCCTGATCCGCCCGCCGCTTGCTAACCTTGATTATCTTTTTATCGTCACCGCCGCCGTCTCGCCGTCCCCCTCGTACGAGACCCTGGATAAGCTGACGGCGATCGCCGTCCATAACGGCATCACCCCCGTGATCCTTATCACCAAGGCCGACCTTTCGGAGGAGGACGCCAAAAGGACCGAGGCGATCTATACCCTATGCGGCTTCCCCGTCTTCACCCTTGGGGAGGGGAGCGATACCGAAGGCCTTTCCTTATATATTAAAAAAGCGCTGGCGGGCGGCAAGAACGCCTGCTTCGCGGGCGCCTCGGGGGTAGGGAAGTCCACGCTGATGAACCGCCTTTTCCCGCATCTTTCCTTGCAGACGGGCGCGATCAGCGAAAAGATCGAGCGTGGCCGCCACACCACCAGAAGCGTGAAGCTTTACGAGGTGTACGGCGGGTATCTCGCCGATACCCCCGGCTTCAGTATGCTGGATTTTCTGCGCTTCGATTTCTTTTCGCTTGCCGACCTTGCCGATACCTTTCCCGAGTTCATTCCCTTTTACGGCGGGTGCCGCTATGCCGACTGTACCCACACCAAGGAAGAGGAGTGCGCCGTCGCAAGGGCGGTCAGGGACGGAAGGATCCCCCCCACCCGCAAGGCAAGCTACCTTTCTCTTTACGAGACCCTGAAGGCGAAAAAGACCTATAAATAATAAAAAAGAATAATCGGCCGAAAAGGAAAAATGATAAAGTACGACAAAAAGCTGGTACCCAACGCAAGAGCCTTGCGGAGAAATATGACACCCGAAGAGAAGCATATATGGTATGATTTTCTTAAAAAGCTTCCATTCACGGTGCATCGCCAGCACAATCTTGAACGGTATATCGTGGATTTTTACATAGCGGAGAAAAAGCTTGTTATTGAGATAGACGGCAAGCAGCATAAAACCGCAGAGCATGTGAAAAAAGACGAGGCACGGGATGCAGCCCTTTCGAAATGGGGAATCACCGTTCTGCGGTATGCTAACGAAAGCGTAAGGAATAGCTTTGCATCGGTAACTGACGATTTGTTGACGCATCTTGGACTTGCATATGGAGATTTAAAAGAATAAGAAAAAGCCCCGTAAAGCGGGGCTTTTATATTTTAAAAAGCTCATGCTCTGCTTTACGCAAAGACCAATAGGGGAAGAAACGGTCGAAGCGGAGCCTTCTCCTGCGGGAGAAGGGGGACCGCTTCCGCTGGATGAGGAGCTTACGCGGTAGCCGCAGCGGATCCGAGCCGTTTTTCCTTTCGTGTATCCTTCGTTCGGTCCTTCGTATCGGATGTTCGTAAAGGTCGCCGAGGCTGGGCTTCGTCAC
>JAZNDS010000062.1:0-36136 GCA_045588145.1 Eubacteriales bacterium | reverse complement strand
TGCTTGGCAGAAAGGCACAAACGAGAACAGCAACGGACTCTTGAGAGAGTTTTACCCCAAGGGGCGCAATCTCTCAAGAGTTAGCCCTAAAACACTTTTGCGGAATCTGGCATTGATCAATGCCAGACCCCGCAAATGCTTAAATTATATTTCTGCTCAGGATTCTTGGAATTTAGAATTGCAAAATCTTTCTTAAAAGTGTTGCACTTCTATTGACAATTCACTGAGAAATTATTTTTGAAGTCTGGAAACAAAGTGGCGGTAGGCCGCGTCACCGATCTGCTTGTAGCCGTCGGAAGCGGGGTGAACGCCGTTGGAGCAAATGGTCTCCTTTTGGCTGGAATGATTATTGGCCACAACGGTGGTCTGCTGGCAGTTGTAGACCGAGTCAAACTGACCCGAGACCTGAACGAAGGAGAGGTTATCCTTGTACTTATCCTCCTCGCAGATCTCCATATACCATTCCTGCATCAGCCAGACGTGCCCGGCCTTCTCGAAGTAGGGCCAGCCCATGCCGTAGTTGGTTCCAAAGCCGTCCTTCAAGGGGACCTGCAGGCCCATCAGCGTGATGTGGCAATCGGGATAGACCGTAAGAATGTTGTCAAGGAAGGTGCGGACCTGCGCCTTGTAAGCATCCTCCTTCGCGCCGGTGTTATTCCAGCCGAGAAGGACGAATACCTCGTCCAGATGATCAACACCGAAGCCCTCGACGTACTTCTTCATATTGACCCCGTTGGTGTCATCGTCCCACATCGGGTTAGCAGGCGCGTTCGACCAGGCCGTGAAGGTGATGTTGCCGTGGTTGACACCGCCGCTGACCCAGGTAAGGGTACCGCCGCCGGCGCCACCGCCAACCGTAAGATTCGTCGAGGAAGAGCCGCCGTCGACACGGATCAGCTTGATCTTGTTGTCCTCGATCGACTCCAGCTTCCACCAGGTGCCATTGCCGTCCTTGTAAACGCTGTGCTGGTCCTCGGCCTCGTTCTTATCGGTAAAGGTACCGGTAATATATTTGGCATTGGTACGGCCGGTCGAGGTGCCGGTGTACGAAGCAAAGGTCCATCCGCCGTATCCCTCGTAGCCGATCTTAGCTTGACCGATGGTGCGAGTACCGATAAATTTGAGGTTCTGCGTCTCATCGGACGCCAGACGGTTGTAGAACTGCTGGACCCAGGTACCGCCGTTGGTCAGCGAGTCACCGACGCAAAGCACGACCTTCTCGCTTTCGGGCGAGGTAGGCTTGGCGTGGATACGGATCTCGACCGAATCGGTGGCAACGATGGTGCCGACGTTATCGTAAACCATGATATTCAGGGTATAGGTCTTGCCGGCCTCGGCCTCGGTAGGCGTCCAGACGTATTTGCGAGCAAAGACCTGGCCGCGGCTGTCGGCGGCGGAGTTGCCCTTGTAATCGGCATAGCGAAGCACGAAATCGTAAACGTCGCTGTTATAGCATTCGGCAATGCCCTTGTAGAACAGCTCAAACTTATCGCCGACAACAAGGTCGTAATAATCGGGCAGGTGCAGCTTTAAGCCGGCGGTGGGGACAACGCCGGGGGCAACGGTGCCGCCGTTGCTGCCACTTTCGCCGCCCGCGGCGATCAGCTCTTTGATCTTTTCGACCAGTTCGGATTCAAGCATATATTTCGGCTCCTCGGAATGCAAGAAGGTCAGCTCGGGCATAAGCGCCTCGTCTGCCGAAGCGGTGGTGATGTTGCCGCCGACATTCTTGTAATAATAGCTGTAACGGAAGGAAGCGGAGGTGGTGTTGGTAAGCGCGTTCTTCTCGGCCATCTGACAGGTGGTGTTCTTCGAGAAGGACATACGGACGGGGGTCGTTTCATCGGTGTAAATGCCGAGAATGAAATCGTCGCCCAGCTCGTCAAGGTCGTCCTTGCTGATCGAGCCGAGATCCAGCTCGTAATCGCCAAGGCCGTTCGGCGTTACGGTCGCCTCGTAGGTGGCAACGACCGTCGAATAAGCGACCGCGTTGTTGTCATTCGGGCGGGCGGTGTTGATCTTACGGAATTCGACGTAGACCGTGATCTCCTCCTCGGTGACAGCCTCCAGGCTGAAGCTATTCAGCGTGATCTTGCAAACGGTATCCGAATCGCCGAAGAAAATGGCCTTGGTCATATGCGTGGTAAAGCCGACGACGCCGTCCTTGAAGGCGCCGGCCGCCGTGGTCTTACTTGCATCGGTGACCGTTCCGCTCTCGTCAAGGATCGGGACCTTGTTGGCCTCCAGCATCGCGAGCAGCTGCTCCAGCGTCGCGTTGTTGAGGTCATCCGCGGGGGCGGAGGTTACGGGGGGCGTGGTCTTATCGGTGACGGTAAGGGTCTGCTGGCTTCCGTCGGAAAGCGTGATCTTGTAGGTCGCGATCCCGTTTTCCTCGGCCGTCTTTTCGATCGAGGTGATCTCCCCCTTATCGGTCATACCGCCGACGCTGATGGTCTCCTCGGTGCCGTTCTTCAGGGTGATCTTGTAGGTGGCAACGCCGTTTGTGACCCCGGTCTTTTCGATCGAGGCGACCTGCTGCTCCCACAGGTCAAAGCCGACCCCGATATCGGTGCCGCCGGGGTTGGTGGTCGTGCCCAGGAATTCACAGGAGGTAAAGATCAGAAGGGAAAAAAGGAAAACGACCAAAAGTAAAAGTGTACGTTTGGTTTTCATTTTTCTGTTCCTTTCAAAATTTATTCCGAAGCGGAATCGGAAGCGATCGTCTCATCGGCCTTGATCTCCCCCTCTTCCACCATAGGCTTCGTTTTCGTTGTGGGATGCGTATATGCGTAGCTGTAGCTTCTGTACCGCTTCTTGTATTTATAGCGGTCTCCCTTTCCGTAATAGGAGGAAAGCTTCGGGTTGGTATCGTTCAGAACGAAGCCAAGGATCTTGGCCCCGACGCTGTTAAGCGATGAAACGAGCGAGGAAACACCCTTACGCACATCCGCGCCCGAGCGAATGATCAGAACGTATCCCGTGATCAGGTTGGCGGGGGCCAGTGCGTCTACCACCACCCCGGCGGGCGGGAAGTCGATGAAGATCGAATCGTAGCGTTCTTGCAACGTTTTCAAAAGGTTGGCGAAATTCTCCGAGGCCAGAAGCTCCGCGGGGTTCGGGGGGATATGCCCCGAGGGGAGCAGATCCAGCCGATCGTAGGCCGTATGCAGGATCGCCTTGTCGATATCGTTGCTGATCCCGGCCGCCAGCTCACTGACGCCGAAGGAGCGATCGCGGAGAAAGACCTTGTGCTGAACCGGGCTGCGAAGGTCGCAGTCGATAAGAAGCACACGCTTGCCAAGCTCGGAAAACGAGCGGGCAAGGTTGGCGATCACGATCGATTTTCCCGCGTGCGCGAAGCAGCTGGTTACGGCGTAGATAGGACATTCAACGTCCCGCGCCGTATACAGCATATTGGTGCGGATCTCCTTAAAGGACTCGGTGATCGCAAAGGGGGTATCGGGATTGGTAAGCATTCGGTTGTACGGATTCATTATTTTTTACCCCCTTCTTTTTTGGTGACACTGGCCGAAACGTCCCCCGTCTTGCTATCAACGATCGGGAAGGACGGGATCATACCGAGGAGCGGGATGTTATATTTCTTAAGATCCGATTCGGTATAGATCGTCGTATCGAACATATCGTGCAGGAAGAAGGCGGCGAAGCAAACGAAGGCGCCAACGACCGCCGCCAACAAAGCGTTTCGGCTCAGGCTGGGGGAGACAGGCGTCGTCGGAATGACGAATTTGGTCGTAAGAAGCTTGACGGTTCCCATCTCTACGTAATCGTTCAGAACGTACGGGGCCTCGGTCGACGCGAATTTGGCAAGATAGTAGGCTGTGATCGGGTCGGTGGAGGTCATGGTTATGTTGAAGAGGCGGTCCTCCACGATGCCGGTCGTCATCATCGAAAGCACATTCTTCATGTTTCGATCCGCGCTTCTTTGGCTCCATTCGGGGAAAAGAAGCGTGCCGTTTTCGTCCCTTGCCTCCTTCATGCACTGGGAAACACGGTTTCCGAAGTCGTGCGAATACTTAAGGACCGAGGGATAGGTCTCTGCCAACGCCTCCTGCGCCGTATAGTTGTAGGAGGTGCCGCCCGTAAGCGGGTTGGGGTCGACGTAGAAGGTGATCGTGACCGAATATTTCTTCGGGATCATGAAATGGGTATAAAGACCCATCGCCAGGGCAAAGATCATCGCCACGATGATCGTCCAATACCAGCACTTGCGAATAACGACCATTAAGAATTTCAGATCGATCGCCGATTCGTTGGTGCCTTGCAGCTCGTTCAAATTATCCATAGAACCTCTCCGTAATGTTATTTGTGAGGGGCTTGCCAGCGAGATCAGGCGTTGGCAGCGTCTACGATCGCGGTGAATTTATCGGTCTTCAGCGAGGCACCGCCGATAAGACCGCCGTCTACATGGGTCTTGGCCAGAAGGTCAGCGGCGTTCTTCTCGTTCATCGAGCCGCCGTACTGGATCGTCAGCTTCTCGGCCGCTTCGGGGCTGTAAAGCTCGGAAACGACGTTGCGGATGATGCCGCAGACCTCGTCCGCCTGCTCGGGCGTGGCGGTAAGGCCGGTGCCGATGGCCCACACGGGCTCGTAGGCGATGATGATGCGCGAAAGATCCTCCTCGGGAATGCCGGCAAGGTCAAGCTTGGTCTGCATCGAAACGATCTCGGCGGTGATGCCGGCCTGACGGGCCTCCAAAAGCTCGCCAAGGCAGAGGATAACGGTAAGCCCCGCGGCAAGACCCGCCTTGGTGCGAAGGTTGACCGTCTCATCGGTCTCGGCAAAATACTGCCGTCTTTCGCTGTGGCCGACGATCACATACTCGACCCCGGTCTCCTTCAGCATCGCGCCCGAGATCTCCCCGGTGTAGGCGCCGCTTTCCTTAAAGTGAATGTTCTGGGCGCCGATATGGATGTTGGTCCCCTTGGCGGCCTCGACCGCCGATGCGATGTCCACGAAGGGCACGCACAGAACGATGTCGCACTTATCCTTCCCCGCTACCATGGGAGAGAGCTCCTTGATAAAGGCCGCGGTCTCCGAGGGGGTCATATTCATTTTCCAGTTTCCGGCAATAACAGTTTTTCTCATTTTCTTATTCCTTCTTTCTCTTTAAAGTCGCTTGGCATCGGGCCGTGACCCGATGCCCTTTATGACAGCTTATTTATCCTGCAGGCAGGCGATGCCGGGAAGCATCAGGCCCTCAAGGAATTCGAGCGAAGCGCCGCCACCCGTCGAAATGTGGGTGATGCGGCCGGCAAAGCCGAGCTGCTCGCAGGCCGCGGCCGAGTCACCGCCGCCGACGATGGTGGTAGCCGAGGAATCGGCCAGCGCCTTGGCTACGGCAATGGTGCCCTTGGCAAGCGTGGGGTTCTCAAAAACGCCCATCGGGCCGTTCCAGACGACCGTCTTGGCGCTCGTGATCGCATCGGCAAAGAGGGCGCGGGTCTTTTCCCCGATATCAAGGCCCATCTTATCCGCGGGGATCTCGTTGGAGGGAACCGTCGCGACCTCGATCTCCCCGTCAATGGGATCGGGGAAGGCAGCCGCCACGACCGAGTCGATGGGAAGCAGAAGCTTTACGCCACGCTCTTCGGCCTTCTTCATCATATCACGGCAGTAATCCAGCTTTTCCCCGTCAAGAAGCGAGGTACCGATCTCATAGCCCTTGGCGGCGAGGAAGGTATACGCCATACCGCCACCGATGATCAGGGTGTCGACCTTGGTGAGCAGGTTGTTGATAACGTTCAGCTTATCCGCGACCTTGGCGCCGCCGAGAATGGCAACGAAGGGGCGGGCGGGATTTTCAAGGGCGGCGCCCATGATGCCGATCTCCTTGCCGATCAGGTAGCCGCAGTAGGCGGGCAGATAGTCGGCAACACCGGCGGTGGAGGCGTGCGCGCGGTGGGCGGTACCGAAGGCGTCGTTGACGTAGATATCGGCCAGCGAAGCCAGCTCCTTGGCGAATTCGGGCAGGTTCTTTTCCTCGCCCGCCTCAAAGCGGACGTTTTCAATAAGAAGGATCTCGCCGTCCTTAAGGGCAGCGGCCTTCGCCTTGGCGTCGGCGCCGACAACGTCGGTGGCAAAGGCGACAGGCTTACCGAGCAGCTCGGAAAGCTTTTCGGCGACCGGGCGAAGGGTGAACTTCTTCACATCCCCCTCGGCCTTCTTCAGGGCAGCCTCCTTGGCGGCGGCGCGCTCGGCTTCGGGCAGGGCCTCGATGGCCTTCTTTTCTTTCTTGGTAAGGCCAAAGCCGGGGGTCAGGATATTATGGGGCTTTCCGAGGTGGCTGCAAAGGATCAGCTTCGCGCCGTTTTCGGAAAGATATTTGATGGTAGGCAGGGCCTCGACGATACGCTTATCGCTGGTGATAACACCGTCCTTCTGCGGAACGTTGAAGTCGCAACGGGCAAGCACGCGCTTTCCCGCAAGCTCGGGAATTTCTTCGACCGATTTTTTGTTGTACATGGACATGACGAAAGACTCCTTTATATAATATAATTAATTATCCTTTGTAAGTATATCACGCAAGAGGCTAAAAGTCAAGCCCCGCGCCCCCCGAATTTACAATTTGCGTTTTCATCTTTACAAATCGGTAAAAAGGCGGTATAATCAAGCTATAAACGAAAAAGAGGACGCTATGGACCAAAAAGAATTCAAAGCAGCGCTGACCGATACCTTCGGCCGCCTTTCGCTTTCCTCGCTTATTACCGAGGAGGGAAAGGATAAATTTTATCATCTGTACCGCCGCCTCGCTGAGGAAAACGAAAAGTACAATCTCACTGCCCTTTCGGACGAAAGGGGTGTGATCCTTTTGCATTTTGCCGATTCGCTGATGGGAGAGGCCCATCTTGCGAAGGGCGCTTCGCTTCTGGATATGGGGTGTGGCGCGGGCTTCCCCTCGCTTCCGCTTGCCATCTGCCGCCCCGACCTTTCGATCACCGCGGCCGACGCGACGGCCAAGAAGATCGGCTTCGTCGAAAAAATGAAGGAGGAGCTTTCGCTTCCCCACCTCACCCCGCTCATCGCCCGTGCCGAGGCAGAGGGGCGGGGGCCGCTTCGCGACAGCTTCGACGCCGTGACGGCACGGGCGGTCGCTTCTCTTCCGATGCTGTGCGAGCTTTGCGCCCCCTTCTTAAAAAAGGGGGGCCTCTTTCTCGCCATGAAGGGGCGGGACGGCCTTATCGAGCTGGAGGCGGCGCGTCACGCCATCGGCGAATTAAAATGTAAGGTTGAGTTTACAAAAGAGTACCAAATAAGTGACGGATATGCCACGCACGAGCGCGTTTTGCTGTTGCTTCGCAAAACAGCGCCGACGCCCGAGGCCTATCCGCGCGCCTTCGCGAGGATCAAATCGCGACCGCTGTAAGATACCGCGAAAAAGAAAAAGCCGTACGAATAGGGCGATATCCTTAGCGGAGAATTTACTCTTTGACAAAAGTGCGAGCATCGCATTTGTCTGGTCAAACGCATTATGGGCTAACCCCAAACCCTTATACAATCAAAAAGAGCAAACACGCAAGGTATAAAAACCTTATGTGTCTGCTCTTTTTTCTGTTGTTTTAGTTTAGAGTTATGAGGCTCGCTTTCGCTCACCGTTATGAATTTGCTACGCAAATGTTATGATATGATTGCCTATTGAACCCCAAACTTGGCGCAGCCAATCATAACTATGCGAAGCATATCATAACTCATAACTTGCCCGCAAGGGCAATCATAAC
Organism: Eubacteriales bacterium; assembly: GCA_045588145.1. GTDB lineage: Bacteria > Bacillota > Clostridia > Oscillospirales > CAG-272 > UBA1740. Next base: position 28,400 of record JAZNDS010000062.1, on the reverse strand, counting down.
TTTAGCGTGTTCTCCGATAAGGATAACACGCTAAACCGTACGGCTTTTTGCGTTTTTATTCGGCAAGAACGCCCTCGATAAAGGCGTCAAAGGCGCGAAGCCCTTCCTCGGTTCGGGGAAAGACCGCGGTGTTGCCGAGAATGGCGGCGCACACCTTGTTGACCCGCCCTATGACCGCCGCCTTCGCCTCCTCGGCGGAAAGGGGTGTCGGGTATTCGGCAAGCAGCGAGGCGATCATCTCCCGATGCAGGAAAAGCGGATGCGCTTCGCTTGAAAGGGCCTGCTCCTCATAGGGGGTCTGCCGTGTCAGGTAGGCTTCGATCTCTGAAAGCTCCCGCTTTAGGCGGCCGGGCAGGATAAAGCGCCCCATCGCCTCGATAAGGCCGATCCCCTCTCTTTTGATGTTATGATACTCGGGATGCGCGTGGAAGATCCCGTCGGGGTAGACCTCGTCGGTGCGGTTGTTGCGAAGGATAAAGTCGATCACGTAGCAGTCGCCCTCGCGGCGGGCGATCGGGGCCAGGGTGTTGTGCGGCACCTCCCCCGTATGCGAAAGCAGACCAAGGGACGGATTTTCATAAACGCGCCATGCTTCGACGATGCGGGCAGCAAGGGCCGAAAGGGTCGCACGGTCCGCCCCCTCGATACGCAGGGCGCTGTTATACCAGCGGACCCTACCGACCGTAACCCCCTTGATGGGGCAATCGTACATGTGCTCGATCGGGGCCTTTTGCATCGGCAGGCGGGTGCCGCCGCCCTGAAAATGCTCGTGATTTAAGATCGAGCCGCCAACGATCGGAAGCGCGGCGTTGCTGCCGATAAAATAGGTCGGAAACGCATCGACGAAATCCAGAAGCTTTTCGGCCGTTTTCGCGTCTACCTTCATCGGGGTATGCGCGCGGGAGATAGCGATGCAATGCTCCCGATAGTAGGCGTAGGGCGAATACTGCACGAACCAGTCCTCTCCCCCCATCGAAAGAGAGAGCGTACGCAGGTTGGCACGCGCGGGGTGCGAAAGCGTTCCGCGGTAGCCCTCGTTCTCCCCGCAAAGGAGGCAGGCGGGATATTTTTCGTCGCTCTTCTTTTTGGTAAGAAGCTTGGCGATATCCTTGTTGTTCTTCTCGGGCTTGGAAAGGTTGATGGTCACCTCCAGCGCGGTCTCCCCGTCGAGGTATTCCCATTCGATGTTACGGCCGATCGCCGTCTTTTTGATATAGTCGTTATAAATACAAAGGTTATAAAACCAGGCGATCGCCTCCGCGAAGCCCTTTTCCGCAAGCAGGGTGTGATAGATCCGATTGATCGCCGAGGGGGGCGGGGTCAGAAGCCCCATGATCTCGGTGGCGAAGATCTCCTCCTCCCCCTCCTCGCAAAGGCCGCCCTCAAGGGCGTGGGCCTTCAGCTTTTCGATCAGGGGATCGGGTAGGGTCAGCCCCTCTGCCCACGAGGTATCGGGGGCGTTTGCCATCGGCGCCTCCTCCGAAAGCGCGCAAAGCAAGCGATTTTTAAGATAGGGTATATCCAGCCCGTCCGGCGAAAGATGGCTTTTGGCGTAAGCCAGCAGCTCCTCGACCAAGATCTTTCCGTTCATCTTCTTCTCCTTATAAGCGGTAAAAACCGTTATTTTATCCAAAAATATTATAGCAAAGCACGCGGCGGTTGTCAAGGCGGCTTTCACTTTATCAAACGAAAGTTTTTTCGTCAAAAGCATTGACTTTCCAAAAAAACAGGCATATAATAACAGTATATTTTCAAAAAGGAGCTTTCTATGGGTACCCTTTACCACTCGGTGACCGAGCTGATCGGCAGAACCCCCTTGTTACACCTGTCCCGCCTGCAAGAAAAGCACGCCCTCGCGGCGCGCCTTCTCGGCAAGCTGGAATCCGAGAACCCCGCCGGCTCGTCAAAGGATCGCATCGCGCTTGCCATGGTCGAGGCGGCCGAAAAAAGCGGGGCGCTTCGGAGTGGCGGCGTTCTTATCGAGCCGACCTCCGGGAACACGGGCATCGGGCTTTGTATGGTGGCCGCCGCGCGCGGCTATCGGGCGGTGCTGGTGATGCCCGAAAATATGCCGAAGGAACGGGTGGCCCTGATGCGCGCTTACGGCGCTACGGTCGTTCTGACCCCCAAGGAGGAAGGGATGGCGGGTGCCGTAAGGCGAGCCGAAGCGCTTCGGGAGGAATATCCCAACAGCTTTATCCCCGCCCAATTCGATAACCCCGAGAACCCGCTTGCCCATTACCGAACGACCGCCGAGGAGCTTTACCGTGACGCAAACCGAGAGATCGACGTTTTTGTGGCGGGCATCGGGTCGGGGGGAACGGTCAGCGGCGTTGGCCGCTATCTGAAGGAAAAGGATCCCGCGATACGGATCGTGGGGGTCGAGCCCCGAGGCTCGGCCGTCCTTTCGGGTAAGCCTGCCGGTCCCCACGGCATTGCGGGCATCGGGGCGGGCTTCGTCCCCGCGGTGCTTGACCGCTCGGTGATCGACGAGATCGTCTCGGTCGAGGACAAAGAAGCCGCCGAGGCGGCGAAGGAGCTGGCACGGGTCGAGGGAGTTTTGTGCGGCATCTCCTCGGGGGCAGCCCTTTGCGCTGCCCTTTCGATAGCCAAAAGAAAAGAGATGCGCGGTAAGACCGTGGCCGTGCTCCTGCCCGACACGGGCGAGCGCTATCTTTCCACGCTTTTTGCCGAATGAAAGGAAGAATATGAAGAAATTTCAGAAGATCTGCGAAGAAGCCTCCGCCTACCTGCGAAGGAAGAGCGGAGATACCCCCGATTATACCGGCCTTCGCTGCCTTGCGAAGGATTTTCTCACCGAGATCCTCTCGGCCCTTTTCCCCCGCCACTTTTGCCTTGAAAAGAAGGTGGACGACGCCTTGGGGGCCGCCGCCGAAACGCTTTACGAGGCGCTTTGCTTTTTCGTGGACGAAGGAAAGGCGGAGGAGGTGGTCACCGCCCTTTTTGAATCGCTCCCCGCGATCCGGGAAAAGATCGAGACCGATATTGAGGCCGCCTACCGCGGAGACCCCGCGGCGAAAAGCCACGACGAGATCCTGCTTTGCTACCCCGCCTTCACCGCGATCTCGACCCACCGCATCGCCCACCGCCTTTACGAGCTTTCGGTACCGACCCTGCCGCGCATCCTTTCCGAGCTGGCACACGAGAAGACCGGGATCGATATCCACCCCGGCGCTGTGATCGGGAAGCATTTCTTTATCGACCACGGGACCGGGGTCGTGATCGGGGAGACCACCACCATCGGCGAGCACGTAACGCTTTATCAGCACGTGACCCTCGGCGCCAAGAATTTCGAGGCGTTGCCCGACGGCTCGCTCGTCAAGGGGGTCAAGCGCCATCCCGACATCGGCAATCACGTTGTGATCTACGCGGGGGCCACGATCCTTGGCGGCAGCACCGTGATCGGGGACGGCTGCACGGTCGGCGGGAACGTATGGCTGACCCATTCGCTCCCCGAGGGGACCACGATCGTCGCCAAGCCCTCTTCCGAGATTCGCGGAAAGGTTTGATAATGTTTTGTTTACAAAAAGAGCGGTTTAAACACCGCTCTTCCTTTTTTAACAAAAAAGAGGGCTGCCAAAGCAGCCCCCACAAGTATACCTGTAAGCCGGGTTCTGTGCCCTTGCGGGCCGCGACCATCTATCTTCGCAAGACGTTACCGCCTTGCTTGGGGTTGCCCCCTGCCACCATCGGGATAAGACGGGGCGCCTTGTGCCAAAGACACGCCCGAAGGTGTTGCTTCGGATAGGGTTTACAGGGCATCCCACGTCACCGCGGGATCGGTGAGCTCTTACCTCGCCTTTCCATCCTTACCGCAAAAAGCGGCGGTTTATTTCTGTTGCACTTTCCCTGGGGTCACCCCCGGCGGACGTTATCCGTTATCCTTCCCCTATGAAGCCCGGACTTTCCTCACGGTAATACCTTTCGGCAACATACCGCGCGGCCGCGCCGTATACTTGCGTTTTTATTATACACGTTTTTTGCGCTTTGTCAAGCAAGGACCGCAAAACGTCCGCCTTCTTTTTCTCTTTTTTTACAAAAGGCATTGTATTTTTTGTAAAATATGCTATAATATATAAGTTAAAAATTATGAGTAACGAGGTTTAAGAAGTTGAAACGCACCGATTTACGCAACATCGCCATCATCGCCCACGTCGACCACGGCAAGACCACCCTTGTCGATGAGATGCTTCGCCAGGGCGGGATCTACCGTGAGAACCAGGAAACCGTCGACCGCGTTATGGACAGCAACGATATCGAAAGAGAGCGCGGGATCACCATTCTCGCGAAGAACACCGCCGTCTATTACAAGGACACCAAGATCAACATCGTCGATACCCCCGGCCACGCCGATTTCGGCGGCGAGGTCGAGCGGATCCTGAAGATGGTAAACGGCGTTATCCTTCTCGTCGACGCTGCCGAAGGCCCCATGCCCCAGACCCGCTTCGTGCTGGAAAAGGCGCTTTCGCTTAACCACCGCGTTATCGTCGTCGTCAATAAGATCGACCGCCCCGACGCGCGTATCGAGGAGGTGGAGGAGGAGGTCCTTGAGCTTTTGATGGATCTTGACGCCACCGACGAGCAACTGGATTCCCCGATGCTCTTCTGCTCGGGCCGCGCGGGCACGGCTTCGCTCTCCCCCTATGAGGAGGGGAAGGATCTTATCCCTCTTTTCGATACCATTCTCGACTATATTCCCGCCCCCGAGGGGGACGAGGAGGGGCCGCTTCAGCTGCTTGTCTCCTCGATCGACTATAACGAATACGTCGGCCGCATCGGCATCGGACGGATCGAGCGCGGGCATCTTTCCCAGAACCAGGACGTTCTGATCACCAACTACCACGACGGGACAATGCAAAAGAGGGCCCGCATCGTTTCGATCTATCAGTTCGACGGGCTGCGCCGCGTCCAGGTCGAAAAGGCCTCGGTCGGGGATATCGTTTGCTTCTCGGGCGCTGCCGATATCACGATCGGGGACACGGTCTGCTCTTCGCTTGATCCCACCCCGCTTGAATTCGTCAAGGTCAGCGAGCCGACGATCGAGATGACCTTCTCGGTCAACGACGGCCCCTTCGCGGGGACCGAAGGAAAATACGTGACCTCGCGTCATTTGCGCGAAAGACTGTACCGTGAGCTTCTCCGCGACGTTTCGCTTCGTGTTTCGGACGGGGAGACCACCGACAGCTTCCGCGTTGCGGGGCGCGGAGAGATGCATCTTTCGATCCTTATCGAAAACATGCGCCGCGAGGGCTATGAGCTTTGCTGCTCTACCCCCCGTGTGCTGTATAAAGAGATCGACGGCAAGCGACACGAGCCGATCGAGCGACTGGAGATCGACGTGCCCGAGGAATACCTCGGCTCGGTCATGGAAAAGCTGGGCGCCCGTAAGGGAGAGCTGCTGGATATGCAGCTGCGCGGAAGCCGCCAGCGTCTTTTCTATCGGATCCCCTCGCGCTGCCTGTTCGGCTATCGCAGCGAATTTATGACCGATACCCGCGGCGAGGGCATCATGAATACCGTTTTTGACGGATACGCCCCCTACAAGGGCGATATCACGGTCCGCTATACGGGCTCGCTCGTCGCCAGCGAGACGGGGGAGACCACCAGCTACGGCCTTTACTACACCCAGGACCGCGGTCCGCTCTTCATCGGCCCCTCGGTGGCGGTGTACGAAGGGCAGATCGTGGGCGAAAACCCCAAGATGGGCGATATTTCGGTCAACGTCTGCAAGAAAAAGCATCTGACGGCGGTTCGCTCCAAGGGGGCGGACGAGGCCTTGACGCTGATCACCCCCAAGAATATGTCGCTTGAGGAGGCGATTGAGTTTATCGCCGATGACGAGCTGATGGAGGTCACCCCGAAGTCTCTTCGCCTTCGCAAGCGCATCCTTGACACCCCGACAAGACTCAAGGCGCAGGCCGCCGCGATGAAGAAGGCCAATGGATAAAAGCATGAACATTTTGGTTATTGACGGACAGGGGGGGCGTCTCGGCGCCCAGCTGATCACCCTCATCAGGGAAGCGCTTCCCGATGCGTGCGTGATCGCGGTCGGCACCAACGCCGTGGCGGCCGCCGCCATGAAAAAGGCAGGGGCCAACGAAAGCGCCTCGGGCGAGAACCCCACGCTGGTCGCCACCCGTCGGGCGGATCTGATCGTGGGGCCGATCGGCATCGTGATCGCCGACTCGATGCTTGGTGAGGTCACCCCGAAAATGGCCTGTGCCGTGGGGCAGGCAAACGCCACGCGGATCCTGCTTCCCGTCAACCGCTGTGAAAACATCGTGGCGGGGATCCCCGATCCTTCGGTCACCACCCTTTTGAACGACGCCTTGCAAAGGATCCGTGCCTTTGCCGCCCAAAGAGGCATATAAACGTTTCTACACCCTTGAAGCGCGTATCGGTAGGGCTACTAGCAAAAAAGGATAGCAAAATTTGCTATCCTTTTCCTTTTTTGTAAAGATCCGTCCGCTATTTTCCGATTTTTTGGAAGCGCTCCATGACTCGGACGAGCTTCGGTCTGTTGTAGCGTTGAAGGATCACGAACAAAGAATCGACCAGCATTGCCAGAACAGAGGTTATGATCAGGGCAGCCGCCCCGCCCAAAAACGGTATTGCGGTTATCGGCAAAAGGCTGAGCAGCATAATGATCTCGTGAACGATCTCTGCCTGACAGGTCGCGCCTACCATTTCTTTAACGGTTTTTCGGCTCGTATCAAACGTATCCGGGCTGTATGTCGGAAGATGCTTTTTCCACGCCCGCACGCGTATCCGCTCATAAAGCCTCTTTTCAAAGCTTTTTTCGCGGAACCATGCGTTTTTGTGATCGGCTTTATTTTTCATAACCGAATTGACAGCCGTGCCGACCGCAAGCCTCATTATAAAGTGATACAGCGCAACACCGACCGTGATCGTAACGGTTTCGACCGTGCCGTTTTCCGTCACAACCGAAAGCGGCAAGAAGACCGCAAATCCCGCAAGCAGGAAGGCGGTTATCAAAAGCATTTTGCGTTTCATCGCGTCATCTCACCGTAGCGTATACTCGTTATAGATCTCGCCATCCAAGTTCTTGAAGGTGACGGTATCGTCGCAAAGAAGGATATACCCGCGGCTTGAGCCCTCCTTGGGGATCGAAACAGACCCCGGGTTAAGATACAGATATCCCTTCCGCTCCTCGCAGGCGGGGATATGGGTGTGGCCGTGAAGCAGGATATCCCCCTTCGATAAGGGCGGAAGCTTTTCCCGGTTGTAAAGATGCCCGTGGGTGGCGAAGATCGCGCGCTTACCCGCATACAAAAGGCAGTAATCGGCAAGGATAGGGAAATCCAGTACCATCTGGTCGACCTCGGTGTCGCAGTTCCCCCGCACGCAAAGGATCCGATCCTTCAAGGGATTCAAGAGGGAGATGACCTCCTTCGGCGCATACCCCTCGGGCAGATCGTTGCGGGGGCCGTGATAGAGAATATCGCCAAGAAGCAAAAGCTTATCCGCCCCCTCGCGAAGGAAGGCATCAAGCAGCGCGCGGCAAAAGGTGGCCGAGCCGTGAATATCCGAAGCGATCAGAATTTTCATAGCTTTCTCTTTTCTGTTCTTTTTCTTATATTATACCGCCGCGCCCGAAAAAAGGCAATACCCCCTTTGAACATATTCAAAAATGCCCCCACATAAACTGATAAAAAAGGGGGAGCGCGTATGTCCTTTATCCACTTTATCAACACAAGACTTCTGGGGGCGGTGCTCGGCCCCTTTTTGCTGCTTTTGGGCCTTTTCTTCTGGTTCTATCTTAAGGCCTTCCCGCTTCGCCACCCCAAAAGGACGCTTCGCCTCCTTTTCGGCTCCGAGAGAGGAAAGGGCGGCTCCTTCCGTCAGATGACGGTGGCGCTGGCGGGGACCTTAGGCGTTGGGAACATCACGGGGGTGGGTGTCGCCCTATCGGTCGGCGGCCCCGGGGCGATCCTTTGGATGTGGGTCGGGGCGCTTGCCACCATGCTTTTAAAATACGCCGAGATCGGGCTTACGCTTCGGGCAAGGGGGAAAAGGAACCAAGGCGCCTATCCGTATATTGAGCGGGCGCTTGGCCAAAGAAGCGCCTCTTTTTTTCTTTTCCTCTGCCTTTTATGCTCCTTCCTTATGGGTAGCCTTTTGCAGGGAAACGTGATCGCCGAGGCGCTGAACGAATGCTTTTCCCTACCGAAGCCGAGGATCGGCCTTGCCCTTTTGCTTATTACGCTTTTGCTTTTTTTGGGCGGGCGCCGCTTTATCGAGCGCGCCGCCTCGATCCTTATCCCGATTTTATCGATTCTCTACATATTTTTCTCTTTAAGGGTCGTTTTTGTAAACATAACCTTGCTACCCGATCGTCTGCTGCTTATTCTTCGTTCGGCCCTTTCGTGGGAAAGCGCGGGTGGGGGGCTGATGGGCTACACCTGGATCCGCGCGATGCGCGCGGGGATCACTAAGGGTCTTTTTTCACACGAAGCGGGGGCGGGCACCGCGCCCCTCGCGTACGGTGGGGCGGATTCCCCGCCCGCCAAGGCGGGGCTTTATGGTCTTGCGGAGGTCGGGATCGATACGCTTCTGATCTGCACACTGACCGCCCTTACCGTCCTGCTTTCCTTTGACACCCTTCCCGCCCTTTCGGGCACGGCCCTTGTCAGCGCCGCCTTCGCGACGCTCTACGGCGACATTGCCGCGCCCCTCGTCTCGCTTTCGATCGTTTGCTTCTCCTACGCGACGGTCGCCTGCTGGGTCTATTACGGTCAGGTAACGCTTTCGGTCTTTTCCCAAAGGCCGCTTTATAAGCTGCTGTACGCCCTTCTCTTTTCGCTTCTTCTGCCGCTGGGCTCGCGGATCTCCCCCGCGGGGGCGTGGGGGATGACCGATGCCCTCTTGGGGGTCATGACGCTTTTGAACGGCGTCGCTCTTTTTAAATCCCGCGCCGAGGTGCGGCAGCTGACCGTCGAGGCAGGCCTGATAGACAAGAAAGGCCCCCACCCTTGATCGGATAAAGAAAAAGCCACCCCAAGCGGGGTGGCTTTTTTATCGGGATCTTGATCAGAAGCCAAGCTCGATAAGGCCGTGCTTCTCCAAATAATCGGTGTAGGACTCTACGCCGTTTTCCTTGATGGCGATACCCTTCTCCCAGCGGCAGCCGAAGGTGGAGCCGGCGATGAAGGTATCGACCTGGAAGGTCATGTTCTTCTGCAGGAGGTAGTTCGAGGAGGTCTCCATCCAGGGGGCTTCAACCTCGATCATACCGGTACCGTGGCAGGGACCGTATACGTAGTTCTTCTCGTAGCCCGCATCCTTGAACATCTGCAGGAACTGCTTCGGAACGCGATCGGCGGGGATACCGGCCTTCAGGTTCTCGGTGGTCCAGTTGTGCATCTTCAGGCAGAATTCGACAAGCTCCTTCTTCTCGCCGGCAGCCTTACCCATGAATACGGGCAAGCCGATGGCGGGGGAATACCCGTCGATCTTCGCGGAAAGGTTCAGCTGAACGATATCGTCCTTGCCGATGACCTTGTAGGTAGAACGGCTGATGGCGTGGCGGGTCGAGGCCTCGCTGAATACGTACATGGGAAGACCCTCGTACTCGGCGCCGTTTTCATAGATAACGCGCTGGGCGATACCGACCATCTGCAGCTCGGTCACACCGGGCTTCAGGGCCTTGATGACCTCATCGGTCGCGATCTCAACGATACGGAAGCCTTCACGGATGCAGGCCAGCTCGTTCTCCGACTTGACGCTGCGAAGGGCGACCATGATATCGGTGCAGAAGGAGATCTCGGCCTTCGGGAAGGTGGCCTTCAGACCGTCCATGATCGGCAGGGTGCATTCGACGTAGGAGCCAAGACCGATCTTCAGGTTCTCACCGGTGGCGCCGACGTAGTTGAAGGCATCCTTAAAGGTATCGGGGATCAGCTCGGGATACGCGGGGTCGGCCGATTCACGGAATTCCTTCAGGACCATGACCTTCTCGATCTTACCGAAGTCCTTCGCGAAAACGGGGGATTCGGGACCGACGAGCAGAACCGCCTTACCGGAAGCGCCGATCAGAACGCCCGCTCTCTCAAACAGGGGCCAGAAGCCGGAGAAGTATCTGGCGTTGGCATAGTCGCTCTCGGTGGAGACGACCAGCATCGCGTCCAGACCCTTGGCGGCAACCATTTCGGCCGCTTTCTTAATTCTTTCCTGGTACTCATAATCGGGGATGCAAATTCTCGACATATTCGTAACTCCTTTTGTTTTAATATAGTCTACTGATTTTAGTATAAGGCTTCGCAAGGCGTTTGTATTTGGAAAAAAGAAACTCTTTTTTGCACAATCGTAAATTCTTTTGATAAATTTCAATATTTTTTGCCTTTATCTTTACAAAAGGCGGGCCTTGTGTTACAATAAATTGTAACAAACCGATAAGGGGGAGCTATGGAAAACGAAAGAAACGGCTTAAAGGGCTTTCGGACCGAGCTTTCGGTCACAAGGATCGCCAATATGCAATATTTTGAAATGCCCGCCGCCTTTTCCACTCAAAGCGGCCATCACCCCTTTTGCGAGCTGATCTACGTCGACAGCGGCGAGATCTTCGTAAGGTCGCCCGATTACACGGGGCGCCTGCTAAAGAACGAAATGCTGATCCACCGCGCGGGAGAGGAGCATTCGCTGCTTTGCGAGCAGACAGCCCCGAACCTTATTATCATCGGGCTTGAATGCGACTGCCGCGGTCTGGACACCTTCTCCAAAACCCCCGTCCGTCTTTCGGACGATCTGCAGCGGATGCTGGTGGAGATCATCAAGGAGGGACGAAACGTGCTTCTGCCCCCCTACGACAACCCCAACAGCACCGATATGGAAAAGCGGGCCGACTTTCCCTTCGGGGCCGACCAGCTGATCCGCAACCTGCTGGAATGCTTCCTTATCAAGCTGATCCGCGCGGAGCAGACCGAGCGAAAGGGGAATGAGGACCGTTCGGTCGGGGACCTTCGCACCGATGAGATCCTGCGGTACCTGGAGAACAACCTGCGCGAGAGGATCACGCTGGAGGAGCTGTGCTTCTTGTTCGGGACCAACAAAACAACGCTTTCGAAGGAATTTCGCCTTGCGACCGGCAGCACCGTGATGGAATACTTAGCGCGCCTTCGCCTGAAGCGCGCCAAGGCCCTTTTGCGGGAGGGGGGGCGCACCGTCACCGAGATCGCCGAGACACTCGGCTTTTCCTCGGTCCACTATTTCACCCGCTTCTTCAAGCAGCGAACCGGCATGTCCCCCTCGGCCTACGCAGGCAGCATCCGCGCCCGCTTCGAGAACGCCGATTAATAAAGTTTTCTTTACATTTTTTGTGAACAGAGGTAGTAATGATGCAAGAAAATCAATCCATTTCACTCTCACCCAAGCGTAGCCTTTCCCGCATCGGCTGGGGCATTTTCGCCTTTTTCGCCGTTACCTACGCGCTGCAGCTTCTCCTTTCGTTACTTCTCGAGGCTGTAGCCCCCGCCCTTCTTGAAAGCACGTGGGGGGTGTGGCTCCTTTCCTCGGTACCGATGTACCTTTTTGCCTTCCCGCTCTTCTTTCTGATCCTTCGGCCCATCCCGCATGAGGCCCCGCGGGAGGAGGCCTTCCGTATCAGCGAGCTGCTGGTCTTTTTCTTCATCTCTTATTTTCTGATGTACGTCGGCAATATGGCCGGCACGCTGATCAACGGCTTTACAAGCCTTTTCGGCGTCTCCTCCTCGGCCGACGCGATCGAGCTGATCGGGTCCTCCGACCTTCTCCCGATCTTTCTTATCGCGGGGGTGATCGGCCCGATCGTGGAGGAGCTGATGTTCCGCAAGCTGATCCTTGAGCGGCTTTACCCCTTTGGAGAAAAATTCGCCATTTTGCTTTCGGCGCTGCTTTTCGCCCTTTTCCACGGCAATCTGACGCAATTCATCTACGCCTTTTTACTGGGCGCCGTATTCGGCTATCTCTATTGCCGTACGGGCAGGATCCTTTATCCCATTCTTCTGCATATGATCATCAACCTTATGGGCAGCCTGTTGCCGATGCTGGTCCTGCGCCTTCTGGCCCCCTTGCTTAGCTTGCTGGAGGCCGAGACCGCCCCGACCGCCGAAACGCTGCTCGCTGCCCTCCCCTCGCTTTTGATCCTTTTCGGTTACCTCCTTCTTATCTTTGTTTTATGCTTGCTCGGGCTTATTTTCCTTTGCTGCAGCTATAAGAAGGTCTACCTCTGGCCGCCCGATCATCCCCTGCCGAAGGGCACCTTCCCCCGCGCATGGCTCTCGGTCGGCACCATTCTTGCCGCGCTTACCTTCCTTTCGCTCTTCATTCTTTCCTATCTATAAATTTCCTGAAAAAAAAGAAAAAAAGCCCTTGACAATTCCGGCGCCTTGTGTTATAATCGTTTCGGCGCTGGATAAGCTGGTGTAGCTCAGCTGGTAGAGCAGCTGATTTGTAATCAGCAGGTCGGGGGTTCAAGTCCGTCCACCAGCTCCACAATTTCATACGGGGGATTTCCCGAGTGGCCAAAGGGGACAGACTGTAAATCTGCTGGCTTTGCCTTCGGTGGTCCGAATCCACCATCCCCCACCAAGCAAATAAGGACTTGCTTAATGCAAGTCCTTATTTGTTTGTGTTTGTGTCCATAGGGCACAACCCCGTTTTGCAGCTTTGGTTGCAATTTTGTTGAGGCGATAAAAATAAAAAAAGATAACCTTTCCGATTTGTCAATGCAGCGATGGTCGTTATTGTGTAAACATATTGACATAAAAAGAAAAATATGATATAATTACTAAAAATAACGATGATAAAAGGAACCAGCTGACTGCAGAGGACGTTGGTTCCTTTATGCTTCTTAGAGGAAAATCTTATGGTTAGAAAAAAGAAATTCATGCTTTCGACCACGCAGATCATATTGCTAAGCTTCCTCGTGACCATTCTCATAGGAAGCGGGCTTTTGGCGTTGCCGATCAGCTCTGCAAGCGGCCGGGCCGTGCCGTATCTTGATGCGCTTTTCACGGCAACGACCTCCACCTGCGTGACGGGACTCGTTACGCTTCCCACGGTATCCACATGGAGCATATTTGGGCAGATCGTCATTCTGCTTCTCATACAGATCGGCGGTCTTGGTATTATCACCATTATGTCGGGACTGATGCTTCTTCTCAACAAAAAAATGGGCATTGGCGACCGTTTGCTGATTCAGGACGCCTTCAATCTCAACACGATGTCGGGGCTTGCCAAGTTTGTTAAGAACGTGCTGTTCGGCACACTGATCATCGAAGGGATAGGCGCTGTCCTTTATATGCTTGTGTTCGTTCCCGAGTTTGGTGCTGTGGGCATCTGGATATCGGTTTTTAATTCGGTTTCCGCTTTCTGTAATGCCGGCATTGACATTATCGCGGAAAACAGCCTTTGCAATTACGCAACCAATCCCTTGATCAATATCGTCACCTCAGCCCTCATCATTCTCGGCGGTCTCGGATATATCGTGTGGTGGGATGTTCTCCGTGTGGTCAAAAGCCGTTCACCGAAAAACAGAAAAATATTCAGGCACTTGACCTTGCACTCAAAGATTGCCATTACGGTCACGGCAGGACTCGTTCTTGTCGGTGCAATTCTCATATTTGTTTTTGAATATGCCAACCCATTAACCATTGGAGAGATGTCCTTGTTCGATAAAATTCAGGTATCCTTCTTCCAATCGGTCACAACGAGAACGGCCGGCTTTGCTACGATTCCGCAAGAAAATCTAACAAACGCCTCTGCCGCCGTATCTATTATCTTGATGCTGATCGGCGGTTCACCCGTAGGAACGGCAGGCGGTATGAAAACCGTAACCATCGCCGTCCTCATTTGCTCGGCATTTGCAACGATCCGCAATAAGAACAGCGCAACCTTGTTCGGTCGCCGCATTTCCGAGGCCTCGGTAAAAAAAGCCGTTGCCGTGGCGGTGGCGTTCCTTACAATATGCTCCGCATCAACGATACTATTGATGGCAACGAGCAACGCATCCGCCCTTGATGCAATCTATGAAACGGTCAGCGCAACGGCAACCGTCGGACTTTCAAGAAATCTGACGGCAACGCTTAATACCTTTGGAAAGCTAATTATCATCGTAACGATGTATTTCGGCAGAGTCGGCCCCATCTCACTTGCGGTGGCGCTTGGCAGTAAAAACGAAAGTCAGAACGTTATTTCCGAGCCGACGGAAGATATCAGTATAGGATAAGGAGAAGAGGAATGAAAGCAAAGAAAACATACGCAGTCTTTGGACTTGGAAGATACGGCACAGCCGTGGCACGTGAGCTTGTAGAGAACGGTATGGAGGTTATCGCTGTCGATACCGATGAAAGGATCGTCAACGATGCGGCGGCATATTTACCCGTTTGCAAGTGTGCCGACGTGACCGATGCGGAGGTCATCTCCCGTCTTGGTATCGGCAGCATCGATACGGTTATCGTTTGTATGGCGAGCAATCTTGAAGCAAGCGTGATGGCGATCACACTTTGCAGGGAGGCCGGGGTTAAGACCGTTATCGCAAAATGCGCCAACGAGATGCAGCAAAAAATATTGCTTCGTGTAGGAGCGGATCAAGTGGTCTTTCCCGAAAACGAATCGGGAATCCGCCTTGCCAAAAATTTGCTGAGCTCCGGATTTATTGATATGATCTCTCTGTCAAGGGATGTGTCTATGGTTGAGATCGATGTGAAGGACGAGTGGTGCGGCAAAAATCTGATTGAGTTAAATCTCCGTAAAAAATATGGCTTCAATATCGTCGCCATCAAGAAGGGAGAGAAGGTCAACGTGAATATCAATCCCGAGCAGGTGCTTGATTCAGAAACAACTCTAATCGTTATTGCGAATACTGCAAAGCTTGGAAAATTGAAATAAGCTGCCGAATTCCAATTTCTATGGCTTACCCGTAACACGGCAGAAGCAAACAAATCTCATTTTTCCGGTCGGATATATCCTATCAACGTCAGCGACCGATCCTTTACAAAGCCCCCTTTTTATGCTATAATCAAAACGGTAGATACCGATCAACCGTCGAAGGAGAACCGTATGAAAAAGCTTTTAAAAATTCTTCTTATTCTGCTTCTTTGCCTCGTATTGGTGATCGCGGGATACGCCACCTACGTGGTACTGGCCTTTCACCGCATCGAGGATAATCAGAGCCTTACGGTCAATACCGCCGAGGGAACGGCCGAAGCGCCGATCGGCGAGGCGCTGAAGATCCTTTCCTACAACGTAGGGTTCGGCGCTTACAGCGACGATTATTCCTTCTTTATGGACGGCGGGGTCGAAAGCCGCTGCCGCTCGAAGGAGATCGGGATCGCGAATATCCGAGGCTCGCTGGCGCTTGCCAAGGCGCAGGAGGCGGATATCTACCTTTTCCAGGAGGTGGATATCAACGGCACCCGCTCCTATCATGTGGACCAGTTCGCCCTGCTTGCCGAGGGCTTTCCAAAGGGCTTTGCCTCGACCTTCGCGATGAATTATGACAGCCCCTATCTCTTCTGGCCGCCGCAAGCGCCGCACGGAAAAAATCAGGCGGGCATCGCCCTTTTCTCGCGCTTTACGGTGGATAGCGCGCTGCGCAGACAGCTTCCGATCGAAGAAAGCCTGATGAAGCTTCTGGATCTTGACCGCGCCTATTCCAAAAACCGCATCCCGACCGAAAACGGGCGGGAGCTGATCGTCTATAACCTGCATCTTTCGGCCTATACGAGCGACGGCACGATCGCGACCGAGCAGCTGAAGCTTTTGCTGGCCGATATGAAGGAGGAATACGAAAAAGGCAATTATTGCGTGGCAGGCGGCGATTTCAACAAGGATCTGCCGAACGATTCGGGCGATACCGAAAACACCTGGGCCCAGCCCATTCCGCCCACACTTATCCCCGAGGGGCTCACGCTGATCCCCCCTGTGGCCTCCCCCTTAAGATCCTGCCGCAACGCCGATGCCCCCTACGATCCCGCCGTTTCCTTTACCGTGACGGTCGACGGCTTCCTTATCTCCGATAATGTCGAATGCACCGAATCGAAGGTCGTCGACGGCGGCTTCCGTTACAGCGACCATAACCCGGTTTATATGACCTTTATTCTTCGTTAAACCGAAAAAGGCCGACGGAAAATGTCGGCTTTTTTCATACCCCGTCGCGCTTTTTCATACCGTATACCGAGGTGATGGTATGAAAAAGATCCTGGTGATCCTCGGCACACGGCCCGAGGCGATCAAGCTGTGTCCGCTTATTAAGGAATTAAAGGGACGGGCGGGGGTCGAGGTGCGCCTTCTCATCAGCGGGCAGCACAAGGAGCTTTTGGACGAGGTGCTCGCCGCCTTTTCGGTAAAGCCCGATCACGACCTTTCGCTGATGAAAAGGGGGCAAACGCTTACCGAGCTGACGGTGGGGGTCCTGCGGGGCGTCGGGCGGGTGTTGGACGAATACCGACCCGCTCTTTCGGTCGTGCATGGGGATACGACCACGGCGGCGGCCGCCGCCCTTGCCTCCTTTTTTGCCAAGGTGCCGCTTGCCCACGTGGAGGCGGGGCTTCGGACCTACGACCTTTTTGCCCCCTATCCCGAGGAATTCAACCGAAGGCTTATCTCGCTTCTTGCGGATTACAGCTTTGCCCCGACCGAGGCGGCGAAGCAAAATCTTTTGCGCGAGGGAAAGGACGGGAGGCGCGTTTTTGTGACGGGGAACACGGCGATCGACGCCCTTAAAACGACGGTCCTTCCCCACTATACGCACGAGGTGCTTACCTGGGCCGCGGGCGGGCGGCTCGTGCTTCTGACCGCCCACCGCCGCGAAAGCCACGGCGAGGGGCTGCGAAGGATGCTGCGTGCCGTTCGCCGCGCGGTGGAGGAGATCCCCGATCTTTTCCTCGTCTATCCCGTTCACCCCAACCCCGCCGTACGGGGAGTGGCCGAGGAAATACTTGCGGGGGCAGAAAGGATCCGCCTTTTGCCGCCGCTTGGCGTTTTGGATTTTCATAATCTCATGGCCCGCGCGTATCTTATCCTGACCGATTCGGGCGGCATCCAGGAGGAGGCACCCGCCCTTCATATCCCGGTTCTGGTGATGCGAAGCGTGACCGAGCGCCCCGAGGGGGTAAAAAGCGGGTGCCTTCGCCTGATCGGGACCGACGAGGAAAGCGTTTACGGGGGCTTTCGGGCACTTGTCTCGGATCCCGTTGCTTACAAAGAAATGGCAAGCGCCGAAAATCCTTTCGGGGACGGATACGCATGTCGGCGGATCGCCGATATATTAGCCAAATAATTTTTTAGGGGCACATCTTGCAAAATTTTCCCATGTTGTGTATACTATACTTATCAAGAAAACAAGGGGGAAAAGGGTATGACAAAAACCGAGGAGCATTGCTTACAGCTGGAGGTTACCAACGAAAAGCTGAAGAAAGAACGGAACGAAATCCAAGAGAAGCTCGAGGCGCTCTACCAAGCCCCCGGCATGACCGCGAAAAAGGTGGCGCTTGCCAAGGAATGGCGTGAAAAAGGCAGAGAATACAGTCCACCCATCCGCTATATCTTTCCCAACTGTCCTCTTTCCTACAAAATGAAATATTGGCCGATCCGAAAGCCTTACATTATCCCCTTCAACCGCTTTATCGACGAGCTTTTGCGTTTGGATAAGCGGATCTCGGATAACGAGCGGCTGGTCCTGGCGCTTCGCAAGGAGATGACCGACGAGCAGCTGGAGGAATATCTCCGCCTGCGGGATACGCGGATTTTGGTTTATATCGATCTGTATTAAGAAAAAAGCCGCCCCCTATAAAAGAAAAGAGCCTTTTGGCTCTTTTCTTTTATCCCATGTTTTCGCCATACCGCTTGATCTTGCGGGTCGTGGTCTTTTCCAGCCCCTCCTTTAAGATCTCGGTAACGCGGATGCGCTTATAATCGGGAATGCGACGATTGACCTCGCGCACAATCTCAAAAAGCCTTCCCTCGATCTCCTCGACCCCCGGCAAGCGCCCCAGCTGCTCCTTGATAAAATCAAGGTTGGGCAGGATCTTGGCCTTCACGCAGACCTCACCGTTCGATTCCCCCGCCAGAACCAAGGCCTCCCCCACCTCGGGAAAGCGCGAAAGCCGCCCCTCCAGCTCCTCGGGGTAGATGTTCTTGCCGTTTTCGGTCACGATCACGCTTTTCTTCCGTCCCTTGATAAAAAGCGCGCCTTCCTCGTCAAGGCAGCCAAGATCCCCCGTATGAAGCCAGCCGTCCGCGAGGGTCCTTGCCGTTTCCTCGGGATCGCGGTAATAGCCCAGCATGATATTATCCCCCTTGGCCAGGATCTCCCCGATCCCCGCCTCGTTTGGCGAATCGATGCGAAGGCTGACCCCGGGGACCGCCAATCCCACCGAATCGGCGCGGTGAAAGAGGTCGCTGTTCCCCGCCAGAAGCGGCGAGGCCTCGGTAAGCCCATAGCCCTGCAAAACACGGATCCCCAGCGCCGAAAAGCCGAGAACGAGCGAAGGATCTAAGGGCGCCGCCCCCACGATGATGCGAAAAAGGCGGCCGCCAAGAGCCGCTCGCACACGGCGGCGCACCGCGACGCGGAGGAAAAGCGGGAGCGAGGCAACCGCCGACAGTCCCCCCTCCCGCAAGCGGGCGCGATAGCGCCCCGGGCACCCCTTTTCGATCGAGGAGAGCAGCCGCTTTCCCAAAAGCTTCAGGAGGGCGGGAACGAACACAAGCACGGTGGGGCGGTATTCCCGCATATTCTTTTGGATCCTCGTCAGCCCCTCGCAATAGCCGATCGACGCCCCGCGCGAAAGAGGCAAAAGGCAATTCAGCGTGCATTCGTAGGTGTGATGCAGGGGCAGGATCGAAAGCATCGTATCCTTTCGCCCGATACGGACCACGCGCACGGTAGAATGAATGCAGGAGCAGATATTATATTGCGAAAGGCATACCCCCTTGCCGCTGCCTGTCGTGCCCGAGGTATAAAGCAGGATCTGCATCTGCTCCTTTGGCAGGGTAAGCGAATCGACCCTGCGCCGCGCCGCGCGGCTTACGTCACGCTCGGAAAGCGCCATAACGGCGGAAAAGGAAAAGGGGAGAAGCTCCTTTGGCAATTCGGGAACAGCCGCTCCGTCCTCGACGCAAAGGGCGCGGCACTCGGCCTCCCGAATAAAGGCGGAAAGATCCTCCCCGCTCAGCTCACGGTCCAGCGGCACCGCCACCCCGACCGTCGCGGCCGCAAGGTACGAAAGCACCCACGCGGGCCCATTCTTCCCGACGATCGCGATCTTTTGCCCGACAAGGCCCCGACTCAAAAGGGCTTCACACAGCGCGTAATAGCGCTCCTTCAGCTCCCCGTAGCTGATATAGGCCGCCTTTTTCCCCTCGCCCCTCAGCCAAAGGGCGGGGCGGCGGCGGTATTTCCTTGCCCCATAGTTGATGATCTCGCGAAAATCGCGAAAGCGCCTTTCCCGATACGGTTTTTTCATGCCTGCACCTCATTCCTTTGTTTCTTTAACCCATTGTTTTCCCTCTTTCTTCCTTTTTATGCAGTCGACGCCCCCGAAAGCGAAAAAAACCTTGACAAACCAACCGTCAAAGAGTACAATTAACCCATAAATAGGTAGAAAAAGAAAGGAGCTCGTATGGAATACGGCCTGATCGGAGAGCGGCTTCCCCACAGCTATTCGCCGCTTATCCATAAAGCGATCGGGGATTACCCCTATGCCCTTTGCGAGCTTCCGCGGGAGGCGCTTGCCTCCTTTTTTGAGAAGCGCGATTTTTCGGCCGTCAACGTAACGATCCCCTATAAAGAGGCCGTTATCCCTTATCTGGACGAGATCTCGCCCGCGGCGGCGGCCATTGGCGCCGTCAACACCGTGGTGAAGCGGGGCGGGCGCCTTCTCGGCTATAACACCGATTTTCCCGGTATGCGCACCCTGATCGAAAGAAAGGGTGTTTCCCTGCAAGGGAAAAAGGTGCTGATCCTTGGCACGGGGGGCACCGCCAAGACCGCGCGGGCTGTTTCAGCGGCGCTTGGGGCCAAAAGCATCGTGACCGTTTCCCGCAGAAAAAGCGAAGCGACCGTCACCTACGAGGAAGCGATCACGCTTCATACCGACGCGGCGGTCCTTATCAACACGACCCCCGTCGGCATGTATCCCGCCATCGAGGGGCAGCCGATCCCGCTGGATCCCTTCCCTGCCTTGGAGGCGGTCTTTGACGCGGTTTACAACCCCCTGCGGACCGATCTTATTATGGAGGCCCGCGAGCGCGGCTTGATTTGCGACGGGGGGCTTTATATGCTGGCGGCGCAGGCGGTTTTCGCCGCTTCTCACTTCTTCGACCGCGAGCCGAGGGAGGGAGAGATCGAAAGGGTCTATCAAAGCGTTTTGAAAAAAATGCAAAGTATCGTTTTCATAGGGATGCCTTCTTCGGGAAAAAGCACGATTGGAAGGCTTCTTTCCGAAAGGCTGGACCGCCCCTTCCTCGATAGCGACGACTGCTTAAAGGAAACGCTGCCCACAACGATCGCGGATTATATAAAAAAGGAGGGCGAGGGTGCCTTCCGCGATAAGGAGACCGAGGTCATTCGTCGCCTTTCCGAAAAAGGGGGGGCGGTGATCGCCACGGGGGGTGGCGCCGTTCTTCGCAAGGAGAACATCCGCCTTCTGAAGAAAAACGGGCTGGTCGTTTTCTTAGACCGCCCTCTCTCCTCCCTCACCCCAACAAGCGACCGCCCTCTCTCCTCCTCGCCCGAGGCGCTTTCGGCGCTGTATGAAAGACGCTATCCGCTTTATTGCGAGGCGGCCGACCTGCATCTTGACGGCCGCGGTACGCCCGGGGAGATCACCGACCGACTGATAAAGGAGCTTTCCCTATGAAATTTCTTATTCTGAACGGCCCCAACCTCAATCTTCTGGGGGTGCGGGAGCCTACGCTTTACGGCAAGGAGACCTACGAGGACCTTCTTTCTCTTATCGGCGCGCACGCAAGGGAAAGGGGGGTCGAGGTCAGCTTTTTCCAATCGAACAGCGAGGGGGCGCTGGTGGATGCCCTCCACCGGGCCTATTTCGATAAGATCGACGGCATCGTTTTCAACCCCGCCGCCTATACGCATACCTCGATCGCGCTGCTTGATGCTATTAAGGCGATCGGTATCCCCACGGTAGAGGTGCATATTTCCGACGTCTCCAAGCGCGAGGCCTATCGGCAGGTCAGCTACGTACGGGAAGCGGCGATCGCTACCGTAATGGGGCGAGGCTTCCGCGGCTACTGCGACGCGATCGATCTTTTGATCGACTATCTCCAACAAAAAGGAAAGGAAGAATAAGATGAACGAACTTTTGATCAATGATAAAATGATCGCGCTGGGCGAAAGCCGCTCGGTCATTCGGGAGATCTTTGAATACGCCAACCGCCGCAAGGGGGAAATCGGGGCCGATAAGGTCTTTGATTTTTCGATCGGGAACCCCTCTACCCCGCCGCCCTCGTCGGTGCAGGAAACGCTTATCGAACTGCTTCGCACCACCGACAGCATGCAGCTTCACGGCTACACCTCCTCCGCGGGCTCGCCCGTCACCCGCCGCGCCATCGCCGAGAAGGAAAGCGCAAGGGCGGGCTATGCGATCTCGCCCGATTCGGTCTATATGACCTGCGGGGCGGCCGCCTCGCTTTCGATCTCGCTTCGCGCCCTTTTGCGTGAGGGGGATAAGGTCGTTCTTTTGGCCCCCTACTTCCCCGAATACAAGGTCTTTTCCGAAAACGCGGGTGGGGTGATCGTGACCGTGCCCCCGAAGGACGAAAGCATGCAGCCCGATATGAAGGCCTTTGAAGCGGCACTGACCGCAGACGTGAAGGCGGTCATCATCAATTCGCCCAACAACCCCTCGGGCGCCATTTATTCCGAGGAAACGCTCGAAAGGATGGGCAAGCTTCTTTCGGCGGCCGAGGAAAAATACCAAAAGTCGATCTATCTCATCTCGGACGAGCCGTATCGGGAGCTGGTATACGATGGGGAGCGTGTTCCCTTTGCCCCCGCCTTCTACCCCAACACCCTGATCTGCTATTCCTACAGCAAATCGCTTTCTCTGCCCGGGGAGCGTATCGGGTATATCCTGGTGCCCCCCTCGGTCAGGGAGGCGAAGAAGGTCTACGCCGCCGTTTGCGGGGCGGGCCGCTCGCTGGGGTATGTATGCGCGCCAAGCCTTTTCCAGCAGCTGGTCGCCCACTGCGCAAACGAGCTGCCCGACGTCGCGACCTACGACGAGAACCGCCGCCTGCTTTATTCCTCGCTTACCGAGATGGGCTTCACCTGCACGAAGCCCCGCGGGGCCTTCTACCTCTTTGTTAAGGCGCCTGACGGCGTCAGCTCGCAGGCGTTTTACGAGGAGGCCAAGAAATACGAGCTGCTTCTCGTCCCCTCCGACAGTTTTGGGGTGGGCGGCTACGTACGCATCGCCTACTGCATCGCCAAAAGCACGATCGAGGGGGCCCTGCCCGCCTTCCGTGAGCTGAGCAAGCATTACGGGCTTTCGTAAAGCCCTTCGTCCGCCGTTTTTCCAAGCAAGAACGGCGGACGCTTTTTCTTTTTCCCCTCGAAGGGCTCCCCTTCAAAGCCGATTTCCCCAATAAAAAGCCCGAAATCCCCCTTGCTTTTCGGAGGTGAAATGCTATAATGGTATCAAGGGCAGACGAAAAGTCCCCTTGAAAGGAAGTACGATCATGGAAAAGAAGAGATACGCGATTGTCGGTGTTGGCGGACGTTCGAGAATGTATTATTCGGCCATTGCCACCCGCAACAAGGAGACCTCCACGCTGGTTGCCATTTGCGATACCAACAAAACGAGAATGGAGCTGACGAACGAGCTGCTCGTCAACGTGTGCAAGGCGGACCCCGTTCCGATGTACGCGGCCGAGGATTTTGAAAAAATGATCCTTGAGACCAAGCCCGACGTCGTTATCGTCACCTCGATCGACCGAACCCACCATCGCTATATCATCAAGGCGATGGAGATGGGCTGCGACGCCATCACCGAAAAGCCGATGACGATGAGCGCCGAAAAGTGCCAGGAGATCATGGATTGCATCGAGCGCACCGGCCGCTCCCTGCGTGTTACCTTTAACTACCGCTATGCCCCGCACAACACCAAGCTGCGGGAGCTGATCATGGACGATACCATCGGCAAGGTCACCCAGGTCCACTTCGAGTGGCTGCTGAACACCTCTCACGGGGCCGACTATTTCCGCCGTTGGCACCGCGACAAGCGCAACAGCGGCGGGCTTCTCGTCCATAAGTCCACCCACCATTTCGACCTTGTCAACTTCTGGCTCGGAAGCTATCCCACCCGTGTTTTCGCCTTTGGCGATCTGAAATTCTACGGCAAGGAAAACGCCGAGGAGCGCGGCGTCACCAAATTCTATTCCCGCGTTCACGGGCAGGAGAATGCCAAGGGCGATCCCTTCGCCTTGGTGATGGAGGGCAACGAATATCTGGAAAAGCTGTACCTCAACGCCGAAAAGGACGACGGATACCTGCGTGACCAAAGCGTTTTCGGCGATAACATCAGCATTGAGGATACGATGAACGTGCTGGTCCGCTACAAAAACGGTGCCCAGATGTCCTATTCGCTGAACGCCTACTCGCCGTGGGAAGGATTCCGTGTTTCGCTGACCGGTACCAAGGGCCGTATTGAAATGGAAGTGGTAGAGGCAGTCTACATCAACGCGGCGGGCGCCTCCGAGAACGAGGGGGTCGTAAAGGGCACGAACATCACGGTCTATCCGATGTTCGGCTCGTCCTATAAGGTTCCCGTCGTACAGGGCCTCGGCGGCCACGGCGGCGGAGACAACGTGATGCTGAACGACCTTTTCGGCACGCCCGAGGAGGATCGCTTCCACCGCGCGGCCTCGCACGTGGACGGCGCGCTGAGCATCCTGACGGGGATCGCCGCCAACAAATCGATCGCGACCGAAATGCCGGTCGACGTGTCGACCCTTGTGCATATCCCCGATTTCAAATTCTGATAAAGGAAAAAGGTCTGCCGAGGCAGGCCTTTTTCTTGCTTTTCTCAAGGATTTCTGCTATAATGAAAAAAACGAATGCAGGGGGAAAAGGAATGGCCTTGGAAGCAGCGAATATTCCGCTTTTTGACGCAAACAGCTTTTTCGGGGAAAACGAAAAGATCTATATCCATCTTTCCACCGATTTTCCCGATTACGTCGGGGTGCTGCACCGCCACGCCTTTATCGAGGTGGTCTACATTCTTTCGGGAGAAGCGGTCCACTCGGTCGGTGACCGTGAGTATCACGTAAAAAGCGGAGACGTTACCCTCATCAACAGCGGCGTTCCGCACAAATTCACCCCCCTTGCGGGAAAGGAACGGTTTGTGGCGTACGACCTGATGTTTATGCCCGATTTCTTTGATCCCGCCAGCATTCCCTTCACCAATTTTGAGGCGCTCAAAAGCAATTTCCTCTTTTATTCGCTTTTCCCCGAGGAGGAAAATTCCTCTCCCGATATGTACGTATCGGGCGGCCGATACGCCGATTACGGCTCTCTTTTCACGCGGATCCACCGGGAATACCTCGGGAAAGAAAAGGGGTATATCGAGCTGATCCGCGCGTATCTGATCGAGCTGATCATTCATCTTTTCCGGGATATTGAGCGCAAGGAATCCACCACGCTCTCCCGGGAGAATTGCGAGATGGTGAAAAAGGCCATCGCCTATATTCAGGAAAACTACCATCTCACCCTCTCGGTGGACGAGGTGGCGGCCAAGGTCTTTCTCGGCCCCGATTATTTCCGAAAGCTGTTCAAAAAGGTCACGGGCTGCCCCATCTCCGCCTTTCAGCAGCAGCTGCGTATCGACGAGGCCTGCCGCCTGCTTCGGACCACCGACGAGCCGATCAAGGATATCTGCCTTCGCATCGGATACAGCGATATCAAATCCTTTTACGACGTCTTCAAAAAGCTGGTGGGAAGGACCCCGAAGGAATACCGCGAAAACCGATGATGGCCGTATTCCCCAAGAAAAAAACCGCATCTACCAATGACACCCCCCTTTTCTTTATGCTACAATAAAGAAAAAAGGGGGGTTTTATGTCTATTCAAACGGTACGAGGGCCGATCGAGGCCAAGGACGCGGGTATTATCACCCCGCACGAGCATATTTTTATCGAGCTGACCGCCTTTTTCGAGGAACGGCCGTTGCGTGACTGCGAAAGCCCCGCGACCGCCCCCGTCACGATGGATAAATTGGGGATCCTGAACCGTGACCCGTACGCCCTGCGCGACAATCTGCGTATGAACGATTACGAGACCCAGAAGAAGGAGCTGCTCCGCTTCAAGGCGGCGGGCGGCAGAACGGTGGTGGACGCCACCATGCCGGGCATCGGGCGTTGCCCCGCGATGCTTCTTCGGATCGCCGAGGCGACTGACCTTCACGTGGTCATGGGTACGGGCCTTTACGTCTGCTCCACCCATCCCGAGGAAATGAAGCGCATGAGCGAGGAGGAGCTGGCCGCCCTGATGGTCAAGGAGATCGAAGAGGGGGCCGAGGGGACCGATATCCGCGCGGGCGTTATCGGGGAGATCGGGATCAGCGAGGTCTTTAACGAAGAAGAAAGGCGGGTCCTGCGCGCCGCGGCAATCGCCCATAAGAAGACCGGGGTCGGGGTGCTGGTCCACATCAACCCCTGGACGCAGAACGGGCTGGAGGCCGCCGATATTCTGCTGAAGAACGGCGTTCCCCCGCAAAAGATCGCCATCTCTCACGTGGACGTGGAAAACAACATGGATTATATCCGAGCCCTGCTTTCCCGTGGCGTGTACATCGAATTTGACAACTTCGGGAAGGAATACTACGTAGACCGCGAGGCGCGGCGGGACGGCTACGGCCTTTTCGTCCACGATACCGATCGGGTCGCCTGTCTGAAGACGCTGATCGACGAGGGATATGAGGACCGCCTGCTTGTAAGCTGTGATGTCTGCCTGAAAAGCTGCCTGCGTACCTACGGCGGCTACGGCTACGATCACGTTTTGGTGAACATCGTCCCGATGATGGAGGACGCGGGGATCTCCCAAGCGGTCATCGCCAAGCTGCTTTCCGAAAACCCGTTGCATTTTTTAGACGTGTGAGGTATGATGAATATGGAAACAGAAAGGATTCGCGTTCCCGATGAGGAATTTGCGGAAAGAGTGGTAAGGGTCCAGGCAAAAATGCGGGAGGCGGGCTATGATCTTTTGCTTTGCTACGGCAACGAGGCCGAGCCGCAATTCGTACGCTATTTCAGCGATTATTGGCCCTCCTTCGAAACGGCGGGCGTCCTGATCCCCCAAAAGGGGGACGCCATGCTTCTGATCGGCCCCGAGAGCTATACCTACGCCGCCGACCGCTCTCGCATTCGGGATATCCGCATGGTCAAATGCTTCCGCGAATCGTCCGAGCCCGAGTACCCCGGCAAAAAGCTTTCCACCTTTGAGGAGCTGTTTGAGGAATGCATGCCGAGCGGGGGGATCAAAAGGATCGGCGTTGCGGGCTTGCCGCTTTTGACGGTCGGCGTCTATCACGCCCTGAACAAGGCCCTTGCCCCCTATGGCGAGGTCGTTCTTGAGAAGGCGGACGACACGGTCTCGGCCCTTCGTATGTATAAGACCGAGAACGAGCTTTCCTGCATGCGAAAGGCCGCGCAGATTACCCGCAAGACCTTTGATTACGTGCTGGAGAACATCCACGCGGGAATGACCGAGACGCAGGTGGTGGGTCTGGCCCTTTATAAAATGCACGAGCTGGGCGCGGAGCGCGAAAGCTATCCCCTGTGGGTCCTGACCGGCGACGGCTCGGACCAGGCGATCAGCCGCCCCCGCCATAAGATCATCGAAAAGGGCGATCTGACCTTTTTGCAGATCGGCGCCCGCTACGAGGGATACGCCTCCTCCATTGGGCGCCCCGTCGTATTCGGGAAGGCCAACGAGGGACAAAGGCGCCTGATCGAGGCGGGCTATTTTTTACAGGAGAAGATCCTTGCCTTTACCAAAGCGGGGATCCCCGCAAAAGCGGTGGCGGAATACCACCTGCGCCTTCTGCGGGAATGCGGCTTTGCCGATCATTACCTGTACGGCCCCTTCCACGGAAACGGCCTGATGGAGGGCGAGGCGCCCTGGGTCGAGACCAGCTCCGATTACCTGTTAGAGGAAAATATGACCTTCTGCTCCGACCTTTTTCTCGGCTCCCCGAAGGAAAAGCGCGGCATCCGCATCGAGGACGTCGTGCGTATCACCAAGGACGGCTGCGAGAATTTAACGCACTATCGGCGTGACCTTTTTGAAATTCTTTAACCGAAGGAGAAATATATATGAAGCTTCGTGACAGATTCTGGCTTTGGGGCCATCCCGCCGGGCGCTATAACAACGAGTGCGGGAACAATCAGCCCTCGCGTATGACCCCGATGGAGGGGTGCCTGTACCTCGGTGTCCGCAACACCTTTATGATCCCCGTGGGAGTAGAGCTGAACCGCCGTCAGTACAACAAATCCTTTACCACGCTTCGCCAGGTGGGCTGGGACGTGTACGACGCCGCCATGGACCCCGATATCCTGAACCCCTATATTGCCGAGGCTGCCGATTTCAAGAACATCGGCTGCGTGGTGTTTGACGACTTTCAGCGCAAGGATAAATATAAGGAGATCGATATTGATAACCTCTATGAATGTCAGCGCCGCTTAAAGAACGATGGGGTGCGGCCCTTGGATATGTGGATGGTGCTTTATACCCACGAATTCGGCCTGAACGAGGAAAAGGATACCGACTTTATGCGGTATATCAAGCCCTTTGACGGGATCATTATGTGGACCTGGCGGGAAAGAGACGTTCCCCTGATCCCCGAAAAATGGGAGATCTTCAAGAAAATGACCCCCACCAACCGCCGTATGATCGGCTGCTATCTCTGGAACTTCGGGGAAGGAAAGCCCGCCACGGCCGAGGCGGTCCTCTGGCAGCTGAATTACTACCGTAAGCTTCTCCTTGACGGCGAGATCGAAGGAGTGGTCCTGCACACCAATACGATGGCCGACCTCGACCTTGAGGCCTACGATGCCGCCATCGCCTGGATGGAGGAGCACGGCGACGAGGAGATCCCCGACTGATCCCTGCTTTCACCGAAAAGCCAATGATTTATCATTGGCTTTCTTTTTCTTCTCGGTGAATTATACTATCAAGTGCAACACAATTAAAAAAAGAAAACTCATATTGAATCCTGTGCTATAATGAAGCTACCACACACCAAAACAACACAAGGAGAACAATATGAGCTACCATCATTTTACCATAGAAGAGCGCTGCTGTCTACGGGAATATTACAAAAAAGGGTACAGTTACAGAAAAATTGCAAAACTACTTGGAA
>JAZNDS010000061.1:0-3137 GCA_045588145.1 Eubacteriales bacterium | reverse complement strand
CCCGCGAGGCGCGGGCGGCAGGTTCGCATTCCTCGCGCAGAACGCGTCGAGCTTGCTCGTAAGCGGCAAGCGAAGGAATCTTTGCCAAGGGCGAATACCCTGTCATCTTTCGTCTTTACCGCCGAAAGGGCGGTTTTTTTATGGTCGGGATGGCCTCGGGTCGTCGAGGACGTCGACCCCTACGGTTTTTATCCAAGGCCTTGGCCTTGGTATCGGATCCGCCGACGGCGGTATGGAATCGTGACGGCGGCACGCATATCATCACGGCAAGACCGAGCATAAGCCGGACGACCGATGGTCGACCCTACATTGGGGAACCGGGCGAGCAATACTCGCCCTACAAGCATTCTTTTTTATCATTTATTGTCGGTTGCTTTGCGCGGCTGTTACCATATTGACAGGAAGGACTTTTATGATATAATCTAAAGTGAAAAGTGTGATAAAAGAGAGTGTGCCTTGCCGCCGAGGGGTGGCGAGGTGCAAAAACCGAAAAGGAGCGCCAATGAAGAGACTTATATCGTTTTTGCTCTGCCTGTTTCTGGGGATAGCGGCGGTTGGCTGCACGCCCGTTCCGAAGGATCCTCCCCCGATGACCTACGAGGAGCAGAAGGATTTATACCGCGACGTTATCGAGCGGTACGTTTCGCTTCTTACCGCCAAGCAAAACGGAGAAGCGCTGTCTATGCTCTCTACCGAGGGGATGAGTCAACGGGAAAGGGATATTGAAGAAGCGCTTTACGGGATCGTTGAGTGGGCGTCGGTCGTGACACGGCTGGGATACGGCTTTAAGGATATGGACGGAAACGGAACGCCCGAGCTTCTCCTTCTGACACGCCATAGCGTGAGGGCTGTCCTTACCCTTTCGCAAAAGTCCCCTCTTTTGCTTGAAGCCGCCTATGGGGAGGAAAAATTCATTCAGCTGGCCGAGGGAGATCGCTTCTTTATAGAGAGAAGAAAGGAAAGCGACAATCCGTGGGAGATGGTTTTTTGCACCGCCCGTGTGGACGGAGAAAAAATGGTGTATGAAAACGAATACGGCCAGCTCTACGATCGGGAATCCTTGGAAACCGAGGGCTTTTTCCAAACCGTGGCGGGAGAACGCGTTCCCATTGACGCGGACACCTTCCGCGAGCTGCATCGGGAGGCCGCGAAGGCCGATTTATTGGGATACGCGACCACGCTTAAGTGGATATCCCCCTATATCTGTTTGCCCTTAAAGGAGCCGGTTACGGACGAGGGACGGCCGACAGCCGATTTTTCAAGCTACGCGGCGATCCGGGATACCTGCCAAAAAATCGCTGAGCGTGTGGATGATTTTCAAATTTCGAAATGGCAGGGGGACACATACGACGAGCTGTTTGTTTGCCCCGATGACCGATCCTTCGAATACTATATCCGCCTTTTGCCGGCGACCAAGTGCGGGAGCTCTTATACGGGCTATGACGAGATCGACCTGAACGGCGACGGACAGGACGAATTGGTGCTTATGGGGGAGGATTATCGGATCAAGGCCATCTTTACGCAAAGAAACGGCGTGCCTGTTTTGCTGGACGCGTTTTTGACAGAGACCTGCTGGCTGGATGACGAGGGCCTTATCCACGTAGACGACTACCAAGCCGAAGAATTGAGCTATTCGGTGTACGAGCTTACGGGCAGCGGCGAATACCGTATGCGGTATTCCATCCTTGCCACCCTGAACGGCGATCGTTACCTGACAAAGGACGGCAAGACCGAGCGGATCAGCTTTGAGCGATCGCTGGAGATCTATTACGGGGAGTATTGCCGCTACAGCGAGCCGTTTGAGCCGAACGAGCAAACGCGAAACGTCACAAGGCTGACCTATACGCCGCTTTGCGACGGGGGAGAGGACCTTGCGCGGGCCGCTGTCGGAAAGCGCTTTGAAAAGACCGCAAGCCTTCAAAAAACCGTACCCGACAAGGCGCTTGCGAGCTGCCGGACCGACGTTGTTGTGGAAGAGCTGACCGAAACGCAGGGGAGGGTGATGCTTTATTATGCGTTCAGCTTTTGCTATCCCGATCCCGATCGCGATAATTATTTGCTGAACGATACGACCGAATCCACGCTGGAGCTGACGGCTACGCCGGAAAACGGCGCGCTTGTCTTTGACGAAAAAGGGGTAAAGGGGCGGATCGAATTCGGCCACGAATATCTGTGGGTCATCTTCGAGGAAAGCACCGATCCGCGCTTTTTTGTGGGAAATCACCTGCATAAGCTGGCTGCACCCCGGGAATAGGCCGCCTTTTGGCGGGAGGGTGCCTTTTGCATGGGACACCCACCCGTTTGGTATAATAAGAAAAAAGAAGCAGGAGACGCGAAATGACGGTAAGTGAACGCTTTTTGCAATACGTTTCGTTTGGAACGAATTCCGATCCCGAGGCAGAGGGGTGCCCTTCTACCGAGGGCCAGCTGGCACTGGGAGAATATGTGGCCAAAGAGATGGAGGCGATCGGGCTTTCCTCGGTCGTGCGGGACGAAAACGGCTACGTATACGGGGAGATCCCCGCGACGGCGGGGCGCGAAGCAGACCCCTCGATCGGCTTTATCGCGCACCTTGATACCAGCAACGCCGTAAAGGGGGATGAGATCAAGCCCCAAGCCGTGCTGTATCAAGGCGGGGACATCCGTCTTGGCGAGGGGGAATGGCTGCGCCCGCGGGTCTTTCCCGAGCTTCAGAGGTATATCGGCTGCCACCTGATCACGACCGACGGCACGACGCTTCTCGGCGCCGACGATAAGGCGGGGATCGCCGAGATCCTTTCGGCCTGCGAGCGGCTTCTTGCCGACCCCCTTCGCTCTTGCGGCCGCATCGCCATCGCCTTTACCCCCGACGAGGAGATCGGAAGGGGGGCGGATCGCTTTGATCTTTCGCGCTTTTCGGCCGATTGGGCGTATACCGTGGACGGCGGGGCGCTTGGGGAGATCGAATACGAGAATTTCAACGCCGCTTCGGCCAAAATCACGGTCCATGGGGTCAATATCCACCCGGGGAGCGCCAAAAACAAGATGAAGAATGCCTCTCTTATGGCGGCCGAGCTGATCGGGCGCATGCCGAAGAAGGAGACCCCCGCCCACACCGAGGGATACGAGGGCTTCTATCACGTCACCGACATCTCGGC
>JAZNDS010000060.1:0-41773 GCA_045588145.1 Eubacteriales bacterium | reverse complement strand
AGCGAAAACTTCACTAACAGAAAAAGAGAGGACATTTCGGCGATAAACCGTTTTGTTCTCTCTTTCTGCTTGTATAAGGGTTTGGTTCTAGCCCATTCTGTATTTGTCCAGACAAATGCGATGCTCGCACTTAGTAGAGTTCTCAAATTCTCCGCTAAGAACCTCACCCATTGCGGCGAAGGGGCTTTTTTTATATCCGAGGCCTTCAGCGGCAAAGGACCGAGGCACCAAGGGAGCGAAGCTTTTCGGGAAGGGCCACGTATCCTCGCTCGATCATCCCGGCGTTTTCGATAACGACCTTCCCCTTTACGGCCAAGGAAGCAACGACGAGCGCCGCCCCCGCGCGCAGATCGACCGCCGTCACACGCCCCCGATGAAGCGGGCTTTCGCTTACCGTAACGGTATTTCCCTCTACCGAAAGCCTTCCCCCAAGGCGCCGAAGCTCCTCGGTGTAGCCGAAGCGGTCGGGAAAAACGGCGTCGCGAAGGCGACTCTCCCCCCGACAAAGACAGCCGAGCGCCACCATCTGCGGGTGCATATCGGTCGGAAAGGCGGGATAGGGCATAGCGGTCAGAGAAAAGGGAGAAAGCTCCCCTCGGTGAAGGACCGAAAGGCCTTCCCCTTCTTTTTTTATCGAAAGTCCCATCCCCCGAAGCGGCGAAATGACCGACAAAAGCTCCTCTTCGGGAGCATTTTTCAGAAAGACCTCCCCACCGGCGGCCCCTACCGCGCACAAAAAGGTCCCCGCCTCGATCATATCGGGCATCAGGCGAAAGACACAGCCGTGCAAGCTTTTTCCCCCGTTTATCACAAGGGTATCGGTGCCAACGCCCCCGATATCGGCGCCACACGCGATAAGATAGCGGCAAAGGTCGCCGATGTGCGGCTCCTTGGCGGCCCCGCGGATACAGGTCCTCCCCTCGGCACCCAGCGCGCAAAGGATCGCGTTCACGGTGGCCCCGACCGAGACCTTGGGAAATTCGATTTTTGCGCCGTGAAGCACCTCGCCCTCGGCCCTGACCCCCTTTTCGGTCTCCTCTACCGTAGCGCCAAGGGCAGAAAGCGCCGAAAGATGCAGATCGATCGGTCGGTCACCGATGCGGCACCCACCCGGCCTTTCTATTTGCGCCCTGCCAAAGCGCGCAAGGCAGGCCCCCAGAAGATAGGTCGACGCGCGCAGGCTTTGGCAAAGCGGCGAAGAAGCAAGAAGGGGGGTCATCCCCCTTGTATCCAAAAGGACCGTTCCGTTGCCCGTAAAGCGGGCCACGGCCCCCATTTGCGTAAGAAGTGAGAGCGTGATCTCCACGTCCCGTATACGGGGGACATTTTCGATCACCGATACGTCCGAGGTGACGATCGAGGCGTAAAGGATCGGCAACGCCGCGTTTTTAAAGCCGCTTATCTCGACCTTCCCCGAAAGCCTCTTCCCCCCAAAGATTACAAGCCTTTTCATATAGGTTCCTCCCAGTAGCTGTTCTTGAAACGTCCCCCCTTTTTTTGCGGCTTCCTTTTCCTTTTACAGTATACTCAACGATGAGGCTTCGGGTGATACGAAGCGGCGGTAATACGCGCAAAGCAGGGCCGAGAGCCCCTCGTGCCCGCTCCTTTCCTCGTCCGCCATGGTGGGAAGCGCCGTTTTTTCATAAGCACGCCCCCAATCCTCCATTTCGCTTCGTGCGCCGTTCGGCAGGCTTTCCCCCGCCTGCTCCCATAGGACCGAGGAGCTTTCGCGCAGGTCGGGCAGGACCCTTTGCAGCATCCCGAGCGCCCCCGCGTAGCCCAGATACGCATCCTTTGATTCAAGACAGGCGAGAAAGGCGAGAAGATCGGCCTCCTCCTCTCGGGAGAAGCCCAGGGCGTGGGCCATCTCGTGAGAGAGGGTGAAGGCAAGCGCCGTTTGCGGGTAATCGGGGTTTACCGTGATCTCCCCGAAGGGGAAAGCGTAAAGGCCGATGATCCCAAGGGCGGAGAGGGCCCCGCTTTGTGCCTTTTTGACCGAAAAGACCGATTCGGTCGGGAAGCCGTACCGCTCCCCAAGCGCTTGATAGGCGGCCTTCAAGCGCCCGGTCAGCTCCTCCCAGGAGGGGGCGGGGGGCGGCGCCCCCGAAAGAAGGCCCGAAAGCCAGGCGGTGACGGCGGAAAGCTCTTCCCCGCGCGGCTTTGTAAGTGAAAGCGAAAGCGTTTCGGAAAGCTTCGGCTTGTGGTATCCCGGGGAAAGCGTCAGCGAAAATAGCAGGGCAAACACGCAAAAAAGGGAAAGCACCGAAAGCAGAAAGCGGGAAAAGCCCCCCTTTTTATCCAGCGCGCGATACCCAAGGAGCAAGATCAGAAGAAAAAGAAGCGGCAAGGAAAGAAGCAAGAGCCCCGTAAGCGAGAAAGGGACCCACGCAAAAAGGCGGGCAAGGCCGCCCCGTATCGGCGCCCCCAGCGCGCGATCCACCCAATCGGCAAAGAGGGCGGAGCGGCGAAAGAAAAATTCCAAAAGGCATAAAAAAAGCATAGCCGACCCCAAAAGGCAGGCTATGCCAAGCTTTTTCGTATTTAAACGGTTGATCATAGCGTTTCCCCTTTTCTTTTCAGTATCGGGGAAAGCGAAAAAATTATGCGTGATCGGCTTTGCCGCTTTCTTTCTTTTTCGGAAAATAGAAGAAAAGAAGAAACGCAAGGATAAGCACAAGGGTAACGGCACAGCCACCCTCGGGCCCGTAAAGGCCGCCGCTTGTAAGCTGCATCTGCTCGTTTACCGTGGAGGAAAGAAGGGATGCGCCGATCTTTATGCCGCTGACGGGAAGGCCGAAGAGCAGCCCCTCGGCAAAATTGAAGATGCCGTGCAGGGCGCAGGCGCCGAAAATGCTTCCGCTTTTAAATAAATAGAAGGAAAGCAAAAGCCCGAACAGGAAGGTATTGACAAAGGGGAAAATGCCAAAGCCCGTGTTCGAGGAATGCATGGCCGCAAAGAAGGCCGCCCCCGTAAAGACGGCGAAGGTCGGAGAGACCGAATTGGTAAGCGAAACGGTGAAATACCCGCGCATCAGGATCTCCTCGGCCGCCCCCTGGATCAAAAAGGCGACAAGATATAAAAGGATCAGCCCGATATCCGCCTTCCCCACCGTTACGGTAACGGCGCCGCTCGCGTAGCAGACGAGAAAAACCCCGCCCATCATCAAAAGACCGAAAAGCAAGCCCTTCCCGTATTCGGGGAAGAAGGCCCCGCGCACCCCAAGCGAGGAGAGCGGTCGCTTTTCAATACAGCAGCAATACACCGGCACGAGGATAAGCATAAAAAGCGTGCCGAAAAGCGAAAGCAGGATAAAGGTGTCGCTTGCCGCAATGGGGCCCATCGCCTCATTCAGATACGCCTCGTACGCCTCGACCGATAATTCCCCCAACGAGGGAAGGCCGCGCAAGAGCTCGGCTGTCAGATAAAAGGAAGGCAGAAGGGTCCCCGCCGCCTCGACCACAAAGCTGACGAGCCAGAAGATGATCAGCTGACCGAACAGGTGAGGGCGGAGCCTTGCCCCTCTTGCTTCCTCGATAAGGGGGGAGCTTTTTAAAAAATCAAACATTCGTATTCTCCTTACGGCCTTTTCGCCCCCGCCCCATGCGCCGCCGCAAAAGAAACGCGGCGTACAGAAGGAGGGTGGCGGTCACAAAGCCAAAAAAATCAAGACAAACGTCAAAAACCGAGGGGCCGCGCCCCGTAAAGCGCTGAAGGAATTCATCCAAAGCGCCGACAAGCAGCCCGAAGGGGCAGGTATAAAGAGGAAAGCGCCGCCACCCGAGGACAAGACCAAGGGCCGCACACTCGCCCCCCAAAACAAAAAACTCAACAAAATGGGCGATCTTACGGACGTATTTCGTGAAAAAGGACCCCAAAAGCGTGTCCTCCCCACCGAAGAGCGTGGCGAAAAAGCCCTTCACCCGATTGCTCTCTTCTCCCGATACCGACGGCGGCAGGCAGGACTGATACAGGATAAAAGCAACGGTCAGAAGGATAAAAAGGAGTAAAATGACAACAAAACCTTTCTTATTTCCCTTTAAACGCATCCTCTGTCCTTTGCGGCGAGGGCAAAAAAGCCCGCCTTTTTTTCTTTTCTCTTATTGTAGCACACTTTTTCCCTCCTTGCAAGAAAGCCCCCGTTAATTTACTTCTTTTTTACAAATCCCCCGCCGTTTCTTCACTTCTTTGCGCGGAATACGCAGAAATTCGGGTGGGATGCTTGACTTTTCCCCTATATTTGTTGTATTATAAAGTAGATATTATTAATAGGAGAAGGATCATGAGCAAGACGGTAAACGCCTCGGTCGACCGAAGGGAAGGAAGCTTTTTCGTGTGCATCGGCGATGCCGAGGGAGAGGAGTATCTCGTTCCGCTTACCGCCGCCCCCATGAAGGAGGGGGATCTTGTCCGCCTCACCTTCCAAGACGGCGCTTTGCTCTCGGTCCTTGTGGACGAAGAGGAGACCGCCAAAAGGAAGGCCGCCAATAAAAGCCGCCTGCGCGCGCTTTTCAACAAGAATAAATAAACAACGCAAAAGAGGTTATTATGCTTGGAACGATCTTACAACACGGCCTTTACGGCACCTATTTTTCGCCCGAGGACACCGCCATTCCGATCTATTTTCTTTTTATCTGCCTGGCCGTTGGGTATCTGCTCGGCAGTCTGAACAGCGCGGTCATCGTCTCCCGCCTTTTGTATGGGGACGACGTGAGAAAATACGGCAGCAAGAACGCGGGACTTACCAATATGTACCGCACCTTTGGTAAAAAGGCGGCGGGGCTTACCCTGCTTGGGGATATTCTGAAAACCGTTCTGGCTGTTTTCCTTACCGGCCTTTTCTTCGGCTTTTATTACGTGCATGCCCTGTCGGTCAATTATCTGTGCTATCTTTCCGGCCTTGCGTGTGTTATCGGGCATATCAAGCCGATCTTTTACGGCTTCCGCGGCGGCAAGGGCGTGCTTTGCACGGCGACCGTCATCGCCATCCTTTCGCCGATCGTTCTTCTCGTGCTGCTGCTCTCCTTTGTCCTTATCGTATGGGCCACCAAGTATATTTCGCTCGGCTCGATCGTTTGTGCCGGGCTTTATCCCGTCGCGATCGAGAGCTATATGATGATCTTTGGCGGCAGCTACGATCAAACCATCAAGCTTTTTGCCCTTCTTTTCGCCGTGATCGTGATCCTTTGCCACCGCACCAACATCGTAAGGCTTTGGCGGCGGCAGGAGAACAAATTCAGCTTTCATAAAAAGGACCCTACACCCCCAAATACAAGCGGTGAGGAAGAAAAATGAGCGAAAACAGCCAAAGGCTTCTTCGGCTTCTGAACGATGCCGCCGCATCGGGAAGGCTTCGCCGCCTGATCGGGTCCCGCCCCTTTGGCGAGGGCTCGCAAAAGGCGACCGCGACGCTTTGCCTTTTCCGCGGCGAGGCCGTGCTTGCCGTGGAAGAGAGCTTTCCCGACGGAAAGGTCAAGCACAGCCGCCTTTCGCTTCCCCTTTCCGAGGAAGCGTTCGGGCCGATCTTCGGGCGCTTTGCCCAGCTTAACGTACTGACCGAGCTTGGTGACGCCGAATACAAAAAAAGCGCCAAGGGGCGGGATATCCTTCGCATGAAGGAGGGGCTTACCGCCTCTCTTTCGGGGGCAGGCATCACGCTTCCGAAGGAAGAGCTGCAGCGAAAGAAAAATCATATCCTGAAGGGGGACGAGCCCTTCCTGCGGGAGCTTGAGATCGCCGATAAGGACGGGCGCATCCACGATAAAAAGCAACCCAAATTCCGCCAGATCAACCGTTTTTTGGAGCATCTGCGCGAGGTCATCCCGTATCTGCCCCGGGAAGGCCCCCTTTCGGTTTACGACCTTTGCTGCGGAAAAAGCTATTTAAGCTTTGCCGTTTATCATTATCTTTCGGTCACGCTGGGGCGGCCTGTCGATATGCTTTGCCTTGATCTGAAGCGTGACGTGATGGAATTCTGCGCCGAAAGCGCTTCACGGCTCGGCTTTTCGGGTATGCGCTTTATCACCGAGGACGTGCGGCGCACGCCAAGCGGCACACCCCATCTTGTGATGTCGCTCCACGCCTGTGATATCGCCACCGACCTCGTCCTTTCCAAGGGGATCGAGCTTGCGGCCCCCGTCATTCTCTCCACCCCCTGCTGTCACCGTACGCTTTCGCGCTTTTTAAGCTGCCCGCCCCTTTCCTTTGCTTCGGGGCAGCCCCAGCTTCGCCAAAAGCTTTCGGAGGCGCTTACCGACGGACTTCGCGCCCTGCGCCTTACGGCGGCGGGCTACCGTGTAACGGCGACCGAGCTGACCGACCCCGACGATACCCCGAAGAACACCCTGCTCCGCGCCGTACGCCGGGAAGGGCCTGACAAGGAAGGGGTTGCCCTTTCGGCACAGAAGGAATACGAAGAGGCCCTTCTCTACCTTTTCGGGGATAAAAAACAGGACTATCTGAACGCCATACAGTAAGGATACCGCTATGAAAGAATACAGGACCGCCTCCTTTGAGGAGACCGAGGCGCTTGGCGAAGCGCTGGCGCGGGCGCTTTCGGCCGCGGCCGCCCGCCGCGCCTTTATTGCCTACCAAGGGGAGCTGGGGGTCGGTAAGACCGCCTTTACCCGCGGCTTTTGCCGTGTCGCGGCGCCGAGGGCCGCCGTAAAAAGCCCCACCTACACGATCGTAAATGAATACCGCGGCGGCCCTTTGCCGGTTTTTCACTTCGATATGTACCGCATCGAGGACGAGGATGACCTTTATTCGATCGGGTACACCGATTACATCGAAAAGGACGGATACATGCTGGTCGAGTGGAGCGAAAACATCGCTTCTTCCCTGCCGAAGGACGCCATTCGCGTACAGATCCTGCGCGGCGAAGGAGAAAACGAGCGCACGGTACGTATAGAAGGAGGGGCTTATGAAGATCTTATGCCTTGAGGGGACCGCGAAGGCGGCATCGGTTGCCCTGCTTTCCGACGAAAGGACCCTGGGAGAGATCCTTCTGCGTGAGGGCGGCCGCTCTCACACCGAGGTCTTTATCCCGCTGATCCACACCCTGCTTGACAGCTGCGGCGTTTCCTTGGAGGAGATCGGGCTTTTCGCCTGCACGAACGGCCCCGGCTCCTTTACCGGGGTCCGCATCGGGGTCTCGACGGTAAAGGGCCTCGCCTTTGGGCGGGAGGTGCCCTGTGCCGCCGTTTCTTCGCTGGAGGCGCTGGCCGAAAATCTGTCGCCGCTCGACGGGCTTTTATGCCCCCTGATGGATGCCAGAAGGAACCAGGTATACAACGCGCTTTTTGAGATCAGGGACGGGGTGCTATGTCGCCTTACCCCCGACCGTGCCCTTTCGATCGAGGCACTTTGCGAGCAGATAAAGCAGACCTACCCCGATCGCCCCCTTCGCTTGGTGGGAGACGGCGCCAACGTCGCCCTTCCCGCTTTTTTGGAGGCGGGCCTTACCGTCTTAGCGACACCCGATGGGATCGCCCTGCAATCGGCGGCCGCCGTCGGGCGCTGTGCCCTTCGTCAATTCAAGGCGGGAAGGCTTGAAAGCGACCTTGAGCTTGCGCCCCTTTATTTGCGTATGCCGCAAGCAGAAAGAGAGCGTCTTGCGCGTTTAAAAGAGGAAAAAGAAAACGAAACTATACAAAACGAGAAAGTAGGAAGAGAATGAGAACGGTTTATATCGGCGCCGACAGCGCAGGCTTTGAAATGAAGAAGGCGGTAAAGGAGCATCTGAATGCTTCCGGTTATTCGGTCGTGGATCTCGGCGCGGACACGAACGCCTCCTCCCACTATCCGATCTTTGCCGAGGCGGTCGCCCGCCACGTGGCGGCCAACGCCAATTCCGTGGGGATCCTTATCTGTGGGACCGGGATCGGCATGAGCATGGCGGCCAACAAGGTAAAGGGGATCCGTGCCGCCCTTTGCGGCGATACCTTCAGCGCGCGCATGACGCGCCAGCATAACGACGCGAACGTGCTTTGCCTTGGCGCGCGCGTGATCGGCCAGGGGCTTGCCCTGGATATCGTCGATCTGTTCCTTGCGACCCCCTTTGAGGCGGGCGGGCGCCACAGCCTGCGCGTCGATATGATCGGAAAGGTCGAGACCGGTGAGCCTCTTACCCCGCACGAGGCGGCTTCTCCCGTAAAGCCCTGCTGAAAGCAAAACAAAAAAGGAACAGACCAAACGGGTGACTGTTCCTTTTTTCTCTAATGAAATGCGCTACGCACTTGAAACGATTGCGTTGCAATCTTGAAATGTACTCCCTTCGGTCGTACTTGAAATGAAATAAATCCTTATGCCCGCAGGCATTTCACGCTTGGTAAGACCAAGCATTTCAAGACCGCAGGTCATTTCACAAATCCGCCCTTGGCGGATTTATTTCGTTGCGTGTTCTCCGTTACGGATAACACGCTAATCGTCACGCCTTTTCGTTTTTTGGGTCATATGGGCTGCACAAGGCAGGCCCCCATGCCGAGGGCTTCCCTTGCCCGCTCGGCCGCCGCCTCGCTATCGAAGATCCCGAATACGGCCGAGCCGCTTCCGCTCATTCTCGCGCAAAGCGCGCCGCCCTTCGAAAGGGCGGTAAGCGCCCCCCTTGCGCGGGGGCAGTCGGAAAGGACCGGCTCCTCAAAGATATTGTAGGTCGAGGCGGCCATCGCCGCAAGATCGCCCGAGGAAAGGGCGGAAAGAAAGCCCGCGAGATCGCCGTGCTTCTCCTCGACCGCAAAGTCACCGTAAAGCGTATCCAGCCTCGCGAAGGACGCGGGGGTCCTTACGTATTCGCCCCCGGTTACAAGGACGGCAAAGAAGGGGGGCGGTGAAGGAAGCTTTTCCATCCGTTCGCCTCGCCCGCGGCAAAGCCTTGTATGCCCCAAAAGGCAGAAGGGAACGTCCGACCCCAGCTCTTCGCAGAAGGAAAGCAGCCTTTCGGTCGTAAAAAGGCCCTTCCGGATACGGTTCAGGGCACGAAGGACGGCGGCGGCATCGCTGCTCCCCCCCGCAAGCCCCGCCCCGACCGGGATCCGCTTTTTGAGCGTTATATGCACCTTCATCGGGCAAAGCCCCCGCTCCATAAAGAGGTATGCCGCGCGGCAGGCAAGATTTTCCTTCCCACAGGGGACCGAAAAATCGCCCGAGGCGGTAAGGGTGACCGAAGCGACATCGGAGGGGGTGGCCGTTACGCGCACGCTGTCGTAAAGGCTGACGGTCTGCATCACGGTCTCCAACGCGTGGAAGCCGTGCGGCAGCCGCCCGACGATATCGAGATAAAGATTGATCTTGGCGTACGCCCTTTCATTGACCGTCATAGCCTGCTCCTTTTTTCTTTTATCATACCACACCCGGCTCCCCGAAAGCAAGTCCTTCGACAATTTTCTCCTTCTTTGGGAATTTTCAAAAAAACACTTGACAATTTATAATTAGTTATGTATAATATAAAATTGATTTGGACTGTAAGGTGCAGTCCATCTCCTTGTCACACGTTGTGTGACCGAAAAAGACCATAAGGAGGTGTATTCTGATGGAGAAAAGAATCGGTTCGTACGAAACTCTCATCGCTGTTAACGCGGCTCTTCCTGAGGAGGAGATCAAGGCGCTTATCGAAAAGTTCGCGTCGCTCGTTAAGGCAAACGGAGAGCTCGAATCGCAGGACGAGTGGGGTAAGCGTAAGCTTGCGTATCCCATCAACGATCTGACCGACGGTTATTTCGTTCTCTTGTCCTATCGCAGCCCTGCTGATTTCCCCGCGGAAATGGAGCGTGTGCTCGGGATTACCGACGGTATCCTGCGCTCGATGACTACCGTTGCCGCCCCGAAAAAGGCCGCCGCAGCGAAAGAACCGCAGCCCGCAGAAGCCGTAAGCACGGAAGCAGCTGCTGAATAAGAAAGAGGAGGCAATTGTTATGGCCAGTTTCAACAAAGTTATTCTGATCGGGAATCTGACCGCGGACCCCGAATTAAGACAGACCCCTACCGGTATCTCGGTTTGCCGCTTCACGCTGGCGATCAACCGCCGCTTCTCGCGCAACAACGCCGAGGGACAGGGCGCTGCCCAGCAGACGGCCGATTTTATCACGGTCGTTGCCTGGCGTCAAAGCGCTGAATTCGTGGCGCGTTGGTTCAAAAAGGGCCGTCCGATCCTGGTATGCGGACAACTGCAGTCCCGCAGCTGGACCGACCAGCAGGGTGCCAAGCATTACGCGACCGAGGTCGTGGCCGACGAGGTTTCCTTCGTCGAATCGAAGAACGATAACGCCCCCGGTACCAACAACACCCAATACACGC
Organism: Eubacteriales bacterium; assembly: GCA_045588145.1. GTDB lineage: Bacteria > Bacillota > Clostridia > Oscillospirales > CAG-272 > UBA1740. Next base: position 31,482 of record JAZNDS010000060.1, on the reverse strand, counting down.
CCGACGCCTACGGAACGCCTGCTTACAGCAACGCGGCCGATGACGCCAAAAGCTTTGAGGAAACCCCTGACGACGGAAGCCTTCCCTTTTAAGAAAAACGCATCGCCTACGGCATAGGCTCAATGCCCATGGGCTTCTTAATTCGAATTTGAGCCAGAAAGGTCAGGAGCTTTAGAATGGAAAGACAGAACAACGTCGATTCCCCCCGTCCTTTCCGCCCGAACCTTCGTCGTAAGAAGAAGGTTTGCGCCTTCTGCGCGGAAAAGGTCGAATTTATCGATTATAAAGACGTCGCCCGCCTTCGTAAGTATATTTCCGAGCGTGCGAAGATCCTTCCCCGCCGTATGTCCGGCACCTGCGCGAAGCACCAGCGTGAGCTGACGACCGCGATCAAGCGCGCCCGTCAGGCCGCCCTGCTTCCCTACGTCACCGACTAATCGGCAACACGTGAAAAAGGCACCCTGTATTTTGCGGGGCGCCTTTTTGTTTTTTAAGGAAAAAAGTTTTGCGCCTTTGAGGAAAATTGCTGCTTTCAATCAATATCTTGACTTTTCTTTATCTAAATGCTACAATAAAAATATTATAATACGGATAGAGAATTTTAAAGTCATTTTAAGAAAGAGAGAAAACGATATGAAAAAAGCTTTAAAGGCCGTAATCCGCGCCGCATGGATCGTAGCGCTTACGCTTGCGCTCTATTCTTGCGCAGAAGGAGAAACACCAACAGAGCAAGTGACGACGAATGGAGCCGAGTGCCAACATGTTGAGGTGAGGACTGCCACCGAGCGTGAGGTCCTTGCTACTTGTACCGAGGGCGGCGAGTACGATTCTGTTCGTTATTGCAACGCGTGCAATAAGGAAATGAGCCGAGACAGAATCCCCACTTCTCCTTTGGGGCACGACGAGGTATCGCATAGCGGGAAAGCGCCTACCTGCACGGAGAATGGCTACGATGATTACGTTAGCTGCTCGCGTTGCGAATACACCACGTACGAGATCATACCCGCAACCGATCACCAAAAGGTCTATCACGAAGCAAAGGCTGAAACCTGTACCGAGGCGGGCTGGCATGCCTACGAGACATGCACGGCATGTGAATATACTACCTATCAAGAGTTTTCCGCACTTCAGCACGATATAGTGACCGTTCTTGCGCAAGAGCCAAACTGCACGAACGTAGGATGGGGCGATTACGAGCATTGCTCGAGATGCGAATACACCACCTACGAGGGAATCCCGGCTCTCGACCATAAAACCGTAGATAACTTGGCGCAAGAGCCTACTTGTACAGACTTTGGTTGGCACGCTTACCAGACTTGTGAAAGATGCGATTGGGATAACAAGTTCGAAAATCTGATTGACCCGCTCGGCCACGATAAAGTGTATCACGATGCAAAGAGCGAAACCTGCACCGAGGACGGCTGGTACGCATATGAGAGCTGTAAAAACTGCGAGTATTCAACCTTGTCGGATAATATTATTGAGCATAGACACCTTATAGAAAGCGATTATGGCAAAAATCCTACTTGTACGGAAGTGGGCTGGAATATCCACCATTATTGCACCAGATGTAGCTACAAGAGCGATAATTATGAGGAATACGAGGCAACCGGACATAATATAGCCGTTGAAAAAGGAAAAGAGGTCACCTGTACCGAGTGGGGCTACGACGCCTATAACTACTGCACGAATTGCAATTACGACGATCGTGTTGTCATAGATGCGCTTGGACACGATATGGTATCCCGAGAGGGAAAATCACCTACCTGCGAGGAGGGCGGATGGGAAGCCTACGTATTTTGTGACAGATGCAAGGGGGAGAGCACCTATAAGGAGCTTGATCCTATCGGACACGCGCCTATTACCAAATCGAAAGAGCCTACCTGCACCGAGGAAGGATATACCGAGCGCACTTGTTCAAGATGTACCGACTATTACTTCTACGAATATCGTCCTGCGTTCGGTCACGACGACGTGCCTATGCTAAGAATAGAACCCACCTGCACGACCGTAGGTTATGAAACGATCGCTTATTGCAGACGTTGCTACGTAATAGAGCACACACCCGAAATCGCTCCCCCGCCGGTGCTGTTAAATACTACTCCTCACAATTACGTTAACGGCGAATGTACGGTTTGCCATAACCGAGAGGGAAGTGACGGACTTGCGTTTGAGCTTGCAAGCGACGCTAAGAGCTACGAGCTTGTAGGCCTTGGCACTTGTACCGATAAGGTTATCATAATCCCCTCAACCTATAACAATCTGCCCGTGAGCAGAATTAAGCAGGCGGCATTGGCATACAGCGATATTGTAAGCTTGTATATTCCGTCTACGCTTGATCCTATGATTATTTCCATCGATAACAGCGTGTTTCTTGATTGCTTCAATCTTGTTGAGATTATAAACAATTCGGAGATCGATACCGAAGATTTCAACTTCTTTATAAAGGATCAGCTCCTCGGCAACCATAACGGAAACAGTAATATGGTTCTCTTGGACGGTTATTACTTCTACGTTGAAAACGGTGAAGCCACCCTCGTGTCCTACGTAGGTGACGGTACCGAGATTACCTTGCCCGACAGCTTTAACGGAGAGAACTATAAGATCCATATGAACGCTTTCCGAGCGAGCGGTATTGAAAGCATCGTAATTCCGAAGACGGTCAGTGAAATCGGCGATTGGGCGCTGTACACGAAAAACAGCGTGAAGTGCGTGACGATAAACTTCCTCGGAACCAAAGCCGAGTGGGAAACGATAAAGCTTTCCGCCGATGCAAAGCAATGGATAAAGACAGTTGTTTATCACTACGGAAGCGCGCACACGATTACTACCTATGCCGCCAAGGAAGCTACCTGCACCGAGGCGGGATATAGCGCGTATGAGGAATGCTCGGTTTGCGACTACAAGACCGAGAGGGAGGAATATGAGCCGACCGGACATTTCTACGAGTACACCGCCTGCCGCTTCTGCGGTGAGGAAATCGTATACTCCGTGGGGCTTGATTTTGAGCTTTCCGCTGACGGAAATTATTATATAGTGACCGGTATCGGCACTTGTACCGATGATTATATTATCGTTCCCGCTTATATTGACAGCAAGCCGGTACAAGAGATTGGCGAGGATGCCTTTGCGAACAAGGAAATCCTCGGCGTTCATCTTCCGGTGACCGTCACGCATATTGGCGACAGCGCGTTTTCGGGCTGCTATATGCTCAAATACGTTTCGCTCGGTTATGAGGTAGAAACGATCGACCGTTATGCGTTTGCATGGTGCAATTCCCTCGTTGCTATAAAGATCGGCAGCAGCTATTTGAAAACTATCAACTCGAGCGCGTTCATGGACTGCAACGCGTTGACCGACGTTTATTATGCCGCCGATGCGGAAAAGTGGAACCAAATCGAGATCAGCAAGTACGATAACGACTGCCTCACAAACGCAGACATTCACTATAACTGGGTTGCCAAATAATAGTGACTTGCGGTAAAGAAAGCCGAAGCTTTTGCTTCGGCTTTCTTTTTTTACGCGCGCCCGTATAAGCGGTTCAGGGGAAGAAAGCGAGAAAGGTCAAGCGCGGATATTTGTTCGCTTGAAAGGCGGAAATGCCAGTTACCGTCGGCACGCCCGGGGATATTGATGCGCGCATCGCCCCCGTATCCCAAAAGGTCTTGTAATGGGAAGATCGCCAGGCGCGCGCGGCTTGCGAGCAGGGTCTTGATGATGGCGTCAAGGCTGTCGGCGGCGCCCCTTCCCTCGGCGTTGCAATAACAAAGAAGGCGTGCCCTTTCCCCATCCTTTAATTCGTCGATATAGCCCCGAAGCGTGTTATTATCGTGCGTACCGCTGTAAGCGGCCGCGTTCTCGGGATAGCGGTACGGAAGGTGGGGGTTCTCCCCCTCCCCCAAAAAGCCGAATTGCAAAACGCGCGTGGTGGCAAAGCCCGATCTCTTCACAAGGCGCTCGACGGCGGGGGTGATCTGCCCGAGGTCCTCAGCCACCATATCCGCCCCTGCGGTAAGCGCCGCGATCGCCCGCAAGAGGCCGCCCCCCGGCCCACGGCGCCAGCGCCCTTCCAAGGGCTTTTTATCGGCGGGTATAGCATAGTAGGCCTCTATGGCACGGAAATGGTCGATACGCACCCCATCGAACAGCGAAAGCGCAAAGCGAAGGCGCTCCTTGAAATAGGCGTATCCCCCGCGGGCCGCCCGCCCCCAGCGGTAAAGGGGATTTCCCCATTTCTGCCCCTCGGGCGAAAAATAATCGGGCGGTACCCCCGCTACGGCCCGCGGCCTTCCCTTCCCGTCCAGCAAAAATTCTTCGGGATGAAAATACACGTCAGCGCTGTCAAGCGACGGATAGATCGGCAGATCCCCAAGGACCGTGACCCCACGCCGCCCCGCGTAAGCGCGAAGCGCCCGCCATTGGTGATACGCCTTATATTCAATAAATTGCCAGGCAAACAGCGTTTCGGCTTGGGGAACCGTTTCTCCCCATTCCCAATGGGGGGCTCCGCCGTTTTTCTCCTTCAAGGCCATAAAGCGGCAGAATTCGCCCACAAGGGGATTTTCCTCGATAAAGGATACGACCGCCTCCCGATCCCGAAAGCGCGAGGCGGCGGCAAAAAGAAGGGGCAGACGCTCTTTTTGAAGCCGCGCGTATTCACAGCGGTGGGGCGTGCTTTCTTTGGCGGATGAAAGCTCTTCCTTCGTCAAAAGCCCCTCTTCAAAAAGGAGAGGCAGATCGACGTAATAGGGGTTCAGGCTAAAGGAGGAGGGGGAGCTGTAGGGAGAGCCCCACCGATCGGCAGCGCCCAGCGGCAGGAGCTGCCAAAGAAAAAAGCCCCCCTCGGTCAGCTTGTCGATAAAACGGTAAGCGTCACTGCCAAAGGAGCCGATCGAATGGCCGCCCCCAAGCGAAAAGATCGGGAGCAGGACCCCACTTTTTCTCTTCATGCATTCTCCTTTCCGAAAAAATAAACGGCGCACAGCCGGGTCAAGCTGTGCACCGTTTCGTGTTCATTAAGCTAAATTACTGAGCTTCTTGGTAAAGCTGCTCTTCTTGTGAGCGGCGTTGTTCTTGTGAAGAATGCCACGAGCAACTGCTTGGTCGATCTTCTTCACGGCCACCTTATAAGCGGCGGTTGCCAACTCGAGATTGCCTTCGGCAAGGGCGGCATCATACTTCTTGATGATATTGCGCATCTGCGTTTTGAAGATTTGGTTCCGCAGAGCTTTCGCCTCGGTCACTTTAACGCGCTTTTTGGCAGATTTGATATTCGGCACGAAACTTTCCTCCAACTTTATTTTTGGCTCGCTGACTGCATTATCACCTGAGAGGGTGTGAAAAAGCATTCACCTACACACAGTAATAAAGTTTAGCACACTTTTTTCAAAATTTCAAGTCTTTTTCAAAAGTTTTTTACTTTTTCCATCGTCTAAAATGAATCTTAACAGGTGTGATCATCACTCTTGTTAAGATTTTTTCTTTTTGCGAGGAGAAAGAATCTTGCTCTTGGCGGTTCCTCCGCCGCTTCCGTTGGCGGCACCTGCCGTCATTCCCGACGGGCTTTCCCGTCATTTCCCCGGGCGGAGCGTCCGCCCACCCCTGTATATAATGCCGCGAGGCTTATAAATAATTTTATGGCGTTTAGCCGCAAAGGAGAAAGAAAAATGGAAATTAAACTGTATCAGAAGAACGGAACCTACATCAAGAAGGACACGAAGGAGCAGAAGCCGTATACCAATTTCTACGTTAAAGTAGGAAATACGCTTATTCCTATCAACGTACCGTATTTTCCGAATGAAAATCTCGGTGGTCGCGATCCTCAGTATAACGGTAGAGTTGAGGTCCTTAAGGCCTTCGCCGAAGAGTTGCCGGAAAAGGACGATACCAAGAAATCTTCTGTAAATCCTCATAAGATCAACTGCCCTAAGTGCGGTAAACTTATGAAGATCGACGATCACGATGAGGAAACCTATTATCTCATCTGTGACGAATGCCAGATGTCTGCTTTTGCCAACGTAAAGACCGGTGAGCTTAAATTTACCGATGCTGACGGTAACGAGATCCCTTTCTGATCTTCACCTTTTCTTGTAAATTGCTTACATAAAGGCAAAAGGTGCAAAAGTAGGCAAAAACGAGCAACCTATAATACAAAGTATTATACCCGGCCCCTTGGGGCTTGTCCAAGGGGCTAGGGCAAAAGGTGCAAACACGGGCAAACAATTTAATATTTCGAGTACAAGGGGGATATAAATATGTACTTGAAACATTGTATGGTTGCTTCGCGTGTAGAGTATTTCAAGGGTGATATTCAAGAAATTATCAAGTCGCATAAAACGATCAAGCAATGGGCGTATATGCTTCATGATAAAGACGATACAGCGCCGCATTATCATATTTACCTCAATTTCGGTTCTTCCGGAGTGGATACCAAGCAGATCGCCGAATGGTTCGGCCTCCAGGAATCTCAGGTAGAAAAGATAAAGGGCCGTAAAACCGACGCCCTTGAATATCTCACGCATTCTAACGATACACAAAAGTACAAGTATCAATACTCGCCCGATGAGGTCATAGCCAATTTTGACGTCGGGACGGAGATAACGAACGCCAAGATCCTTGGCGATTTCAAAAACTTTTCATACGCGCAACAGTTGGAATACGTCAATTCGCTTCCAAACGGCGAGAAGCCGGCAGCGTATTCGAAGCTTAAGAAGCTTTGGGAGATCCATTGTCAGATAGAAGCGCTTAACCCGGATAGACAAATAGACGTCGTTTTCGTCCAAGGCAAGGGCGGCACCGGAAAAACTTATTACGCCAAAAAGCTTTGCCGCTCTATGGACCTTGATTTTTACGTATCGTCAAGCTCTAACGACCCTTTTCAAGATTATTTGGGCCAGAAGGTCATTATTCTTGATGACTTAAGGGATAACGTTTTCGGCTTTGCGGATCTTCTGAAGATCTTGGATAACAATACCGCTTCTTCGATGAAGAGCCGGTTCACCAACAAGGTCTTTACCGGGGAGATGATCATTATCACTTCAGAAGTGCCATTGCACTTATGGTATTCCGAGATGCGCTATTATTCTCGGGGCCAGGAAAGCTTATGTCAGCTTTACCGAAGGATCGTTTCTTACGTCATTGTTAAGAAAACGGATATCTACGTATACAGCGAGCTTGATTCGCGCGGTATCCCTGTCGGGGAGCCCAGAATGTTTCGAAACGAGCTTGCGGATCCCAAACGCGAAAAGATCGTAAAAAAGGATTTTGGTGACGTCTTCGCAAAGTTTTGTGAACCGACGTCGCCTTATAATCCATATATTACGTAAAACAAGGAGTTTAAAAATGAGTGAAATAACAAGAAAAACATTGAAGGGCGTAGCGTAAGGGAGAAGGCGTATGAAAAAAACGAAGGTCAAAAGGAAAATGACCGGGAAGGATTTCGTATCGGTGTTTTTCCTTGCGCTTTTCCTTTTGGGGGCCATCGCCTTATTTGCTTCCAATGATGGCCGGGGTTCCTCTCGGGATCCAAGCCGGGGCGAATTGGTCATAACCGAAGTGACGGATCCGCCGATTACCGAAGAGCCGACGGATTACGAAGATCCTTATCGTTATGATAACAACGTAAGTATAGGAGATCTTTTTTGATTTATAATGGTTCGTCCACCTTTAAAGGGCAGAAAGGAGAAAGATTTGCAGTACAAGAGTAAGTATACCGTTCGCAACGATCGGCGTACAATTCCGGAAAAGGGTATGCGGTAGGACACAAAAAGCGAGGGATCAATTTCTCGAAGCCGGAATTAAAGAAAGCGTTTGCCGAGGGGTACAAAAAAGGAATTCAGATGATGACGAAGAATCCTTTGAAATATCCGCTTTTACCCAAAAAGAGAAAAACTACGAAGAAAAGTAAGTAAGGAGAAAGAAAAATGAGTAGAAAAACAAAATCCATCATTTCCGCAGCGCTTTGCGTGGCGCTTTTGATCGGCGCGATCGGGGGCATCGTGGCCCTTGTAAAACGTGATACGAAAACGATCGGATCCTTCTCGTTTACGCGCGGCGCGTTAAGTGAGACCGACGGTGTGTTTGTATCTGGGAAAACGTCGATCGTTACCGAGGACCTCTTTGAATGCAAGGGCCTGAAGGTCATTCCCGATTTCGATAACACCTCTCAATATCAGGTATTCTGGTATAACGAGGATGAGATCTACCTCGGCGCCACCGATAAAATGGCAGCATCCACAAAAATGGTTGGCAGCGTTCCCGGCGCGGCCGTATACGCCCGTGTCGTTATTTACCCCAGCCAGATCGACGAGGACGGGAAGGCCATCAAGGATTTCGAGATCAAGCTTTGGGATATCGCCAAGTATGCCGGAACCTTGAAAATTGAGGTGGCCAGGGATCAGGCAGCTTTACAGCAGGATCTGATCGAAGACGTTGTTCAGTATAGTCCCAAAATGGGCGAGGTACATAACGTTCTTGTAAATCAAAAGAACCTCTTTCTTTCCGGGTACGAAAGGGATAAGACTGACGGTCTTTTAACTGAAGGCTTTTTCGTGCCGAACGAGGAGTTCAGTTCTTTGATCTTGGATTGCAGCAACGTAGCGATTTATTCGATCAAGGGGCTTGATTCTCAGCTTGATATTTGCTTTTACGATGCCGAAGGCACTCAATTGGAGTCTACAAAGGTAGAGATCAATTTTGCCGACGAGCTGGTCGTGGTTCCCGAGAATTCCGGCGCTGCTGTGATGCAGATTGTCCTTAAGCAAGGCCTGGCCCTTCCCCGTGTAAGCGAATATCTCTATCGCGAGCTGCTGTAAGAGGCCTTCTTAATGCACATTAAGGAGAATATAAGAATATGCGTGAGTTAAAAAAGAGGGTTAACCTTAAGGGAATTATTTCTTTAGTGCTGACCTTTGTGTTGTTATTTGGTGCAATCGGGGGTATTGTAGCCCTTTCAAGAAGGGATACAAAAGTTATCAAGGCTTCTTCGTTTAAGGTGGGCATGCTTGATGATGATGGCAAGCATAAGGCTTCGGACAAATCGATTTATACGAAAGAAGCCTTTCCGTGCGAAGGTCTTCGGGTAGAACCGGATTTTGAATTCAAGGGAACCTATTCGGTTTATTACTATGACGAAGATGAGAGGTTGTTGGATAAGGTTACAGGGCTTTCCGGGGTATATGATGAAGATCATTATTTCGCTTATTATGCCCGTATCGTCATTACTCCCGATGCTCCTGAGGATGTGGAAGAGAAGGATTTTAAGATCCATTGGTACAACGCTTATAAATATGCCAAGGGCGTAAAAATTACGGTTAACAAGCGACAAGGGAATGCTTTTGTAAGCGATAATCTTTATGTCGAAGAAAAGGTCATTGTTGGAAAAAGCGTTGATGAAGTAAAAATCGGAGAACAGCTTGTTCTTATCGACGGCGGAACCGACAGTAAGGTGATTGAAGGTATTGCTGTTGAAAGGAATTATAAGACGCTGCATGTTTATCTAAAAAGAACCGAAGCAAGCACTTTCTATAGCTTTGGAATTTATCTTTCAAAAAACAACGTTATTTTAGCTTCTCATGATCATGATCTGACAGACGTCGCCGCGGGCGAATGGTGCCTTTACACCTTTGATGTTCCCGAGTATGAGGAAGGGATGACGTTCACGATGAGACTTCCTTCGGATGCGTCTTGCCGCATTTACGCTTGCTCCGGGTGTCCAACTTGCGATTAACATAAATAAAGCTCGATTCTTCGTTATGAATCGGAAAGGCGGAGAAGATTTCTCCGCCTTTGATTTTTAAGGAGTGATTAAAATTTCAAGAAAGAAAAAAATCTATTCTACGGTGGGAAAAGCAAAGGATACATATCCGCATTTTCGATATTATAAGCGGTCCAAGCATCCGGCTATGATCACGGGAGAGCATTCTCCAAAAGAGTATAAATACCGCAAGGTAATGCACTCGGAAAGAGACGGGCGCCATTTAAACGAAAAGGTATTCCCAAATCCCGATCCATACGATGAACGTCCTATGTACATAGCCAGGCGTGTGCGTCATGATCAGAAAAAGCATTTTGGCAATAAGTTGCCCTGGAAATATCCAAAAAAATAAAGGGAGCCGAAAAAAGGCTCCCTGTTGCGGCCCCACGGGCTAAGCTTGCGCCGCCCATTTGTCGACACCGTAAGGTGCCCGCCGCATATTGTAGCTTTGTGCTACAAGAATAGTATACCCCAAGTTCGGGGATTTGTCAACCCCCAAAAAGAAGTAACCGCCCTTGCGAGCGGTTAGAGGTAGTTATTTTGTAGCGATATCTGCGATATCAAGTATTTTCCCAATCAAGGTAAAAGGAATAGTAACCGTATAGCAGATAAATTCCACGATCATCGAAAGGATCTTCCATGATTTTTGGTTTCGTTTCATAGATAAACGACCTCTCTTTCTTTAGATTTACCTGCAACATATTTATAACCCCCTTGTTTTAGGTATGAGTGCAAATATATTATAAAACAAGCTTGCAGGGAAATCAAGAGAACGCTCGCAAGAGTGATTATGAAAAGAAAATAAGCCTTCCCCGGCTTTGTAGGGGAGAAAGGAAATGAATATGGCTTTTAAGGATTTGTTCAAGACCAAAGCAGAGCGTCGAGCATACGCTGTGGGGCGCAGACATCAGTATAATAAGGAGCATCCTTTGACAAATTTTGCTGTTGAAGCTGTGCATCATTCTTTTAATAAAGACGGTACGCCTTCTGGGAGTCCTTATAGCGTGGTAGGTTCAAGACATAAAACTGCATCCGCTGCGTACAAAGCGTGCAGAGAGGCGAATGAGCGTGAGAGATTTCGTAAAGAGAGTGTTTTACAAGCTGTTAGAAATAAAAAGGTAAATGTACATAGCAGCTACGACTCTACATATACGGAGTATCGCGTGGTAAAGAAGAAGGAACGTTTGTGATCTTATGCTTGAGGTTAAATAAGTCCAAATTTTATTTTTAAATTCAATAAATCATTATTGATATCATCTGTTGACAAAACTATAACTTCAAAGCCGAGTTCTTCATATCCTTTTTGCGTGAAATTTTTCTTTCTGCGATAATTTATTATCGTAACCGAGCAGCGAAGAAGGCGTTACAAAGGTAAGTCGCTTCCCAAAAAGCGATATGAGAAATCTAAGAAACGTTGAGTTTTGTGGCTAAAAATGCGGCTATGTTGCCGAGGTCTTTTGCGGTCATAACTATTACATTCATCTTTTTTTGCGCATATATACGCATGGCATACCGCTTTTTTTGTAGGTAATCCTCGGTGTCAAATTCATTGTATTCTATATACACATCGAAGTCCGGTAAATAAAAGTCGGGATGCAACGTTCCTGTTTTTCCGTTTTCAGAGTAGTATATGGGCTTCTCGTATATATACCGTATTTTGTGGTTAAAAAGGTGGCTCCCTATCATAGCTTCCGCGCGGCTTCTAACGAGTGTTCCGTCCGTGCATGGGTGCACTTTGTTACCGTAAGGATCTAATATATCTACCGTAGCGCAGTTTTTTATTCTTATATCAATGGCTTTGCTTTTGTATTTGGAGTAGCAAGTGTAACAAAAATGCTTACCGTTAGAGGGGGCGTTACATAGGAAGCATCTGGTGCTTGAGATTTTCAGCCGTAGTTGTTTGGCTTCGTCTTGTTCTATTGAAAGCTGCTCTTCAAGTTGAGATATATAATCTTCGTAATCGTTTTTGTTACGATGTATTTTATAGCACAGAAATACAATGATTAGGGTTGTTATTAGAGCGATAGTGATGTTTAACAGTATCATTTTTCAAATAAACAACTTCTCTTTCTTTAGATTTACCTGCAACATATTTATAACCCCCTTGTTTTAGGTATGAGTGCAAATATATTATAAAACAAGTTTGCAGGGAAATCAAGAGAACGCTCACAAGGGTGATTATGAAAAGAAAATAAGCTTTCCACAGCTTTGTAGGGGAGAAAGGTGAAAAAATGGCAAACAAAAAGTTTTATAAGAAGTCTCGAAAAAACTATTCTGCAAAAGAGAGGAAAGCTTATTGGATGGGAGTAGGAGCAGGTGAAATTTTTCGCGAGAACGATGATGTACGTAACGTTCCTACGTGGAAAGTTAAGGACTTAGGTCCAAAGGCTGTTGAATCTTATTGCGCAGGTTTCAAAAAGAATTATAAGTCTTTTTCATAAACTAAAGCCTCGCTCTCGCGAGCGAGGCTTTAACTTATTTTTTATATTGTTCCAAAACTTTATCAAGCGTTCCTTCTATATCGTTGATATCGTTTGAATCTAATATTACAACATTGTAATTCTTTTCTTTGTAAATTTTATTTACATAGTCTTTTTGGCGCAGGTAAGTTTTGTTTGTAAGACCATTGAATTCTATATATAGGTCATAGTCCGGCAAATAAAAATCTGGGTGCAATTCTGCATCTTCTCCCTTATTGTTAGTATATGGAATTGTTTTTTCATATATAACTCTGGTGAAGTGATCGAAGAAATAATCGAGTATTATTTTTTCAGATAAGCTTCTTACAAATCTTCCGTCTTTTGTTTTGATTTTTTTGTTTCCGTATTTGTCGATTATTTCTGTATCTCGACAGTTAGTTATACGAATATCGACCGAATGGTCTTTGTATTCATGATAACACTTCAAACAAAAATGTTTACCATTGCTCGGTTCGCCGCAAATTATACAGATTAAATCTGATTTGCTTTCTTTTTCTTTATTATCAGATGTTCTTTCTGTTTTGAGCCAATCGGGTAAATCGTCTTCGATTTTTTGTTTAACAGCGGTTTTAATGTAACGTCCTTTATCGTCAAGATTGAGTTCACCGGCTTTGAGCATATCGGCGTGTTTTCCGCATAGGCGGTCTTTACGTGCATTCCCCATGTAAACGCGCGTAGGCTCCCCACAGATGGGGCAAACGTTTCTTTCGTCCTTCATAATTCCCTCCAAAACAAAAAGTGTGCCTCGGTTAAGAGACACACCGAAAAAGTGCATCTCTTTGTTGTCACACAATTCTGCTGTATGTAGGAATGCAGAAAGAAGAGAAACACTTTTTACCAAAGAATGTTTCCCTACATACAGTATTCAAATTGTGTGACGAGAATATTGTATTACATTTTTCCTTCTTTGTCAAGGAAAAGAAAACCGCCCCTACGGGGGCGGTCACTTCTCTTATGATTTGTAATTTTGAAAATGTTGATTCCATGAGGTAAAAAACGTGATGATACAAAAAACAAGTAAACGAAGGCTGTGTGCGCTTCTTCTTGTAGCGGTTCTCGGCTTTTCTTTTTTCTTTTCGTGTTTTCCGGTGAAAACAAGTGCAGCAGAGGCTCCTCAAAGTTATGATGATACGCCTATCGAAAGTGATATGGCAAATATGGAAGAAGCCAATTATCCGGCGAATGCTTTAGGGAAATGTTCAATCGTAGGATTTATGGAATATTGTTATTCCGAAAACAGCGCATATTCTCCTTTTTATGGTTTGTACGTTTATGTATATAATCCTACGGAAAAGCCCCTCTCTTTACATGATGGTTCAAATAAGATCCTTATGTCAAATGCATTCGGGGAAGACGGTGAACGCTCCGGCACGAAGACATATTCTTTGACGTATTTAGATCGTACGGATGATCATCGGTTTTACAAATTTAAAATAACCGATTCGCCCGAACAGTATGAAATCGTAAAAGATTACGCCTCAAAATGGAGTGGGAGACGACGTTATGAGATTACGTCTTTAGATATTCGATTCGACGGAAACATCGATACGGAAACTTTTGGGATTTCAAAGGTTTATGAATACAGCGGATATGCTGCATGGTGTGGAGAACCGGCTGTTGCGGTCAGTACACTTGCTTGTCAGTATTATGGCGCTCAAGACGTACATCTGCAAGTGTTTGATACCAACTATCGGGGGGCTCATAAAGGAGATTTTCTTTACGATGATCTGCAATCGGTTTATTTTTCATTGCCGAATGAGTATTCCTCTCAATGGGGGAACCTTAGTAAGATAACCGCAGAATGGTATCAATACAAGACTACACCAATGTTTGTTACGACGTATATGCAGGCTTATTCGGGCCTTTTTAATATGCGAAACCAAAAGATCAATGAATACGGTCAGTTGTTAGACGATAACGGAACGATTGTAAAGGATACATTATCGTATTGGCGTGTATTTTGGGATATTACTAGGCGTTCGGATATTTCTGGTATGACGGGACTTCATTATTACATTGGCAAAACATATAACGGACGGTGCCGAGATGATGTAGATGATGATTCGGTATTCGATTCGGATAATTCTGCGAATTGGCATTTTGGAGAAGTGCTTGTCAATGATTCGATTTCTTATGATTATTCTTTTTTAAGCCGTTTGGATTGGATATTTCCGATAACCGAAGAAATTGAGTCTCTTGATGATTATGAAGTGTCTTCCGAAGAAGTTAAGGAATACATTAAGAGATATGCAAACGCATATCCGAATCAAGAGAAGCTTCATGACAAATACCCGGTGAATTTGTTTGAAAGATATAGCGGTGATGGCTATAAAAACAATGCTTTTTTTATTACCGACGCCAAATCTTTCGTTGATAAAAATGAGAATCGCTCTTTGTGGGAGCAACTTTGGGGCATGAATACAACCTCTGATTTTCCTTACAGTCCCATTGCTACGATTTCGGAAGGAGATCTTTTTTTATCTGCCGAAGATTTTTCCAAAAAATATCTTGTAAATAAAAACGATTCGGATAAAATTATCGAGTTTGCAAAAGAATCGTATGATAAAAATGAGACCCCTATGCTTCTCCGGTTTGCAAAAACCGATTATTATGCAAGCCCGGCTATTTTCGATTATTCAGAGGAAGAAGGTTTTAGTTTGCCGGAAGTGAATGGCTATGTGGCTCAAGAGCATCTGTTTATCAATTTTGATATTCTTTCCTTGGAGTACACTTCGGAAGACGGTTTTAAGAAAACAGTTGTCGGCGTTGTTGCTGATTCTATAGATATTATCAACGGTCTTACCGCTCCCGAAAATATGCCTACCGAGGATCAAGAATGGTGGCAGAAGCTGATGCTTATGCTTTGCATTATTCTTGTACTGGTAGTGCTTTCGGTCTTCTGGGGGCCGTTGACGATCGTTCTGAAGGTCGTTTTCACGGGGATCCGCGCGCTCTTCAGTATCCTATGGGCCTTACTTACCTTGCCGTTTCGGCTGATATTCGGTTTATTATTCTCAGGAAGGAGATAGAAAAAATATGGATTCCGTATTAACCTTGGCTTGCACAACGGTTTTTGTGTTCGTTTTGGAGCGCATTCTTCTGTACTTTTGGGACAAGCTTAAGCGCTCTCATCAAAGGAAGAAAGGAAATAGGCGATGAGTAAGTTTAATTCGAAGGAAGAGCAGCGCGCCAGAGCTTGGATCCAAAAGAAGCAACGTGAGGGCGTGGAAAAACGAAAGCTTCTTAACACCGTCGGCGCGTTTTCGAACAAAAAGAAGGACGTTGTTATGAAGCAAAAGGGCTTGAATGAGCATCAATATAAGGAACGCTATAATTTCCTTGCCGTTGTTTATTCCATTCTTTTTGATGAAACGTAAGATCCAAATAAAAAAACCACCCCCGAAGGGGTGGCCGAGAAGTCTCGCCTAAAAGCCATAGCGTCTTCTCCGTCAACACGCATCAGCTGTTGCTGCCCTGTTTATAGGGCTAACGGCAAATCGATTATAACATAGGAGATATGAAATGTCAAGTGTGAATTATAGTTTAAAGCATAAAGGATTAAAACTAATTTCAGCCGAAAAGGCCTGGGTAAAGGGGAAAAACGGTAAGCTTAAATTGAATCCCAAATATCATTTCGTCGGAAAAGTTGATGTAAAATTGCCAAATTTGATTATTTCTGCTTCGGATAAAGGAAAACCCAAATATAGAGGGAATACGCACGATTTGTGTGCCCCGGCAAAGCGGCAGATGGTCGATCATTTCTTCGATGAGGAAGGAAGAAGGAATAGAAGAACCAAAGCTTATTTTGGGATAGAAAAGGAAAAAAAGAAAAAGTAGATGGTTGGCAAGCTCTTGCCCTTTCGTCACGGCTACATATTGTAGCACTTCCGCATTTCTGCGGCAGCGAAACCATCTACGATGAGCATTATAGCATACACAAAACAAAAAGTCAATAGCGGTTTGCGCAAATATATTGTATAGAATAGGAGTGATAAATATCGCAAATAAAAAGAAAACGCCGTGGAAAAGCGTAAACAAATTTAAGAAAAGGAAAAGCACGAAGATCGTCGGTCATCCCGTTTGAGTATATCGAAAGCGTGGGAGAAGCTATAAATACTTAACGTTTACGCATAAGCCAGAACAAGGTTGCGAAAACAATTATGAGAAGCTTCGCTACAATATCGATCCTTCTGATGGCGGGCCCTGTTACGTTAGAAAACAGTATTCTATTACCGATACCAATGCTTTTAAGGATCCGGATAAAAAATACCGTATCCATCCGAAAGATAAGGATACGGTGAAAAAGTACCAGAAATAAAAAAGAAACGGTGCACAAACTCGCGCGTTGGTACATATCCTTTTGCAAGGCAGACCTGCCGTTTCTGTAATCAGTATAACATACATAAAACAAAAAGTCAATAGCGGTTTACGCAAATACGTCGCATAGACAGGAGAAAACAATGAAAAGAATAGCCCTTTGGAAACGTTTAGCTTTTATCGTCGCGGCCATTCTCGGCGCTTTCGTCGTAGGATACCTCTTTTATACGGGAGGGGGTCTTACAAAATGAGAAGCGCAAAAACGCATCTGAAAGAATGGAATAGTGATTACCGCCATTATATCTGCATCGGCATCACGCTTGTCAGCGTGGGCTTTGGCTTTCTGTTTCCCAATTCGTTGCCTCGGCTCGCCGAAACGGTACGCGATCTTGCTTTGTCAATCGCGTATTACTTATTTGAGCTTGTGAACCCCGATTATAACCCCATAACGCCTACGGTGATCGGTATGCCCTCTTGGCAGTTCGGGGAGAGCATCTGGGAGCCGATCCGCTTCTTCCCGTATACGTGGGAAGAATTTACCGAGCTGTGGGGGCGGTATTGGCAAGCGGTTTTCAATAAAGAGAATTTCTTGCGATATTTGGATACCGTCGGCAACGTCATTTATTACATATCCCGTTTTTCGCTTGTGGTGATCCCCCTGGTGCTGCTTGTTTCATTACGGCTAAGCGCTTATGCGAATGAGCGCTGTACTGCGCGAAACAAGAAATCAAAGCAGCTTAAGCGATATGAGAAGCGTTTGTTTGGCGTTGTGTATCCCGTGATCGCCTGGTGCCGAGGCTTCGTCGAGTTCTGCCGGGAGAACGATAAGTATTATAAATCCTGGTTGGTGCTTTGGTGCTTGCATTTTAACGTCTTTAGCATCGTTATCGGCTTTATCTCGTACTATTTTTATTTCTCCGCCTCGTGGGATCTGAAGAGCCTGTATACGCAGCTCTTAAAGCTCCTTGAGGATCTTACCCCTATGATACGCTTTATTCCGGGCCTTATCTGGCTTTGCCTCGGCGTCTGGCTTTATAACCGTATTTGCCGTTCTATGGCGTTCACTCGTCTTTATTACGCAGAGCGCTGCAATAGGGCCTTTCTCCGGGAGCGTGGTGTCGTTACCACGGTCTATGGGGAAATGGGTATCGGAAAAACCCAGATGATCACCTCTATGGCCCTATCTTCCGAGGTAGATCAATTCGATATGGCGTTTGAGATCCTGCTTGAGAAGGATATGCAGTTTCCAAATTTTCCGTGGCAGATCTTTCGCGATGAGATCCGTAAGAGGATCGAAAACCACGATATCGTAGATCTGCCCTCTTGTAGAAAATGGGTGCAGCGCTGCCGCTTCTTCTTTGATCGGATCAGCGTGATATATGCCGCCGAGGAGTATAAGGCTAAACGGGCCCAATATAAGCTTTTACGGAACGATTATACGTTTGGCTATGATTATACCCATTATAGGACCACCTATAACGACGAGCTTAAAATAACGCATCTATACGAGGCTTTAGAGGACTACGCTTGCGCTTACCTCATCTTCACGGTAGAAACCTCGCTGCTGTTCTCCAATTACTCGATCCGTGTGGATTCGATCATACGGGATCTCGGCAACATGCCGCACCGTGACAACGATTTCTTCAACCGTCCAACAGAGTATCAAGAGGCCTATTCCCGGCACGCGCATATCATCGATATCGATATGCTTCGCCTGGGCAAAAAGATCGTGAAGAATAACCCCAAGGCCCGACGTCTCTCCTTCGGTACCTTCGTTATCACCGAGATCGATAAAGAGTTTAAGAACATGCAGGTCCTGAAGGAAACGAAGGTCAATACTGACGAAACCAATCAAAAGAACGACCTTCACGATGCCTGTCTGATGATGTGTCGGCACGCTGCCGTCGTATCGAACCGGGTATTCATTCGTATCATTTGTGATCTGCAGCGCCCTGAGGCCTGGGGCGCCGGTGGGCGAGAGCTCGGCGAGGTCATATACATATCCGAAAAAAGTGATCTGGCCCCTGCGCTGCCGTTCTTATCCCCGTATTGGCTGTGCCAAGGTGTATTCTCCTGGATCAAGGGAAAGTGGAACGGCTTTCATGCTCGGTATATTGAAAACCGTTCAGACGGTACGTTATTCGCTTATCTTGTTAAGAACGTCGTTTCGAAGCTTAATAACCATTATGACAGAGTGGAAGGACTCTTCGGAACGCAAACGTTAAAGCTTGAGATGCAAAGCGGCAGAATGGACGGACAGATCCAAAAAGAGAAATGGCGCCTTATCACCAAAAAGGACCGTTCACGAAGATACCGCACCGCCTGTCTGGAAGCCGTATTCGATAGCTACGAGCCGAACACGATGCATATAGACGACTTCATTATGTATGCCGGCGAAGTAGGTACCGATGAAGAGAATCAGCTTCAGAACAGTTATTTCCAGAATGATATCCGAAAAATGAAAGAACTAAATATGCTTCAAGAGGTAGAATGAAAAATGGATGCTTTACTCGTTTTTTTAGATGTTTTTTCTATTATGTGTTGGATTGGTTTGATTGTAGTGATTTTGTTTTTGCTTAAGAAAGTGGGGGATTATGTGGCTAAGGTTGATTACTTGGAATCTATTTTATCTCAAACAACTAACCTTGCTACTAAAAACGAAGCTGAAATTGAAAATATAAGAAAAGGTGTTTGGAAAAAAGCGTTTTTTCAAGGCGTTAATACGATGAAGAAGAGGAGCAAAAAGTGACCAGAAAGAAAAAAGAGTCCAGAAAGTATAAACCTCTGGACGAGTTTAGGTATAATAGAAGTCCTCTTGCAAAAGGACATTTGCATTATGTGTTCGGGGAAAAAGGCGACAACTATAAGTCCTTGGGAATGACTCATTCCGAGAAAAATAGTGCTAAGAAAATCAAGATCGATAATCCTAATTCTGAAGATGAAAAGAGTACATATTTGCAAGAGAGAGTGCATACAGCCAAGAAAACATATTATAGTGATCCGATTAAAGGGTTGGGGTTTTCAGCTGAAGCTCGTTCTGTTGTACGGCATAGGCTAAAACAATATAAGAAGTCGTATAACCGAAAGCCCCCGTTTTGGTACGAGAAAAAGAAAAAGAAGTGAACATTCGTAGGGGTTAACCCATCGAGGTGCCGAAAACCGGCTGGCTCACTTCTTGATGATATTATATGCTAAATTAACGCAAAAGTCAATAGGCAAATTTTAGAACCCGAAGAAAAAATCTTCGGGTTCTTTCTTTTTAAACGTCGCTATTGTAAAATCTGTCAAACAAAGCAAGTAATTTTTGTTCGATTTCGATGAGATCGTTTCTATAAGAAGAGCCTACTTTGAACTCGGCTACACATTCTTTGTAATCCGAGATAACGTTTGAAAGCTTTTGGGCGAACGATTCGACGTCCATGTGATCTTTGAAAATTTCTCTTAAGCTCCTTATGGGGGCGCTTTCCGTTTGAGCGGAATAATACTGTGCTTCTCCTTTTGTTTCTTCGGCAGAACGAGGGGGAGCCGATCCGTCAATTTGTGATATAAAATCCCGAAGATTCGTAGCTTCAAAGGAAGTTCGCTTATTCATGCTGAGTCCATTGAATAGTTTCACGGCTCGTTTTACGTCCTTTACCGTATCAGACGGTGAGATTATCGCTGCAAGATTTTCTCTCCCTGCTTGGCAGCGGCAAAGCTCTACAAGCTGCGTTTGGTTTAAGTGCGCAACGGATTGGATCGGTAGGAAGGAATCGCCGTCTCTGAAGTGTCTGAATACGTTGATTAGGTCATAAGTCAACGTTTTTTGGAAACCAAAGTTTTCGGCTGAAAAATCCAGAATGTTCGCATATCCATGATAAAACCCTCGCGAATATGCTTCGTAAAGGTATCCGCCGATTTCGAAAAAGTGCATTTTAATGGAATCCAGATTGGATTTTACCCGATTGATTAGGTCTTCGGGAGATTTTGTGCGCCATTGTATAAGTTTGCTCATTGCTCTTCTCCTTCCTCGCTGTGAAGCTGAACCCCGGTAAGATCGATAACGTCAACCGGATCCATCTCCTCGGCAGCGACGATTTCTTCTTCGTCATAAATAGAATGGTATTCGTGGATCTCTTCGAGGGCCTCTTCTATGGATTCGCTTTCAATTACAACAAATCCTTTGTATTTTACTTTGTAAAACGGCATAATAAAAATCCTTTCTTTTTTGGTGTGGGGTGGTATGGTGTAGTAATCGGCTAACTGCTTGCAGTTAGGGGGAGAGCCGCAGCGCAAGGCGGAAGATCCGCCTCACGCTCTGGCAGAGAGCTTATTCTTCGTTATCGATTTCTATGTAGAGGATTCCATCTTCTACGTATAGGTAAGCAACATCCTTGTCGGTATTCTCTTCGACTTCGACCTCTATCCTTTCTTCGTTTTTATAATCGTAATATACGACCTTGTATTCGCTTTGTATTTCTATGTTTAAGAAAAGCTGGTAGAGTTTCATAATGGTTCTCCTTTTAATCTACTCTGTAATCTACGGCTGAGTCGTATCCCGAATGTCTAAGACTTCTGGAAAATGCTTCCGCCATAGCGGTTCTGCGAAAGCCTTGTCCCTCGCACGCTCCGAGAACAAAAACGATGTTTCCGTGCTTGCTCGGAATAAGCCCTGTTCCTTCAAAAGCTTCTTGTAAGACTTTTTCGCTCCAATGGTAAAGATAAACGGTCGGGGTATCCATATTGGACGTTCCGCCGTCCTCGATATCCTTTACCTTTTCGGCTTCATACTTTGCTTGAAGGAGTGCAACTCTAAACTCAAAAACCTCTTTACTTAGCTTCATAAATTTACCTCTTTCCGCCCCTCATTTTAGGGGGCTTGACAAATTTTTTCGTGTGTGGTATAATAACTGCGTAATCAGATTAGACGGGACGGGTAGGCTCGCCCCGAATAATCCTCAAACGCTCACAGAGGGCTGCTCAAAAAACGCTCTGTGGGCATTTTTTATTTTGTGATGTAATCTAAGAACGCAAGGATCTGCGTAGGAGACCAACCGAGGTCAGTCAGATACTTGAAAATCCGTTGAAACGCTTTGTCACTTAAACTCGTATCGTTTTCCATCCTTCCTACCTACCAAAATTAGTTTGGCTTTTCAACCCCGGATATGTTTAGCCGTATCCGGTCACTCGATGGGGAACTTAGGCGCCTCCAAGCACGCCGTAACGCTTATGGTGCCGTTACAACCAACGAACCGAAAGCCGCCGAACCCGGCGACAGCGCTTATACCGGTATTCCCCATACCTCCCGCCGGAGGCTCGTACCTTCTTTTAGCGGTTGGTATGAAATTTAGGGAACCCGTATAAAAGCTTATACCGTATATTCCTTGACCTCGCATAAATGGCAATCAGATAGAATGACGGTTGTCCATTCCCGAGAATATTTTTTTAAAAGTTTTTTCCCCGTGTGTTAGAAAAAAGTTTTCAAAAAATGTTGGAGAGGAACTGATAGACAACAGGCAGAATATCTGATAGAATGTTGCGCGGTCAAAGGGGTGTACGGTATGGTTTCGGGTCCGAAATTTCGACCAAAGGAGCTAAAAGGCATTCCCCTTTTGAGCCCAAAAGGGGAACGGGAAGGGAAAATTCATTTTAATAGAAAACAGGTGTGGTGGAGGAGAAAGGCCGTGGGAAAAGCGAGGCGAGTAGCCGCTTTCCCACGCCCTCCCCACCACTTCGATATAAATAAAAAAGACTATCTATGAAACCATAGATAGCCCGAAATGTAAGGCGTTTAGCCACGAAAGGAGTTTATCCGCATGCAACACCGAAAAATGAAGGAAAGTGACAGAAATAAGCTGGAAGCCCTATATAATGCCGGATTGAAGGTAAAGCGTATAGCCGAAGAATTAGGCTTTTCAAAAGTAACAATATATGCCGAATTAAAAAGGGGGTTGTATCAGCACCGTAATACCGATTGGATCGAAACAGTGAAATACAGCGCATACAAAGCCCAACGCAAGGCAAACTATCAGGCAACCGCAAAAGGCGCCCCTCTGAAAATTGGGAATGATTATGCCTTCGCTGCTTTTGTGGTAAAAATGATTAAAAAAGGATATAGCCCCTCGGCCATTCTGGATTACATTCAAACGCATAACCTACACTTTAAAACAGCAGTTTGCCGCGGCACGTTATACAATTACATAGATAAGGGCGTTTTTTTTGGTATAACCAGTAAGGATCTCCTACGTAAAGGAAAAATGAAGAACCGAAAGAAAAGAGAAAAGACCGCAAAAGCATTGCCGCATTTTGAAAACAGCATAGAAAAAAGGCCGAGCGAGATCCGTAAGCGGACCACGTTCGGCCATTGGGAATTTGATTCGATTATCGGTACCCAGGAAAAAGGCTATACGATTCTTTCTTTTACAGAGCGAAAAACAAGAATGCAGCTCGTGATCAGAAGCAACGATAAGAGCGCCGCAAGTACCGTCTCTGTCTTGAATGGAATAGAGCGCCGCCTTGGCAAGAGAAATTTTCGCCGCATCTTCAAAACGTTCACCTGTGATAACGGTTGCGAATTTTCTGATACCGTCGGCTTGGAGCATAGCCCGAACGGTACCGAACGTACGCACGTTTATTACTGTCACCCTTACTGTTCTTCAGAACGTGGATCCAACGAGAACCAAAACGGCTTTATCCGGCGTTTTGTGCCGAAGGGCACCCCCATCAGCCGTTATTCTCCCCAAAAATTACGGGAAATACAGGATTTCATCAACGATTATCCCCGGCGCCTCTTTAACGGTGAAAGTGCCCGAACCATGTTCAACCGGGAGCTCGCCGCCCTCGGCCTTGAAAATTTTTCACACTTTTTTTAAGATTCCCCTTGACATTTGCGAAGTTTTTTACTTTTTTTCTTGACAAGTTGAAAAAGGCGTGCTATACTTGTAAAGTAAATCGGTTTACAGAGGTGAATCGCTTTGTTTGAGAAGAACCTTACGATCGAATATCTGCTTGATTTTTACGGAGAGGTGCTGGATGAGCATACCAAAAAGATCCTCTCCGCCTATTATGGCGACGATCTTTCGCTTGCCGAGATCGCGGGCGAGATCGGCATCTCCCGCCAAGGGGTGCGCCATATTTTAAAAAAAGGAGAGGAGACCCTCTTTTCTCTCGAAGAAAAGCTGGGGCTTGCCAAGCGGCATAAAAGCGACCGCCTTTTGATCGACGGTATCGAAAGGCTGGCCGAGGGGCTTGCCGAGTCGGCCGACGAGAAGGCGCGCCTTGCCGCTGAAAAGATCCTTTCCCTTTCCCGAAAGCTTGCCGAGTAAAGTAAAGGAGAAAACCCTTGTTTCAAGGTCTTACCGAAAAACTGACAGCGGCGCTGAAGAAGTTCCGCAGCAAAGGAAAGCTGACCGAGGCGGACGTCAAGGAAGGCATGCGCGAGGTAAAGCTCGCGCTGCTGGAGGCCGACGTCAACTTCAAGGTCGTACGCGAATTCGTAAAAGCCGTGACCGAGCGCGCGGTGGGTGAAGCGGTGCTGGAAAGCCTTTTGCCCGCCCAACAGATCATCAAGATCGTAAACGAGGAGCTTATTCGCCTGATGGGCTCCGAATCCCCGAAGATCGAGATCGCCTCGAAGCCGCCGACCGTTATTATGATGTGCGGCTTACAGGGCGCGGGTAAAACGACCCACACGGGAAAGCTGGCCGCTTATTTCAAGAAAAAGGGAAAAAATCCCTTGCTTATTGCCTGTGACGTATACCGCCCTGCCGCCATCGATCAGCTAAAGATCGTCGGGGAGCAGATCGGGGTTCCCGTTTTTTCGATGGGAACCGGCCAGAGCCCCGTTAAGATCGCCAAGGCGGGGGTCGAGCATGCCAAGAAGCAGGGCTTCGATATGGTCTTTATCGATACCGCCGGCCGCCTGCAGATCGACGATGAGATGATGCGAGAGCTGGAGAAGATCGAAGCCGCGACCGAGCCTACCGAGATCCTTCTGGTGGTCGACGCGATGACGGGGCAAAACGCCGTTGACGTGGCCGCCACCTTTAACGAGCGCCTGTCTATCACCGGGGTCATTATGACCAAGATGGACGGGGATACCCGCGGCGGTGCCGCCCTTTCGGTCAAGTACGTCACGGGAAAGCCGATCAAGTTTATCGGCACCGGCGAGAAGATGGACGCGATCGAGCCCTTTCATCCCGACCGCATGGCCTCCCGCATTCTCGGGATGGGAGACGTGCTTTCGCTGATCGAAAAGGCCGAGGCCGCCTTCGATGAAAAGACCGCGAAGGATATGGAGCGCAAGATGCGTGAAGCGGCCTTCACCTTTGAAGACTTTCTCACGCAGCTTCGCCAGCTTCGCAAGATGGGCAACCTGCAGCAGCTGCTCGGCATGATCCCCGGGGTCAATGCCTCGGCGCTTGAGAATATCAACGTAGACGAAAAGCAGCTCTCCCGCATTGAGGCCATCGTGCTTTCGATGACCCCCGAGGAAAGGACCTACCCCTCCGAAACACTGAACGGCTCTCGCCGAAAGCGGATCGCGCTGGGAAGCGGCACCTCGGTCGAGGAGGTCAATCGCCTTGTGAAGCAGTTCGAGCAGATGAAGAAAATGATGAAGCAATTCTCTTCCCCCGGGAAGATGAAGGGCCTCTTCGGCGGCAGAATGAAAATGCCGTTCTGACAAGAAAAAATTCCGTTTTCATTCGGATTTTTAATTACAAGAACTATATAATTTGGAGGAAAAGAAAATGGTTAAAATCAGACTGAAGAGAATGGGCGCCAAGAAGACCCCCTTCTACCGCATCGTAGTGGCTGACGAGCGTTCGCCCCGTGACGGCCGCTTCATCGAATCCATCGGCTATTACAACCCCATGGCTAACCCCGCCGAGATCAAGATCGACGCGGAAAAGGCCGCCGCTTGGATCGCCAACGGTGCCCAGCCCACCGAAACCGTCAAAGCACTTCTTAAGAAGAACGCCGCCGAGTAATCGAGGGCGCGGCCATGGATCTGAAGACTATCCTGACCGATATTGCGCGTGCTATCGTTGATACCCCCGATGCCGTTACGGTTACCGAAACGGTTGAGGGAGACGACGTTACCTTAGTGCTTTCGGTTGCCGAGGACGATACCGGTATGGTCATCGGCCACCACGGCAAGATCGCCAAAGCCATCCGCTGTGTGATGAAGGCTGCCGCCAATACCTGCGGCAAGCACGTAACGGTCGAAATCAAATGAAAAAAGAGCCCATTGGGCTCTTTTTTATACGCCAAGCTCAACCTACGGTTGGAAAGCGCCTGCATTTTTTTACACAAATCCCTTTATAGTTGAAAAAATCTGTTATATAATAACGGCAGAACTTAGTTTTTGATTGTGAGGCGAAAGAAATGAATACGATCAAGACCCAAAAAATCAAAAAGCTGCGAATCCAAAAAGGCTTTACCCAGCAAGCCCTGGCAAAGCTTCTCGGCATAAGTGAGCAGGCCGTTTCCAAATGGGAGCTTGGATACGCGCAACCGTCTGCCCCTCATCTGATCGAGCTTTCTCGTATATTCAACGTTTCGGTAGAGGATTTCTACACAACGCCCAAGCAAAAAAAGGATCGGGAAAGCTTTGGTATGCCGTCGCTCGTTGAGCTTTATAAGATCGGAAGGGGCCCCTCGAGCTCGCATACGATCGGGCCCGAAAAGGCCTGCCGGATCTTTATGGAGAAACATCCCGATGTTTACGAGTTTGAGGTGATCCTATACGGCTCTCTTGCCAAAACGGGAAAAGGGCACGGCACCGATCAGACTGTGAAAAAAGCCTTTGCTCCCTTCCCCTGTAAGGTCAGCTTCGATTTCACCAGGTCCGATCTTCCTCATCCCAACACGATGGAGATCCTTGGGCTTGAAAACGGCGTTCAAAAAGCAAAGGCGACTGTTATGAGCATCGGTGGCGGCAGCATTCTTTTTGAAAGCAAGGAGAGGGGCTTTACCCCAACCGTTTACCGCGAATCCACCTTTCGGGAAATTGCCTCCTATTGCCAAACGCATTCCCTGCGCCTTTGGGAATACGCGCTTGAGCGGGAGTCATCCGATCTATGGAATTATATGGAGAAGGTGTGGGATGCGATGAAGGCCTCTATCCACGCCGGGCTTTCCGATGAAGGGATCCTGCCGGGAGGGCTTGACGTAAAAAAGAAGGCCAAAGCCCTGTATTTAAATCAGCACATAGATGAAAGCGCCGAAACACGTGAAAACCGCATGGTCTGCGCCTTTGCGTTTGCCGTAGGAGAACAAAACGCATCGGGAGAGGTGGTGGTAACCGCACCGACGTGCGGTGCGGCCGGCGTTTTACCCGCGGTCCTTTATTATCAGCAGAAAAAGAACAAATACAGCGATGAAAGAATCATACAAGCACTTATTACCGCCGGGATCATTGGAAATCTGATCAAGACCAATGCCTCGATCTCAGGCGCAGAGTGTGGTTGCCAGGCGGAGATCGGAAGCGCCTGTTCCATGGCGGCCGCTGCGCTGGGAGAGCTGTTTTCACTGGATATCGACAAGATCGAATACGCCGCAGAGATCGCGATCGAACACCATCTCGGGCTCACCTGCGACCCGATCTGCGGGCTTGTACAGATCCCCTGTATCGAGCGAAACGCGGTCGCCGCTATGCGCGCGATCAACGCGGTCAGCCTCGCGAGCTTTTTGTGGGATTCGCGAAAGATATCCTTGGATGCCGTCATAAAGACCATGAAGGAAACGGGAAACGATCTTTTGCCCTCCTACCGTGAGACCTCCGAGGCGGGGCTGGCGAAAATCATTTTTTAACTGCCTCTTTGGAGAAAGAAAAATAAGAAAAAAGAGCCCGCAGGGCTCTTTTTTCATTTGGAAAGGCAGCGGTAAAGGGCGTCGGAAAGCGCGACGAATTCCCCCGTCGAAAGCCGCTCTCCCCGCACCGTGGGGCTGTGCCCAAGCTCGGTCAGGATCGCGGTAAGCGCTGCCTTATCGATCCCCGAAAAGGCCGAGGAGAGCGCATTGACAAGCGTCTTGCGGCGCTGGGCAAAGGCGGCCTTCACCGTGCGGTGAAAGCAAGCCTCGGAGAGCGGAGCGTACGGCTTCTCTTTGTATAGTTTTGTTTGCACAACAGCCGAATTTACCTTGGGAGCCGGCAAAAAATTACCTGCCGATACGGTAAAGAGCCGCTTCGTTTCGCCATAGTAACCGAGCGTTGCGGTGATGGCGCCGTATTCGGCGCTGCCGGGGGCGGCAATCAACCGATCGGCCACCTCGCTCTGGATCATGACGGTGATAAAATCAAGCGGTAGCCCGCCCTCCAGAAGCCGCATCAGGATCGGGGTCGTGATGTAGTACGGCAGATTGGCGCAGACCGAGACACGCTTCCCCGCCGCATGCTCCCGAAGGATAGCGGACAGGTCAAGCTTCATGCAGTCGCCGTGGATAAGGACGAGGTTATCGAACTCGGCCATGGTCTTATGAAGGATCGGGATAAGGCCACCGTCGATCTCGATCGCGATCACCTTCGCGTAGCGGCGGCAAAGCTCTTGCGTCAGGGTACCGATCCCGGGCCCGATCTCCAGAATGACCGCTTCTTCATCGGGGGAGGCCGCCTCGGCGATCTTCTCGGGGATCAAGGGATTAATGAGAAAATTCTGACCGAATTCCTTGCGGAACTCGATCCCCGCCTCGGCCATAAGTCCCCGAACGGTGGAAAGATTGGTCAGCTCCATTACAGCAGGCTCACCCCATGCTCGGCGCAGACGCGCTGGGTATCCTCATCCCACACGCTGGCCTGTACCTCGCCAACGTGGGCACAGCCCATCATCAGCATGCAAAGGCGGGATTGGCCGATACCGCCGCCGATCGTCAGCGGCAGCTCTCCGTTCAGGAGCATTTTATGGAAGGCGAGAGAACGGCGATCGTCACAGCCCGAAAGGGTCAGCTGGCGATCGAGCGACGCGCTGTCTACCCGAATGCCCATCGAGGAGATCTCCAGGGCGCGCGAAAGCACCTCGTCCCAGAAGAAGAGGTCACCGTTCATCGACCAGTCATCATAGTCGGGTGCGCGACCGTCATGCGGCTTGCCCGAGCGAAGGGGGGCACCGATCTGCATAATAAAGACGGTCTTTTTTTCGGCAACATAGCGTTGCTCACGCTCCGAGGGGGTAAGGGTAGGATACAGGTCCTCCAGCTCCTGCGAGGTAATAAAGGATACCTCACGCGAAAGTGCGGTATCCAGCTGCGGGAAGGCGGCCTTCACACGGTCAAGCGTGTCGCAGATCGCGCCCACGATCGCGCTGACTGTGGCCTTCAGGTAGGAAAGGTCTCTCGTTTTCTCGGTAATGACCTTCTCCCAGTCCCATTGGTCGACATAGATCGAATGGATGTTGTCCAGCACCTCATCCCGCCGAATGGCGTTCATATCGGTATAGATCCCCTCGCCCACCGTGAAGCCGTAACGAAGCAGGGCAAGCCGCTTCCATTTGGCAAGCGAATGCACGACCTCGGCCTCCGCCGCGGCGGCGGGGATATCAAAGGAAACAGGCCGCTCTTTCCCGCTTAAATTATCGTTCAGCCCCGATTCCTTCGTAACGAACAGAGGCGCCGATACACGCTTCAGATTCAAAGCGGCGGCAAACTCGTGCTGGAAGGTCTTTTTGATAAGCGAGATCGCCAGCTGCGTTTCGTACGCGTTAAGGCGGGGGCGATATCCCTCGGGGATCACACAACGGTTCATGGCCTTTTCCTTTCTGTATAGTTTCTTTTACAAATTTTGCTTAAAAATCGCAAGCACCGGGGGTTCTGTGGTAAGGAATGACGTCACGAATGTTCTCCATGCCCGTCACGTAGATCAGCAGACGCTCAAAGCCCATGCCGAAGCCCGCGTGCGTGCAGCCGCCGTATTTACGGAGGTTGCAGTACCAGTACATCGCGTCTGCGGAGATACCCAGCTCGTCCATACGTCCGACAAGGCGATCATAGCGCGTTTCACGCTGGCTTCCGCCCATCAGCTCACCCGCGTTGGGAACGAGAAGGTCAACGGCGGCAACCGTCTTCCCATCGTCATTCTGATACATATAGAAGGCCTTGAATTCCTTCGGCCAGTCGTAGATAAAGACGGGGGCGCCGAATTTCTTTTCGGTAAGATACTTCTCGTGCTCCTTGGCAAGGTCCTCGTCGTACGAGGGCTTGAACTCAAAGTTCTCGGTGGCGTCTGCCTCCTTGAGGATCGTGATCGCGTCGTGGAAGGAAATGCGGGCGACCTTGGAATCAATGAGGGTCTTCATCCGCTCACGCAGAGGCAGGTTGTTGTATTTTTCAAGGAAGGCAAGCTCGCTGTCGCAGCGCTCGAGAATGGTGGAAAGGATATTCTTCAGGAAATCCTCTTCAATATCCATCAGGCCAAAGAGGTCGGTAAAGGCGATCTCGGGCTCGATCATCCAGAATTCGGAGGCGTGGGTGCGGGTGTTGGAGTTTTCGGCGCGGAAGGTGGGGCCGAAGGTATATACCTTGCTGAAGGCAAGCGCAAAGGTCTCGGCCTCCAGCTGGCCGGTTACGGCAAGAGACGCGTGCTTACCGAAGAAATCGTCCTCAAAGCTGTGCTTTTTTCCATCGGTCGGGTCAAAGGTCGTGACCGTGAAGGTGTTTCCCGCCCCCTCGGCATCGTTCGCGGTAAAGAGAGGGGTATGCACGTACAGGTACCCACGGCTTTGGAAATACTCGTGGATCGCCATGGAGGCAACGCTACGCACACGGAATACCGCCTGGAAAAGGCGGGTACGGGGACGCAGATAGGCATTTTCACGCAGAAATTCCAGCGAGTGGCGCTTGGGCTGAATGGGATAATCCTCCGCGCATTCGCCGATGACCGTAAGATCCGAAAGCTCGATCTCCACGCTTCCGTTGTTCTCGTTCTTGACGGCCTTACCCGTGATTGTAACGCAGGAGCCGATCTTTAAGTGCGAAAGAGCCTCCAGCATCGCCTTGTTTTCGCTGTCGGCGTAATAGACCAGCTGCAAAAGATCAAAGGCGGTTCCGTCATAAAAATCAAGGAAGCCCATCTTCTTCTGGTTGCGGTGATTGCGGACCCAACCCGAAAGGGTGACCTCCTGCCCCAGAAGCGCTTCTTTTTTTGAAAAGAATTCTCTTATATCCATCGCAAAAAACCTTTCCGCTATTAATATTCATTCAT
This sequence comes from Eubacteriales bacterium, assembly GCA_045588145.1. Lineage (GTDB taxonomy): Bacteria > Bacillota > Clostridia > Oscillospirales > CAG-272 > UBA1740. The sequence continues at coordinate 755 of JAZNDS010000060.1, read as the reverse complement.
CTTATTATGATACCACGAAGATGCGCTTTTGTCAAGTAAATCATGCGAGTTTTGGGATAAAATAGAAAATGCAAGCAGATTGAAAAAACGAAGCATCGGCCACGGCCAATACGAAGCACTTGCTATGCTCGTATGAAGCGTTTGCCTTGCAAACATGAAGCGAAGCGCACATTCTTTCTCGGTGTGCCGAAGGCACGCTTCATAGGCGCGCCTGCTTCATTCTTTGTACACCGCAAGGTGCGCTTCATTGAAAAAAGCACTTCTTGCGAAGTGCTTTTTTCTGGAGCTGGTGGCCGGACTTGAACCGGCGACCTGCTGATTACGAATCAGCTGCTCTACCGACTGAGCCACACCAGCGTTAACAGTGGTATTATAGCAAAGATAAGGCGGTTTGTCAAGCGAATTTGCGAATTTTTAAAAAAGAAGTCGACAGGACCCTTCTTTTCATCAAAATGCCCAAAAAACGATCGGTTTTTCGTAGGCTTCTCTCTTGTTTTTCGACTTTTTTTCTTATATAATATAAAGTGAAGAACTATAAAGGAGAAAAACTTATGAAACACCTTCGCTTTTTCCTGCTACTTTTAGCTTTGCTTATGCTTACGCTTTGCTTCACAGCCTGCGATTTCAGCTTTATGGGAGGACTTATGACACCGACGACCGCGCCCGTAACCACAACGGGACCTGTTACCACCGATCCTTCGACAACGACCGCCCCCGTCACAACGACGGCACCCGTGACCACCACAGCGCCGATC
>JAZNDS010000059.1:0-24815 GCA_045588145.1 Eubacteriales bacterium | reverse complement strand
ACAAATTGGTTTTGTACCGAAAATGTTCTCTCTTTTTCTGTTGGCATAATAGTGGTATTCTTTGCTGACGCAAAGAGTGATATTTCCCTGACGGGAAGTGATATTGCAAGGCTTCGCCTCGCAGTGATATTCTATTCGCCTAAAAACTCGCGTAGCGAATATCACTCGGCGCAAGCCGAATATCACTGCGTAGCAATAGAACTCGCCGCAGGCGAATAGAGTTATGCGTGATACTCCGTTAAGAGTATCACGCATATCGCGAAGGTCTTTTCTCTTAAAAAGCAGGCTGTTTATGGGGAAATGGACGCTCTTTTCTGTAAAAACCGCACTTTTTCACGCAAAAGTGCTTGACAATTTTACTTTAGTGTGCTAAAATTTTGAAGTGTAGATCAAAAAGAGGTGCGATGAATGAAAAGCAACACCCCCATCGATTTCAAGAATTTTTACAAGTCGGTTCTTTCTTTGAAAAACCGCGCGGAGTGTGAGGCCTTTTTCCGCGACGTATGCACGGAGGGGGAGCTGACGGCCATGGCCCAGCGCGTGGAGGTGGCCGCCCTGCTTCGGGCAGGCGCCAGCTATACCGAGATCCATAAAAGGACGGGGGCCAGCACCGCCACCATATCCCGCATCAGCCATTACCTGCAAAGCGGGGCCGGGGGGTATGAGGCGATCCTCGGTCGGATTAAGGTCAAGCGCGTCTAAAAAAGTAATCATGATCGAAAAAGCGCGGGCAAGTTCAAAAACTTGCCCGCGCTTTTTGTTTGCTTGAATATAAGACCTCATTCTTCTTCCTCGCGGCCCCTTTTTGCAAGATTGATTATTGGCTTGTTAAGCTTTTTCGCATATTCCAAGGCGGTATACGCGCCGCCTTCCTCTCGCTCTACGTAGACGATTATAAGATCGGCTTGCTCCACCATCCAACGGTTACGCTTGGTAATAATATCACGATTTTTCGAAAATATCAAATAATAGTTATGATTTAATCCTAATATATTCTTTGATCCTTTGAAATGCTAACCTATACTATTAGTTAGTAATAACAACTAACGTTTTAAAAGGTGCGAAATGAATACATCGTCGATTGGAAAGCGGATCAGAAAATACAGAAAGGCAAAAGGCTGGCGGCAAGAGGATTTTGCCGAGAAAATCGGATTAAGCGTTACCTATACGGGAATGATCGAGCGCGGGGAGAAGGTTCCCAAGCTTGAAACGTTTATTACCATAGCGAATGTATTGGGGGTATCGGCAGACCTGTTGCTTGCCGATGTTCTTTCGACCGGCTATGCGATAAAATCGTCCGAAATGACAGAGGAAATATCCACCTTGACTCCTTTTGAAAGAGATCGCATTTACAGCGTTGTAAATGCGATGATCAAATTTGAGAAAAAGAAATGAAGGAAAAGCGTCTTTTGCCCGGATTGGCAAAAGACGCTTTTGGCTATATTCCGGTTTTTGTCTTCAATAAAAAAGAGGAAACGGTGCAAAGCATGGTATCCTCTTTTTTATTTGCGGTTATGGCCTCCCCGCGGATATGGTCGAAATGCGCGCTCATTCTCATTTGCTTCATTTCTCCCTATCCTTGGGGTATCACTTCGAGAAAAGGCCATATTATGGCTTTTTCTCTCGTTCACAAAATACAAAGCCCGGGGGCGCAAAAAAAGAAAAGGCAACGAAAACCGTTGCCTTTTGCTTTCAAAAAATTAATGGACGATGCAGCGCTCGGTATCCTTATCAAAGATGTGCATACGGTTCGCTTCAAAGGCGATCTTGATGTTATCGCCGGCGCGGGAAGCGGAGCGGGCCGAAACACGGGCAATGATATTCTTACCGTTGGTGGCATCCTCGATGCCGTCAAAGCTGAGGTAGAGGTAGATCTCGGCACCCATAAGCTCGGTGACCTCGACGGTGGCGTCGATGGTGCTGTCGGGCATCGAATCGACGTGTACGGGATCGTCATGCAGGCACTCGGGACGAATGCTGACAACGACCTCCTGGCCGATGTATTCCTTAAGGGCAGGGTTGTTGGCCTTCTCGGCGGGGACCTTCAGCTTGTTGTTGCCGAAGGTGACGTAAAGATCCGAGCCCTCCTCGATCAGGCGGGCGGTGATGAAGTTCATCTGGGGGGTACCGATAAAGCCGGCAACGAAGAGGTTGCAGGGATAATCGTACAGGTTCTGGGGGGTATCGACCTGCTGGATCAGACCGTCCTTCATAACGACGATACGGGACGCCATGGTCATAGCCTCGACCTGGTCGTGCGTAACGTATACAAAGGTGGTCTCCACCTTCTTGTGAAGCTTGGTAAGCTCGGTTCTCATCGAGGCACGGAGCTTCGCGTCAAGGTTGGAAAGCGGCTCGTCAAGCAAGAAGACCTTCGGGTTACGAACGATCGCACGACCGAGGGCTACACGCTGCTTCTGACCACCCGAAAGGGCCTTCGGGCGTCTTTCGAGCAGGTGGTTGATATCGAGGATACGGGCGGCCTCCTCTACGCGGCGCTTGATCTCGTCCTTCGGGATCTTACGAAGCTTCAGGCCGAACGCCATGTTTTCAAAAACCGTCATGTGCGGGTAAAGGGCGTAGTTCTGGAACACCATCGCGATATCACGGTCCTTCGGCGCGACGTCGTTGACCAGGGTATCGCCGATATACAGCTCACCCTCCGAGATCTCCTCCAGACCCGCGATCATACGCAGGGTGGTCGATTTACCGCAACCCGAGGGGCCGACGAGGATCAGGAACTCTTTATCCTTGATCTCGAGATTGAAATCCGAAACGGCGGTAACGCCACCCGGATACTTTTTGTAAATGTGCTTAAGCGAAAGACTTGCCATTTGTTGTACTCCTCCGTTTTCTCGTACAAATTTTAACATCCTAATTATAACAGAAAAAAAGCCTTTTGAAAAGAGGGCAACCGAGAGAACTTTCGAAAACGCTTTTGTCTATTCTGCACAAAAAACCGCCCCTGTTTCCCTTTTTGCGGAAAAGAAGGCGGTTTTGGTTTCTAATAAATTAGAATTAAGAACGGGGGGTCTTGCAGGTAAGCGAGATGCGGCCGCGCTTTTTATCGACGCCCTTGATGCGGACCTCGATCACGTCCCCGACCTTGACGACGTCGGCGGGGTTCTTGACGAAGCGGTCGCTCATCTCGGAAACGTGCAGAAGCCCGTCGTCATGCACGCCGATATCGACGAAGGCGCCGAAATCCACAACGTTACGGACGGTGCCCTTTAAGAGCATCCCCTCCTCAAGGTCATCAATGGTCAATACGTCGGTGCGAAGTACGGGAGGCGGGGCGCTTTCGCGGATGTCGCGTCCGGGCTTCTCCAGCTCTCCGATGATATCGAGCAGGGTGGGCTCTCCGCAGTTAAGGGTCTTGCAAAGCTTGCCGATGCCGCGCACGGTCGCCATGGCGCGCAGCCCCGAAAGGTTGCCGCCCCGTACGTCCTCCTCGGTGAAGGAGAAGCTTTCAAGAAGCGCCTTGGCAATGGCGTAGGATTCGGGGTGAACGCCGGTATTGTCGAGGATCTCGTCGGAGCCCGATACACGAAGAAAGCCCGCGCACTGAAGGAAGGCCTTTTCGCCGATCTTCGGTACCTTCAGAAGGCTTGCGCGCTTTTTGAATTCGCCGTGCTCCTCGCGGTAGGCGACAATGTTTTTGGCGGCCGCCGTGCTGATGCCCGCGATATGCGAAAGCAGGGAATAGGAGGCGGTGTTGACATCGACCCCTACGCTGTTTACGCAGTCCTCGACCACCCCGTCCAGCGCCTCGCTTAAGCGGTTCTGCTTCATATCGTGCTGATACTGCCCGACACCGATGGCCTTCGGGTCGATCTTCACAAGCTCGGCCAAAGGATCCTGCAGGCGGCGCGCGATCGAAACGGCGCTGCGCTCGGTCACGTCGAAATCGGGGAATTCCTCGGCCCCTAAGGGAGAAGCCGAATAAACGCTGGCCCCCGCCTCCGAAACAATGGTATAGGCCACCTTGCGGTCGGCCTCCTTCAGGGTCTCGGCGATAAAGGCCTCGCTCTCCCTGGAGGCGGTGCCGTTGCCGATGGCCACGACGTCGACCCCATAGGCCTTGATAAGGCGCAGAACGATCTTTTTGCTCTTTTCGGTCTCCTCGCGCGGCTTGGTGGGATAAATGACCGCGGTATCCAGCACCTTCCCGGTCTTATCGACGACAGCCAGCTTGCAGCCGGTACGGTAGCCCGGGTCATAGCCGAGGACCACCTTGCCGCGAAGCGGGGCGGCCAAGAGCAGATGGCGCAGGTTGTCCGAAAAGACCTTTAAGGCCCCCTCGCTCGCGTTATCAAACAGCTCGGCCCTTACCTCTCTTTCAAGAGAGGGGAAGATCAGGCGGTCGTAGCTGTCGGCAATGGCGGCCGAAAGCAACGGCAAAACGGGGGTGTTCTTGTTGGTGATCACGCGCGCATACAGGCGGGAGAGCGCCCCCTCCTCATCGAGGGTCATCGTGACCTTTAAGCAGTCCTCTTTTTCGCCGCGGGTGATGGCCAGCACGCGGTGGCCCTTGATCGTGCGCACGGCCTCCTTGTATTCGGCGTAGTCGGCGTAGATCTTTTTATTCTCGTTCTCCTCCTCGGTCAGCTTGGTCGAAAGCTCGGCCGCCTCGAAGGCGTATTCACGAAGCATCTTGCGGTATTCGGCGTTGTCGGAGATCTCCTCGGCCAGAATGTCCGAGGCACCCGCGAGGGCCTCGGCGGCACTCGCGACCCCCTTTTCTTCATCTATATAAAGGGCGGCCTCCTCTTCGGGGCTTCTTTCATAGCTGTCACGCTGCTCCTTGATCCATTCGGCCAGCGGCGCAAGGCCCTTTTCTCTGGCGACCGAGGCGCGGGTGCGGCGCTTTTGCTTGTAGGGGCGGTAGATATCCTCCAGCTCGACAAGCGTTGCGGCGCGCGAGAGGGCGAGGGTGATCTCCTCGGTCAGCTTGCCCTGGTTCTCGATCGCCGTCTTGATCTCCAGGCGCCGCTCGTCCAGCTTGCGCAGATAATTCAGGCGGTCGGAAAGCGCGCGCAGGGTAATATCGTCCAATGACCCCGTGACCTCCTTACGGTAACGGGCGATAAAAGGAATGGTGTTTCCTTCGTCTAAAAGAGCGACCGTCTTTTCGACCTGCTCCTCCTTCAGGTTCAGCTCCTCGGAAAGGATCTTCAAAAGCTCCATACTTATTCTCCTTGCTTTCCTGCGGCATTTCGCAGGATCTTGATTTCTTCTTCGGTTGCCGGTCTGCATTCGCCCGGGGCAAGCGCTTCGTCTAACGGGATCCCCGCAAAGGCGATGCGCGTAAGCGAGGAAAGGGGAGAGCCAAGGGCGGCCATCATGCGCTTGACCTCGTGGTATTTCCCCTCGGTCAGCGTTACCCTTCCCGCAAGGCGCCCTTCCTCGGCCGTAAGATACGCGGGGCGGCAGGCTTCGCCGTTTCCAAGCGTCATCCCTTCTGCCAGGCGCCCCTCCGCCTCCTCGCAAAGCGGGACCTCGCAGGTGAAGCGGTAGATCTTTTCGACCCCCCTTTTCGGGGAGAGAAGCGCGTGGGTCAGGGCCCCGTCGTCGGTCAGAAGCAAAAGCCCCTCGGTATCCTTATCCAGCCGTCCGCAGGGGAAAAGCGCTCGCCCTCCGTATTCCTTCGGCACAAGCTCGGTCACGCAAGGCAGGCGACTGTCCTCGGTGGCGCTGACGTATCCCTTCGGCTTGTTGAGAAAGAGATAAACGAAGCGGCGGTATTCCACCGCTTCGCCCCGAAGGGTAACGGTATCCGTCTCCTCGTTTATCGGCATATCCGCCCGCTTGGCGGGCAGGCCGTTCACCGTGATCTCCCCACGGCGGCAGGCTATGGCGCATTCGCGGCGCGAAAGCAGGCCGACGGTCGTAAAAAACTTATCCAAACGCACGGGGGCTCTCCTTTCGCCGATGTTGCTTATATTCTACCATAAAAAAGCCGATTTGTAAAGATAAAAAAGGCGAAAAAGCCGCCCTTTTGCGGGATAAGGCGCCGCCTTTTCGCTTCTTTTTCGCTTCTTTTTCGCTTCGCTTGCCGCCACCCGGGCGAAAAGAGACTGTTTTTTTGCGTTTTCGCTTGCTTTTGGGGGAATAAAGTGTTACAATGTACGCGGAAAAAACAGAACGGAGCGTCGGTATGAACAGATCCGATTTCAAAGGGAAGATCGTGGCCCTTTGCGCCTTGGTCTATTTTACCAGCTATTTTTCACGGAAAAGCTTCGCGGCCGCCCTTTTCGGGATGCTGGAGGCGGGGGCCATCACCGAAACGACGGGTGGGCTTGTCGAGACCGCGCTTTTTATCTGCTACGGCGCCGGCCAGCTGATCAGCGGCTTTCTCGGGGACCGTGTGAGGCCGCGGATCCTGCTTGGCGGGGGGCTTTTGGTAAGCGCCCTTTGCAACGTCCTTGTGCCGATGGTGCCGAGCGGGGAATGGATCATCCCCCTCTGGGCGCTGAACGGCCTGGCGCAGGCGATGCTTTGGCCGCCGATCGTGCGGCTCCTGGCCACAACCCTTCAGCACGAGGAATACGTGCGCGCCAATCTTGTCGTAACCGTTTTCGCGCATATCGCGACGGTCCTTTTGTATCTGTATGTGCCGCTGTGCCTGCGCTATATCGGCTGGCAGGGCGCCTTCTTTTCGGCGGGGATCCTCGCGCTTCTTTCCATGGCGGTTTTCCTCCTTTCGATCCGCCGTGTCCTTCCCGATACAAAAAGCCCCGTGGAGAAGAAGACCGAAAAGGCCGAAGGCGGCAAGGGGGCGGGGCTTTTCCCGGTCCTGCTTTCCTCGGGGGTCCTGCCGATCCTTGGGGCTATCGTCTGCTGCGGCATTCTGCGGGATGGGATCGAGACCTGGCTCCCCACCCTTTACGGGCAGGCCTTCGGGCGTGAGAGCGGGGAAGCGACCCTTATATCCGCGGTGCTGCCCCTCTTCTCGGTGGCGGCTGTCTCGGCGGTCACGGCGCTTCACCGTCGCCCGCTCTTCAATAACGAGATAAGGGGCGCCGCCGTCCTCTTTCTGCTGTCCGCGGGGCTTTGCGTGCCGCTCTTTCTTCTCATCTCGTCCACGGCAACGGTCGCGCGCTTTATCTGCCTCTTTCTTTCGGCGCTTATCTGCGCTTCGATGCACGGGGTCAATTTTCTTCTTATTTCCTGCCTGCCCGGGCGCTTCGCAAGCCTTGGCCGCTCGGCGACCGTCGGGGGATTCGTTAACGCCTTCGTGTATGTTGGCGCCGCCTCGGCCACCTACGGCTTTGCCCTTATCTCGCAAAGGGCGGGGTGGGGCGCGACCGTCCTTTCCTGGATCGCGGTCGGCGCCGTCGGTGTTCTGCTGGCGCTTCTTTCGTATCGGAAATATACCGCCTTCATCAAGAAGGATGAATAAAGAAAAAGGGCAGAAAACCTTTTGCGTTTTCTGCCCTTTTTTCATCTTTTCTTTCTTTGCGAGGGGCTTTTGGCGTGCCAGGCACCCTTGGCCTCTCTTTTTTTGGCGGGCTTTTTGGGGGCCGCCTGCTTTTTGGCGGCGTCCGCCCCGCGGGGGCGAAGCAGGCATTCGGGCGAGAAGCCGATAAGGTCCTCTCTGCCCGCAAGGCGTAAAGCCTCCTTTACAAGCTCGTAATTTTCGGGCTTTTTATATTGCAAAAGCGCCCGTTGCATCTGCTTTTCACGGTAATCGCGGCAAACGTATACCTCCTTTTCGGTCAGGGGGTCGATGCCGGTGTAATACATCACCGTGGAGACGGTACCGGGGGTGGGGTAGAAATCCTGCACCTGCGCGGGGGAAAGGCCCCATTTTTTCAGATGAAGCGCCAAGGCTACGGCGTCCTTCATCGTCGAGCCCGGGTGGCTGGACATCAGGTAGGGCACAAGGTACTGGGGAAGCCCCGCCTCCTTGGAGAGCGCGAAGTAGCGCTCCTTGAATTTTTCATAAACGGCGATCGGGGGCTTGCCCATTGAGGACAGCACGCAGTCGGAGCAATGCTCGGGCGCGACCTTCAGCTGCCCGCTGACATGGTGGGTCACCAGCTGTCGGAAGAAGCGGTCGCTTTTATCGTATAAGAGATAATCAAAGCGGATCCCCGAGCGGATAAAGACCTTCTTCACCCGCGGCAGGGCCTCGATCTCTTCCAACAGATCGCAGTATTCCGCGTGATCCACGATAAGGTGCTTGCAGGGGGTAGGGGCAAGACACTTACGGTTAGGGCAGACCCCTCTTTCGCTTTGCCGCTCACAGGAGGGATAACGGAAGTTGGCGGTGGGGCCACCAACGTCGTGGATGTACCCCTTGAAATCGGGCATTTCGGTAATAAGCCGCGCTTCCTTTACCACGCTCTCCTTGCTGCGGGAGCGGACCTGCCTCCCCTGATGAAAGGCGATGGCGCAGAAGTTGCAGGCACCGAAGCAGCCGCGGTTATGCACGATCGAGAATTTCACCTCGCTCATCGCGGGCACGCCGCCAAGCGGGATATAATCGGGGTGGTAATCCCGCGCGAAGGGAAGGGCGTATACCTCGTCCAGCTCCTCGCGCTCCAAGGGGGGCATCGGCGGGTTCTGCACCAGCATCTTGTCGCCGTAATATTCGGTGATCGCTTGGCCCGAAACGGCATCCATCGCGCGGTATTGCGTCGCGAAGGCGCGGGCGTAGGCAAGCTTATCGCTCTTTAGGAGATCGTAATCGGCGGTTTCTATCGCGGGGAAGGGGATCTCCTCTCCCTTTTTGCAAAGATATACGCAGCCCCGCACGTCGCGGATCCTTCTGATCGGCACGCCGCGGCGCAAAAGCTCGGCTAAGCGAAGCAGGATCTTTTCTCCCATGCCGTAGGTAAGGATATCGGCGCGGCTGTCAACGAGGATGCTGCGCCGCACGGCGTTATCCCAATAATCGTAATGGGCAAAGCGACGAAGCGAGGCCTCCAGCCCGCCGATGATGATCGGGATATCGCCATAGGCCTCTCTTATACGGTTGCAATAAACGATCAGGGCACGGTCGGGGCGCTTGCCTATCTCGCCGCCCGCCGTATAATAATCGTAGCTGCGGCGCTTACGGGAGACCGTGTAGTGCGCTACCATCGAATCAATATTGCCCGAGGTGACGAGAAAGGCAAGCTTCGGCCGCCCGAAGCGAAGGAAATCGGCCGTCGAACGGTAGTCGGGCTGGGAAAGGATCGCCACCCGAAAGCCCGCCTTCTCCAAAACGCGCGAGATGATCGAAACGCCAAAGGAGGGGTGATCGCAGTAAGCGTCCCCCGTTACGTAGACGAAGTCGGGGGCGTCCCAGCCCCGCGCCTCCATATCGGCTCTTGTGGTCGGTAAAAATCGGCTTCGGTCCATGCTGCTTCCTTTTCCTTTCGGGCGCTTTTCGCCCCTTTGTAAGAGCGACCTGCCGCTTGGCAGGCCGCTTTTTTGTTATGAATTCTTTTTGTTCGACTTGACGGTACGCAGGATGTGAACGGTAAGCAGGGCAAAGGTCGGGATCGCGAAGATCAGAAGCCCCACAAGGATCCACCCGAAAAAGTCGACCACCGTGATCACGCGAAGGGTGATCGGCCCGCTTTCGATCACGCGTGTGCGAAGGCCGTTCTCCAGGGTGATGCGTACGGTATAGACCCCCTCGTCAAAGGGCGCGACCTTCTTCAGCGAAAGCTTGCTGCCCTTCACATTGGGAAGAAGCTCTCCGTCCTTATACCATTCATAGCGGATCGAGGGGATATTCGCGCTGTCCTCGGCGGAAAAATCGAGGTAGAGCGTGGTCGCGCTGTCGAGGATCGGCGAAGCGTTCCGCGTAAGCAGGGTATAGGAGATGTCGCCCATCGGGTCATAAAGCGCCAAAAGGGTGGAAAGGGGGGTAAGGCCCGCGGCCTGTTCGCTTTGCTTTACCCCTTCGGAAAGGAAGGAGACCGCGAGCAGATTATCCTCCTTTAAGTCGTTATAGGAGACTGTGACGGTCCCGCTCTCCGAAAAGGCGTGCTTCTTTCCGTTCAGAAGGACCTCATCGGTACGGTGGCCGCCCTCGGGGGTCAGCTGCAGCGAAAGCGAGTCGCCTCTCTTGAGGAACAGGATGCCCCCATTCTGCGCAAGCGTGCCGCGGCCGTCGGTATACAGAAGGAGGGCGCGGCCGTCGGTATCGGCCACGGTCCCCTTTTTAAAGGCGGCGACCGCGTAAAGCCCGCCCGCCTGCAGGGTGGCGTACAGCCCGCCGTCCAGCGCGACCGAGGGGATCTCCTCAACGCCGTTGGCAAGCAGCTGTCCGTCCTCGGCAAGCAAAAGACGGTAGACCTTATAGACGGTATTCCTTTGGGGAGAGGTCTCTCCCTCGGGGTAGCAAAGGCCAACCGTGACCGCTTGCCCCTCGGGTACCTGGATCGGCTGTCCGTCCAGATGAAACGCAAGGTTGTAGGCGGAAAGCGCCAGCAGGTCTTCGCCCTCGGCCTCCTCCTTTTCAAGAAGGGCGGCCCCGATCAGGGGCGCGGCTTGCTCCCCGGGGCGCTTGGAGATCAGCAGGATATCCTCGGATCGGTTTTCGGAAAGCAGCTGCCCCGCCCCGTCCCGCCAGCCGCCAAGCGTAAGCGAGCCAAGGAAGATAGGGGTCGGGGAAAGAATGGCCGCGCGATAAAGGGGAAGGTCCCTTGAGAAGGCTTCGATCCCACTGTCGTGCTTGGGTAAGGCGTCCTCCGAAAGCGTATTCAGTGAGGTTCCGTAGGCAAAGGCGGCCAAGGGGGGATAGGCGGGTGACCACCGCGCGTCGGACAGCGTATCCTTGATGAGATAGGTGCCGTCCATCGTATCCCGCCCGGTCAGAAAGCAGGCGTTATAAAGCGGGGAAGCGCTGTTGGCGGTCACGTCGATGGCGTAGTAAAGCGTACCGATCCGTACGTAGTTGTAGGCGCGTGAGGCATAGCCCGAGGGGGTGACCGTGTAGCCGCTTACCGTAAGGCAGGGAATATCCAAGCGGTCCATCAGAAGCTTGAAGGCTGCCGCGATCCCCTCGCTCACCGCCCGCCCCTTGCAGAGCGCGCCGTAGGCCGTGCGGATGTAGGGGGCATTCTCCGAAAGACGGCCGTCTGCCGCCGCCTCAAAGCTGACGGTGACCGATTCGCAAAGCAGGCGGTTGACCTCCTCGATCCTCTCCTTCTTGGAAACGATCGGCTCCAGCACGGCAAGGTGGGCGGTAAGGGCGGCTTCAAGCGCCCCGATCGCCGCCGTGACCGCCTCCTCGTCGGCGAAGCCCTCGGCGTAAAAGCTTTCCGAGGCGCCATTACCGATATAGGCGTAAAGCTTGTCGTTCTTTTCGCATACACGAAGCGAAAGCTTCGAAAAATCCACGTAGAAAAGCGCGGGGTTATTCAGCATAAAGGCATCCCGCGCGGCCCCGAAGGCGGAAAGCAGCCCCTCGGGCCCGTCGGCAAACTCGCTTAAGGCCTCTTCGTCGATCAGATCTCGCTCGGTAAGCTCAAGCGAGGCAACGCCCTTTTGAAAAAGGCCCTCCTCCTTCAGGATACAGAGCGCGCGGTAAAGATCCTTTTCGGCCTCGTTCAGCTCCTCGCATACCTGCCGCTCGCTTTCGGTCAGTGCATTCATGGGGTCATCGCTCGCCTTAGCTCTTGCCGTTAGGGGAAAGAGAAGGGGCAAAAGCAGGAACAGGCATATAAATAAGGAAACGAGCTTTTTTGGCATCGGTTCTCTCCTTCGTCTTTAAAATCTTTCTTTATTATACTTTCTTTTTCTTTATTTGTCAATCACCGTATGAAAACGCGTATTTTTGAGCAAATTGTGAACAATTTACACATTGACTGTGAACGTTTTGGACATTCTGACCATAGAAATGCGCACAAAAAAGCGGTATAATAAAAAAGTCAAGCTTTAGCAAGGAGAATTATGTATGTCATCTTTATTGAAAAAGTGCGCAGAATTTACCAAGCCCTCGGAGATCCGTGCCATGGGCTTATATCCTTATTTTCACGAATTGCAGTCCCGCCAGGATGCTGAGGTCATCATGGAGGGGGGGCGCCGCATCATGCTGGGCTCCAACAATTACCTCGGGCTTACCGTAAACGAGGAGGTCATGGGGGCCGCCGAGGAGGCGGTGAAGCGGCTGGGCACCGGCTGCTCGGGCTCGCGCTTCTTAAACGGGACGCTGTCGATGCATATTGAGCTCGAAAAGGAGATCGCCGAATTCGTCGGCAAGGAGACCGCGATGCTCTTTCCCACCGGCTTCACCTCGAACCTTGGGATCATCAGCTCGATCTGCACCCACGGCGATTATATCCTTTGCGACCGTGAAAACCATGCCAGCATTTACGACGGCTGCCGTCTTTCGGGCGCCCGCACGCTGGTCTACCGCCATTCGAATATCGATATGCTGGAAAGCCGCCTGCAATCGGTTCCCGAGGGGGCGGGCAAGCTGATCGTGACCGACGGTGTCTTTTCGATGAGCGGGGATATCGCCCGTTTGCCCGAGATTGTTGAGCTTGCCAAGAAATACGACGCCTCGATCCTCGTTGACGACGCGCACGGCCTTGGCGTTATCGGCAACGGCGGCCGTGGCACCGCCGATCATTTCGGCCTTACCGATGAGGTCGATATGATCATGGGCACCTTCTCGAAGTCGCTTGCCAGCCTTGGCGGCTTTATGGCCTCCTCGACCCTTATTACCGACTTTATGCGGCATACCAGCCGCCCCTTTATCTTCGCGGCCTCGACCCCGCCCGCCGCCTGCGCCACCGCCCTTACCGCGCTTCGCGTGATCAAAAAGAACCCCGGGCTGGTGGCGCGCCTTGGCGAGCTTTCGCACTACTTAAAAACGAAATTAAAGGCCGAGGGGGTCAAGCTGACCGACTCGCCGACCCCGATCATTCCGCTTCATACCCGCGATATGCTGACGACCCTGCGCGTCGCCAAAACGCTCTTCGAGCGCGGCGTGTACGTCAATCCCGTTCTGCCCCCCGCCACATCTCCCGACGATTGCCTGCTTCGTGTCAGCTTAATGGCCTCGCACACCGAAAAGCTGCTGGACGAGGCGGCCGCCATCATCGTAAAGACGCTTGGGGAAGAAGGGCTTCTTGAGGAAAATGAAGGATAAGCGGGTCGTATTCGTGACCGGGGCCTCCTTCGGCATCGGGGCGGCTGCCGCAAAAGCGCTTGTAAAAGAGGGGTATACGGTATACGGCCTCAGCCGCCGCGGAACGGCGCCCGATGGCGTTACCCCGCTCGCCTGCGACGTTTCGGACCCTCTTGCCGTGCAAAGGGCGGTCGACGAGGTGCTTTTGCGCGAGGGGCGGATCGATCACGCCCTGCTTTCGGCCGGCTGCGGGATCTCGGGGGCGGTGGAATTTATCAGCCCCACGGAGGCCGAGCGGCAGATGGCCGTGAATTTTTCGGGGGTAGACAACGCCCTGCGCTCGCTTACGCCCGCTTTGCGGCAAAGCCGCGGGAGGGTGCTGATCATCAGCTCGGTGGCGGCGGTCTTTCCTATCCCCTTTCAGGCGCATTACGCGGCGGGAAAGGCGGCCTTAAACAGCTTTGTTCGCGCCTACGGCATCGAGGTTTCGCCCTTTGGCATTCAGGCGGGCTGCCTGATGCTCGGCGATTGTGCCACGGGCTTTACCGACGCGCGGCAGAAAAGCCTTGTGGGGGACGCGCTGTACGGCGGCCGCATTGAGGGCGGTGTTCGTTCGATGGAAAGAAGCGAACGGCGGGGCACAAGGCCCGAAAAAATTGCCAAAAAGATCGTTCGCCTGATGAAAAAGCGCCGCTTGCCGTCGCTTTGTACGGCGGGCCTTGACTATAAGCTGCTGGTCTTTCTTTCAAAAATTTTACCGATACGCCTGCAAAACTTCATTCTTTCAAGGCTCTACGGATAAAGAAAAGCAAGAGGAATTTTGAAAAACCTCTTGCTTTTTTTCAAAAAGGGGCGTATAATCACGGTAGAATAAACACAGGGGAGCTTGTTAAAGCAGGCTGAGAGGAAGTCATCAACTTCGACCCTATAACCTGATGCGGATAATGCCGCCGTAGGAAGTCATAGGACGATTTTTTACAGGGGGCATCCGTTTTTGGGTGCCCCCTGTGCTTGTATCCTTTAAGAAAGGAGGGAAGCGTCCACATAAGGTGGCGGACGGGAGGGGAGCGCCTTCCGTTTTGTAGCAGCGATGGGAAGCCGTGTTCCGGCGTGAGAGGGGGCCAGAAAGCCCCGACCGCACTTCCGTTGGGTATCCCCGATACCCTTTCACCCTTGGAAGCCGCTGCTTACAGCTGTTTCCCGATCGACTTAAAGGAGAAAAACATGAAAAAAACAAACACGAAAAAAATCGCGATCGCGGGCGTTTTCTGCGCCCTTGCCGTTGTCGGAAGCCTCTTTTCCATTCCCGTATTCGGAAGCAAATGCTCGCCTGTTCAGCATATGGTCAACATTCTTTGCGCGGTGCTGCTCGGCCCCTCGTACGGCGTTGCCGCCGCCTTCGCCGCCGCGCTGCTTCGCAATCTCCTGGGGCTGGGGAGCCTTTTGGCCTTTCCCGGCAGTGTCTTTGGCGCCCTTTTGTGCGGTATTGCTTACAAAAGAAGCAAAAATATCCTTTTAACGCTTATCGGTGAGGTTTTCGGAACCGCGATCCTCGGCGGCCTTTGCGCCTACCCGATCGCGCTCCTCTTTATGGGGCAGAGCGCCTCGACTCTTGCCTTTTACGCCTATATCATTCCCTTCCTTATCTCAACGGCCGGAGGGGCCGCTATTTCCGCCGTGCTGCTTTACAGCCTTCAAAAGGCGAAGCTTTTGCGGAAGATGCAGGAAACGCTGATCCGTTAAAGGGACTGCCACAGTAGGGCATAACCATAAAAAAGAGGTGCTACGCCCACGCATAGCACCTCTTTTTTGCATCTTTGTCTTTCGATTTTGTTTTAAGAAGAACGGTTTAATTTTTTATCGGCATTCGTTTGAATGCTTTTCAAACGTTTTTTAAAAATCCGTGTTATAATGGCAAAGTACTCTTGCTTACATGCAAATCAAAAAGGAGGAATAGGGTATGAAAGAAACGCTTGAAAGGCTGTGGAGTGAATATTTGGAGGAAGAATGCGCGGCGCTTGATACCGAAAGAGAAAGAGAACTTTCGCGAAAAGCGGTACAAATGCATGAAGAAGCAAACGAATTGTTGACCGAAGAGCAGAAAAACGCGGTGGAGAAATACGTGGACGCGTTATGCGAAACACAAAGCTGCTTTGTAAAAAAGGCATTCTTTAAGGGATGCGAATTTTCTGTCTCGTTTCTTCTTGAAGCGGGATCCTTTGGGAAAGGATAAGCCCACTTGCATTTTTTTCCTTTTCGTGCTACAATAGAAAAAACAAACAAAGGAGTAGGGCCGTGAGCGCAGTGATCGGGATCGATATTGGGGGCAGCACCACCAAGATCGTCGGCTTTGAGAAAGAAAAAGGGGAGAGAAGGCTTCTGTCGCCGCTTTTCGTATCGGCGGATGACCCCGTGACCTCGATGTACGGTGCCTTCGGAAAATTCCTTTCCGAAAACGACCTTTCGCTTTCGGGCATCGAAAAGGTGTTGATGACCGGAGTCGGCTCTACCTTCTTCCAGAAATCGGTGTACGATCTGCCGTGTGAGGTCGTGCAGGAATTCCGCAGCATCGGCCTTGGGGGCTTATATCTTTCGGGGCTCCCCCGCGCGATCGTCGTCTCGCTCGGTACGGGGACGGCGGTGGTCTATGCCGAAAGCGGCAAGGAGATGGAATATCTCGGCGGTACGGGGGTCGGGGGCGGCACGCTCCTTGGGCTGGCCCGCCAGATGCTTCGCATCGATAACATCAAGCATCTTTTGCAGCTGGCCGAGGGGGGCGACCTTTCCAAGATCGACCTTCGCATCAGCGATATGAGCCGCAAGGATACCCTTACCGCGATGCCGATGGAGATGACCGCCGCGAACTTCGGGAAGATGAGCGATATGGCCTCGCGCGAGGATATCGCCCTCGGGATCCTGAATATGGTGTATGAGACCATCGCGATGGTCGCGATGTTCGCCGCCCGCTCCAAGGGCGTTGTCGATATCGTTCTTACGGGGAACATGGCGGTGACCGAGTACGCGAAGAGCTTCTTTCCCCGTCTTTCCAAGATGTTTAACCTTAACTTTATGATCCCCGAGCGGGCGCAATTCGCCACCGCGATCGGTACGGCGCTTTGCGGCTGAAGAGGTTTATTATAATATTTTTTGAAAAATTTTCAAAAACCCTTGTATTTTCCCAAAGCTTCTGGTATAATAGGGTATGATGTATAGGATAGGATGTAAGAGTGGGCGCCGCCCACTCTTCCTTTTTGAAAAGGAGAAGCTATGAAAAAAGGAAACATTGCCGAGAGCGTCGGCGCGCTCCTTTCCCCTACGGTCACCGATCTCGGCTATACGCTGTGGGACGTTGAGTACCGTAAGGAGGGGGCCGATTATCACCTGGAGGTCACCATCGACAGGGAAGAGGGCATCACCATCGAGGACTGCGAGCGGGTCCACCGCGCGATCGACCCCCTTTTGGATGAGGCCGATCCCATTCCCGACGCGTATATCTTAGACGTTTCTTCGCCCGGCATCGAGCGGGTGCTTCGCACCGAGGCGCATCTTCTTTACGCCGTCGGCATGAAGGTAGAGCTTCGCTTCTTTAGCGCCAAGGAGGGGAAAAAGAGCCTTGTCGCCACCCTTTCCGAGGTAGGAAAGGACCAATTGACCGTCCTTTTGTCGGACGGCTCGCAACAATCGTACGACCGTGCCGAGATCTCCAAGATCTCCACTGTATTTTTTGAGTAAAAGAAAGGACTGACACCGTCAGAAACAAGAGTATGAACGCTGAATTTTTCAATGCACTCGCCGCCCTTGAAAAGGAAAAGGGCATCTCGAGGGAGTATATGCTCCAGAAGGTCGAGGCGGCGCTGACCAGTGCCTTCCGCCGCGAGATCGGCGGGGAGAACGTACGCATCGTGCTTGACCCCGAGAAGAAGGATATGAAGGTCATCCGCTTAATGACCGTTGTCGAGGAGGTCACCGATCCGCTGTCGGAAATGACGCAGGAGCAGGCATTGACCGCCAAGGCCGAAAAGAAGGTCAAGGGCCGCAGCACCAAGATCGGCGCCGTGCTGGAGATGGAGCTGAATCCCAAGAACTTCCGCCGCCTTTCCGCCCAGGCCGCCAAGCAGGTCATCATTCAGGGCATCCGCGAGGCCGAGCGTACGCACATGATCAAGGAATACGAGGAGAAGGAAGAGACCGTCATCACGGCGGTCGTCGATAAGATCGATCCCGAGGACGGAAGCGTGGTGCTGAACACCGGTACGGGGCGCGCCGTGCTTCGCAAGGAGGACCAGATCCCGACCGATGAATACGAGGTCGGTAAGCGTGTCAAGGTCGTCGTCACCGAGATCCACGCGGGGGAAAAGCGCGGCCCCGTCGTCACGCTTTCGCGCGTGCATCCCAACCTCATCCGCCGCCTGTTTGAATTAAACGTGCCCGAGGTCGCCGACGGCACGGTCAAGATCAAGAACGTCTCGCGTGAGGCGGGAAGCCGTTCGAAGATCTCGGTATACAGCGAGGATCCGAATGTTGACGCCGTCGGCGCCTGCATCGGCCCGCGCGGCTCGCGTATCGCCCCGATCCTGAATGAGATCTCGGGGGAGAAGGTCGATGTCATCCGTTACAGCGAGGATACCGCCACCTACGTTGGCGAGGCGCTGGCCCCCGCCAAGGTCCTTTCGGTCGAGATGGAGAACGAGCGGACCTGCTGCGTCCGTGTTTCGCCCGATCAGCTCTCGCTTGCGATCGGTAAGGAAGGGCAGAACGCGAAGCTTGCCGCCCGCCTGACCGGCTGCAAGATCGATATCAAGGCGTAAGCCGAGAAAAAACAAGGAAGGAAAACACCATGGGGATGCAAAAGAAAACGCCGATCCGCCGTTGCATCGGCTGCAGCGAGCATTTCCCGAAGGGAGAGCTTGTTCGTATCGTTCGCTCCCCCGAAGGGGAAATTTCACTCGATTTCACCGGCAAAAAAGCAGGGCGCGGCGCATATCTTTGCAAAAAGGCAGCCTGTCTTAAGGCCGCCCGCAAGGCAAGAAGGGTCGATCAGGCCCTTTCCTGCACGGTGCCCGACGGTGTTTACGCGGCTCTTGAGGAGGAATTGCTTGAAAACAACGCCGAATAAAGGGGCGCTTCCCGATCGCTTTTTGCGGATGCTGGGGTTATGCCGCCGCGCGGGCGGCGTGATCATCGGGACGTCGCAGGTCTATGAAGCGATGCGGGGAAAAAGGCCGCCGCTTCTGGTGATCGGAAGCCTTCACGCGTCAGAGCCGACGAAGAAAAAAACACGCACGATGTGCGCCTTCTATAAAATTCCTCTTATCACGGTTCCCTATACGAAGGAGGAGCTTGGCAAGACGGTAGGCAAAGCGGGGGCGATCAGCACCCTTGCCGTAACCGACGCCCGCTTCAAAGAGGAGTTTATCACAACGAGAGGAGAGGAGGTCTTCCCCGAAGGGGAGGCCGAGGTATAAAGATGGCAGCTGTTAAGCTTACACAGATCACGAAGGATTTTAATAAAAAAACGAAAGAGGTCACCGATCTTCTTCGCGCCCACGGCGTCGATAAAAAGGGCGGCACGCTGAGCGATGCCGAGTATTCTCTGTTTATCGCGGTCCTGAGCGAAGAGAACCAGATCGAGAACCTCGACGACTATCTGTCGAAGAAGGCCCGTATTATCTGCACGCCGCCGCCCGCCCCCGAGAAGAAGGAGGAGGAGAAGCCCGCGGCGCCCGCCGTACCCGCCGCCCCCGAAAAGACGGAGGTCAAAGCCCCCGAGAAGAAGCCCGAGGTCAAGGCGACCGAGGCACCGAAAAAGGAAGAAAAGCCGCGTACCTATCACACCGAAAAGAAGGCGCCGGTCGACCGCTTCAGCCGCTTTGAGAACAGCAAGCCCTTTGAGGACGCGAAGAAGAACGAAGCGAAGAAGCAGGAGCCGAGGAAGCTCGAGCAAAAGCGCCCGCAGCAGCCCCTGCCCCAGAAGGAGGGCGTCAAGGGCGGCTTTAAGGTGATGGGAGACGGCGAATACGTCAGCGCCGCGCCCCGCACCCGTGTGGTCGACACCCGTACGAGCCACGTCGATCTTTCGAAGTACGACGCGATCGACAAGTATTCGTCGGGGGTCAGCGACCTGCACCAGGAAAGACAGAAGCTGAAGAAGCAGGATAACCGCGGCATGGGCAACAAGA
This sequence comes from Eubacteriales bacterium, assembly GCA_045588145.1. Classification (GTDB taxonomy): domain Bacteria; phylum Bacillota; class Clostridia; order Oscillospirales; family CAG-272; genus UBA1740. The sequence continues at coordinate 5,561 of JAZNDS010000059.1, read as the reverse complement.
ACCAGAAGGAAAAGGAGCGCCTGGCCCAGGAGAAGCTTCGCAAGGCCCAGCTTGAAAAGGCCAAGAAGAAGCCGCTTTCGATCACGATCCCCGAGGAGATCACGGTATCCGAGCTTGCCTCCCGCTTAAAGAAGACCAGCGCCGAGATCATCAAAAAGCTGATGCTGATGGGCGTGATGGCCTCGGTCAACCAGACGATCGACTACGATACGGCGTATCTTATCGCCGATGAGGTCGGTGCCATCGCCACCAAGGAGATCAAGGTCACCATCGAAGAAAAGCTCTTCAACGAGGCCGAGGATGCGCCCGAAAGCCTTGTGAAGCGCACCCCCGTTGTGTGCGTAATGGGTCACGTTGACCACGGTAAGACCTCGCTGCTTGACGCCATTCGTCATACCAACGTCACCAAGGGCGAGGCGGGCGGTATCACCCAGGGCATCGGTGCTTATCAGGTAAGCATCAATGGGGAGACCATCACCTTCCTTGACACCCCCGGCCACGAGGCCTTTACCGCCATGCGTGCCAGAGGCGCGAAATCGACCGATATCGCGATCCTCGTCGTCGCCGCCGATGACGGCATCATGCCCCAGACGGTCGAGGCGATCAACCACGCCAAGGCCGCGGGCATCGACATCATCGTGGCCATCAACAAGATGGATAAGCCCACCGCCAACCCCGACGCCATCATGCAGGAGCTGACCAAATACGATCTCGTCCCCGAGGAGTGGGGCGGCGACGTTATGTGCGTTCCCGTATCCGCCCTGACCGGTATGGGCATCGAGCAGCTGCTTGAGAATGTTCTTTTGGTAGCCGAGGTCAAGGAGCTGAAGGCCAACCCCAACCGCCGCGCCAAGGGTGTGATCATCGAATCGCGTCTTGACCACGGCCGCGGGACGGTTGCCACGGTCCTCGTGCAGAACGGTACGCTGTATGCGGGCGATATCGTCATCGCGGGCACCTCGGTCGGCCGTGTGCGCGCCATGATCAACGACAAGGGTCAGCCGATCAAGGAAGCCGGCCCCGGTGTGCCGGTCGAGATCATCGGCCTTTCGGATATCCCCGAGGCGGGTGACGAATTCAACGCCGTTGAAGACGAAAGAATGGCTCGCTCGCTGGCGGAAAAGCGCCGCGAGGAGGCGAAGCAGGAGCAGTTCCGTGCTAACGCGAGAGTCAGTCTTGACGATCTCTTCTCGCAGATGAGCGAGGGGATGAAGACCTTAAACATCATCATTAAGGCCGACGTCGCGGGCTCTGCCGAGGCGGTCAAGGCCTCGCTCCTGAAGCTTTCGAACGAGGAGGTCAAGGTTAGCGTGATCCATACCGCCGTCGGTGGGATCACCGAGGGCGACGTAATGCTCGCCAAGGCCTCGGGCGCGATCATCATCGGCTTTGCCGTCCGCCCCGACAAGGGCGCCCTGGATTCCGCCAAGCGTGACGGGGTCGAGATCCGCACCTACCGCATCATCTACGAGTGCATCGAGGAGATCGAGGCCGCGATGAAGGGCATGCTTGCCCCGAAATTCCGCGAGAACCTCCTCGGCCACGCCGAGGTCCGTCAGATCATCCACGTATCGAGCGTCGGTACCATCGCCGGCTCCTACGTGCAGGACGGTAAGATCACAAGGGCCTCGCAGATCCGTATCGTGCGTGACGGTGCCGTCATCGCCGAGGATAAGATCTCCTCGCTTCGCCGCTTTAAGGATGACGCGAAGGAGGTTGCCGCGGGATACGAGTGCGGTATCAGCCTGGATCGCTTTAACGACATCAAGGAGGGCGATATTCTCGAAGCCTTCGTGATGGAGGAGATCCCGCAGTAAAGAGGCTGCCATATTTAGGCATGACCGAAAAGAAAAGAGAGCTACACGGCTAAATCCGTGCAGCTCTCTTTTTGCGTCCTCGTATTTTGCTTTGCGCTGCGGTTGAAAAGCATCGGTTTTCTGCCGATCTGCTTTATTGCCTTGCCTTATTTCGCGCTCGGAAATTCCGATCGGTAGCCGTCGGTATAAGCGCGGTTAAGGCTCTCAAAGCTCGTCTTAAAGGCGGCCTTGGCGGTAAGGACACGGGCCTCGATGACGGGAAGGGGCTGAAGACCGGCGGCATCCAGCAGCCCGTGAAGGGCGGTAAGGGCATTCCCCATCGCCAGCCGCAGGGAATTGTCGACCATCAGCACCGTGCTTTCAGCCGCGCTTTTTGCGGTCGAAAGCGCCGCCTCGGCTACACGGAGAGCTCCCTTTAGGCGGGATATCTCCTCTTCGGAAAGCCCCGACACGTGCGCCGAAAGAAGCGCGCGCTTGGCCTGCAGATATTCGGACATTCTTTGACGGTATGCGCCGTCCTGCGCGAGAAAGGCCTGCTGATAAACGGCGCGGTACTCCTCGTAAGCCGCCTCGACCCTGTCGACCTGCTCCTTTATCCTTGGCAGCATCATCGAAATGGCGACGTGTCCTTGCGCCTCGGCAAAATCAAAGCAGGCGTCGACCTCGGCCTTCTGTAAGGCGAAGGCACGGTCACTGTAATAGAATTCCTTCAATTCCTCGGTAAGGAGAGGGGCGGTTTCGGTGCGACTCTCCTTCAGAAGGGCCAAAAGCCGCTCCTCGGTCATTTCGGCAAGCGCCTGCGCCGAAAGCTCCCGCATGCAGTGGCCGACCAGCGCCTCCAGATCCTCGCGGTCAAGATCCTCTCCCCGCTTCACCCCGACCGTGGCGCCGAGGGCCGCGATCTTCCTTTCCGCCTGTCGCTTTACCGACCGATAAAGGGCATCGGCCGAATCGCCCGAAAGGGTGATCGTAAGCGCGCAGGAATCACCCGCCGCCCTGTCAAAGCCGTTCTCGCAGCAATACTCCAGAAAGAGGGCGGCCGCCTCCTCGGCAGTCTTGCCCGCAAGCTCGACGCTCGCCAAAACGGCGTTTCCTTCGTCGTTAAGGGCGTTCGCGGTCAGAACACGGTTCTCCCCGTTAAGGATCAGCTCGACCGAAGGGTTAAGCGAAAGGTTCATCACCTTTTCCTTTCCGTCCCCGCCGCCGCAGGCGGTAAGAAGCGTAAGACACGCGGCCGCTATGATCAAACAAAGAAGGAGACAAAGCCTTTTCTTCATCGTAAACACCTCGTTTTGATCCCCTTTTTGGGGGCTTTGGCTCTATTATAGCAAAAGAAAAGGAGAAATACAAGCGGAAAGACGGCTCTTTTTGCAAAAAGGCGAAAAGACTGCATAAAGGTGAAAAAGAAAGGTATTATTTACATATAAGTGTTTTTTTACTCAAAAAAGAGCGGTTCTACCGCAAGGAGAGTGATGCTCTCCCTCGCTTCTACGCCTCGGAACGCGGCGTCGGGTGCTTTTTTCGCGGCGCGCTGGTATAATGGGTACGGCGTGGGGAATACCCCCGAAACCAAAAGTAAGGAGATTTTTATGAAGCAAGCTGCCTATCAGGTGGCCCCCTTTTCGTCGATCCGCGAAATGCTGGAGGGCACCACGAAAAGCGTACCGGACCAGGTCGCTTATAAGTACAAAAGCGATAAAGAGGTGATCAGCGTCACCCGCCTTGAATTTTACGAGCAGGTGGAGGCCCTCGGCGCCTCGCTTACCGCGCGGGGCTACGGCTCGGCCCATATGGCCTGCATCGGGGAAAACTCGTATCCTTGGATCGTTACCTATCTCACTGTTCTGATGAGCGCCGGCGTCTTTGTCCCCTTGGATAAGGAGCTGCCCGTTGATCAGGTGGTCTTTCTTCTGAACGAAAGCGATTCGCGCCTTGTTTTCTGCGACGAAAAATGGTGCGAGCAGCTTCTCGGTAAGCAGGACGAGCTGCCGAACATTGAATACTTCATCTGCTTCGGGAAGGAAGAGCACGAGGGGAAATGCCTTTCCCTCCACCGCTTGATCGAGGAGGGAAGCGCGCTCCCGAAGGATGATTACGACGCCCTGAAAAGCGACCCGAACGAATTGAAGGACCTGGTGTATACCTCGGGCACGACCGGGATCGCCAAGGGGGTCATGCTGACCGAAAAGAACCTGGTCAGCGGGGTCTATTACGGTCTGCAGGTCTCCACCATCTACGGCTGCGGCCTTTCGGTCCTTCCCTATAATCATACCTATGAGGCCGTGTGTGACATTCTGGTCAGCATTCACGCGCACGTCACCCTTTGCATCAACGATTCGCTGCGCAAGGTGCAGGAGAACATGAAGCTTTTCCGCCCCGATTACATTTACCTCGTCCCCATGTTTGCCGAGCATTTTTATAACGTGATCTGGGCGAATATCGAAAAGCAGGGCAAGAAAAAGGCGATCAAGCTCGCTCTCGCTCTTTCGGGGTGCCTGCGCTTCTTCGGCATTGACGTGCGGCGCAAGCTCTTCGGCGCCATTCATCAGGAATTCGGCGGCAGGCTTCGCAAGATCGTATGCGGCGGCGCCCCGATCCGCGCCGATATCGGTAAATTCTTCGATGCGATCGGCATCCCGATGACGGGGGGCTACGGCATCACCGAATGCTCGCCCTTGGTTTCGGTCAACGACGAAAAATCCAACAACTTTTCTTCGGCGGGCCACCGCCTGCCCTGCCTTGAATGGCGCATCGACCAACCCGACAGCGATGGGATCGGGGAGATCTGCGTACAGGGGGCCGTGGTGATGAAGGGCTATTACAAGCGCCCCGATCTGACGGCCGAGGTCATTCGCGACGGCTGGTTCTACACGGGCGACTACGGATACATCAACAAAAACGACGAGATCGTGATCACGGGCCGCAAGAAAAACATCATCGTTCTCAGCAACGGAAAGAACGTCTACCCCGAGGAGCTGGAGGGCTTTATCCAACCCTTGGCGGAGGTTTGCGAGGTGGTCTGCAGCGGCGTAAAGAACGAATTTGGCCAGAACACCGCCCTGCACGCTGAGATCTTCCCGACCGAGGGCAGCGAAAAGACCGAGGCCGACTTCCTCACCGCGATCCGCGAAGCGATGCAATCTCTCCCCCACTATAAGCAGATCGCTTCGGTTTCTTTACGCAGCGAGCCGTTCCCCAAGACGGCCACCAAAAAGATCAAGCGTTGATTTTGGAAGGGGAAAAAAGCGCATAGTGGGCGATCGTGCGGCATTCGGCGTATGAAATACGCCCTCGCCTTCGATCACCCGCTCTGCATCTTTTTTCCCTCTCCCAAAAGAAGAAAAGGTGGCGCATAGTGGGCGACTGCGCGGCATTCGGCGCATGAAATACGCCATCGGGCTCGGCACGTTCCCTCTGCATCTTTTTCCCTCTCCCAAAAGAAGAAAAGGTGGCGCATAGCGGGCGACTGCGCGGCATTCGGCGTATGAAATACGCCCTCGCCTTCGGTCCCCCGCTTTGCGTTTTTTCCGGCGCTACGGCGTGGGGTATCTTCTTTCTCAAAAACAAAAAGGCAGTCTTTTGACTGCCTTTTCTTTTATTCAAGGTGAATTATACTATCAAGTGCAACACTTTTAAGAAAAAGAAAACTCATATTGAATCCTGTGTTATAATGAAGCTACCACACACCAAAACAACACAAGGAGAACAATATGAGCTACCATCATTTTACCATAGAAGAGCGCT
>JAZNDS010000058.1:0-27334 GCA_045588145.1 Eubacteriales bacterium | reverse complement strand
TGGGTCGCCTGGTACGCAACCGCCCGCTTGTCAAGGTCATCGGTGTCGGAATGCTATGGAACATGGCCTCCGCGCTCTCGGTCTCCTTTTTCGCATCCTACTTGCGCGAGGAGCTTGCCTTCTCTTTTACGCTTATCGCGTGGATCACGACGGTGGGGTCGGTCTGTCGGATCGCGGTTTCGCCTATCCTTGGCAGGATCGCCGACAAATATTCCTTTGCCACCTCCATGACGATCTCCTTTGCCGCGGCGGCGATCGGCTTTCTCGCCGTTGTATTCACCGCCCCCGAAACGCGATGGCTTTATCTGATCTACGCCTGCCTTAACGCCTTTGCGATGGCCGGCATCAACAGCGGCGTTATCAATCTCATCTACGACTACGTGCCCGAAAAGGACCGTACGATCGCCCTCGGGACCAAAAACGCCCTTGGCGGCATTCTCGGCTTCTTTACCGTCCTTTTCGGGGGCCTTATCCTTGCGAGAATACAGGCGGGCGGCGGCCTGATCGTTTTCGGCCTTTCGCTCTACGCCCAGCAGCTCCTCGCCCTCCTCTCTTTTCTTGTGACCCTCTTGCTTTTGGTCTATATGCGTACCGTTATCGCGCCCCTTCGGCGGATCCCCGAGAAAGAAAGCCCACCGCCAAGCCCGTGAAGGCCACGCGGCAAGGCCGGCTTCAAGAAAAACAAGCGAAAAGAAAAGTTTCTTTTACATTTTATAGCAAAAAGGCTTTTGCGTGATGCAAAAGCCTTTACTTTTTTACGGTGTTATTCCGAAAGAGCCGAGGGAAAGCGCGATGGTAAAGAAGCCCGCGGGTGATCGACCCCTGCAGCATATTCACATCCTTGGTTCGCATCTTGGATCCTCTTTGCTTGATGGCAGGTGCCCCGCGAAGGCCTCGAAGGGCACAAGATCTCTTATTCGCCGAACAGCTCGGCAAGCACGGCCTTCGCGCCCCCGAGAACGGCTTCACCGACGCCGCTTCGGTAAGGGGAGGTCCCCGCCTCGTAGCCGCCCTCCTCAAAGGCCGATCTTGTGGGGTAATACCCCTCGTAGCCGTTGGCGCAGCAGGCGGCAAAGGTCATCTTGGCGGGCGAGGCCTCCTTGGCCCTTCGCCCGATCTCGGTAAAGGGCTCTCCGGGAAAGCCGACAAGGGCAAATTCACCCATACGGAGCCCTGTGACGTGCAGCTCCTTTTCATCGGGGGCCCCCACAAGGCTTAGGATGCGCTTGGCCTTGGCAACAAGGGTGACCATCGCCATACCGCCCTCGGGGCAGAACTCCCGGTCCTTCCCCTCGTCGTGCAGGCGCTTGATCTTCGTTGCCCAGGCGATCTCCTCCTCGCTTTCGGCCTTGTTTTGCGGTGTTCTGACAACGCAAAGGGCGGTGGCAAGCGGCAAAGGATCGATCGGCTCGGCCATGGCGTGCAGAGCCATCGCGGTGCCCGCCAGGGTGCGGCCCATATGCTGCGCAAAATCGTAGCGGCTGCGCGGGAGCCCCTCGGGTGTTTTGACGTTCAGGTGGTTGGTGTCGCCCTGCGTGCCGTTGATATACATACAGACACTGTTCGGCATCGCCGCCTCGTAGGTGCGGCGGGTAAAGCCGGGGTAATCGGCCGAGATCAGCAGCCCGCCCATCACGTCGGGATGCACCTGGAAGTTGATAAGGGCGATCTCGGGCTTACCTTCGCGCTTGAAAAGCGTCAGCGCGACGCGGTGGTCGGCTTCGCCAAGCGGGTGGTCGATATCGGGATTCAGGAACCCGGGGTTGGTCCTTGTCGTGCCGTCCTTCATACGGAAGCGGCGGATAAAGGATATCTCCACGGGGGTATTGGCGGCGTTGACGTATACCTTGGCGGGCGCAAGATCAAGCATCGCCGCCTCGGCGGCCGACGCGATCGCGTCGGCGGTCGAAAGGAAATATTCCTCGTTAAATTCCTCCGCATAGCGATAAGAAAGCGCGGGGCCGGTATGGATGTGCGTCGCGTGCAGAAAGACACGATCGGCGGGGATGCCGGTTCTTTCCCGAAGGACCTCCTTGATCCTTGCCGTGGCCACCTGATCGACCCCGATCGTATCGAGGCTGACGATCAGCAGGGTCTTATCTTCATCCGAAACCGCCAGCACCGAGGCAAGAAGGGGATCAAGGACCCCCGTTGAGGGGCGCTTGCCGAGATACCCGACAAGCCCCGCGCCGATCGGCGGGGTGATATCGCAGCGGCTGAAGCCGACCTTGAATTCCTTCATGTTTTTCTCCTTGAATTAGCAACGTTTCTTTTACAAATATGGATTTATTCCATGTAAAGCTCCGCAAGAGTAGCCTTTCCCATTTCGATCACCTTTTCGGCGGTGCCCGCGCGGTAATTGGCGGTTCCGGCCTCGTAGCCGCCCTCGTCGTAGGCCGATCGCATGGGGAAGTAGCCCGCGTATCCGTCGGCACAGCAGGCGACAAAGGTCATCTTGGCGGGCGAGGCCTCCTTGATGCTCGTTCCGATCTCGGTAAAGGGCTCTCCGGGGATGCCGATGAGCGCAAACTCTCCCACGCGCAGGGCGGTCAGCGTGATCGTGATCTCATCGGGCTTATCGCGAAGATTCAGCATACGCCTGGCCGCGGCCACCTTGGTGATAAGATCCATGCCGCCAAGCGAAGAAAGCTCTTCATCCCTGCCCTCGTCGTGCAGACGAAGCACCTCCTCGGCGCGGCGAAGCGCCGCGGGATCGCTCTCCTTATTATAGGCGATGCCGAAGGGGCTTCGAAGGGCGCGAAGCGGCAGGGGCTCGATCGGCTCGGCCATCGCGTGCAGGGCCATGGCTACCCCCGCGATCGTGCGGCCCATATGCGCGGCGAACGTGTAACCGGTGCGGGGCATCCCCTGGGGGGTCTTGACGTTATAATGGTTGGTATCGCCCTCGGCCCCATTGATGAACATACAGACGCTTCCCGGCATCGCCGCCTCATAGGTTTGCCGCAGGTGGTGCGGGTAATCGGCCGAAATGCGGTAAGCATCCGTCCCATTGGGCACGACGCACGCGTGGGTCTGGAAGTTGACGAGCGCGATCTCGGGCTTACCTTCGCGCTTGAAAAGCGTCAGCGCGACGCGATGGTCGGCTTCGCCAAGCGGGTGGTCGATATCGGGATTTAAAAAGCCGGGGTTGGTCCTTGTCGTGCCGTCCTTCATACGGAAGCGGCGGATGAAGGAGATCTCAACGGGGGTGTTGGCCGCGTTGACGTATACCTTGGCGGGAGCCATATCCGAAAGGGCCTCCTTGGCCGCGGCGGCGATCTTTTCGCAATCGATGGCGAACTGCTCTTTGTCAAAATCGATGTGGTAGCTTCGCATCGAGTGGGCGCTATGCGTGTGGGTACAGTGAACGAGAATGTTCGCGGCGGGGACCCCCGTCCTTTCCTCGATCGCGGCACGCATCTGCTGCGAGCAATCGCCGCTGATGCACAGAATATCCAGCGAAAGAAGGAAATAGATCTCCTTCCCGTCACCGAAGGCCAGAGCACTGGCGGTAAGCGGATCAAGCACCCCGATCGAAAGGCGCTGATCGATCGAGCCGGCGAGCCCCGCGCCGATCGGCGGGGTGATATCACAACGGCTGAAGCCAACACGAATTTCCTGCATAACTTTTCTCCTTTAAAATTCACAAAAATTCTTTCTTTTTCAAAAAAACCGTGCTATAATAAGAAAGTCGATGCTTTCTTCCTTCATTGTAGCACCGTGTGGCAGGGGAAGAAAGCCGTTTTTGTGGGAAAAAATCTTCAATTTGTTGTGAAAGGCGCCCTATGAGATACGAAAATTATGCCCGGACCGTCAGCGAAAGCTTTTCGCTTTGCCACAGCGCCCAGGAGGAAAACGTGGCGGCGGGGGCGATCTACGGCCCGGTGGTGCGGAACGCTTTGATCATTGAGTGCTGCACCTTTGGCAAGGGGAGCATTACGGTGAACGGAAAGGAATTCCTTTTCGGCGCGGGGGAGGGGTACGTGCTGTTTCCCGGGGATACCGTCGTGCATAAGACCTACGCGCCCGGGCGCTCGGGCTGCTGGTGCACGCTGATCGCCCCGCGCTTTATCACCCCCTTGCACGAGGCAGGACTCAACGACCGTCACCCCTTTCTGAAAAAGGAGATCGTCGGGGAGGCGACCGCCTGCATCGAAAAAATGATCCGCACGCGCGAGGTGGGTATGGGGGGCGATCTGCGCCGCCAGGCCGCGGTCTACGAGCTGCTGGGTCTGATCCTTGGGGGGCTTCCCTCGCAAAAGGAGAATACGGCGGTCGGGAAGGCGCTTGGCCGTATGGAGGAGAGCTTCCGCACCCCCCTTTCGGTGGCCGAGCTGGCCGACGAGGTGGGGCTGGAGCGCACCTACTTTTCCGCCCTCTTTAAAAAGACGACGGGGGTCAGCCCCTACGCGTATCTCGGGGACCTGCGCATCCGCCGCGCGTGTGAGCTTTTGCGGGGAAGCGAGATGAGCATCTCGGAGATCGCCGACGGGGTGGGGCTCGATTATCGGAATTTTGCCAGGGTCTTTAAGCAGAAAACCGGGCAATCGCCCAAGGAATACCGCCAATATTCGCGAACGGGGCAGAATTTCATCAAGAAACCGTAAAGAAAACTTTGCTTCAAAAAAGAGGCGGCTCCCCCTTGCATTTCGGGGCGGGCCGTGCTACAATAAAAGGGCGCCAAGGCTTGGCGCCCACAAAGAGAAAGAGGAGCAGCAATATGATCCATTCGATTTTAATGATCGGCCAATCGAACATGGCGGGGCGGGGCTTCCGCGAGGAGGCGACCCCCATCAAGACCGCGCGGCTTTCGGTCTTGCGCAACGGCCGCTGGCAGCCGATCTTCTTCCCCATAAATCCCGACCGCAGGACCGCGGGGGTCACGATGGCCGAAAGCTTTGCGGAGGCCTATGCCGAAGGGCACGAGGGGGTCGAGGTCGGCCTTATTCCGTGCGCCGACGGCGGTACCTCGATCACCCAGTGGCAGGAAGGCAGCCTGCTTTATGATCACGCCGTTATGCAGGCGCGCCTGGCAAGCCGTACCTCGACGATCGCCGCCGTCATCTGGCATCAGGGGGAAAGCGATTGCCTGCACGGGCTGCATACCTCGTACAAGGAGAATTTTTTGAAATTCTATCACGCCCTGTGCCGCGATCTTGACCTTTACGAGGTCCCCTTTATCATCGGGGAGCTGGGGGCTTATCTTGTGAACAATACCTATTCGGAGGAATATAAGAACTATTCGCTGATCAATTCCGCGATGCGGCAGATCGCCGAGGAAGAAAAAATGATCGGCTTAGCCCGCGGCAGCCATCTTCTGTCGAACCCCGATATGCTGCATTTCTCGGCCGCCTCGCAGCATGAATACGGCCGTCTTTATTACAAAGAATTCGAGGCCCTTGAGGATAAGGGCCGCGTCTTTTCCGAAAAGCCGAGCATGGAAAGCGCCATTCGCTCGGGCATTGAGCATTTGTAAAGGGCGACAAAATGACGGACGGCCAATGGCCGCCCCTACCGTATCCCGGGGCATCGAAGCCCTGCAAATTCACCGATCCCTTTGGTCTTGCTTTGCAAAAACGGCTTTGCCGTCCATAAAGAAAAAAGAGCAGAATTCTGCTCTTTTTTCTTTATGTGCGGGGAATGTGAATTATCTCGAGAAGCCGAAGCTGATCTCGGTGCCGTTGCCGTCGACCGGAACACCGGTGATGTTGATCATACCGTCTGCGACCATACCGACGAGCGTGGCGCTTTCATCGGCGAGGGTAAGGCTGAGCTGCGTGCCGGTCATGGGGTTCTTGGAAACCGTGAAGCTGCCTTCTACGGTGTAAACGGCCGCGTCATCAACCTTGATCTGGATTTTGAAGGTCGCATCGACGTTCAGGGTAAGCTCAGCGGTTCTGGCAACGCCGTCGGCAGCCTCTTCGGCGGTGCACTCGGCGGTAAAGATATCATTCGAACTCAGCGTCAGGATCGATTCGTGATACAGCGTTGCTTCGGTGGCGGGGCCGGCGGTCGGGAAGGAGCCGCTGACAGACAGCGCGCCGCGGGTGAGGGTGACGGGGGTTGCCTCGCCGGTGATGGGCGTAGGCTCCGCCTCGGAATCCATGGGATTAAAGTCGTGAGTCTTGGTGAGAACGATCTCGTTATCGGTAAAGGTAAAGGTGCCCTGCTCGCCGTACAGGCTGGGCTCGGACATACCGGGCATACCGCCGCCCATAGCGCCGCCGGCCATCGAAACGGCAACGTACTGATAGCCGCCGAATTTATCGAGCTGGATCGAGAGCTGCGTCACCATCGCGCCGCCCATAGCGACCTTCTGTCCGGCATAAATACCCGCGACCTCGGCGGTGGTAGCCTTCTGCGCCGTGCATTCATACCGGGCGCCAAACGTCGCGAAGGAAGGCTGGAAGGCGGCGGTGATCACGCCGTTCTCCAGCGTACCGGAGATGGGATCGACCGTAACGGCTTCAACGCCGGCACCCATGCCCTTATCCATAGTCTTGGGGGTGATGGTGAAGGTGGTGCCGTCGATCGCGAAGGAACCGGTCTCGACCAGCGTGTAGGTGGTACCTTCCATCGTGAAGGAGCTGGTGAAGGTGTACTTTCTGCCGGCCGCAAGAACGAGGGAGTACTCGTAAAGGGTCGTACCCATCGCGCTTTGCTTTTCGTAGGTGCCGACGTACTCGCCGAACAGCTCCTCGTGCGCCATGGTGAAGGCGGTCACGGGGTTCTCCGCCTCGTTGGAAGAGACGGTGGCGGCGCCGACCGGAACGGCGGTCGAGAAGACGAGGTTGCCGTCAACGACCGTGAAGGTCGCAGTCTTCGGCTCGTTGGCCGTGCCGTCCGAATAAACAAAAACGAAGGTGCCGTTGCTTTCGGTCACGGCGCCGTGGCCCTTATCCACCGAAAAATCGCGCTTGGTCGAGATCTTAAAGGTCTCGTCGGCGTTGATACGGACGTACCAGGACATGGCCATGCCAAAGGGCTTGGCGTCAAGCAGGTAGTCGCCGGCGATCGCGGCGATCGCGGGATTGGCGGGCGTTTCGGTGGTGGTTACGGGCGCGGTGGTGGTATCACCGGGCTCGGTGGGGCCGCAGCTGACGAGCAAACAGGAAAGGCACATCAGAACGGTCAGAAGAAGAGCGGTAAATTTTTTCATGTTTTCCTCCAAAGTATGTTTTTTTGAACCTACTCTCGCCAATAGGATTAGGTCTGTTTTTTATTATATAACGAAACTTTCCTTTTGTCAAGCGAAATTGCTTTACTAAGCAAAAGTTTTTCCGCTTCATTGTATAAAAGTGGGAAAAAGAGAGAGAAATATCGCTTTTTCGGTTGACAGCGAGGCTTTATTTATGATATAATAGGAAAAAATACGGCAAGATCCGTGTATGTAAAGGAGACACATTATGAAATCATCCGAATTCTTTTTCAACTGGGCGTTCCGTACCCGCGCGCAAACCGTTATGAACATTTATAACGGCGTGGAGATGAGCAAGGAGAAGGTCTTCCTCAGCTTCTGCTCGCACGATCCCGCCCTTATTTCCTACGGCCCCGCCGGTCTTAACGCCAGCATCAAGGGCATCGGCTTTATGCCCAAGCCCGAGTATCTGGAGGAGACCCTCGAAGCGTATATTGAGCATATCAAGTCCTACGATCCCGAGGATAAGGAATACTCGAAGCGCGGCCTTGGCCTGCTTGTCAAGTACATGTACGGCCCCGAGGCGCAGCACCGTGTGGACTTCAGCTGCATCGGCTCGCTCGAGATGGCGAAGGATCACAGCTACCGTAACTACAAGGCCAATCCCGAGGCGACCATCCTCTTCTACCAGCCCCCGATGATCTCCTACGAGGTGCGCGGCAAGATGGAGATCCACGACGAGACCGAAAGCGGCAAGCGTGAGATCTATCAGCAGTTCATCAACGCCCAGCACGACGTTTATCACAGCCCCGATATGAACCGTTGGCTCAGCTATCCCGCTTACGTATTCCGCATCGAAGAGGTGTACGACAACAGCGCCACGAAGGAAGGCTTCGGCGCCAAGATGCAGTTCCCCCCCATCGGTTAATTGTATAAACGCAAACTGACCGTGGTCCATCTACGGTCATTTTGCTTTTTTCCCGAATCTTCAAAAAACGGAGTTATTATGCGAAGCTTGAAAAAAATTCTCGCGCTCTTTTGTCTGCTTGCGATGCTGCTTCCCCTGATGAGCAGCTGCGGCGGCGCGAGCAAGGAAAGAATGAACGACCAAAGCGACACGCTGTATATCGGGCACGTGGGGACCTCGTTCCCCTCCTCCTACATGCCCTGGCAATCGCGGGACGGCATCGCCCCCACCATTTCCAGCATGGTCTACAGCACGCTTTTCTCGCAGGATGACGCGACCGGCGATTTTCTGCCGAATCTCGCGAAGGAATGGTGCTACATCGCGCCCGACGGGAAGACCCCGCTCGTAACCGAGGACGGCAAGGTCGATTACGACGCCCTGGAGCGCTATTACGGCTCAAGCGGCGCCTACATTCCCGTGAAGGTCACCCTCTACGACAACGCGACCTGGAGCGACGGCACGCCCGTTACGGTCGAGGACGTATACTTCTCCTTCGACCTGTGCGCCGACAACACGCGCTCGAACCACGCGGGGGCTCTTGCGTGGGTCGCCGACCTCTATCACGAGTATCAGTCGGGCACGCGCACGAAGACCGGCCTGTATACCGCCAAAAACCCCGGTCGATATACCTTCGCCGAGGGGGAGGAGGATACGGTCATCTATCTGCATACCAAAAAGGTGCTGGGCGCCATCACCTCGCTCTTTACCACGGTCCTGATCCTGCCCGAGCATCTGTACGGCCCCATCGTCAACAATCCCGACCTTGACGCGCGTGAGCAGGTCAACAGCACCGACCCGAGCGAGGCCTTGAAAAATCTTTACATGAATCCCGTCGGCTGCGGGCCCTTCACGCTGGATACGGCGCACTCCAACGCCCAGGTCATCGTGCTGGACCGCCGCGAGGATTACCACTTAAAGGACGGCGACGACTATCTTTATAAGGTCGACAAGCTGAAGTTCATCCTGTATCAGGAGCAGAACGTCGCGATCTTCTCGATCCTGAACGGCTATATCGACGTTCTGGATTCCTCGGTCAACCCGAACTACAGCCCGCTCTTTGAGAAGGAAGAGGATATCGTGACCCTGCGCTCGGACGGCACCTACGCCGAAACGCTGGTGTTGAACCTCAACCCGACCACCGAGCAGATGACCCCCTTGCGTTCGCTTTTCGGAAACGTCAATTTCCGTAAGGCGATCGCCCTCGCGATCGACCAGGAAAACCTGATCAAGAACGTGCAGGGTGGCGCCGCCTCGACCTTCAGCATGGGGCTTGTTTCCTCGACCCAGGTCGATATCTACAATCCCCTGGCGCATAACATCCTCGGAAACGATTACACGGCCCGCATTGCCGAGGCCAACCGCCTGCTTGACGCGATCTGTCCCGAAAAGGACGGCGAGGGCTACCGCCTTTACGAGGGCAAGCGGGTCTGCTACGAGATCCTCGGCTCCCCCGGGGAGCAGGACCTGATCAGCTTTTTGCAGGTCCAGCTGCAAAAGATCGGGATCGAGGTCAAATACGCCCCCAAGGGAAGCACGCCCGAGAACACCTACCTTTATTCGGGTAAATTCGATATGACGCTGCAGGGGGTATCCTTCACCGCCTCGACGGCCGATATCATGATGAATTCGCACTTTGTCAATCTCGGCAAATCCTCGAACTACGGCCGCCTGCAGGATCCCGCCCTGAAAGCGAAGATCGACCGTATGAGGACCACCATCAACCGCAACACAAAATACGAGCTTCTGAAGGAGATTCAGACCGACGTGGCCGGGCAGTATTACAAGATCCCGCTGTACTGCTCGAACATCGTTTCGGTCGCGCGGTGTGACCGTTACACCGGCTGGATCGCGCCGGCGGGCGGCACCTGCTTCAGCACCGAGTCGCTGCAGAACCTAAAGAGAGTTCAGTAAGGGGGGCATTATGTCAAAAGGATATGTAATTCGTCGTATCTTCTATACGATCGTGATCTTCTTTGTCGTTCTGACCCTGAACTTTTTCATTCCCCGCATCGGGGTAGACGACCCGGCCGAGCGTTATTATCCGCCCCAGGGCAACATGGATGACGACGCCTACGAGGCGGTCAAGGCCTTAACGCGTAAGCAATACGGCTTTGACGTTTCGACCGGCCAGCAATACTTAAACTACGTAAACGACCTCTTCCACGGCGACCTCGGGACCTCCTTCAAATCGGGCTCCCCGAAGGTCATCGACCTTATTTTCGAGCGCATTCCGTGGACGCTGGTCCTCTCGGTCAGCACGATGCTGATCGGCGTTCTGCTCGGCGTTCTGTTCGGCGCCTTTGCCGCCTGGCGAAGGGGGCGCTGGCCAGACCTTATCCTGATGAACGCCTCGACCTTCACGACCGCCCTTCCCGCCTTCTTCATCGCCCTGATCTTTATTCTCTACATGGGCTTTGAATGGGAATGGTTCCCTGCCTACACCGACCCCAACATGGTCGCGGGGTTTGATTGGTCGTGGGAAGCGATCAAGCGGGTGTTCTACAACGCCGCTTTGCCGATCCTCAGTATGTCGATCGGCTCGATCGTCAGCTACGCGCAGTCGACCCGTAACAGCGTGATCGCGGTCTCGGGCGAGGACTTTATCTTAACCGCCCGCTCCAAGGGTCTTTCGACCAGCACCGTGCTTTATAAGCACACGCTCCGCAACGCTATATTGCCGATCGTCACCAACCTCGGTATGAGCATCAGCGGCCTGATCGGCGGTGCCGTCGTCATTGAGCAGATCTTTAACTGGAACGGTATGGGCACGCTGTTCCTGGAGGCGAACAACAGCAACGATTACCCGCTGATGATGGGGATCATGCTCTTCCTTTCGACCTTTGCCCTGGTCGCGAACCTCATTACCGACCTTTGCTATTGCTTAATTGATCCGCGTGCCGCGGCGAAGGGAGGGCGCAGATGATGAATAAGATGCTTTCTTCCTTAAAGGCCTTTGGTCAAAGGATCGCCAACGGCTGCAAAAAGGTTGGCCGCGCATTCGTCGCTTTCTTTAAAGCGTTGCCGTCGAGATGCGTTCGCTTCGCTAAAAAGGCAGCCTGCGGTTGCAAGAAATTCTCCCGTGGATTTATCGCCGTTTGCAAGGCGGCCCCGTCGGCGACCGTCCGCTTCTTCCGTGCGATCCCCGGGACGACCGTGCGTATCGCCAAGGCGACCCCCGGGGCCCTCAAGGCCTTCGGGCTCGGCTTCTGGCGGCACCTGAAGGCGGCCGGCATCGGGACCGGGAAATTTATCGCGAAGCTCTGGCGCCGCCCGAAGGGCCGCGTTGGGCTTATCCTTCTGGCGTTCCTCGTCATTATGGCGGTCTTTGCGCCGCTGATCGCGCCCTTTGACCCTTATGACGTCACCGAGCGTAGCGAAAAGGGCCTTTCGCCGAGCTGGGAGCATCCCCTCGGCACCACCATCTCGACGGGCCAGGATATTTTCAGTATGCTGGTCTACGGCTCACGCGTTTCGCTTTCGATCGGTGTTCTGACCGGTATTCTCACCTGCTTCCTCGGTGCCTTTATGGGTATTCTTTCGGGGTACGTCGGGGGCTGGGTAGACACCGCCATCATGCGTGTGGTCGACGTGATGCTGGTCATCCCGACGCTTCCGCTTACCATCGTTCTTACCAACCTGTTCGGGAAGAGCTACGGGATGATCGTCTTTATCTTCACCATCTTCGGCTGGCAGGGGCTTTCCCGTGTTATCCGCTCGCAGACCTTGGTGCTGAAAAACAGCAACTACGTCAAGGCGGCGGAGCTGGCGGGCGCCTCCCGCATGCATATCATGATGAAGCATATCCTGCCGGGCGTTTCCAACCTGCTGATCATGTCGACGGCGCTGACGAGCGCCGGTATCATGGTCGCCGAGGCAGGACTCAGCTTCTTAGGGCTTGGTGACCCCACGGCGATCAGCTGGGGTAAAATGCTGGCCGAGGTACAAAGCGGCGGCGCCATGCTCTTCGGTCACTGGTGGTGGATCATCGCCCCCGGTATCGGGATCTTCCTCGCGGTCTTTGCCTTTATGCGCATCGGCGTGGCGATGGAGGAGGTCTTTAACCCGAAGATGAAGCAAACGAGCAGCGTTTACAAGATCTTTAAGCACCTCAACGGAAGCTATATCCAGGAGGTATTCGATTCGATGAATGAAACCGAGGAAGGGGAGGATTTGTGCGATGGACAAAGCGAAGAACGTACTGAAGCTGCGCAACCTTAAGGTCATCTTCCCCAACGAGATGGGGATCATTCGCGCGGTCGAGGGAGTTGACCTCGATATCAACGAGGGCGAGTGCGTGGCGCTCGTCGGCGAATCGGGCTGCGGAAAGAGCATGACCTCTCTTTCGATCATGAAGCTACTCAGCTCCCCCCCGGCTCTTATCTCGGTGGACGAATTGAAGCTGGAGGGCGAGGAATTAAAGGACCTGCCCGAAAAGAAGATGCAATCGATCCGCGGAAGCCGCATGTCGATGATCTTCCAGGACGCAATGACCGCCTTAAACCCGGTCATGACGGTCGGCAAGCAGATCGACGAGGTCTTTATCCGCCACCAAAAGCTTACCCGCAAGCAAGCGAAGGAGCATACCATCAAGGCCCTTTCGCTGGTTGGCGTTCCCTCTCCCGAGCAGCGCTATAAGGACTTCCCGCATCAGCTTTCGGGCGGTATGCGCCAGCGGGTCCTTATTGCGATGGCCTTTGCCTGCCAGCCGAATCTCATTATCGCGGACGAGCCGACGACCGCCCTCGACGTCACCATTCAGGCGCAGGTGCTGGACGTGCTTTCGGATATGCAGAAGAAGCACGGGACCTCGTTGCTTCTTATCACGCACGACCTTAGTATCGTTGCCAACATGGCCGACCGCATCTACGTTATGTACGCGGGCAAGATCGTAGAGACCTCTCCCGCCTATGACCTTTTCAAGAAGCCCTACCATCCCTATACCGAGGGGCTTTTGGGTGCCATTCCGAAGCTTTCGGACGATCATCACGAGTTTATTCAGATCCCCGATTCGGTCCCGCACCCCATGTTCAAGCCGAAGGGCTGCTATTTCCATCCGCGCTGCCCGTACGCGACCGACGAATGCCGCGAAAAGATGCCCACGCTTAAGGAGATCGCGCCCGGGCGCTGTGTTCGCTGCCATCATCCGCTGAGAAAGGGGGAGGACCATGAGTGAACAAGATTTGACCGTAACCGCCGAGGTGGCCGCGGAGGAAAAGAAGCCGCTTGTCGAGGTCAAGAACCTTTCGGTGCATTTCCCGGTAACGGGTGGCATACCCTTTGCCAAGAAAAAATCGGTCAAGGCCGTATCGGATATGACGCTTTCGATCTACCCCGGAGAGACCTACGGGCTTGTCGGGGAATCGGGCTGCGGTAAATCGACGCTGGCCAACGCCATGCTCGGCATGGTATCGCCGACGAGCGGTACCGTCTATTTCAAGGGGCGCGACCTTTTCGGGGTCAAGAAGGCCGAATTCAAGGAGCTTCGCCGCTCCATGCAGATGGTCTTTCAGGATCCCTATTCGTCGCTGAACCCCCGTTGGGACGTTTCCAAGATCATCGGAGAGCCGATGCGTATCCGCGGCGGCTATACCGAGGAGGAGGTCGAAGCGCGGGTCGTTGAGCTTCTGAAGCTCGTCGGTCTTTCCGAACGGGACCTGCACCGCCATCCCTCGGATTTCTCGGGCGGTCAGCGCCAGCGTATCGGCATTGCCCGCGCGATCATTCTCAATCCCGATTTTCTGGTATGTGACGAGCCGGTATCGGCCCTTGACGTTTCGGTCCACGCGCAGATCTTAAATCTTCTGATGCGCCTGCAAAAGGAGATCGGGATGACCTATCTTTTCATCTCGCATAACCTCGCCGTTGTCAAGACCGTTTGCACGCATATGACGGTCATGTACCTTGGAAAGATGATGGAAAGCGGCAAGACCGAGCTGATCTACAAGAACCCGCTTCATCCCTACACCCAGGCGCTGCTTTCGGCGGTGCTGGACGTGGACGTGGATAACAAGCGGGAGCGGATCCATCTGGAGGGTGATATCCCCAGCCCCATCGATCCCCCGAAGGGCTGCCGCTTCTGCCAGCGTTGCCCGAGGGCGACCGAGAAGTGCTTTACGGTCCAGCCCGAGACGGTGGAGATCGAAGAGGGGCATTACGTGGCCTGCCATCTTGTGAAAAAGGAAGGGTAAGCGATGCAAAAGGAAATCCGAACGGCGTATATCCTCTTTCTTCTCGCCATTCTTTTCACCTTCGGCTTTATCTGTCTTTTACAGTTCGTCAGCTTTCCGCTCTTCTTCCTCGTGCTGCTTCTGATGCACGGCGGAGTCGTGCTGTTTATCGTCAGCAAAAAGCTCTTTAAGAAGGCGGGGGCCGCGACCTTTCCTTACTACAAGCGGGAATATCTCCTGTTGGCCCTTTATTTGCCGATCCTTCTGTATAAGATCCTCGGTAATTTTGGGCTTTACACGGTGAATATCCCCGTCAAAAGCATCGTGTCCCTCTGCCTTACCGGCGTATGCCTTGTCGTAAGCGGCCTTAACGCGTATGCTTTTTATAAGGAATTGACCAAAAAATAAAAAAAGAGCAGAACTAAGGTTCTGCTCTTTTTTCTGTTCGTTTAGTTTAGAGTTATGAGGTTCGCTTCGCTCCCCGTTATGAGCTTGCACGGCAAGCGTTATGATATGATTGCCTTTGTAACCTAAAACTTGGCGAAGCCAATTATAACGATACGAAGCATCTCATAACTCTATAACTTGCCCGTAAGGGCAATCATAGTTGTAGCGTGAATACTCCGCTTGGAGTATCACGCTACGGTTCTGCTCTTTTTATTTTTCGGGCAAAAAGCCCTCTAAAATTTCCTTGACTGCCGCAAAGCTCTCGGCCGCATGGATGGCGGCGCGGGCGGCGGCGACGCGCGGCAGCCCCGCAAGATAGGAGGCGATCTGCTTGCGGCATTCGCGCACGGCGACCGCTTCCCCCTTTTCCTCCACCGAAAGCGACAGCTGATAAAGGGCGGTTTTGATCCTTTCCCCGATGCTTGGCGGGGCGGCAGTCTCGCCCCTTAACAGGGCTTTGATCTCGCGGAACAAAAAGGGGTTTCCAACCGCTCCGCGCCCGATCATTACGCCGTATGCGCCGTAATTTTGTAAACGTTCCTTTGCAACATCAGCGCTCGTGATATCGCCGTTCCC
Source organism: Eubacteriales bacterium (assembly GCA_045588145.1). Taxonomy (GTDB): domain Bacteria; phylum Bacillota; class Clostridia; order Oscillospirales; family CAG-272; genus UBA1740. The sequence goes on along the minus strand of JAZNDS010000058.1, from coordinate 12,039 downwards.
GATCAGCGGGACCGACACGGCCCCGGCGACCCGTGCGATGCTCTCCCAATCGGCCGTCCCCCCGTACATGGCGGTCTTGGTCCTGCCATGCATGAAGAGAAGGTCTACCCCCGCCTCCTCGGCGGCCTTCGCGACCTCAAGGGCATTTTGGCTGTTTTCGTCCCACCCCACGCGGAATTTGCAGGAAAGCGGCAGATCGGGAAGGGCGGCGCGCATGGCGCGAAGAATGTCATAGCAGAGCGCGGGGCTTTTCATAAGCGCGCTCCCCTCGCCGTTCCCTGTGATCTTCGGAACGGGACAGCCCATATTGACGTCGATCCCCGATGGCAAAAGCTCACCGCAATACCCGCTTGCGATCATAGAAGCCGCCTCGGCCATAATGGCAGGCTCGCTCCCGAATAGCTGGATAAAGACCGGCCCCTCGTCACAAAACAGGCGGCCGAGCGCCACGGTTTTTTTGTCGCGGTAAACGACCGCCTTTGCCGAGATCATCTCGCTGACGGCGCCCTCGGCCCCAAGCGAGAAGCAAACGCGGCGCATCGCGGCGTCGCTATAGCCCGCCAGAGGGGCCAGCCACAGGCGGGGAAGCGCTTGTCCCTTTCTCAATACCGCAGCTCCTTGGATACGACGGTACGGGGGTTATAGTGCGCCATCAGGCGTACCATTTTTTGGGTCGCCTCAAAGCAAACGGCGATATTCTTATCCCCCTTACGGTAGGTAAGGAAATACGAATCGGGGCTCTTTACGCTGCCGCGCATATCCAGGATCCGGTCGTAGCCCCTGTCCGCAAGGCTGCCGGTAAGCGGGGCGATCCGCTCGGTCTCCTTAAGGACCACCGAAAAGAGCTTTTTGCGCTTTTTGTTTTTATAAAGCCTTTCAAAGAAAAGCTCCCCATGCTCCAGGCGGTATTCGCAATCGTAGGTGAAAAAGCGCATGAAGAAGGGATAAAAGATCAGCCAGATGACCGGCAGGATCGCAATGACCACGGGCATCGTTAAGACCACGGTGAACAGCAGGATATACCCGACCGAAAAGGCAAGCATACCGACAAGCACGAGGCGGCGAAGGAGAAAGTTTTTCCCCTCGGCCTTCTTTTCTACGCCGTACGCGGCGCCGTTAAAGCTTTCTTCCTCTGTCATGATCGCTCCTTCCGAAAAGTTTTCACTTTTCTCTTTTCTTTTTCCTCAATTTATAATATAATAAAGACGGCGCGCGCGAAAAGGCCTTTCGCGCGACAAGAATATTGTACAAAAAATACGTGAAAATGTCAAGCGTTACAAAAAATTCAAGGAGGGGTCTATGAGAAGAAGCACCGCACTACCGGAGCTCTTGGCGCCCGCCGGCGGGGTCGAGGCGCTGTACGCCGCCGTTTCGGCGGGGGCAGACGCCGTTTATCTCGGCGGCCGCTTTAACGCCCGCGCCTTTGCCAAGAATTTTGACGACGAGGCCCTTTCTTCGGCCATTTCCTACGCCCACCTTCACGGGGTGAAGGTGTATGTTACGCTGAATACCCTTATCTATGACCGAGAGCTTCCCGCGCTTCTTTCCTACGCCACGCTCGTACGAAACGCGGGGGCAGACGCCGTGATCGTTGCCGACCTTGGGGTGATGGCACTTTTGCGAAGGCATCTGCCCGATCTTCCGATCCATGCCTCGACCCAGGCCTTCACGCATAACCGACCGACCGCCGATTTTTATTTTGAGCGGGGGGCCAAACGGGTGGTGGCGGCGCGGGAGATGTCGCTTACCGATATCCGCTCCCTCGTTGAGAGCGCCAAAAGCGAGGTCGAGGTCTTTCTGCACGGCGCGCTGTGCGTTTGCCATTCGGGGCAATGCCTCTTTTCCTCGCTCGTCGGCGGGCGAAGCGGCAACCGCGGCGAATGCGCCCAGCCCTGCCGATTGCCCTACAACGGCCGCTACCCCTTAAGCCTTCGGGATCTTTCGCTTGCCGACCATATCCCCTCGCTGATCGAATCGGGGGTCGCCTCCTTAAAGATCGAGGGGCGCATGAAATCCCCCTCGTACGTATATGGGGTCACCTCGATCTACCGCCGCCTTCTGGACGAAGGAAGGGCGGCCACCGCCGAGGAAAAGGAGCGGCTTTCCGTCCTCTTTTGCCGCGGTGGATTTACCGACGGCTATTATACGGGAAGACACCGCCTGCCCATGCTCGGCACCCGCAGCGAGGCGGACAAGGAAAGAAGCCGCGCCGCCGCCGAGGAGACGCCCTTTTTGCCCGCCCGTCGGGCGGTAAGGGGCGAGGCCGTTATCCAAACGGGCAAGCCTGCCACCCTTACGCTGACGGGAGAAGGAAGAAGCATAACGGTCACGGGCGATACCCCGACCCCCGCCGAGGCGGCCCCCCTGAACGAGGGAACCGTTCGGCGGCAGCTTTGCAAGATGGGCGGGAGCTTTCTTTCGCTGGCGGAGGAGGAGCTTTCGGTCACGCTTGACGGGGGGCTCTTTCTGCCGATGGGGGCGCTGAATGCCCTACGCCGCCGCGCGATCGAGGCGTTTTGCGACAGCTCCCGTTCGCCAATGCCCGCGCCGCTTTACGAAAAAACGCCACCGAAGGCGACAGGCGAGCTTCCCCGCCGCACGGCGCTGTGCCTATTGCCGCAACAGGTGAAGCCGATCCGAAAAGCGGACTTCTTCGACGCTGTTTTTTACCCGCTTTTGGAAGAGGGGTTTGACAGCCTTCCCACACCCGAGGGGGTCGCCCTGCCGCCCGTCTTTATGCCGAGCGAGCTGGATGCCGTAAAGGAAGCTTTACAGAAAGCCGAGAGCAAGGGGGTAAAATACGCCCTTTGCCCGCAAATGGGGGCGATCGCCCTTGCCAAGGAGGCGGGGCTTATCCCGCTGGGGGATTTTCGAATGAACATCACCAACCGCGAAAGCCTTGCCGAGCTGATGCGCGCGGAGGTACCCGACGCCATCCTCTCGCCCGAGCTTACGCTCGGCGCCCTTTCCTCGCTTCGGGCGGGGCGGGTGCTGACCTACGGGCGTATCCCGCTTATGGTGACCGAGCGCTGCTTCATCCGCGAGAACGGCGGCTGCGCCGCCTGCGGCCACACCGCGCTTTCCGACCGCCGCCGCGTGGAATTTCCGCTTATGCGCGTATATCCCCACCGCAATTACATTCTGAACAGCGTTCCCACCTATATGGGCGATAAGCCAAAGGCGCTTGCGGCAGCGGGAATTTTGCGTGAGCATTATCTGTTTACGATCGAAAACGAAGGAGAATGTGAAGCGGTGCTTACCGCCGCCAAGCGGGGCTTGCCCCTTGTCGGCGCTGTCCGCCGCATTGGAAAATAAGATGAGCTTTTTTACCGAACAAGACAACACCCCCTACGCCTTTTCGGCCGATAAGCGGCCGATCCTTTTGGCGTCCGCTTCGCCCCGACGGCGCGAGCTTTGCGAAAAAATGGGGCTTTCCTTTTCGGTCTTTCCCACCGATATCGACGAAAGCCTGCCCGAGGGGATCGGCCCGCGCGAGGGGGCGCTTACGATCGCGCGAAGGAAGGCCGAGGCGGGGCGCGCCCTTTTGCAAAAAGGTGGGGTCCTGATCGCCGCCGATACGGTCGTCGACCTTGACGGGCGGACCCTTGGCAAGCCGAAGGATGAAGCCGACGCGCTTTCGATGCTTCTTTCGCTTGCGGGCAGGACGCACCACGTGCATACGGGGGTCGCGGTGCTGTGCGAGGGGCGCCTGCTTTGCGAGGTCGATACCACCGCCGTTAGCTTCCGCGCCTTTGACCTCGAGGAGGCGTTGGCGTACGTCAGGACCGGCGAGCCGATGGACAAGGCGGGTGCCTACGGCATCCAGGGCCTTGGCGGGGCCCTGGTCCTTTCGATCGAGGGGGCGTACGACAACGTCGTCGGGCTCCCCACCCGCCTTTTAGACAGGCTTTTATGCGAGGTTACGAATGGCTGAAAAAACAAAAAAACGGGTAAGCCCCCAAAAGAAAGAAAAAATGAAGCGGCTCTTTTCGCTTCTGGAAGAATTGTATCCCGAGGCGGTCTGTGCCCTATCGTACGGGGGCGATCCCTACAAGCTTTTGGTGATGGGGCGGCTTTCCGCCCAATGCACCGACGCGCGCGTCAATCTTGTGGCGGGGCCGCTGTTCGCGCGCTATCCCACCGCTGCCGATTTGGCCGAAGCCGATCAAGCGGAGCTGGAGGGATATATCCGCTCCTGCGGGCTGTACCGCACCAAGGCAAAGGACCTGATCGGCGCCTGCCGGATGCTCTGCGAGCGATTCGGGGGCGTGCTTCCCCGCGATATGGACGAGCTTTTGCTTTTGCCGGGGGTCGGCCGCAAGATCGCCAACCTTCTGCGCGGCGACCTGTTCGGGCTGCCCGCGGTCGTTGCCGACACGCATTGCATCCGCCTTTCCTCGCGCCTTGCCTTCACCCCGAAGGGCTGCCGCGACCCGCTTCTGACCGAGCGGACGCTCACCCCGCTTTTGGAGGGGATGAACTCCTCGGATTTCTGCCACCGCCTGGTCCTTTTCGGACGGGAGGTCTGTACCGCCAAAAATCCCGCCTGCCACGCCTGCCCGCTTCAAGGGGCGGGTCTTTGCGAGGGCGAGAAGAAAGGAAAAAGCTGATGGAAAAGCCAAGCGTTTCGCTGCCGATCCTCGTTGAGGGGAAATACGACAAAATCAAGCTTGACAGCCTTATCTCGGGAAGGGTCGTGTCGCTGGGCGGCTTTTCGGTCTTTAACCGCGCGGACCGCGTCGCCTTCCTGCGGCGCCTGGCCGCCGGGGGTGGGGTGATCCTTCTTACCGACAGCGACGGCGGCGGCCGCCAGATCCGCTCCTTTCTTTCCGAATGCCTGCCGAAGGAGAAGGTCTTTCATCTGTATATCCCCGCCGTCCGGGGCAAGGAAAAGCGAAAAAGGACCGCGGGCAAGGCAGGGCTCCTTGGGGTCGAGGGGATGGATAACGAAACGCTTCTTTCGCTGCTTCGCCCCTTCTTCGGAGATACGCCGCGGGGGAAGGGCCTTTCGCTTACGAAGGCGGACCTGTATGCCGACGGGCTTCTGGGGGGCGAGGGAAGCGCCCATCGGCGAGAGACGCTTTGCCGCGCCCTTTCGCTGCCGCCCGACCTTTCGCCGAACGCGCTGCTTGACGCGCTTACTCTTGCGTACAGCGAGGCGGATTACCGCGCGGCGCTTTCCGCCGTGCGGGAGGAGAAAACCGAATGATTGACAAGTTTCTTTCACGAATGAAGCCTATTTTGGGCGAAGAATACGACGCCTTTCGCGAAACGCTGAACGCCCCCGCCCGCCATGCTCTGCGGGTCAATCAAAAAAAGATCAAGGGGGAGCGCCTGCTTTCGCTTCTCCCCTTTTCGCTTGACCCGCTCCCCTTTGCCGAAGGGGGGTATCTGATCCCCGAGGGGGAGCGGGCGGGAAACCTGCCGCACCACCACGCGGGCATGTATTATATGCAGGATCCCTCCGCCATGGCGGCGGTCGAGGCCGCCCCCCTGAAGGCGGGCATGCGCGTGCTTGATCTTTGCGCCGCCCCCGGCGGCAAAAGCGGCCAGCTGAGCGAAAGGATCGGAGAGAGCGGTCTTTTGGTCTCCAACGAATACGTCCGCTCCCGCGCGATGACCCTGCTCGGTAACGTCGAGCGGCTGGGGCAAGAGAACACGGTGGTGATGAACGAGGGGCCCGAGGCGATCGCCTCGCTTTTCGATCGCTTCTTCGATCTTACGGTGGTAGACGCCCCCTGCTCGGGCGAGGGGATGTTCCGCAAATACCCCGAGGCCCGCGAGGAATGGAGCCCCGAAGCGATCCTTCTTTGCGCCGAAAGACAGCGGATGATCCTGGATCACGCCGCGAAAACCGTGCGCGAGGGGGGCTATCTCCTGTATTCGACCTGCACCTTCGCGCCCGAGGAAAACGAGGAGAACGTCCTTTGGTTCCTGCGGACCCACCCCGATTTTTCTTTGCTTCCGGTCAGCGAGGCGGTCGCCACGGTCACCTCCCCCGGGCTTTCGCTTTCGGATGCCGTTGATCTTTCGCTTTGCCGCCGCTTTTATCCGCATAAAAGCCCCGGAGAAGGGCAGTTTATCGCCCTCCTTCGCCGCACGGCGGGCGGGGAAGGCGGGCTTCTTTACAAGGATACCCGCCGCCCGCTCCCGAAAAAGAATGAGGAAACGGTACGAATGGCCCTTGGCGAGCTTTTGCCGCGCGAGGCGATCGGCCCTCTTGCTCTTTTGGGAGAGGAGCTTCTTTCCCCCGCGGCGCTCCCCCTTCCGCCAAAAGGGGTGATCCGCAGCGGCGTTTGCCTTGGGGAGCTGCGCGGCAAGCTCTTTTTGCCGCATCACCATCTTTTCTCGGCCAAGGGAAGCACCTTTTACCAAAGGCTTGACCTTTCGTTGGAAAGCGACGGGCTTTACGCGTATCTGCGCGGCGAGACCCTCCCTTGCGAGTCCTTGCGCGGGTTTGCCGCCCTTTTGTGCTGCGGCGTACCGCTTGGCGGGGTGAAGGTCTCAAACGGGGTCGCCAAAAACCATTATCCGAAGGGCCTTCGAATAAAATAAACGAAAAAAAGAAGATCTATGGATCTTCTTTTTTATAAGGCGGACGGCCAATGGCCGCCCCTGCGGTAACCCCTTGTCCTTCCCGCGCGCGGAAATCTCGCTTCTTTTTGCTTTTTTCTTCTTTCGTCGCTTGTTTTTTTCGGATGACGGTGATACAATAATAATAAAGAATCACGTATAGACCTATAAAGGAGGGGATACAATGGAGCTTAAGAGACAACGCCGCGCGCTTTCGCTGCTGTATCGCGTTTTCGTGCGCGGAAGCACCGACGGAACGCAGGTTCCCTTCGTGCCGCAAAAGCTTCGTATCGCTAAGCGGGCCGAGCCGCCCGCCGTGCGCTGCCGCCCCGAGGAGGTCGGCCTCTCTTCCGCTTATCTGCAGGAATTTTTGGAGGCGCTGGAGAGCGACCGTGGGATCGCGCTTCACACGCTTTCGATCTCCCGCTTCGGAAAGCCGATCCTGGCGGTCGCCGCCCCGGGATACGATCTGACGGTGCGCCACCTGACACACTCGGTCTGTAAGACGGTCACGGGGCTTGCCACGGGGCTTCTCATCGGCGAGGGGAAGCTTTCGCTCGATACCCCGCTTTATACCCTTTTCCCCGATAAGCTGCCCCCGCTGTACGGCGGCAAAAGCAAGCTGATCACCATCCGTCACCTGCTTTCGATGTCCAGCGGCGTTCCGTTCGCGGAGCCGGGGTCGGTCACGAGCGAGGATTGGATCCGCTCCTTCTTCGATTCGATCCCCACCTTCACCCCGGGAACCTCCTTCGCCTACAACAGCATGAATACCTATATGCTCTCCGCGGTCATTGAGCGGATCAGCGGCCGGTCGCTGCCCGATTATCTGCGCCCGCGGCTGTTTGAGCCCCTCGGCATTGACGATATCGTGTGGGAAAGGTGTCCCCGCGGCATCACCAAGGGCGGGTGGGGTCTGTTCCTCGCCCCCTCGGATATGCTGAAGCTCGGGGAGCTGATCCTTTCACGCGGGCTTTACCGCGGCCGCCGCCTGATCGACGAAGCATGGATCGACAAGATGTGCTACCCCCACAAAAAGACCCCCCAAAAGCTGGGCGCTTACAGCTACGGCTTCCAGATCTGGGTGGCCGAGGACGGCAACAGCCTGCTTTGCAACGGCATGCTGGGACAAAACATCTGGATCTGCCCTGAAAACGGGATCGTGCTGGCCTGCAACGCGGGGAACTGCGAGCTGTATCAGCAGGGGAACCTCATCCCCCTGATCCGCGAGTATTTCAACCGCCCCTTCCCCCCCTCTCTTCCCAAAAATCGGCGGGCCTATCACAGGCTTTGTCGGGTAGGGGAAAGCTTTTTCGCCACCCGCTCCTTCACCAAGCCCTATCACGCCCCCCACCACGATTGGCACGGGCGGGGCTTCCCCAAGATCCTTTCCACCCTGCCGAACACCACCTTCGTGGCCGCCCCCAACAACTTCGGGCTGCTCCCTGTTTTCGTGATGCTGATGCAAAACAGCTTAAGCCGCGGGATCCGCTCGATCCATATGGGGGTCTTTGATAAGAAGCTCTACGCCTTTTTGCGCGAGGGGGACGAAAGCTATCGCATCGGCATCGGGTTTTCGGATTTTGTCGAAAACGTGGTAACGGTACGGGGCGAGACCTATCTTCTGCGCGCGCGCGGCGAATTCTGCGACGATACCGACGGCTTTCCCGTCTTTAAGATGGAGCTGATCTTTCCCGAGCTTCCCTGCGCCCGCCGCATCAAGCTCTATTACGCCGAAAAGGAGCCCTTTATGGTGCTTTCCGAGCAGCCGGGGCAGGGGATCCTTGACGGGGTCCTCGATAACCTTTCGATGATGATGAAGCGCGGCGATTTCTGGGCCGATCTGCTTCGCTCCCGCATGGAAAAGGAATGGCTTGCCTACCGCATCCGCATGAGCTTTGAGCAGAAGCTGAAGCTTGGGAGAGGCAAGCGCCCCGCCTTACCCGATCCGCTTTCGATCGAGGAGATGGAGGCGGGCTTTGAGACCGCCTTCTACGAGACCCTCGAGGAAAAAAAGGCGAAAAAGACCGCCCCCAAAAAGGAAGCGGTGAAAAAAGAGGTCGCGCGCCAAAGGAAGGAGCCGCAGGCGGCGCAGGCGGCCGCCAAGGCGATCGCCTCGGCGGGGGCAAAGCCCCCAAAAAAGGCCTCTCCCGAGAAAAAGGCACCCCCAAAGGCGGCGCCCGTCGGGAAGGCACCCAAAAAAGCGCCTGCCAAAAAAGCGCCTGCCAAAAAAGCGCCCCCCGCGGCAAAAGCCGCCAAGGCGACAGAAAAAAAGGCAACGCAAACAAAGAAATCCCAATAATGCCCTATAAGAAAAAAGAAAAAGGAGAAAAAATATGGACTGGCAAGCCCTTTTAAACACCGTCGTCAGCTGGGCCACGACAACCGGCCTTAAGCTGCTTTTAGCACTGATCCTTCTCTTTATCTCGTTTAAGATCATCAATCTGCTTTCACGGCGGATCGCGAAAGCGGCCGAAAGGAAGCACGCCGATAAGACCATCAGCCGCACGGCCGCTTACATCGTGCGGATCGGATTAAAGATCGTTGTGTTGGTGTGTCTTATCGGCTACGTCGGCATCGATACCGGCGGCCTTACGGCGCTTATCGCCTCGCTCGGCGTTGGGATCGGCCTTGCCGTAAACGGCGCCCTTTCCAACCTTGCGGGTGGCGTTCTTATTCTGCTTACCCGCCCCTTCCGCATCGACGATTATATCGAGGCGCAGGGCTTCGGGGGCACGGTCGAGGAGATCCATATCACCAACACCAAGCTCCGCACCGCCGACAACAAGATCATTTATATCCCGAACGGGGCGCTTTCCTCGGGCACGATCGTAAATTATTCTTTACAGGAGACCCGCCGTGTCGACGAGGTGTTTTCGATCTCGTACAACGCCGACTTCAAGCGCGCCATCGCCATCATCGAAGAGCTTTGCGCGAACCACCCCTCGGTATTAAAGGATCCTAAGCCCTTTGTCCGTATCACCGAGCATGCGGACTCCTCGCTTAACATCACCATGCGCGTATTCGTAAAGAGCGCCGATTATTGGACGGTGAAGTTCGATATGCTGGAAGCGGTGAAGGAGCGCTTTGACCAAGAGGGCATCGAGATTCCCTACAACCGCCTCGACGTGCAGATCCGAAACGACTAAAGCAAAGAAGAAGAGATGCAAAAACGCAAAAGGTGTAGCCGGGCGGCTACACCTTTTTATTTGCGCGTGGGTTTTACGTTTACGTCGGGATCTATGCTTCCTTCGATCGCCCCGTTCGCTTCTTCAAACGCTTTGATATTTTCCCGAATTAAAACGAGCACGTGGCTGTTCACGCTTCTGCCCTCGTAATCCGCAACATAAGCAATTTTATTCAACATTTCTTCCTCGATCCGTATCGAAACGCTTTTGATAGCCATAAAATCACCCCAAAATAAATATATTGTGTATTTATTTTATCGAAAATATGTGTTACGATGTTTTGAATAGATATACCGTATATCTATAAAATCGTGGTGCTATGGAAAAATCAAAGAAGGCCGCCTTTGGCTTTTGGGGGGGATGGGAAGATATATGAAACACCTCGGCCGATCGAACGGCTTACAAAAGGAAAAAGCACTTGCATGCAAGTGCTTTTTCCTCTTTTATTTCTTTTTATTCCTCGGTCGATTGGCGCGCGGCGCGCTGCTCTTCGATATACTGCTTCGCGGTTTCCTCGGCGGCGAGGAGACGGTTTTCAAAATCGGTCGTCAGCTGCGACTGAAGGGCCTTTCTCTCCTCGATCTTGGCGTTGGCCTCGGCAAGCTCGGCTTCGCTGAGATCCGCCTCGATCTTCTCCAGCATATCGGCGGCCTTTTCCTCGGCCTCGGTCGCCAGGACCTCTACCTCGGAAAGCGTGATCCCGCCGCTGATGATCTGCCCAACCTTTTCCTCGGTGGCGGCAAGGTCAGCAAGCGTTTCCTCGATCGCGGCCTTCTCTGCATCGTTCATCAGAAGCTTTGTCGTGTTGTAGGCGGTATTGATGCTCAAGATAACGCTTCCCATCTGCGTCTGCAGGGCGGCCATATCGGCGGCGTACTGCGCGGTCGTCGCCTTGTCGCAAAGCTCGGCCGCGGCCTTGGCATCCCCGACGATACGAAGGATCTCGTCTTTTAGATCATCGAGCAGCTCGTTCTCGGCGACAAAGCTGTCGCAGAAGGCGATAAGGCTTTCCAGCGTGATCTTTCCCTCCCCGTTCTCAAGGGGCGTCGTATCGGAAAGCGAAAGGGCAGTCTTGATCTCCTCGATCATGGCGGGGGTTGGCTCGTAATCCGCCATCGCGTCTCCAAACTGCTTGATCTCATAGACCGAACGGTAGGTGATCGCGCTCGTCTGATAGGCCTGGTAGGCGGCGCCGTAATAGAAGGTGCCGAGGTGCGCCGTGATATTCTTCATATACACCTCGTTATAGGCGCCCGCGATCACGATGCCCATCGACCTTTCGAAGATACGGCTTGCCTCGCGCTTCGCGGCAAGGTACGCCTCGGTCGCGTAGGATTCAAGCGTCGCGTGGGCGGCGCTGATGCGCCCAAGCGCCTCGTCGGTGTCATAGGTGACAGCCAGGGTGATCGGAATATCCGCCCGCTCGGCAAGGGTGGCGGCCATGCGGTAATCGGCGGGGGTCAGCCCCTGGATCTCGGGACGGTCGGGATACTTCTTCTTCAGCTCCTCCAGCTCGCTGAGCAGCGAGATGGGGTCTGAGCTGTCGATCGAAACCGTGATCCCCTTTTCGGTCGCGGTGGCCCGGATCCGCTCTCCCAGCTTATCGAGGACCTCGGCGGCGAAGGCCGCGTCATCGGCGATGACCGAGGTGCGGACCGTACCGGTCTCTTCATCCAGATAACCAAGCCGCACGGCAAGGTCGGTAATATACGCAACGGCGTCCTCGTACTCCATCGAAAGGATCGCGTCCGCCTCCTGATACAAAAGGATCTGTCCGTCCTCGTTCGCGCCGTACACACTGGCAACCAGGCCCTCTTCATCCAGCGTCAGCTCGATCGAGGGGTTGATGTCAAGGGTGACCAGGGCCGCCGCATCCTTGGCAGAGGCCGCGGGGGGCGTGTTGACGGTCGTTGTCGCGTTGCCGCTTGTGGTGGCGCCCGTCGTGGTGTCCGAGGGGGCAAAGGGTTGGCAGGCAACCAACGAAAAAAGCACGGCAAAGGTAAGGAAAAACGATAAAAATTTCTTCATAGGAAACCTCCATTTTTTCTTACATTATAGCATAAAAAAATAAACAAAAAATAAACAAAAATCGAAAAAACCCTTATGAAAAACGGATTTTTTCGCGAAAAAACGCTTTCTTGCGGGAAAGCGAAAACAAAAAAAGAACAGAGAAGAGGTACCTTCCATAAAGCAGGTTTTACCTTCCGAAAAATCAAAAGGAGTACGGACGTTTCGTTCGTACTCCTTTTCACACGCCTTGCCTGCAAGGTATAGTGTG
>JAZNDS010000057.1:0-3928 GCA_045588145.1 Eubacteriales bacterium | reverse complement strand
GCAAAACCCTTATCCCCGGTCCGATTCCGGGTGGCGCCTCCAACGCAAAGGACACCTTCGGGTGGCCTTTTTGCGTTGGGGGCGCCACCTCCCATCGGATTGGGTTCTGCCGCCATAGGCGGCAGAATCCGGTCCGCATTCGCCGCCGCAGAGCGCGTCGAGCTCGCTCGAAAGCGGCAAGGCGAGCGAATCCTCGCCAAAGGCGAGATTCCGGAAAGAGCGCAAAGGACACCTTCGGGTGTCCTTTTTGCGTTGGAGGCGCCACCTCCCATCGGATCGGGCTCTGCCGCCATAGGCGGCAGAATCCGGTCCGCATATCCGCCTTTCTGACCGAGGCCCGCTTGCGAGGCATCGTGAAAGGCGAGATATCTTCGCACAAAGTGCGAAATTCCGGAAAGGCCTTGCAAACGCAGTGCTTTTCTTTTTGGAGGCGCCACCCCCTCGTCCTTCCGCACAAGCGGGCGAGGCGCACCCTTGGGGTGCGCTTTCCCCTTTTTTTGTCAAGCGGGGCGGGAGAAAAGCCTTGACTGCGGGGGCTTTTCGTGCTACAATGGGCTAAAGATCCCTATTTTAACGAAAGAGGATATCGGATATGCATAAGATCGGACTTTCGACCTATGGGTTTGACCTTAACGAGGAGACCTTCGGGCGCCTGCGTGAAAGCGGGATCGCTGCGGTGGAGATCTCCAAAAAATACAACGAGTATGACGGTATTGATTATAAAACGGTCGGGGCGCTGTCACGGCAATACGACGTGGGGGTCTGGTCCTTCCACCTGCCCTTTTCGCTCTTGGACGATATTTCCGCCCTTGACCGGGAGATCTATCAGAAGACGGTCGCCCGCCATCGGGAGCTGATCGAGCGGGGCTCCGAGCTTGGGACACAGCGCTTCGTTTTGCACCCGAGTGCCGAGCCCATTCGCCCCGAGGAGCGCGAGGAAAAGATCAAGCTTTCGATGCAGGCCTTGGATATGTTGGCCGAGCATGCGGCCACCTGTGGCGCTGTGATCGCGGTGGAGGATCTGCCGCGAAGCTGCCTTGGCAACACGGCCGAGGAGATGCTGCGCCTTATCAGCGCGAACGATAAGCTGCGCGTCTGCTTCGATACCAATCACCTTTTGCAGGGCTCGATCGCCGACTTTATGCAAAAGCTGGGGGATAAGATCGCAACGCTTCATATCTCGGACTACGATTTTATCGACGAAAAGCACTGGCTGCCCGGGGAAGGCGGGATCGATTGGGTCGAGTTTTACCGAATGCTTACGGCGATCGGGTACGACGGTGTCTTTATGTATGAGGTCGGCTTACAATGCCCTAAAACGCTTTCGCGCCGCGACCTTTGCTTTGCCGATTACGTAGAGAACGCAAAGGCGCTGTTTGCGGGCGTCACCCCGCCGCGCATTGATTGAAAAAGGCGGCAAATTTTCGGTAAAAAACCGAAAAAAGCTGTTTTTTCTTGTGAAACCCTTGACCGCCGTCGTTTTCTGTGGTATAATGACGCATCAATTGAATAAATCCGAACGAAGCATGCAGGAAATTGTGGCAACACAGCCGAAGGAGTAACGCTCTCAGGTGTCCGAAGGACGAGGACTGTATGCCGACGGATCTTTGGAGACACCCACCTTGCGTGGGGGCCGAAGGGGCAAGCGCTGTGGCGCCAATCTCTCAGGCAAAAGGACAAAGAGCGAGATTTTCGTAGCTTGTTTTTTTGCGGGTCGCCCCTTGGCGGCCCGCTTTTCTTTGTTATTTTATATTTTGGAGGAAATATGGAACAGTTTCTGAACGGAGTCAAAACAGTGAACGATGCCGTAAACGGCGCGGTGTGGGGTCTTCCCGGCCTCATCCTGCTTATCGGCACGGGTATTTTGCTGACCGTGCTTACCAAGGTCTTTCAGGTGAAGCACGTCGGGCATTGGTGGAAAAATACCATTGCCAGCGTCTTTAAAAAGGACAGCAAAAGCACGAAATCAAACGACAAAAAGAGCATCTCGCAATTCCAGGCCCTGTGCGCGGCCCTGGCCGCCACGGTCGGTACGGGCAATATCGCGGGCGTCGCCGCCGCGATCGTGACGGGTGGCCCCGGCGCTGTTTTCTGGATGTGGTTCGCCGCCTTCTTCGGGATGATGACCAACTTCTCGGAAAACCTGCTCGGCATCTACTACCGCCGCCGCAACAAGGAAGGCGAGTGGTCGGGCGGCCCGATGTATTACCTTTGTGACGGGCTTGGCAAGCGCTACGGCAAGAAGTGGCTTTCCCCGATCTCCAAGGTCCTCGCCGTCCTCTTTTCCTGCTTTGCGATCCTTGCATCCTTCGGGATCGGAAACATGGCGCAGATCAATAAGATCGTCCTTAATATGGACGCCGCCTTCTTCCAAAACGCAAGCCTTGGTGTCATCCCCGGCACCGAGATCGATATCATCCACCTCTTGCTTGGCGTTGCGCTGCTTATCGTCGGCGCGCTGATCATCATCGGCGGCCTTAAGCGTATTGCCCGCTTTGCCGAGGTGGTCGTGCCGATCATGGCGGTCATGTACGTCATCGGCTCGCTCATTATCGCCTTCATCAACGTAGCCGAGATCGGCCCGATGTTCGTTTCGATCTTCAAGTTTGCCTTTACCCCGGCGGCCTTCCTTGGCGGCGGTATCGGCGTTCTCATTAAAAAGACCATGACGCAGGGCTTCAAGCGCGGCGTTTTCTCGAACGAGGCGGGGCTTGGCTCGTCGGTTCTCGTTCACTCCTCCTCGAACGTCAAGGAGCCGGTCAAGCAGGGGATGTGGGGCATCTTTGAGGTCTTCTTCGATACCATGGTCGTTTGCACCATGACGGCGGTCGTCGTGCTTTCGACGGGGTATATCGACCTCTCGACGGGCGCTCCCGCGGCGGGTGTCAACGGCGATACGCTGGTGTCTACCGCTTTCGGGAAATACTTCGGCGCCCCCGGCACCTGGTTCGTGGCGATCGCCATGCTCTTCTTCGCCTTTACCACGGTTCTCGGCTGGTCGCAGTACGGCTCAAAGGCGGTGGAATACCTCTTCGGCACGAAGGGCGTGAAGGTCTATCGCTTCATCTTTGTTGCCATGATCGTTTCGGGCGCCATTATGGAGGGCGGCCTTGCGTGGGATCTTTCGGATACCTTCAACGGGCTGATGATGATCCCGAACCTTATCGGTGTCCTCGCGCTCTTCCCCCTGGTCGTTAAGATCACGAAAAACTATATCGACCGTAAGATCTTTAAAAAGGATATCGCCCCGCTTCTTTCCTACGATCCCGAGATCCAAGCGGAAATGGAAAGAACGCTTGACGAGGAATAAAAGCAAAAGCAAAGAGCAGAACTGCGGTTCTGCTCTTTTTATTTATACCGTTGCTTCTCGTCGGTCTCGCCGAGAAGGTAGTCAACACTCGTACCGTAAAAGCGCGCAAGACGAATGAGAATGGCGGTCGGAATATCATTTTCCCCGGTTTCGTATTTCGAATAGCCGGTTTGCGACATGCCCAGCATTTTCGCGATCTCGGTTTGATTCATATCAAGGTCCTCTCGCAGGTTCCGTATCCTTGGATATTTCATGCTTCACACTCCTGTAACAAGCTTATACTCATTATAGGATAATCTGTTTCAGGCTATTGACTTTTAACCTTAAACAGGTTATAATTTTTCTTGAATATTTCTGCTTGCTTTTCTTCTTGCGGCTTTATGATGAGGTGAAAAATGGTAGGCTTTAGAAGCGTACTCTAAAGGACAGTTCTACAAGAATACGGTATATCTCGAAAGATGTATGCTGTATTTTGTATTTGTGTCTACAAATGCAGTGCTTGCCAAGAAAAACAGATAGACTTTCAGGGCACACAAAAAGCCACGGTTCGCATTGATCCGTGGCTTCTATTTTATTTTGTTTATTCGACAAATTGGAATTTGTTTAATTAGAGGATTT
>JAZNDS010000056.1:0-106112 GCA_045588145.1 Eubacteriales bacterium | reverse complement strand
AAAGGGCGGTCCGCGGGGAGGGGGACGAAGGAGAGGCAAGAGAAGAGAGAATCGTTTGATAAAAAGCGGGGGGGTGCCGCACCAACCGGGGGAGCGCGTGCGGCCGCTTCGGGCCGGAAAGCGCCTCGATCAAGCGGTGTGTTCCTTCAGCCCTTGCGGCACCGATCACGGCAACGGGAACGCCGAGAGCCTCCTCAAGGGCACGGATGTTAAGCGTGTCCTTCTGAAAAGCATCTTCCCTTAACGCGATAACCATGGGGATCCTTAAGGATAAAAGAGACAGGGTAAGATAAAGATCCTTCGAAAGCGTGGCAAGATCCAGAAGGTTCAGAATGGCGTCGGGTGGCGTTTCTTTCAGGTATTCGATCACCGCTCGCTCTTCGCTTGTAAGAGGGGAAAGCGAGAAGATCCCCGGTAGCTCGACCAAGGAATGCGATGAGCCCTTTATCTTTCTTTCGACGGGGGGAAAAGCACCGTTCTTGCTTGAATATTCGGTTTTGCAGAGGGCGTTGGCAAGAGAGGTCTTTCCCGAATGGGGGTTCCCCAATAAAGCATAGACCATACATCACTCCTTTTCCGAACTTCCTCATCAGTATATGCCAAAGCGCAATTTTTCTTGAAAGCTGCATATTTCACAAGAAAGACGGACAAAATCGCTATGAATAGGAGGATGAAAAATGAAAAAGACCTTGTTTTACATGTTTACCCTGCTGCTGTGCGCTTTGTTGATGGCGGCGTTGCCTGTCAGCGGGGAGGAAAAGATCTACACAAGCGTTGTACGCTTGCACGTACTGGCGAACTCGGATGAAGAAGCGGACCAGGCCCTGAAGCTATTGGTGCGCGACGAGATCCTTCGTGAATACGGCCCCCTTCTGGCGGAAGAAGCAAGGATCGAGGACAGCGTGGAAAGGATCGGCGTGCTTTTGCCCGCCATTCAAAAAACCGCGGAGGAGGTGGTAAAAAGAGAGGGGTACGCATATACTGTTTCTTGTAGCTTTGGGGAAGAAAAATACCCCGAGCGGCAGTACGGGGACTATTCTTTCCCCGCGGGCACCTATCTTTCTCTCCGTATTTCGATCGGGGAGGGGGTAGGGCAAAACTGGTGGTGCGTGCTTTTTCCGCCGCTTTGTCTGGATATGGCCAAGGGGGAGGTTCTGGAGGATGACGCCCTGGCGGTTGGCCTTACCTCGGAGGAATATAAGCTGATCAGCGGAAATAAAAACGGCGGATACGTGCTGAAATTCAAGGCCCTTGAGCTGTTGGAGGGCGTTTTTAGATAGAAAGGGAAATTCTTATGACCTCGTTTGCCGAAATTCCGATCGCGACCTTCGACCTTCGCCCCTTTTCGGTGGTGGGAAAGGAAAAAATGATCCTGACCGCTTTAAAATGGGACGGAAGCTGCAATCTTATGACGGTCGGCTGGGGTGGCTTTGGCGTTATGTGGGGGGATCCGTGCGTGTTTTTCGCCGTCCGCCCCGAGCGATATACCCATACCTTCCTTCGGGAGGGGGAGAAGATCTCTCTTTCGGTCCTTGAAACCAAGTACGCGCCGATCCTTTCCTATTGTGGGACTCACAGCGGCATAAGCGAGGATAAGCTGAAGGGCTCGGGCCTTCATCCGATACGGCTTTTTAACGGACACATGGGATACGAGGAGGCGCGGCTTATCATAACCGCCAAAAAGTGCTATTCCGCTCCCCTTATCAAGGAAGGGTTTCGGGAAAGGGGAACCGATGAGCGGTGGTACGGCGAAAAAGGAGAATACCATACGCTTTATTTTTCCGTGATCGAAAAAATATACCGAAGAAATTAAGGGGCATAGCTCCTTTTTTTCTATTGCAAAGCGCATAAAAAGATGTTATAATAGGAAAGAGAAACGGGAAAGGAGAGACATATGGCAGACGGAAAGATCACGCGCCGTGAGATCGTATATAACCGTAAGGCGCGCCACGACTATTTCGTGGAAGAGACCTACGAGGCCGGGATCTCCCTTTTCGGGACCGAAATCAAATCGATCCGCGCGGGCACGGTAAACCTTAAGGATTCCTACTGTACCGTAAAGGATGGGGAGCTTTTTGCCTGTGGCGTTCATATTTCCCCCTATGAGAAGGGAAATATCTTCAATAAGGATCCCATGCGGGACAAAAAGCTTCTGATGCATAAAAAAGAGATCTTAAAGCTTTTCGGTTATATCTCCCGCGACGGATATACCCTTATCCCCTTGTCGCTCTATTTTCTCGGCTCTCACGTGAAAATGGAGATCGGGCTTTGTAAGGGTAAGCATCTGTACGACAAACGCGCAACGATAGCCAAAAAAGAAGCCGATCGCACGATGGAGCGTGTGATGAAAGAAAGGAGCAAAGAATGATCACGGTTAAAGAAATCCACTTGAAGGAGCTGTATCCCTGCCTTGCGAATGGGGACTGCGATCCCCGCCTCGTTTGCTATTTGCAAGAAGATATGGAGGCGATGAGGCCATTTTCGGCATCGCGCCCCGCGATGCTGGTGATCCCCGGTGGCGGGTATACCCATTACGGGATGAAGGAGGCCGATCCCGTTGCACTGGAATTTATGAATCAGGGCTTCCAGGTATTCACGCTGTTTTATTCCTTGGATCCGCATCACTATCCCCAGCAGGTGCTGGAGATGGCCGCGGCCATGAATTATATCCACGAAAATGCCGAAGCGCTTTTTGTTGATAAGACGAAGGTCGGTATGATCGGCTTTTCGGCCGGTGGGCATATGGTGGCCTCGTATTCGACGCATGCTTGGCGCCCCGAAATTCAAGGAAAGATCAAGGCCCCCGCCGCTAACGCCGCTATCACCGGCTACGCGGTGCTGGAGGAGCATTCCTGCATCCGTATTTTCGCCGGGAAAGAGGAGATGACCGAAGAAGACCGTCTTTTCTTCTCCCCCTCGGCCAATATCAACGAAATGACCCCGCCCACCTTCCTTTGGCACACCGCCACCGATCCGGGGGTCACCGTTATGAATTCGATCGAATATGCCACAGCCCTTATCAAAAAAGGTATCCCGACCGAGCTGCACATCTTCCCGAAGGGCCCTCACGCCCTTTCGACGGCCACGCGCCAATCGGTGCTTGACCCGCACGGCGAGATCGCCGAATCGGTACACGGCTGGATCCCCCTTGTGATGACGTGGCTTAAGCAGCTTTTTAAGCTTTAATTTCGGGGCGAAAGCCCCGCCCCATGGGCCCGTAATGGTTTCGACGGGGATTTTGAGGTATGATAAGCGCGGCGGGCCGGATAATCCCGTAAAACTGTCCACCTTAAACAATAAACGACAACAGAACTGTTGCTCTGGCTGCTTAATTGCAGTGCCGCGGTTTTTTAACCGCCCGTTTCCGTCGGGAGGATCACGGCCCGACCGAAGCGTCAAATCAGTGATAAACGTGCATCGGCCTTTCGCCCTTGAGCCGATCATGCACAAAAGGGCTACCTCTGTAGAGAGCCTGTCTGTCGGCGCTTTGCGGGGGGAATTCAAAGGATAGACTGTCCGCGAAGAAAGTCATATCAAGAGGTTTTCGGACAGGGGTTCGACTCCCCTCGGGTCCACCATCAAAGGGCGACAAAAAAGATATCGCCCCGAAAAGCCTTGATTTTTCAAGGCTTTTTCGCTTTTTTAGGGCGAAATTTTTATGTTCGATTTCGTAGATGAAAAACGGATATTTTCCGATACTGAATAGATTTGAACTCACGTGAGAACAATAATCGCCCAAAACACACGGCACAGAGAAAGAAAAGCTCTGTGCTTTTTTTGTAATGGTTTTTGCAAATGTTTAGTTTATTATATTGACTTTTTCAAAGAAATGTAGTATAATAAATATGCCAAACAAACTAAATATACAGTCTTTGGGTGTATTTTTCTTTTTAGGGATATTTATACCCTTTTTTGACGATACTTTTTATTGTTATGAATTTGATAAAATGCAAATTCCGTACACGATAGAAAGTATTGTGATATACCCATATCTGTATATAGTTTGTTTGGCGACGACTGGGATTTGCGTTTTTGTGCGCTGATTTTGGTCGGCGCACTTTTTATTTTATATCTATCTTTTGGAGGAAAAGAAAAATGAAAAAAATCACATCACTACTACTTACACTATGTATCTGTTTTTCTTGCGTTGGTCTCTTTGCAAGCTGTGACAACAATTTACCAACAAATAGCAAAGACGAAACAAGTGACAAGCAGAATCCCAATTCAAACAGCAATTCGAACGAAGAAGAACCTAATAATGAGGAAAATCCTATTGTATACAGCGAAGGGCTTGAATATTCATTAAGTGAAGATAGAACATATCTTATTGTAACAGATGTAGGGATATGCAAAGACACAACAATTGTAATTCCGCCTTCGTTTAATGATGTTCCTGTAAAAGCTATTGGTTACTGCGCTTTTGGAGGTGGCTCATTTGTCAAACCTAATGCCCCTTACGTGAGAGAGGTTATAATACCGGATTCTGTTACAGAAATTGGAGAGGGGGCTTTTGCGAACAACAAGTATTTAAAGAAAATTACATTTGGAAAGTCTATAGAAAATATTGCTGATGATGCCTTTTATAATTGCAAATATTTAGAAGAAGTTCATATCAGCGACCTAAAA
The DNA here is from genome assembly GCA_045588145.1 of Eubacteriales bacterium. GTDB lineage: Bacteria > Bacillota > Clostridia > Oscillospirales > CAG-272 > UBA1740. Next base: position 101,486 of record JAZNDS010000056.1, on the reverse strand, counting down.
TCTTGGTGTAATATTACATTTTGCTCTTATACTTCTACACCTTTCTATTATGGAAAAAACGCAAAAATGTATGTCAATAACAATCCTATAACAGAACTTATTATTCCTGACGGAGTAACAGAAATAAAAAGTTCAGCATTTTCATATTGCCTATTCATTACAAAGGCAAAAATCGGAAGTTCTGTTACCGATATAAGTGATGGTGGCCTGTTTACAGGTGCGTTTGCTGGATGCTCAAATCTTACAGAAGTAGAAATTAGTGAGTCAGTGACGCACATTGGGTCCTATGCTTTTGTTGGCTGTTCAATGCTGTTAAACGTGGTTTTTGAAGATCCATGCAACTGGAAATGCACCTCTTTCAATGATGAACTTTATATTCCTGAAATTGATTTATCAATATCAAACACAGCAGCTATGTATTTAGCAGATACCTATGTGGGATACGATTGGTATAAACAACCATAAAAATACAGTTCGTCTATTTATCAAGTTGCGTTCTAATTTAAAGCTGTAAACCGAATATTAAGAAAACAATAAGTTTTGCTTTTTGGCTTTGAAGAAACTAACAAACCTAATGGATCAGATTAGGCAATACAATTCATATGAGTTCAAATCCATATTGAAACAACGAAAAATATCTTTTTTGTCCGCCCTTCACAAATGAAAAAAGAGCACCTTGCGTGCTCTTTTTTCATTTGGCGGACTCATGGAAGAAATCCCTCGCTTTGCTTACAAAGCGAATAGGGGTTCAAGAGCGGCGGTAGCTTGCTGACCGACGGAAAGCGGGGATATCTTCGCCATAGGCGAAACGCCCCGATAAAGGAAAAAAGCGCATATGCGCTCTTTTCCTTTATTTTATTTCTCCCAAGGGAATTTATATTGCGTAAGGCCGTATTCGTCACGCACGCGAAGCATTTCGCGTTGCACCGATTCGTTGATCGGAACGCCGCTTTCCCGACGGCTGAGCCATACCTCATGCTCTTTTTCGCCGGCGGTGTAGATGCGCTCGGCATCGGGGGCCTTTTTCGAGGCGCGAATGCTGCGGAGAATATCGCCGCTCTTTTTGCGGCAAAGCGCCTCACCGAGGAAGTGATCGGTATCAATGGCGATAAAATAATGCCCGAGGTGGTAAGGGCGAATATTTCCGTTTTCGTCCTTGCCGTCAAGATCCTTGCCGTACATCCCGTCCTGAAGCGAAGCGCACATCAGCTCTACCGCCAGGGCAAAGCCATATCCCTTATAGCCGCCGAGCGCTTCGCCAATGCCGCCAAGGGTTGTAAGGGCGGCGGTGCCGCCGCGTATCATTTTGAGGGCCTCTCCCGCATCCCCCTCGACCGCTTTCCCCTCGAGGTCTACGATCGTGCCGGGGTGTACGTCCTCGCCGATACGGGCGTAATATTCGACCTTTCCGTTCTGGGTGATCGAGGTCGCGCAGTCAAAAATGAAATCAAATTCCTCGTCGGTCGGGATCCCGATGGTGAAGGGGTTGGTGCCGAACATGCCTTCCACGCCAAAGGTGGGTGCGACCGAGGGGCGGGCGTTTGTACCCGTCATCCCGATGCAACCGGCCTTCGTGGCCATGGTGGCGTAATAGCCCGCGATCCCATAATGACAGGAATTGCGGACGGCAACCATACCCATGCCGTACTCCTTGGCTTTTTTTATGGCCATTTCCATCGCGCGGTAGCCGATGACCTGTCCCATACCGTGATGGCCGTCCAGCACCGCCGTTGTGGGGGTATCCTTCAGGATCTCGATCTCGGTGATGGGATTTTGGATCCCTGCCTTGATGCGGTCGATATAGATCGGCTTAAAGCGGTTACAGCCGTGCGATTCGATGCCGCGGCGGTCGCTTTCAAGCAAAACATCGGTGCAGATGACGGCATCGGGGCGCGGCACACCCGCGCAGACAAAGGCATCGGTGATAAAAGAGGCAGCGGTTTTCCAATCAAGATTCATTTTAGGCATCATTTTTTGCTCCTTTTCGGGTTGAATTCATTTCTTACCTATGTTATAATGATTTTGATCGAAATTGTCAATCTTAAGAAGAATTATGATAAAATCGATCAAAACAATGACAAATTAAGCAAATTCTTGTGATCGTTCGATCAAATAGGAGAGAAGAAAATGGCATGGCAGGAACGGGAAGACGCAATACTCGGATACCTCGGGAAGCATAAGGAGGCAACGGTGGGGGAGCTTTGCGAAGCCCTCTTCGTCAGCGAGCCGACGATGCGGCGCGATCTGGCGAGGCTAAACGCTTCGGGGAAGATCATCCGCACCTATGGGGGCGCCTCGCTGCGGAACGAGCCTGGGGAAAACCTACCGCTTATCCTGCGGGAAAGGGAGCATTCGGACGCGAAGGCGACCATCGGGCGCAAGTGCCTTTCGCTTATCCGTGACGGAGACGTTATTATGGTGGACGGATCTTCCACCGCGCAGGCACTCCTGAAGCTGATCGGGACAAAGAATTCGGTGGTTGTGATCACGAACAGCGCCAAGGCCCCGTTTCTGATCGAGGAAGGGCAGGTAAAGCTTTTCGTGACGGGGGGAGAGCTGTTGCCGAATACGTATACCTTCGTCGGCACCGAGGCCGAGGATTTTTTGCGTAGCTTTACGGCCGATCTTTGCTTTTTCTCGGTACGCACACTGACCAAAGCGGGGGAGCTGACCGATAACGCCCTTGCGGAGAATGCTTTGCGGCGTGTGATGCTTGCGCGGGCCAAGAAAAGCGTACTGATGCTGGATTCGCAAAAGCTGGGAGAGGGGTGCTTACATACGCTTTGTACGCTTCAAGACATTGATCTTGTGGTAAGCGAAGAGGACATCGGGGAACACTTTCCCGCCTATCGCGATCGGTTTATCTGATGCGTGACACGGCGACATTTAACCCTGTTTTTCGCCATATCTATTGACTTAAAAGGCATTTGGTGGTAAAATGAAGGCATCAAATTGTATGGTAGGTGCGAAATGGAAAAGAAAAGATTAAAGGTCGCCCTGTGCATCGATACGTATTTCCCGATGATCGACGGCGTTATCATGGTCGTTGATAATTACGCCAAAAGATTGGCGGAATTTGCGGACGTAACCGTTTTTGCCCCGGCTGTCGATAAAAAATACGAGGATAAATTCAATTATAAGGTGGTCCGTTGTAAATCCCTGAAGGTCCCCTTTTACGATTACGCTGTTCCGAATCCCCGCGCGGATAAGGCCTTTTTAAAGCAATTGGAAGAGCAGGATTTTGATATCGTACATATTCATTCGCCCTTTGGGATCGGAAAACTGGGTGTTGGCTATGCCCAAAAGCATAATATTCCCGTCGTGGCCACGATGCATTCGCAGTTTAAGCGGGATATTCAAAGAATGTTCCGCCTTAAGCCGCTGACGCCCTTGCTTCTTAGCCGTTTGATGAAGGTATTTAACGCGTGCGATGAGTGCTGGGCGGTCAACGAGGGGATGCGTAAGCTGTACCTTGAGGAATACGGACTGACGGCCAAAAACAAGGTGAAGGTCAACGCTTCTGACTTTGTGCCCTTCGAGGATAAGGCAGAGGCTCGGCGCTTTTTGCAGGATACTTATTCGATCAAGGATGACGAAAAGGTCCTTTTGTTCGTCGGTCGGCTTAATTTCCTGAAGAATATTCCGTTTATTCTCGAATCGCTTTCCTTCTTAAAAAAGCAAGGCTATCCCTTTAAAATGCTTTTTGTTGGAAAAGGGCAGGACGAAGCGGCGATGATCAAGCTTGCCAAGGAGCTTGGGGTAGAGGAAAACATCGTCCTTTGCGGACAGATCAAAGATCGGCTCACGCTGGAGAAGGTCTATCGCGGCAGCGATCTGTTTCTTTTCCCCTCGCTTTACGATGCCAACTCGCTCGTGCAGATCGAGGCGGCCAGCCAGGCCTTACCCACGCTCTTTATTCGGGAGGCGAAGACCGCCAGCTCCTGCCAAGAGGACGTAAACGCCTTTATGTGCGATAACAACGCTGAGCTTTATGCCAAAAAGATCGTGGAGATCTTTGCAAACAAGGCCCTGTACGAGCAGGTATCGCGCAACGCGCAGGAGCAGCTCTACGTACGGTGGGATGACTGCATCGAAGGGCTTCTTCAAGATTATCACCGCTTGATCGAAGAGAAAAAAGCGGAAAAATAAAAGAAAAAAGGAACATTTTAGATGTTCCTTTTTTCTTTGACCGAGGACCGCAGATACGCGATCTCCTCCTCGGTCAGATAGCGCCAGCGCCCCACGGGAAGGCCGTTCAGCTTCAAGCGGCCGATCGCTACGCGGTTTAAGCGCTTGACCGTCAGCTTCGCCGCTTCGCACATCTTGCGGATCTGGCGGTTGCGTCCCTCATAAAGCGTCATTTTAAGGACGGTACCGGTCTCGTTCCGCTCCGCCATCGTGACCTCGACGGGAAGGATCTCGTATCCGTCGATCACAAGCGGGGAGCGCAGGATCGCAAGCTCTTCTTTCCCCACCTGCTCGCCGACCTTCACGCGGTAAACCTTTGGGATCTCGTGGCGGGGGTGGGTCAGCTTGTTGGCAAGATCGCCGTCATCGGTAAGAAGCAGGATCCCTTCGGATACCATATCGAGGCGCCCAACGGGGTACACGCGGCCGCATTCGGGGGGAATAAGGTCCAAAACGCATTTTCTTCCGACCTGGTCGCGGGTCGTTGTAACATAACCGCGCGGCTTATTGAGCAGGATATAAGTATGCCCCCCTTCTTTTTTGGGGGAAATACGCTTCCCGTTATACAGAACGGTATCCTTATCGGGGTCGATCTTATCCCCGATCAAGGCGGTGACGCCGTTGACGGTAACCGCCCCTTTTTCAATTTCGGCCTCCGCCGCGCGGCGGGACATCACGCCGCAATCCGAGAAAAACTTTTGCAGTCGAATAAGATTGTCTTTTTTCATGCCTTTTTTCGAAAAATATCGAACCATCCTTTTTTTATTTTGGGTAAAGCTACGCTTTCGCGGAAGGTAAGCGGGAAGGAAAGGGTCGTATCGCGATGGGAATAGAGGACGTAGCCCGCCGTGCTTCCTTCGGTCAAGGGGGCCAGGGGATGCGGATACAGGGCAAGCGATGGGGTCGGGGTTGGGTCTGTACGCCGCAGGGTCATACGGATCTCATCGGGGTTGGTAACGGTAACGGCCCGATCGGTATTAAACACCGAAAGCGTATAGGAAAGCGTATGCGGGGCGGCGAGAAGGCGGCTTTCATAGTTCTCAAAGCCGTAGTCAAACAGCCGGGTATGGTCCGACCAGTCAGAGGGGGCATTCAGGGTCACAGCGACAAGAAGAAGCCCATCCCGCCGAGCGGCACTGACAAGGCATCGTCCGCTTTTTTTGGTAAAGCCGGTCTTGACACCGACAGTCCCCTCGTAAAAAACGAGAAGCTTGTTGTGGTTTAAAAGAACGCGCGGCTTTTCTCCTTCAACCGTCGTGAAGGTATGGCGCCGCGTGGCCACGATCCTTGCGAAGGTGGGATCGGAAAGGGCCTCACAGGCAACGAGGCCGAGATCCTCGGCCGTTGTATAGTGCTGTGGGTCGTCAAGGCCGTGCGGTGTAACGAAGTGCGTGTCGTCAAGGCCGATCTCGTCTGCCTTCGCGTTCATCTTCTCGGCAAAACGGGGAAGCGATCCCCCGACCGCAAGAGCAATAGCGGCGGCCGCGTCGTTGGCGCTCTGCAAAAGGAGAGCGTATAAAAGCTCCTCAAGGGTGTAGCGATCCCCTTCGCATAAATAGACAGACGAGCCCTCGATCCCCACCGCTTCACGGGGGACCGTGATGACGGTATCGAGCGGAAGCGCCTCCAAGGCGACAAGCGCTGTCATGATCTTGGTGGTGCTGGCCATCGGTAAGCGAAGGCGCTCTCCCTTGGCGCAGAGCAGGGTCCGGCTTTGCGCGTCAAGGAGCGCGTACGACTGCGCCGAGAGCGAAAAGGGGGCCGTTTCAGCGGCAAAGGTCGGCAAAAAGCCGACGAAAATATGAAATAAAAGCGAGATAAATGCAGGCAGAAGCCAAAAGAGCCTTTTCAAGGGGTTTCCTCCCGATTTGTATATTCCTATTTAATATACAACGGGCGGAGAAAGGTCATACAGGGGAAAATCAGGCATCGGCGGCATCGTTTTCCGATGCGTCCACATCAAGCTTTTCGTCCTTTTTCTTTTTGGTGAAAACATCCTTCAGCTTGGAAAGGATATCGGGGGAGCGCTCGATGAGTCCTGTGATCTTTTCAACCGAATCGTTTTCGCTGTAGCCGGTGATCGGCAGGATCTCGGTCGCACCGCTTCCGTTGATCACAAGGAAGGCAATGGGGGTGATGTTCACACCCGTACCGCCGCCACCGCCAAAGTTGTTGGGCTTCGGGGCGGCCGCGCCCTCACGCTGCTTTTTCCCGGCGTAATCGATCCCGCCCGAGGCAAAGCCCATGGTGATCTTGGATACGGGAATGATCGTCGTTTCCCCGACCTTGATCGGTTCGCCGACGACGGTTTCGGAATTGGAGAACTCCTTTACCTTTTGCAGGGAAGCGTTGATAATGTCACTGAATTTGCTGTCAGCCATGGGATGACTCCTTTGTTTCTGCTGAATTTTGTTTTTTTCCCGCGTTGCGAAGGCGGTGGCGCTTAAAGGTGCCGTAGGCCTTTGTTCCGCGTAAGAGGGCAAAGACCGCCAGGGAAAGGGTGTGGATAAGCGGGCAGGCGGCGCTGCACTGCAAGCGAAAAACGTTTTCTTCCGAGAGGAAATCGACCGCTATATTGCGTACGTCACGGCGGTTGGCCTTAAAATAACGCGTTTGGGTAGCGGTCTCCAGAAGATAAGCCACCGCTTGAGAGAGAAGCCCGTATTGGATGGCAGCGGCCGAAGCGTCCTTGGCGCCGCCCAGAACAAGATCAAGGCGCTTGATGCGGAACCGTAAGCGGCCGTTTGCCTTTTTTTCCACTTCCTTTAAGAAGCGAAGCGCCAGGCGAAGCAGCATCCGTATATCCGAAAAAACAAGCTTCGGCATCGCTTTCTTTGCTTTTTTCTTTTTCCTTGCAGGGCTCTTTTCGGTTAAAGCGTGTCCCTTCCCCTTTTTTTGCTTTGCTTTCTTTTTCGGCTTTTTCTTTCGGGGGTAAAGGGGGATGAGAAAGAAGAGGTACCGTACCGAAAGGCGGATCCCGCCGTCGTAGGAAAAGGAAACGTGCAACGGCATAAAAAGAAGCAGGAGAATAAAGGCAAGGATCGCAAGAACGATCAGCCAGGGCATGGCTTATCCTTCCACGGGGGCGGGAAGCTCTTGCATGACCTCCTGCTCACCCTCGCTTACCGATAAGGGCTCGTCGTTATCCTTCGTCGAAGCCTCCTCCAATTCCTTGTCCAGCGTAAGCTGATCGTCGTCAATGGTATAGGGTTGTCCGATCTTCTGTAAAAGGGCGGCGGCATCCTCGGCGTGGATATCGGGCAGATCGGTCAGCGAATTCAGCCCGAAGCAGCGAAGAAAATCGGGGGTCGTTCCGAAAAGCATCGGGCGGCCGGGCGCGTCCAGACGGCCGCGGCACTCGATCAGCCCACGGTCAAGCAGATTGCCGACCGCGTACGAGCTGTCGATCTTTCGGACCTGGTCGATGTAGGAACGGGTAACCGGCTGATTGTAGGCGATAATAGCCAGCGTTTCGATCGAGGAGGCCGAAAGGCTTCCGTTCTTACGGATACCGAGGGCGGCGCGGATATAGGGGAGATAGCCGGATTTCGTGCAAAGCTGACAGGTCTCATCCAGGGCTAAAAGCATGACCCCGCGGGAAAGCTTGCTGTTGTTGTATTTTTGGGCGTAATCCAAAACTCTTGCCTTCATTTCCAGCGGCGAAAGCTCAAAAAGAGAGGCAAGATCGGTGTATTTCATGGCGTGTCCCGCCGCAAAGAGAATGGCCTCCAACGCTTCGTCGATATTGAGATCCTCGATGGGCTCCGTGACCTCGGGCCGCTCCTCGGCCTCGGGCAGGGACATTTCAAGGTTATCAAGATTCTTCATGGTCAAACTCGCTTTCTTCGTTGGCGTTGGGGACGTAATCCTCGTTGTATTCAAAGGTAAGGGTCAGGCAGTCCTCCTGCCCGTTCGGTTCATATTCCTCGGTCTCTTCAAGCGGGGCGGGATCCTTGATAAAAATGTGGTGAAGCTTTACAAGCTCCAGGACCCCGAGGAAGGAGGCGATCAGCTCGGTCTTATCCTCGGCATCGGACAAAAGATAAAATAGCGAGGCGGTCTTCTTTTCCTGAAGGATCTGCAGGATATGCTCGATCCGCTTTTCGACCGATACGGTCTTGCGGTTCACAAGCGGGGTGATCAGGTCGCGCTTTTCCCGCTCGGTATGCTCGCGCATACGCTCAAGCAGCATTTGCATCGCCTTGGAGAGCAGGGCGGGGTCGAGCCCAAGGGGAAAACCCTTTTCGGGCGGGATCTCATCTGTCTCCTTAACGAAGCGGTCGGAATAATCCTCGTACATTTTCTGCATATCAAGGGCTGCCGCCTTGGCCTGCTGATAGATCTGAAGGGCGTTCTCCAGCTCTGCCTTCTTGATCTGTACCTCCTCGGAGGAGCGGGGCAGAAGAATGATGCTTTTGATCAGCAAAAGCTCACTGGCCATCAGAACAAATTCACTGGTCAGGTTAAGATCCAGCGCTTCGGCGACCTCCATATACGCAAGATACTGGTCGCAGATCTCGGCGATCGGGATATCGGTGATCTTGTAGCGGTTTTTGCGAACGATCTCAAGCAAAAGGTCCATCGGGCCTTCGAATTGATCGAGTCGAAAGATGATTTCGTCCATGTTTTTCCTCATAAGAAGCCCGGGATCGAATAAAAGACCGAGAAAAAGACGTTCGAGATCCAACGGGCGGCTTCGGTAAGATAATGATTGAAAAAGCCAAGGTAAAGAAGAAGCATCAGGCCTAAGGCGATAAACTTTTCGTATTTCATCACCGCGTAATAGGCACGCGCGGGGAGAAATACGCAAAAGATGCGAGAGCCGTCCAGCGGGGGCAGAGGGATCAGATTAAAAAGCCCCAGCGTCAGGTTCAGAAAATGGAAAAGATAAAGGAAATCCAGCACGTATTGCATGCATAGACCCCAGAAGGGGGAAGGGGCGGCCCCTGCCAATATCGCCTTGAAGATCGCCGCGACGGCGAAAAACAGGAAGGCGCCGAAAAAGGCCATGATAAAGTTGGAAAGCGGCCCGCAAAGCGCGGTGATCGCCATATCCCGCCTCGGCTTCTTGAAATACCGCGTGTTGATCGGCACGGGCTTGGCCCAGCCGAAGCGGAAAAAGATCATGCAAATGACACCGAGGATATCCAGATGCCGAAAGGGATTCAAGGATAGCCGTCCCAAGGAGCGCGCGGTGGGATCCCCCAGCTTATAGGCCGCGTATCCGTGGGCGTACTCATGGACGGTTAAGGCGATAAGGACCGCGGGGATCGATAAAAGGATGGTGGTAAGAGACATAAAAACCTCATTCAAAGAGAAGCGGCGTCAAGGATCGCCCGACGAAGCTCGTCCTTTCCCTCGCGACTGTGCGAGGAGAAAAAGAGGATCGGGATATCGGGAAAGCTTTGGCGCAGGGCCTCCTCCTGATGCTTTCTTTCAGTGGCATTCAGCTTGTCGGTCTTGGTGGCGACCAACAAAAAGGGTAATTCGGATGTACGAAGAAAGTTGATCATCATAAGGTCGTCGCTCGTGGGGCCGATGCGCGAATCGATCAGCTGTACCACAAGCGCAAGGCGGTCGATATTCGGGTTTTTTACGAAATACCCGTCGGTAAGGGCGGACCATTTGGCCTTTTCGGCCGCGGGGCGCTTGGCAAAGCCGTACCCCGGAAGATCGACGAAATATAGCTTGCCGTCCACGTTATAGAAATTGACGGTAATGGTTTTGCCGGGGGTCGCGCTGACACGCGCCAGGGCCTTTCGGCCGAGCAGGGTGTTGATCAGCGAGCTTTTTCCGACGTTGGAGCGCCCCGAAAAAGCGATCTGCGCCCGTCCGTCCGCGGGAAATTGCTTCGGGAAGCCGGCCGAGATCGTAAGGGTGGCCTCCGAAAAGGATAGGTTACTCATATCAGCCGATCCTTCCCGTCACCGAAATACCGACGTTTCCCGAAAAGGGAAGCGCCACCTCGGGGAGCTTTTCCTTGGCCTTTTCACAGGCGTTCAAGGCCTCGCCGTTCTTTTTCACCAGGGCGTTTTCCAAAACGTCATCCACCGTATCGCAGAAGATAAAGCGAAGATGGGCGGCGGCCTCTTTATCGATCTCGTCCAGATCCCGTTCGTTTTCGCGGGGAATAAGGACGGTCTTCACACCCGCGCGGTAAGCCGCCATGGTTTTTTCGGTAAGGCCGCCGATCGGCAGGACCTTGCCGTGCAGGGTGATCTCCCCGGTCATGGCGACATCGTGGCGGACGGGGGTGCCCGTCAGGGCGCTGATAAGCGCCGTTACCATCGTGACACCCGCCGAAGGGCCGTCCTTCGGCACCGCCCCTTCGGGAAAGTGGATATGCAGGTCGTGCTTTTTAAAGAAATCGGGCTCGATCCCAAAGGCATCGGCGCGTGCGCGCACACAGCTGACGGCGATCCCCGCGGATTCCTTCATCACGTCCCCCAACGATCCGGTCAGCTCGATCTTCCCGCTTCCCGGGATAGGAAGCGCCTCTACCTTTAAAAGGTCGCCTCCCGTTTTGGTATAGGCAAGGCCGTTTACCACACCGATCTCATCGGTAAGGCAATCGGGATCGGGCAAATATTTGCGCTTTCCAAGCAGCTCGTTCACAACGGCGGGGGTGACCGAAAGCCTTGTGATCTCGTTCCCCGCGATCTTCGCGGCCACCTTACGGAAAAGGGTAGCCAGCTCGCGCTCTAGGTTCCGCACGCCCGCCTCGCGGGTATAATAGTCGATGATCTCCAGAAGCGAAGCGTCGGAGAGAGAGAGCATTTTGCGGTCCAAGCCGTGGCGCTTCATCTGCTTCTTGATAAGATGATGCTTGGCGATATTGAATTTTTCGCTTCTTGAATAAGGCTTTACCTCGATGATCTCCATACGGTCAAGCAGGGCATCGGGGATCCCCTCGTAGTAGTTGGCGGTCGCGATAAACAGGCAGTCCGAAAGATCGAGGGGCAGCTCCAGGAAATGATCGCGGAAATACTTGTTCTGCTCGGGATCCAATACCTCTAAAAGGGCAGAGGCAGGGTCTCCGTGCAGGTCGCGTGAAAGCTTGTCTATCTCATCCAGAACGATAACGGGATTTTGGGTGCCCGCTTGGGAAATGGCGGACACGATGCGCCCCGGCATCGCCCCGACGTAGGTCTTTCGGTGGCCGCGGATATCCGCTTCATCGCGGATGCCACCCAGTGAAATACGGGCATACTTGCGCCCGAGAGCACGGGCGACCGAGGCGGCGATGGAGGTCTTACCGACCCCCGGAGGGCCGACAAGGCAAAGGATCTGGTTTTTGATATCGGGCGCCAGCTTCCGCACGGCGATAAATTCAAGAATACGGGTCTTGATCTTTTCCAGTCCGTCGTGATCGGCATCAAGGATACGCTTGGCCGCCTTCAGCTCCAGCTTGTCTTTGGTCTTTTTCTCCCAGGGAAGCTCCAGGCATACGTCAAGGTAATTGCGCAGAACGACGCTTTCCGCCGCGCCGTAAGGGGTCTTGGCCAGCTTGCCAAGCTCTTTTTTCAGCTTTTCCCTGACCTCTTGGGGCAGGGCCGCCTTCTCGATTTTTGTATGGTACTCCTCGATCTCGTCGCTGTCCTCCCCCAGCTCCTGCTGGATCGCGCGCATCTGCTCACGCAGGAAGAATTCCTTCTGATGGCCGTCGACCTTTTCCCGTACGGCGGAATGGATCTCGGCCTCGCACACGAGGATCTCCTTTTCCTCCTCCAAAAGGACAAGCAGACGCTCTAACCGCACGTGCGGATTAAAGCATTCGAGGACCGATTGCTTGCTTTTGAAATTGAGAAGCGCCGAGGAGGCAACAAAATCCGAAAGAAGCCCCGGGTTTTTGATGGCCGTGGCGGCGGTTCGGATCTCCTGATTCAGGGTGGGGTGTATCGGCTCGATCTCCTCCAGCCGATGGGCAAGATCGCTCATCAGCGCCTCGGCCCGAAGCGTGGTAACGGCGCCGAGGGTGACCTTTTTGCAGATAACGTCGGCACGGAAAAAGCCGTCGTCCTCGATCACGTTGGTGATCTTGGCGCGGCACATTCCCTCAAAGACCGCGGAAAGGCTGCCGTCGGGCGAGCGGGAGACGTGCTTGATCAGACAAACGGTTCCCACACGGTAAAAATCCTTCGGCTTCGGCTCCTCCACCGAGGGGTCCTTCTGGGCGGTCAGGATGACGTAGGATTCCCCGGCGGCCGCCTCACTGAAGGCCTTCAGCGAAAGACTGCGGGTTATGGATAAATTCATTTGAACCGAAGGGAAGGCGACGGTTCCCCGCAAGGGGATCAGGGGAAGGGTAGCCACCTCGGCTTTTTCAATAAAGTTAGACATAGCGATTTCCTTATGTTGTTCTCGTTCGTATAAAAGCGCCGACGGCGCACAATTTACGCATTATACATCATTATAGCACATCAAGCCCTCGTTTTCCACACATTTTTGAAAAAAGATTTTAATCTTTTGTAAAATAATAATATAAATAATAAAAACCAAGCGAAGCGCTCAGCCGCGGAAAGATTTCATTAGATTGAAATTTCGGCGTGCGCTTGTGCTTGGTTGCCTGTACATTGTAGCGCAAAACGCCGCTTTTGTAAATAGGTCAATTTCAACAAAAATAAGCAAAAAAAATCTTTAAAAATAAATCCGAAAAGCCCTTGACAAGAACAAAAAGGCGTGCTATAATTATCGACGTATGAGGAAACTCATCCTAAAATGAAGCAGAATTTCCGTTCTCACCTTGCCACCGTGTGCGCCAAGGTCAATAATCGCGTGAGGGGTACTCGCGCTTTTGTGCATACGGGAATTCGTATGCCTTTTTATTTTTATTGGAGGTAAACCGCTATTAGTACCAAAGATTTACAGATCAACGAAAGCATTTCCTGCAAGGAAGTTCGGCTTGTCGGCTCCGGGGGAGAGCAGCTGGGCATTATGTCCTCTCATGCCGCCCTTGAATACGCTTACGGACAGGGGCTTGACCTTGTTCTGATGGCGCCCGATGCCCAACCCCCTGTATGCCGTGTGATGGATTACGGTAAATTCCGTTTTGAGCGGGATAAAAAGGAACGTGAGGTCCGCCGCAATCAGCAGATCGTAAAGATCAAAGAGGTACAGCTCTCCTGCCGTATTGACACGCACGATTTCGAAACGCGTGCCAATCAGGCGCGCAAGTTCCTGCAGGGTGGCGACAAGGTCAAGGTCGTCATTCGCTTCAAGGGGCGCGAGATGGCGCATCAGGATATGGGCAGAGAGGTGGTACAGCGCTTTATGAACGCCTGTGCCGAGTTCGGCTCCTCCGATAAGATCCCCACGATCGACGGGCGTATTTTGTCTGTCGTGCTTTCCCCGCTGAAGAACGGGAAATAAATTTGTTGAAAATTCAGTTTGAATTTCTATTTATCGAGTAAAGAATAAGGAGAAAAAACATGGCAAAGATGAAAACTCACAAAGCCTCCGCGAAAAGATTTTCGCTGACGGCAAGCGGAAAGATCAAAGTTAACCACTCCCAGCACCGCCACAATCTTGGAATCAAGACCGCAAAGCGCAAAAGAGCGCTTCGTAAGGGATTCATACTCAGCAAGTCTATGACTCCTACGATCACTTCCATGATCCAGCACTAAGACGAACAAAAGAACAGGAGGATACGTGAAATGGCAAGAGTAAAAGGCGCAATGATGACGCGCAAGAGAAGAAAAAGCGTTCTCAAAGCGGCAAAAGGATATTGGGGCGCAAAGAGCAAGCATTTTAAGATAGCGAAGCAGGCCGTTCTCAAGAGCGGGAACTACGCTTACATCGGCCGCAAGCTGAAGAAGAGAGATTTCCGCAAGCTGTGGATCGCCCGTATCTCGGCGCAGGCCAGAGTCTGCGGCATCAGCTATTCGAAGCTGATGAACGGTCTGAAGAAGGCTTCGATCGACCTCAACCGCAAGATGCTTTCCGAGATCGCTATTTCCGACAAAGAGGCGTTCGCAGCCCTTGTCGAAAAGGCCAAAGCGGCTCTTTGACCGCATTATACCCCGACTCGCACGAGTCGGGGATTTTGTTTTGAGGGGGACCCTATGAAGGATCGAATTTTGAGGATCAGCAGCCGCACGAATCCGCTTGTCGTGCTGCTTTCCTCGTTATCCGAGAAAAAATACCGTGACAAACACCGTCTTTTTTTGGCGGAAGGCAGAAAATTATTGGGAGAGGCGGTTGAAAAAAACGCCCCCATTCGCTATATTCTGATCCAAGAAAGCAAGCAGGATGCCTACAGCAAAACGGCGGAGGAAGCGCTGGCAAAATACCCGGAGGCCGAAATTCTTCTGCTTTCGGACAGCTGCTTTGAAAAAATATCGACCGAAAAGTCCCCGGAAGGCATTTCGGTTGTTATAAAATATCTTGACTTTTCAAAAAAATATATTAAAATGTTAAATGTAGACTTTTTGCGAGAAAAACAGGAGCGTTATCTGCTTTTGTCCTCGATCCGCGATCCCGGGAACCTTGGAACGATCCTGCGGAGCGCCGGGGCCTTCGGGGTGGATGCGGTCTTGCTTTCCCCCGATTGCACCGATCCCTATCACCCGCGTGCCGTTCGGGCCGCCATGGGGGCGGTATTCCGTGTCCCCACCGTGCGCTTGGAGGATGCGGAGGCCTTTGTTTCCCTGTTCCGTGCTGCCGATCGTCGTGCTTTGGCGGCCGAGCTTCGGCCGGGCGCCCACTTGCTTGCCGCGTATCCGCTTCGGTCGTCGGATCTTCTGATCATCGGAAACGAGGGACACGGAATACCCGCATCTCTGTCTGCCGCTTGCGACGCAAGCGTTTATATCCCCATTGCCGAAGAGGCGGAATCCCTGAACGCGGCCGCGGCCGCCACGGTCCTGCTTTGGGAGCAAGGGAAATGCAAGGATTGACAAATGAAGGATATTTTGTTCTGGATCTGGCTCTGCCGCCGTGTGACCCCGGGCTCTTTTACCTTTGCCAAGCTTTTAAAGGCGTTCGACGATCCGTATGAGATCTACGGGGCCGATGAAGCGGCCCTTCGTCGCGCGCTTTCGGGGGAGGACGGTGACCTTCGAGCCCTGTTGGACAAGGGGAAAGAGGACGAGGTGCGGATCCTGAATTTCTGCAATCGGAGAAGCGTGATCCCCCTGGCGTACGATGATCCCCGCTTTCCCGAGGCCCTGCGAAGGATCCCGAATCCGCCGGTCATGCTCTTTTGCTGCGGCAGGATCCCCGCGTGGAACGAAAAGCTTTGCGTTTCGGTGGTCGGTACACGGAAAATGAGCCGATACGGCATGAAAATGGCCTTTGAGATCGCCCGTGATCTGGCGGTGGGTGGGGCTATCGTCGTCAGCGGTATGGCCCTTGGCGTCGATGGGGTCGCCAACGCAGCGGCCATCAACGGCGGCGGGCAAACGGTTGCCGTTCTCGGAAGCGGGATCGATATTCTGTATCCCCCACAGCATCGGCACCTGGCGACCTATGTTGTTAAGCATGGCGCGGTCATTACCGAATTTCCGCCCGGAACACGGCCCTTCGGAAAGAATTTTCCCATCCGCAACCGTATCATCAGCGGCCTTAGCGCGGCAAGTGCCGTGATCGAGGGCGATCTGAGAAGCGGCGCTCTGATCACCGCGCGCTTGGCCAAGCAACAGGGAAGGGCGGTCTACGCCTTGCCCGGCCGTGTGGATGAGGAGGGGGCCATGGGTCCCTGCCTTCTTTTGCGGGATGGGGCCAAGGCCCTCACCTGCGCCGACGATATTCTTTCGGACTTTGAAAAGGAATATTACGGAAAGGTCTCTTTGCAAAGCTTACTGCAGACCTTGCCGCCTGTTATCGAAAAGGTCCTTACGGCGATGCGCGTTTCTTTTCCTCCCGAGGAAGAGGAGAAAAAGAAAAAAGCCGTAAAGGAGCCGAAAAAGAAAAAGGAAGAAAAGAAGGCGAAGGACGGGAAGGATAAAGAAAAAAGGGAAGAAGCGAGACCGCCGATCGAAAAGGATCCCGATCGGGTGGAGGCTCTTCTTTCGACCCTTCCGCCCGAGGCACGCGCCATATACGGTATGGCAAGGGAAAAGGAGTTCGTTCTTTACGACGATCTGGAGCTTCGCGGCCTTTGGTCGACCGATTGTATGGCCGTTGCGACACAAATGGAATTTCTCGGCCTTATTGAGCTTACGCAAAGCGGTATGCTCTTGCGTGGCGAGGATGCCGATGATACATAAGAATAAAGAAAGGTTCACATTATGGCAAATTTAGTAATCGTTGAGTCACCTGCCAAGGCAAGTACCATCAAGGGGTACCTTGGCTCGAATTATAAGGTTATCGCTTCTAAGGGGCATATCCGCGATCTGCCCAAAAGCGGACTCGGCGTGGATATTGAAAACAACTTTACCCCGCACTATATCAACATCCGCGGGAAGGGGGATGTTATTTCCCAGCTGAAGCAGGAGGCGAAGAGCGCCAACAAGATCTTCCTCGCGACCGACCCTGACCGTGAGGGCGAGGCGATCTCCTGGCACCTGGCCGCGGCGCTCGGCATTCCGCTCGATAAAGCCTGCCGCGTGACCTTTAACGAGATCACGAAGGGGGCGGTCAAGGATGCGATCAAGCATCCCGAGACCATCAACCAGGATCTTGTTAATTCGCAGCAGACGAGGCGGATCCTCGACCGTATCGTGGGATACAAGCTCAGTCCCTTCCTTTGGAAATCGATCCACAGCGGCCTTTCCGCGGGGCGTGTGCAAAGTGTTGCCGCCCGCATCATCTCGGAAAGAGAAGAGGAGATCCGAAGCTTCGTTCCCCGTGAATACTGGACGGTCGAGGCCGATGCTCAGACGAAGGACGGAGAGGTGATCCACACCCGTTATTTTGGCAAAGGGGGGAATGAAGACCGCCTTTCTACCGAGGCCGAGGCCAAAAAGGTGACCGAGGCGCTTTCAAAATATCCCTTCGTTCTGAACGCTGTTAAGAAATCGCAAAAGAGCCGTATGCCCGCCCCGCCCTTTACCACCTCCACCCTGCAGCAGGAGGCCTCCAAGAAGCTTGGATTCCAGTCCCAGCGCATTATGAAAACGGCGCAGGAGCTTTACGAGGGTATCAACCTCGGCAGCGAGCTGGGCGGCTTCTCGGGTCTTATCACCTATATGCGTACCGACTCGCTTCGCGTTTCGTCTACCGCGCAGGAGGCAGCGGCCCAGCTGATCGACGAAAGATTCGGAAAGGAATATCGCCCCTCTAAGCCCCGTCAATTCAAGATGAAGCCCGGCGCGCAGGACGCGCACGAGGCTATTCGTCCCTCGGATATCAGCTTGACCCCCGATAAGATCCGCCGTGCCCTGACGGTCGACCAGTACCGCCTTTATAAGCTGATCTGGGAGCGCTTTGTCGCCAGCCAGATGAGCTCGGCGGTCTTTACGCAGGTAACGCTTGAGTTTTCCTCGGGCGAGTATCAGTTCCGCGCGACCGGAAGCACCCCGAAATTCAAGGGATATCTTGCCGTATACGATAACAGCGCCGACATGGAGGAGGGAGAGTCGGGAGAAGGCTCCGCCTTGCCGCTTACCGCGCTTCACGAGGGCGAGAGCATGCCGCTTACGAGCTCGGGCGCTACCCAGCACTTTACCGAGCCGCCTCAGCGCTATACCGAGGCCTCTCTGATCAAATTCCTGGAAGAAAACGGGATCGGGCGCCCCAGCACCTATACGGCGATCATCACCACGATCATCGAGCGTAATTACGTCCGCCGTGAAGGAAAGTCGCTGATCCCCACCCCGCTTGGCGAGGTGACCACCAAGCTGATGAAGGAAAATTTCCCCGATATTGTCGACTATCAGTTTACCGCCGATATGGAGGATAAGTTCGATAGCATCGCGCGGGGCGAAAGCACGCTTATCTCGGTTCTTTCCGATTTTTATACCGGCTTTTCGGAGGCCCTTTCGACGGCGACCGACAGCATCAGCGAAAAGGCGGTCGAGGTCCCGCCCGAGGAATCGGATATCCCCTGCGAAAAGTGCGGAAGCCTGATGGTGTATAAATCGGGCCGCTTCGGCCGCTTCCTCGCTTGTCCGAATTATCCTACCTGCCGTAACACCAAGGCGATCGGTAAGGACGGACGTCCGATCGAAAAGAAGCAGGAGACCGAGGAGGTCGCCGACGTCAAATGCGAGCTTTGCGGAGGCGATATGGTGCTTCGCAGCGGTCGCTTCGGCAGCTTCTACGCTTGCCGCAATTATCCCAAGTGTCGCTTTACAAAGCCCCGTGATATCGGGGTGGATTGCCCGAAGTGCGGCGCCAAGATCATCACAAAAAACGGAAAAGGGAAGGTCTTTTACAGCTGTGAAAAGTATCCCGAGTGCGATTTCTCCACCTGGGACCTGCCCCTTCCCGAAAAATGCCCCGATTGCGGCGATCTCCTGCTTTACCGCAAGAGCAAAAAGACCGTATTCTGCCGCAACCGTAAATGCACCTATAAGAAGGAAGACGTTGAAAAATGAATGAAAATCTGCCTTTGGTAACCGTTATCGGAGGCGGTCTTGCCGGCTCCGAGGCGGCGTGGCAGATCGCAAAGCGGGGGGTAAGGGTCCGTCTCTTTGAAATGCGCCCCAAGAAAACCACTCCCGCGCATCATACCGACGGATTGGCGGAGCTCGTTTGCTCCAATTCGCTTCGCTCGAACGCGACCTCCAACGCCGTAGGGCTCCTGAAGGAGGAGCTGCGGCGCCTTGGCTCCCTTATCATGGAGGCGGCCGATCTTACAGCCGTTCCCGCGGGGAGCGCCCTGGCGGTCGACCGTGTGCTTTTTTCAAGGTATATCACCGAAAAAATTGCCGAAAACCCCTTGATCGAGGTGGTGAACGAGGAGGTGACCGAAATCCCTGCCGAGGGGATCACGGTCATTGCGACAGGCCCGCTTACCTCAGATTCCTTGGCAGACGCCATCGGAAGGCTGACAGGGGAGGGCGCGCTTCACTTTTTTGATGCCGCCGCCCCCATCGTTTCCAAGGAGAGCATAAATTTCGAAAAGGCGTTTTTTGCCTCCCGTTACGGAAAGGGAAATCCCGAGGATTATCTGAATTGCCCCTTGAACGAGGAGGAATACCGCCGCTTTTACGAGGCCCTGATCGGGGCCGAGGTCGCCAAGCTTCACGATTTTGAGAGCGATGAGGCGATCACGGTCTTTGAGGGGTGTATGCCGGTGGAGGTCATGGCCTCCCGTGGGGTCGATACCCTGCGCTTCGGGCCGATGAAGCCCGTCGGGCTCCCCGTCCCCGCGACAGGAAGGGACGCTTATGCTACCGTCCAGCTTCGCCGCGAGAACAAAAACGGGGATATGTATAATCTCGTCGGCTTCCAGACTCACCTTACCTTTCCCGAGCAAAGGCGGGTGTTCGGCCTGATCCCCGGGCTTGAAAACGCCGAATTTTACCGTTACGGCGTGATGCATCGCAATACCTATCTGAATTCCCCCAAGCTGTTGGGGGCCGATTATTCGCTTCGCTCTGCCCCCCGCCTCTTTTTCGCGGGGCAAATGACAGGGGTGGAGGGATATATCGAATCCACCGGCTCCGGCCTTGTGGCGGGCCTTTCGGCCGCCGCCCTTGCCCTTGGCAAGGAGACGCCCGTATTTCCCCCCATTACGATGCTGGGCGCCATGGCGGCGTATATTTCGGATGAGGGAGTCGTGGATTTCCAGCCGATGAACGCCAATTTCGGCATCATAGCGCCGCTTACCGAGCGTGTACGCGGCGGTAAACGGGCAAGAGCGGAGGCGTATGCCGCCCGTTCGCTTGCTTTCATGGACGCTTATATTGCCGAAGGAACATAAAAAAGGAGACTTTCCGTGCGTATTTTAATTGATGTCATGAGCGGAGATAACGCCCCCGGCGAGCTGATTCGCGGGGCGGTGCTTGCGGCCGAGGAATACCCCTCTCTTGAGATAGCGGTCGTCGGGAACGAGGACGTTATTCGGGAGACGGCCGAGGATAACGGCCTTTCGCTTGATAATATAACCGTCATTCCGTCTGTCAGCGTGATCGAAATGGAGGATAAGGCCCTTTCTGTCGTGCGTGATAAAAAGGATTCCTCGATGAGCGTTGGCCTTCGCGAGCTTGCCGAAGGACATGGAGACGCCTTTGTCAGCGCGGGCAACACGGGGGCCCTTCTGGCGGGCGCCACGCTGCTTGTGCGCCGTATCCGCGGGATCTCCCGCGCGGCGATCGCCACCGTTCTTCCGTTCCCTTCGCCTGTTCTTCTGATCGATTCGGGCGCCAATCTTGACGTGACCCCCGAAAATTTGGAGCAGTTTGCCCTGATGGGCTCGCTTTATATGGAAAAAATTTACGGTATCCAATCGCCCCGCGTCGGGCAGATCAATAACGGTACCGAATACAATAAAGGGCACGAGCTTCAGGTTGAGACCTACGCTCGCCTTTCGAACGCCGACCTGAATTTCGTTGGCAATATCGAAGCAAAAATGCTTCCCTTCGACGTATGCGATCTGGTCGTGACCGATGGCTTTACGGGAAATATCGTTCTGAAATTTCTGGAGGGAATGGGAAAATTCTTCCTGGGCGCGATGAAGGAGCTGTTTTATTCCAACACCGCTACCAAGCTTTCGGCGATGATGCTTCGCGGAAAGCTGAAGGAATTCAAAAAGAAATTCGACGCCTCCGAGCATGGCGGGGCCCCGCTTCTCGGTATTTCAAAGCCGGTCATCAAGGCCCATGGCTCCTCGGATGCCAACGCCATCAAAAACGCGGTGCATCAGGCCATGAACTTTGTTAACACGGGTATCAATTACGACATCGCCGCCTGGGCCGCCGCCTGCGAAGAAAAGGCCAAGGCCGAAAAAGAGGCCGCCAAGCAAGCGGCAGAGGGGAAGGGCGAGGGTGAATGAAGAACAGTAAAGATCTTTCCTGCCTTGAAGAGGCGATCGGGTACCGCTTTTCCAACCGCCAACTGTTAGAGCGGGCCTTGACGCATACCTCTTATTCCAACGAGCATGCCGTTCCCTCATACGAGCGATTGGAGTTTCTCGGGGACGCTGTGCTTCAGATCATCATCACCGATCATCTTTACCATCAATTCGAGGCGGAGGCCGAGGGGACGCTTACCACCATGCGTAAGAACCTCGTCAGCAAGCCCCCTCTTGCCCGTATTGCCGAGGAAATTTCGCTTGGCGAATATCTTTCGCTCGGAAAAGGGGAGGATGCGGCAGGCGGGCGCCATAACGCCACCATCCTTGCCGACGTTTTTGAATCGCTTATGGCAGCCATTTACCTGGACGGCGGCATCGAAAGGGTGAAGGCCGTTCTTCTTCGTCTTATGAGGGACGAGCTTTTGCAAAGTGCCGAAAACAAGGGGGCCGATTATAAGACCCGCCTGCAGCAGCTGATCGAGCAGGACGGCAAGGAAACGCTTGAATACGTGGTCGCCAAGAAGGAAGGCCCCGAGCATAAGCCGCTTTACGTCATTAACGCCGTTATCAGCGGAAATATCGTTGGAAGCGGAAGGGGCGGCTCCAAGCACGAGGCCGAGCAGATGGCCGCCAAGGAAGCTCTTCGCTGGTTTCACCCCTAAACACTTTGAAAGGAACCGTTTATGTACTTAAAATCACTTGAATTGCATGGCTTTAAGTCCTTTCCGAATCGGACTCTTCTCACCTTTGAGCGCGGTTCTACCGTCATCGTCGGTCCGAACGGAAGCGGAAAATCGAATATTTCGGACGCTATGCGTTGGGTCCTCGGGGAGCTTTCCAGCCGTAATATCCGCGGTACGAAGATGGAGGACGTTATCTTCGGCGGAACCGATCAGCGCAATCCGATGGGCTTTGCCGAGGTATCGGTCACCTTTGATAACACCGATAAAAGCCACCGCATCGATTCTCCTTACGACGAGATCAAGGTCACCCGTCGGTATTACCGAAGCGGGGACAGCGAATACCTAATCAACGGTCAGAAAAAGCGCTTGCGCGATATCACCGATCTCTTTATGAACACGGGTATCGGGCGTGAGGGCTATTCGATCGTTGGGCAGGGCCGCGTTGCCGAGCTTTTGTCGAGAAAAAGCGAGGATCGCCGTAATGTATTCGAGGAAGCGGCGGGGATCGCGAAATTCCGCCACCGCAAGGAGGAAACCGAACGCAAACGCGCCCAGACCCACGATAATATGGAGCGTATTATCGATATCTACGACGAGCTTGCCGCCCGCCTCGGGCCGCTGACAAAGGATGCCGAAAAGGCCAAAAAATACCGCGACCTTCTTGAAAAGAAAAAGGAGGCCGACGTTTCGCTTTGGCTGTACGACACGGCAAAGAACCGCGCCGACCTGCAAAAGGCCCGCGACGTATTTGAATTAAGCCGCAAGGAGCTGGAAACGCTGGAGGAATCGATCGGATCCCTGCAGGCCCAGGATCAACGTCTTTTTGAGGCGGTGGACGGCGGGCGCCTTGCTTCCGAGCAATTTCTCACCCGCATGAACGAGTGCCGTGAAAAAATGCACGCCTTTGAGACCGAGCTTTCGCGCCTGGATACCGATATTCAGCATAAGAACGAGCTGATCGGGGCCGCGGAAAAACGCATCGCGGAAATTGAGCAGGCGGCCAAAAAGCTTTCGGGAGAGGACGGCACGTATGATGCTGACCTGAAGAAGATCACGGCCGAGCGTGACTCGCTTATGGAGGAGCGGCTCGGTGTTCTGGCCGATGCCCAGAAGGTCGCTTTGGCGGCCTCCAAGCTTTCAAAGGACCTTGAGGATTCCTTGGAGCGTCTTAACCGCTTACAGAACGACGCGACCGATCTGAAGGTAAATATCGACGTTCTGACCCGCTCCCGCGAGCAGGACAGCACAAGAGGCGAGAGCATCGAAAAGGCGATCCGTGACGGGGAGGCGCAGGAGAGGGAGCTGACCGAGGAGGTCAGCCGCTGCGAGAAAAACGCATCGGGCTTTACCGGCCGCATTGCCGAGCTGGAGGCTTCGGCCGCCGCCTGCGATGAAATGGCCGAAAAATGCCGTCTTGAGAAGGAAAAGATCGGGGAGGAGGCCGCCGCCCTGCGGGCCGAGCGTGCCGCCCTTGAGGAGGCCGCCGAGGCGCTTCGCAAGCTTGAAGAGCATTTTGAGGGATACAGCCATGCCGTAAAAGCGGTTATGGAGGCTTATGAGGGCAATCGCCTTTCGGGGGCCTCTACCGTATACGGCCCGCTCTCTCAGTTGATCTCGGTGCGGCCGGAGCATCTTCTGGCCATCGAATCAACGATGGGCGCCGATCTGCAAAACATCGTGGTGGAGGACGAGGAGACCGCCAAGGCCGCTATCCGTTACCTGAAGGAGACCAAATCGGGCCGTACCACCTTTTATCCGCTTACCACCATTCGCCCCGGAAACGAGACCGAGGAGGTAAGACAGCTTGCCTCCTGCCGCGGTTATGTTGACCGTGCCGACCGTCTGGTCGCGTGTGAGGAGAAATTTGACGATATCGTTGTATGGCTTCTTTCCCGTACGGTCGTTTTCGATACCCTCGATAACGCCGTAGCGGCGGCCAAGCGCGTACGCTATCGCGTGAAGCTCGTCACGCTTGACGGACAGCTGATCAACCCCGGCGGCTCTTTGACCGGTGGCTCTCTGCGCAGCGGAAAGGGAAGCGGTATGCTTTCCCGCGGGGCCGATATCGAGGCCAAGATGGACGCGGCCGAGGCGCTTACCAAGAGGATCGTGGCGCTGAACAGCGAGGCCTCCGAAAAGGAAAACGAGATCCACGAGCTGGAGATCGCCAAAAAGGATGCCATCCAGCAGACAGAGCTTTTGCGCACCATGGCGAGAGCGCAGTTAAGCGCCCTTGATAACGCCAAGGCCCGCCTTTCGGCGGGACAGGAGCAGCTGGAAAAGCTGCGTGAGGAATTTTCGACGGTCGCGGGCAAGGATCGGGAGATCGAGGAGGAGATCGAGCGTCTGAAGCGCCAGCTTGGCAAAAAGAACGCCGATATCGCCGCCCTGCGTGAGGAAAGAAATGCCAGGGATATCGAGCGCAATCAGCTTCTTGACGAGAACGAGAGTGCCCAGAAGGAAGCCGCCGGGATGTCCAACCGCATCTTCGAGCTGAATAAAGAGATCGAGATAGCGGAAAAAATGAAGGAAAGCCTTTCCGAGCGTCTTTTTGAGCTGCATAGCGAGAAGGACGGCCAGCGGGCGCTGGTAAAGGAATATAAAACGGCTATTGCCGCTGCCGAGGAAAAGAAAAAGGCAAGCAAGGAAGAGATCTGCACGATCGAAAAGGATCTTACCGAGCTTTCCGAAAAAAGACAGGAGGCCGAGGGAAATATCTCGGCTTATAACGCTCGCCTTGGGGAGATCCGCGAGCAGCTTCGCCAAAAGCAGGAGCAGAAGGATAAGTGCGCGAATAACCATTTTCACGCCGAAAACCGCCTGCACCGCCTGGAGGATGACCAGGAACGGCTGGGCCTGCGTATCTGGGAGGAATACGAGCTTTCCTACGAGGATGCCATCGCGTTGAATTATCCCCCCGTAACGCCCGAAAACCGTTCAGAGGTCGCTTCGGTCCAAGCGAGCTGCCGTAACACCATGAAGGCCTTGGGCCCCGTAAATCTTGGGGCGATCGAGGAATACACCGAGGTCAAGGCCCGCTACGACGAGATGGCCGTGCAGGTCGAGGATATGAAGGAATCCTACGATAAGATGACCGAGATCATCCTTTCGATGGAAGAGGACATGAAGACTCAATTCTCGGCGGCCTTCTATGAGATCAATCGCAATTTCGGTATCGTTTTCGCCGATCTTTTCGGCGGCGGACAGGCAGAGCTCGTCCTGACCGATCCCGAGGATGTGCTTAACTGCGGCATTGATATCAAGGCGGCCCCTCCCGGCAAGATCATCAAATCGCTCTCGCTGCTTTCGGGCGGTGAGCAGGCCTTCGTCGCGATCGCCTTGTTCTTCGCGATCCTGAAGGTGAACCCGACGCCCTTCTGTATCTTTGACGAGATCGAGGCGGCGCTGGATGCCGTTAACGTCTTCCGTTTCGGCGAGTACATTAAGAAAATGTCGGAAGAGACACAGTTTATTTTGATTACCCACCGCCCGGGCACGATGGAGATCGCGGAGCGCCTTTACGGCGTTACGATGCAGGAGCGCGGCGTTTCCCGCGTGCTGCCCATGAATCCCGAGCAGATGGAGCAGATGAAGGAGACCTTGAAAAAAGATGGCGTTCTTTGAGAAGCTGAAAAACGGCCTGCGCCGCACCAAGGATGCGCTCTTTGGAAGGATCGACGCGCTTTTGCGTGCCTTCGTCCGTATCGACGAGGATTTCTTCGAGGAGCTGGAGGAGACCCTGATCTTTGCGGACGTGGGAGTTTCGACCACCGAATATATCCTGGATACGTTGCGCGATACCTTGAAGGAAAAACGGATCACCGACCCCAAGGAGGTAAGAGGTGAGCTTTACGCCCTGCTTACCGATATGATCGGTGAAGATGAAACGCTGCACCTTGAAACCACCCCCTCGGTGATTCTCGTGATCGGGGTAAACGGTGTCGGCAAGACCACCTCGATCGGGAAAATGGCCCATTCCTTAAAGGAAGAGGGCAAAAAGGTCCTGGTGGCGGCGGCCGATACCTTCCGTGCTGCCGCGGCCGAGCAGCTGAAGGTATGGTGTGACCGCGCGGGGGTCGATATGATCCGCCAAGCGGCGGGGGCAGACCCCGCGGCCGTTGTTTACGACGCCGTAAGCGCGGCGATCAGCCGCAAGGCAGACGTTGTGATCGTAGATACCGCCGGGCGCCTTCACAACAAGAAAAATTTGATGGATGAGCTTTCCAAGATCAACCGTGTGATCGATAAGCTTTTGCCGAACGCTGACCGTGAAACGCTTTTGGTGCTGGATTCCACCACCGGGCAGAACGCGGTCTCGCAAGCGAAGGAATTCCGTGAAGCGGCGGCCATAACCGGCCTGATCCTTACCAAGCTTGACGGAACCGCCAAGGGCGGCATCGTCTTTTCGATCCGCCGTGAGCTTGGGATCCCCGTGAAATTCATCGGGGTTGGAGAGCAGATCGACGATATGAAGCCCTTTTCGGGCAAGGAATTCACCGACGCACTTTTCGGAGGGGAAGAATGAAAGCGGTTTTAGCCTCGCACAATAAGAAAAAAATTGAGGAAATGCGCCGTATTCTCACAGCCGAATTCCCGGAGCTTACCCTCCTTTCCTTAACCGATATCGGTTTTTTTGACGAGATCCCCGAGACCGGCACCACCTTTGAGGAAAACGCGCTGCAAAAGGCAAGAGCGGGGGCGTCGAGCGAATATTATTCGATCGCCGACGATTCGGGCCTTGAGGTCGATGCCCTCGGCGGTCGCCCCGGGGTGTATTCCGCCCGCTACGCGGGGGAGCCCTGTGACGATGAAAAAAACAACGAGCTTCTTTTGCGTGAGCTTGCTTTGGTCCCCGAGGAGGCGCGCACGGCACATTACGTTTCGGTGATCGCTTGTGTTTCACCGAGCGGACGTTCCTTTACGGTACGCGGTACCTGCGAGGGGAGAATTTTGTTTGAACGCTCGTCGGGGAACGGCGGCTTTGGCTACGATCCGCTGTTCTACGTGCCGAAGATCGGCAAGACCTTTGCGGAGGCTACCCCCACCGAAAAGGATTCCTGCAGTCACCGTGGGGAAGCGCTTTCGCTCTTTTTAAAGGCGTTTTCCGACTTTGTAAAAGGAGAAACGAATGATAAACAGTAAACAGCGCGCTTACCTACGGGGGCTTGCCAACAAGCTTACTCCCATTTTCCAAGTAGGCAAGGCGGGCTTATCCGAGGAAAGCTGCCTGCAGATCGGCAACGCGCTTGCGGCCAGAGAGCTGATCAAGATCCATATTCTTGAGAGCTGTCCGTACACCCCCCGTGAGGTGGCGGATATCCTTACCGAGGCGCTTTGCTGTG
This sequence comes from Eubacteriales bacterium, assembly GCA_045588145.1. Taxonomy (GTDB): domain Bacteria; phylum Bacillota; class Clostridia; order Oscillospirales; family CAG-272; genus UBA1740. The sequence continues at coordinate 74,373 of JAZNDS010000056.1, read as the reverse complement.
ACGCCGTAGCGGTTATCGGGATGAAGGTCGTTTTATACCGACCCGACGACGAAAAGCCGAAGATCGTTTTGCCATGAGCATCGAAAAAAAGAAAATCGGCATCTTTGGGGGAAGCTTTTCGCCCCCGCACCGTGGACATCTTGCGGCGGCGTGGGCCTTTTTGAAGGAGGCGGAGCTTGACGCGCTTTACGTGATCCCCGCAGGGATCCCCCCGCATAAGACCTTAAAGGGAGACGCGACCCCCGCTCAGCGGGTGGAAATGTGCCGCCTGACCTTTGGGGAGCTCCCCCGTACCGAGATCCTGACGCTTGAGATCGATCGGGGCGGAAAAAGCTATACGTCCGATACCCTAATGACCCTTTCCTCTCCCGAAAGCGAATTGTTCCTTTTAATGGGGACCGATATGTTCCTGACCCTTGACAGCTGGCACTGTCCGCAAACGATCTTTTCGCTTTCTACAGTCGTCCTGATGCGTAGGGAGGGGGATGCCGTCCTTTCCGAAAGGATCCGTGAAAAGGAGCAGCTGTATCGGGAAAAATTCGGGGCAAGGCTTTGTAAGCTTTTATCCCCGCATCTGGAGGTCAGCTCGGAATTCATTCGGGGAAGGCTTTCAAGACAAGAAGAAATAGCGGCATACGTCGTGCCGAGTGTGGAGGAATATATTCAGCAATGGCAGCTTTACAGGGCTTGACCGAGGAACGCTTTTTGCGCTTGCGGATCCAACTTTCCGAGCGGATCGGAAGCCGCCGCTTTTCGCATACGCTGGGGGTGGAGGAGGAGATCATCCGCCTTGGGAATGTTTTTCTTCCCGCCGATATCGCGCGCCTTCGGATCGCCGCGCTTTTGCACGACATCACCAAGGAATGGAGCGCCGAGGAGCAGCTTTCCTACTGCCGAAGGCACGCTTTACCCCTGAATGACCTGGAGATCGCGACCCCGCGCGTTTTGCACGCGAAGACGGGCGCCCACGTTGCCAAGGCCGAGTTTTCCGCCTGGGTGGACCCCGAGATCCTTCACGCGATCGAATTTCATACGATGGGCGGCTTCGGCATGACCTTGTTTGACGAGCTTTTGTATCTTGCCGATTACATCGAGCCGACCCGTACCTACCCCGATTGCGTGGCGCTTCGGCGTATGTTCTGGGAAGGCCTTGAGGGGGCGCCAAGCAAAGAGACGCACCTGCATAATACCATTATTTTTGCGTTGAAGGGCACGATCGCGGAGCTGACCGAAAAGCATATCCCTGTTTTCCCGAAGACCTACGAGGCACTTTCCTACCTTTTGCAAAAGGTCGGGGAAAATAGCAAAAATTGAATTTAGTAAATTTTCTTTTTTATCGAAAACTACCCTTGAGGTGTTATGATGAAAAAGAAAATCCTACTGTTTATTTTCCTGGCCGCCGTGTGCGGTGGCATTTTGTTCATAAAAAACGGGCTTCCCGCCCTGGCGCTTATCGGCGAGGGGGAGCGGGAAGGAAAAGAGACCCTTCTTGTCGCGGGGCTGGATCGGGTGGCGGGGAATACCGACGTTCTGTTTTTGGCCTCGGTTGATTATGACGCGCATTCGCTTTCGATCCTGCAGATCCCGCGCGACACCTATTTCCGTGCCGATACGGCCCAAAATAAAATCAATCAGATCTATCCCTTGGCGTATGCGAAAAAAGGCAGCCGAAGCGAAGGAATGCGTCTTCTCGGACGGCAGATCGGGGAAGCCTTCCGTATCCCCGTCGACCATACCGTGACGGTGGATATCGAAGCCTTCGAAAAGCTGATCGATACGCTGGGCGGAGTGACCGTTGAGGTGCCCTGCGATATGGTCTACACCGACGAAGGGCAGGGGCTCTCCATCCGTATAAAGAAGGGAACGAACCGCTTGAACGGGAAGGAGGCCGCCCAGTTCATGCGCTTCCGAAGTGATTATCTGATGGGGGATGTGGGGCGCATCGACGCCCAGAAGCTTCTCCTTTCCGCGGTTTTTAAAGCGATCAAGGAGGCTGATATGTATAGCTTACTTGTCAAGGGCCTTCCCGAAATGTATTCGCGTATCGAAAGCAGCATGTCGCTTTCCGCCGTCCTTTCCGCCGCCTACAGCTTTTATCGGCACAAGGATGCCTATTCGATAAGGCTTATGACGCTTCCCGGGGAATCGGCGCGCTACGGTGAAGGGGAGGGGGCCTGGTATTATGTGGCAAACCGAAAGGCCGCTTCCGAGATGCTTCGCGCCCATTTTGGGGGCGTCGGGGATTTTGATCCTAACCTGAAAATGGTCGATCCCAAAAACATCAAGTTCGAAAACATTTATTATGATAAAAACATTTCTTATACGGTATACACCGAGGAAACGGTAAATTCTTTAAAAATAAAAGTAAAAAGCAAATGAGGGAACAGATATGGAAAACCAAGAAAAGCTTGATTACACGGGGCTTTCCCCGCTGCAGCTGGCCGAAAAGGCAGCCTTGGCGCTTTACGGCAAGGGCGGCTTTCAACTGAAAATGTATCACGTCGAGGACAGCACCGTCATCACCGATTATTACGTGATCGCGACCGGCCGATCGACCACCCACATCAAGGCCTTGGCGGATGAGGTCTGCTATCGGCTCGATCTTGGCGGCATCAAGGCCGCCCACGTGGAAGGGCGGGACGCCGGCTCCTGGGTCCTTCTCGACTTCGGCAGCGTGATCGCACATATCTTCGCCCGTGACGCACGGGATTACTATAATCTGGAGCGACTTTTGCCCGAGGAAAGCGAAATCGATCTCGCGGCGCTTTTAAAAGCCGCTGATGAAGCGAATAAAGCGCCCGAAATGTAAAGAAATTTCATATTTTTTTCCAAAAACACTTGACAAGCCTTAAAACTAATTATATAATGATATGACGCATATTGTTGGGCTTTAAGTGCGTATGCCGCCTAACGTAGCGAATAATGAAGAAAGCGAGGTGCTTTTCCATGTTTGCGGTTATTGAAACAGGCGGAAAGCAGTACAAAGTCAGCGAGGGTGATGTTCTCTTCATCGAAAAGCTCGAGGTAGAAGACGGCGCATCCTATACCTTCGACAAGGTACTTGCTGTTTCCGACGGTGATTCCTTCAAAGCCGGTACCCCTTATGTTGAGGGCGCATCGGTAACTGCCAACGTCATTAAGACCGGTAAGGGCAAGAAGATCTACGTGATCCGTTACAAGCCCAAGAAGAACGAAAAGAAGAAGATCGGTCATCGGCAGTTCTACACCAAGATCCAGATTGAAAAAATCGTGGGTTAAGTATGACAAAAATCATTTTCTATAAGACAAACGGTGTTTTTTACGGCTTTGAGGAGCAGGGACATACGGGATACGGCGAGGCAGGCGATGACGTGCTTTGCTCGGCGCTCTCGGGTATGACGATGCTGATCATCAACGCCATCGAGGTCTCTTACGCGTCGGGGGTCGAATATACCATCGACGAAGCGACGACTGATATTCGGTTGATCGCCAAGGGGGCGCTCCCCGAGTATGAGGCCGATGAGAAAAAACGTTTCGCCGTATCGGGTCTTATCATGGCTTACTTCTACCAGCTCAACGAAATGACCGAGGAATATTACGATTATTTATCGGTCGACGTGATCGAGCGGCCCCTGTAAGCCCCCAAATCATTACGGAGGTATTTGAAATGCTGAAAATCAGTTTGCAATTCTTCGCCCACAAAAAGGGTGTTGGTTCTACCAAAAACGGCCGTGACAGCGAATCGAAGCGTCTCGGCGTAAAGCGTGCTGACGGTCAGTTCGTAACGGCCGGCAACATTCTCGTTCGCCAGCGCGGCACCAAGATTGCGGCAGGCGAAAACGTCGGTATCGGTACCGATGATACCCTCTTTGCTCTGATTGACGGAAAGGTCAAGTTCGAGCATGTTACGAGAGACAAAAAGCGCGTGAGCGTGTATGCCGAATAAGAAAAAAGCGAGAACGAATTCCGTTCTCGCTTTTCTTTTTATATACTGATCAGAACACCCGCAAGCGCCCCTAAAAAAAGGCCGAATAGCTGTCGCTTTTCGAATCGCTCTTTAAAAAGAAATACCGCAACCAAAAAAGAGCCAAGGCTTTTCAGGACTGACCCCATAGGACCCGAATAAGAAACGCTGATACCGATCTGAAGCATCAAGATCCCAAAAGGTTCGTCAAACCGTTGGAAAGGCCCGCGGCAGAAGCGAAGGGGGTGCCTTTTTTTAAGATCTTCCAACAGTCACCTCTATCCCGCCAAAGACCGATCAGAATAAGTACAAAGGATGAAAAACCGAGACAAACGATCATAAATTCATTGTTATAGGCATTTTCGTAGAGCTCTTGCTGATACATACGAACGATGCTGAAGCCTGCCGCCGCAAAAACCGAATATATGATAGCGAGGATCCAACGCAACGAGATGTTTTCCCTTTTGTCTCCCGATTTATCCGGATTTTTGTTTCGCAGAAGAAAGAGGGATACGGCAATAAGGGCAAAGCTGATATAGGTTAATACCCCGGCCGATTCATTTCGAAATACAAGCCCGTATGCCACCGTCAGAACAAGCGAATACGAAAGGATCAGATTGCTGAGTGCATAGGAGCCCCATTGCACGGAAAAATAAGTCATAAGAGATGCAGTCGCATATAAAAAGCCCCCAAGAAGCCCGAAAAGAACCATGGGAAGAGGAAAGGTGAAGCTGGCCTCGCCGCCTCTGCCCGCAAACGCTTCGCGAATAACGAAAACAAGCATGGAAAAAAGCGCAATAAGTGCCGTGAAGAAAAAACCGCCCTTCGGATGCTTGCGGTTATAAAGCTTGATCATCATTCCTTCGACGAGCCCGGTCGCCGTGGAGAGAAGCAAAAAAGGCAAAGCAAGAATAAACATAAAAGTCTCCCTCGATAATCGCCATTCGATACAATCAGTATTATACTCTTTTCTTCCCTGAAAAAAAGAGAAAAAACGACAGTTTATTAATTAAAAAAGACAGTTTATCAAAAACAGCGGCGCGATCGATCGGTCGCACCGCTGTTTTGCTTGGGCAGTATTTTCTTCAATTAAGGATCAGACTTCGTTTTGCGGAAAAATCGGTCATACCGATGTAGCTTTTTCCGCGATTGACGGTCAGCCTTTCGCCGTTTTCAAGGGTAAAGGAAAGACTTGAGGTCACGCTGTCGCGTTTCCAAAGGATTTTTGTAGCCTCGCCCTTCGAAATGTAATAGCCTTCTCCCTCGCTTGCCGTATCAAGGGTCAGCACGGTTCCGTCCCTTCCCGAGGTGACGGTAGAGTCGAAGAAAAGAACAAAGAGGTTGGTAAAGCTCGGTGGGGCGACCTCCTGTGTGGCTTGCGCGCGGCGCAGGGTATAGACCCCGCTTAAGGCGTCGTAGCTGAAGGCGGTGGCGGCCCCGCCGTAAAAGGGAATAGAAACGTAATGCGAGGGGGTGCCGTTTAAGGCGACGGTTTGACCAACCGGGGCAAAATCGTAGGGAAGCGCGATCGAATGGGCGATGCTTTTCTGCATATCGGCGGCAAGGTAGGCCTGCTGAAGCGATATATCCCCGTCTAACAGCGAGGTGTCAATGGTATCGTAAAGAAAAGAGGAGGCGGGGCGCCCGTTGTCCGAGGTGCCGCAATAGACCGAGATCCCGAAGAAATCATGCGAAAGGGCGGCAAGATGCGGGCGGATCGAGGAAACGCTTTTAAAAGCGTCCAGACATCCGACGTCGGTATTCAGCAAAAGATAGCGCTGCCCGTTTTCGGCGGTCGGAGCCTCGATCACAAGATCCGCCGCGGGGGCCCCCATGAAAACCTCTTCGTTGACGCAAAGACCGATCGGCCTTGTAAGAGAGGCTTCCTTATTGGTGGGGAGCGCCGAAAGGGGATTGTAGTAGATCGGGCCGGCGGTCGTTGTCACGGGTGGGGCGGTGGTCGTTATCGGCGGCGCGCTCGTCGTGCTTGGCGGCTCGGTGGTCGTTGCAATAGAAACGGGGGCGGTCGTTGTGCTTTCCGTAATGGGTAGGAAAACATCGTTCGCCCCCGATCCCACGCTATCCACAATGGAGTTCAGCTGACAGGAAGATAGCGCGGAAGAGATGAGCAACACCGAAAACAGTGCTGCCGTAAGGAAAAATAGGGTGGTGCGGTTTTTGCGGTTTTCTTTCATAATTGCTACCTCTCTCGACAGGGGTTCTGTCGGCAATTAAAAAGGAAAACGAATTATTTGTTTGCTCTGTCGAGCCAGGCAGTACCAAGTTCCAGGGCTTCACTCAATCCGTCCACGACCTTCTGCTTGTTTTCGTACAGCTTGTGGTCGTCGGTCGAAAGAATCTGCACCATGACCTTTCCCGGAATTTTTTCGCCGAGGGAAGGATCCTCGACCGTGTTCATGATCATAAGAAAAAGATAATATTTATCGGCCATATCGCCGTAGAAGATCTCGTTTCCCTGGCGAACGAGGGGCTTACCCTTGTATTCGACAAAATTACCTTTGATCCCGATTGCTTCCATGTAAACTCCTTTCGGTATTTGAAAATGACTGCCCGTCCTTTTCACCGTTATCCTATCACGGTTACCAAAAATTGTCAATTCATTCGACATTTTTAGAACCTTAAAAAGATATCGGCAAAAAACGCTATATTTTTCGGTACGGCTTGGAAAGAACGGCGTAATCCCCCGCTTGCGCGGTGGGGAAGGAAAGCGCGAAGAGGCTGTCTGCCCTTTGAGAGAGGGCGGCCTGTGCCCGGCCGATGGGAGAAAACGCGCGGTGATCCGCAGGCTTTGAAAGCAGCGAGATCATGGCTTTTTTCCGAATCTCGGCAAGCTTCTTTTGCCCGACCGTATCCATAGCCAATATCTGCGTATACTGCGGCAGCGCGTCAAGCTCGGCGGAGGTAACGCCGAAAAGACTGTACCACAGGGAACGGCGGATATGGGCATTCGTATAACGCTTGGTTGAGGCAAGCGACAGTACTTCATCAATGCTTTTTGCGTGTAAAGAAAGAGAAGAAAGACGGTTAAAAAGATCGTCCTTCGACTGCGGGGGATAAAGCCGCATCGCGGCAAGGATCGGCCCCGAAAGGCGTGAGAGCGCGCAGGGAAGAAGGCCTTCCGTCATCGCTCGCTCATAAACCGTAAAGGCCTCTTTGGGAATAAGGGCGCGGGCATCCCCGATCCGCCCCTCGGTAAGAGCGCAGCGGACCGCTGTTGCCGATAAGGCCGAATTGGCATCCGCGCTGTGATAATCATCCTTTCGACGAACGGCAAAGGGCGTAAGGCCGGAGGAAAGCGTAGAAAGGGCGCGCAGATACTGCACGGCCAGAATGTTGTTTGGCCTTCTCAAAACCGTTAGGTTTTCTTTGCCAAAAAGGGCCACGTACGCTTCTTCCTGGATCAAAGCATACCCTTTAGTCCTTTCTTCCTTGGAGGAGAGTCTTTTTTTCATTTCGGCAAGGAAGGGTGCGGAGGAAAGATCGCGTGATACCTCATAAAGGAGAGAAAGGTCGCCGCACTCGCACCCAAAGGCCAGGGCATCGACCCCACCCAAGGAGGAAGCGATATGTACACCGGCACGGGCAAAATAATCGGCCCCCGCGGCGGAAAAGGGAAAGGGAAGCTCTAAAACCAGGTTGACCCCCGCTTCCACAGCGGCCTCGGCACGGATAAATTTATCGGCGAAGGCAATGTCACCCCGCTGGGTATAATTTCCGCTCATCACGGCAATGATACAGGTATCTTCCCCGTAGGCATTCCGCACCTGCTCGATAAGCGAGGCGTGCCCCCGATGAAAAAGATTAAATTCGCTGATAACGGCAACGGTTTTCATCTATATCCCCCTTTACCGCACGAATTTCAAATCTTACCTTTTGAAGTATAGCATATTTTACAGGCGAAGTCAAGAAAACACAAAATTTCTTTTCAAAAAGGCGGAAAAAGGGAGGGGAACCCCCTTTTCCATTCCTTGACAATTCTTATGCGGTGATGTATAATATTATAAGGTTAGGAGGTGGGCGAATGCGTGTGATCGGGCTATGTGGCGGAAGCGGGGCCGGAAAAAGCCTTGCGCAGGCTTATTTTGCCGATTTCGGGATCCCCGGGATCGACACCGACCTACTGTACCGAGAGCTTACGTCAAGCGCCTCTCCTTGCACCGAGGCCCTTGCCGCGGCCTTCGGAAAAGAGATCCTTTTGCCAAACGGCGCCCTTGACCGCGGGGCTCTTTCCACCCTCATCTTTTGCGGTGGGGAGATGCAAAAGGAGCGCCTTGCGCGCTTGAACGCGATCACCCACGCGATCATATTGGACGAATGCCGGAAATGGCTGAAGGAGCAAGAAAAAAACGGAATAAAGGCCGCGCTGATCAACGCCCCGCTTTTGTTTGAATCGGGCTTCGATAAGGAATGCGATCTGACCCTTGCGATCCTTTCATCCCCCGAGGCCAAGCGCCTTCGTATCATGAAGCGGGATGGGCTTGACGAGAAAACCGCGCTTCGCCGCCTTTCCTCGCAGCACAGCGACGCATTTTTAAAGGAAAACACCGATTTTCAGATCCTGAATGATAAAACCCCCACGGAACTAAAGAAAAAAATATACGCCTTTTGCCAAGCGCAGGGGCTTTTAACGGAGGAATATTGATATGGCAGAGAACCAATACGAGGCCCTTCTTTGTAAAAGAGAGAACATTTATAAGACCGCGAGTGAAGAGAAGCTTTCCGCGATCTTCTCGTATGCCGAAGCGTACAAGGCCTTCTTGAACGCTTCGAAGACCGAAAGAGAGGCTGTCTTGGCGGCGGTCGAGCTTGCCGAAAGGGAGGGCTTTACCGAATACCGCCTCGGCGATGCCTTGCAAGCCGGGGATAAGCGTTATTTTGTCAACAAAGGAAAGGGGCTTTATCTTTTCCGAATCGGTAATGCCGATATCGAGGATGCGGGCCTTCGCATCATCGCGGCTCACGTCGATTCCCCCCGCCTCGACCTGAAGCAGAATCCGCTTTACGAGGATGGAGAGATGGGCTTCTTAAAGACCCACTATTACGGCGGCATCAAAAAGTATCAGTGGCTGGCCACCCCCCTGGCCCTGCACGGTGTCATTTTGCGCCGTGACGGCAGTGCCCTCGATATTTCGATCGGGGAGGACGAGGCCGATCCCATTTTCTATATCAACGATCTGCTTCCTCACCTGGGGCAGGAGCAGGCCGCCCAGCCCCTTGGAAAGGCTATTCCCGGGGAAAACCTTAACCTTCTCGTCGGCGGCATTCCGGTAGAGGACGGGGAAGAGGGCAAGGCTATCAAGCTGAACGTGTTGCGTATTCTCAACGAAAAATACGGCATCATCGAGGAAGATTTCGTCAGCGCCGAGCTTTCGGCGGTTCCCGCCGATAAGGCCCGCGACGTTGGATTTGACCGTGCCTTTATCTCGGGCTACGGCCATGACGACCGCGGCTGCGCCTATTCCGCGCTGACCGCCCTTTTTGCCACCAAGGAGGAAGAACAGACGATCTTTGTGATCCTGGCCGACAAGGAAGAGATCGGCAGCAACGGTAACACCGGTATGCAGTGCCGCCTTTTCTCGGATCTTGTTGATGAGATCTCCTTTGCTCTCGGGAAGGACCCGATCAAGGTCCGCAGTGTTTCCTGCTGCCTCTCGGCGGACGTAAACGCGGCGTACGATCCCAATTATCCCGAGGTATACGAAAAAAGAAACAGCGCCCTTATCTCTCACGGCCCCGCTATGAGCAAGTTTACGGGCTCGAGAGGAAAGTCGGGCTCGAACGACGCGTCGGCCGAGTACGTTGGCTTTATTCGCCGTATTTTCGCCGAGAACAACGTTTCCTGGCAGCCGGCTGAGCTTGGCAAGGTCGATATCGGCGGCGGCGGTACCGTTGCCATGTTTATTGCCGAGCAAAATATCGATACGGTCGACCTTGGGCTTCCCGTCATTTCGATGCACGCCCCCTACGAGGTCATCTCCAAGGCTGATCTTTACGCGCTTCACGAAGCCTTTGTCGCCTTCTGTCGCGACTGATGAAGCAAAGACTTTCTGAAATAGATCTTCGCTTTTCGGAGCTGGAGGCAAAGCTTTCCTCGAACGCTGTGGCCAGCCAAGAGGAATATCGGAGACTTATCAAGGAATATAACGAGCTTTTGCCCCTCGCAAACGCCTACCGCGCGCTTTGCCGCACGCAGAATGAGCTTTGCGAAGCCGTCGCCGTAAGGGAGGATCCCCACGCGGATGAAGAGCTTCGCGTCCTGGCGGCCGAGGAGGAGAAGGAAAAGCGGCAAGCGGTCGGGGAGCTGGAAGATCAGATCCGGCTTCTGCTGCTTCCGAAGGATGAAAACGATCAAAAAAACGCGATCGTTGAGATCCGCGCCGGTGCCGGCGGGGAAGAGGCGGCCCTGTTCGTTTCCGACCTTTACCGAATGTACCGTATGTACGCGGATGCCAGCGGCCTTTCCTTAGAGCTTCTCGGGTGTAACGAGACCGAGCTTGGCGGCTTCCGCGAGATCATTTTCCGTGTTTTCGGAAGCGACGTATACAAACGCTTAAAATACGAAAGCGGCGTGCATCGCGTGCAGCGTGTCCCCCGTACCGAATCCTCGGGACGTATCCACACCTCTACGGTCACCGTGGCGGTCCTGCCCGAGGTCGAGGACGAGGGGGAGGTGGAGCTGAACCCCGCAGACCTTGTCATCGAAAGCATGAAAAGCAGCGGGGCGGGCGGACAGCATATCAACAAAACCGAATCGGCGGTCCGTATCCTTCATGTCCCCACGGGGATCGTCGTTGCCTGTCAGACCCAGCGAAGCCAGCTTCAGAATAAAGAGGCCGCCCTTCGTATGCTGCGCTCCAAGCTTTCGGATATCCAAAGGCGGGAGCAGCAGGAAAGGACAGCGGCCGACCGCAAAAGCCAGATCGGCACGGGCGACCGAAGCGAGAAGATCCGTACCTACAATTTCCCGCAGGGAAGAATTACCGACCACCGTATTGGATTCTCGATCTACACACTCGAAGCCTTCTTGAACGGGGATATCGGGGCGATGATCGAGGCTCTTATGATGGCGGAAACCACAGAAAAACTGAAAAATTATCATGATTAACACAAAAATTGTGGCACTTAAAGCAGGGCAGAAAGAAATCGACCCCCTCTTGATCCAAGAAGCGGCCGATATTCTTTTGCGCGGCGGATTGGTGGTCTTTCCAACCGAGACCGTGTACGGACTCGGAGGGAACGCGACCGATCCCCTGGCCGCCGAAAGGATATACGCCGCCAAGGGGCGCCCTGCGGATAACCCCCTTATCATACATATCGCGGATCCCGCGGACGCCGAGAGATATACCTATACCTCTCCGCTTTATTACCGCCTGGCCAAGGCCTTTATGCCGGGGCCGCTTACCGTTGTTATGCCGGTAAAGGAAGCTATCCCGAAAACGGTCACGGCCAATCTTCCGACGGTGGCGGTGCGCTGTCCCTCTCATCCGACGGCCCGTGCCCTTATCCGCGCCGCGGGGGTCCCGATCGCCGCACCTTCGGCCAATCTTTCGGGCAGCCCCTCGCCTACCTGCTGCGCCCACGTGATCGACGATATGCGGGGGCGCGTCGATATGATCCTTGACGGAGGCGAATCCGAGATCGGCCTTGAATCGACGATCGTTATGATCGAGGACGATAACACCGTAACGCTTCTGCGCCCGGGTGCTATCACCCCGAAGGATCTGGAGAAGGTCTGTGACAGGGTCTATATCGCCCCCGCCGTTCTTGATTCCTTAAAGCCCGGGGAGACCGTGCTTTCTCCCGGCATGAAATATAAGCACTATGCCCCGAAGGTCCCCTTCTTTTTGCTTTCGGGCACCCCCGAAAAGTGTGCTTCCTATCTTGCCGAGCAAGGCGGAAATTACGCGGTGCTTTGCTACGAAGAGGATATCCCCCTTTACAGCGGGCTTCTTTCCTGTCGGCTGATCGCGGTAGGGAAGAAAAGCGATCCCCACGTTCTGGCACATCGGTTGTTTTACACCCTGCGCGAAGCCGATAAGCAGGGCTATTCGGCCCTGTATGCCCCCCTGCCGCGCCCCGAGGGGCTGGGGCTCGCGCTTTATAATCGCATGATCCGCGCGGCGGCCCATCATATCATTACATTATAAACGGAGACGGAAATGGCAAAGAAGAAAAAGAATGATCTAAGCGAATACCCCTTGGAGGAGGCGGAAATCACCAACCAGCCGATCACCGAAACCATCGAAACAAACTATATGCCCTATGTTATGAGCGTTATTATTTCCCGTGCGATACCGGAAATAGACGGCTTTAAGCCCTCTCACCGTAAGCTCCTCTATACGATGTATAAAATGGGGCTTCTCGGTGGGGCGCGAACCAAAAGCGCCAACGTTGTTGGGCAAACGATGCGTCTGAATCCCCACGGGGACGCCGCCATTTACGAAACGATGGTACGCTTAACGAGGGGAAACGAGGCCCTCTTGCATCCCTTCGTCGACTCGAAGGGGAGCTTCGGTAAGCAGTATAGCCAGGATATGGCGTACGCGGCCTCGCGTTATACCGAGGTGCGCCTAGATCCCTTTTGCCACGAGCTTTTCCGCGGTATCGACAAAAACGCGGTTGATTTCGTCCCCAACTACGACAATACCATGGAAGAGCCGACGCTTTTGCCTACGACCTTCCCGAATATCCTCATTTCGCCCAATCACGGCATCGCCGTTGGTATGGCGAGCCGTATCTGCTCCTTTAACCTTGCGGAGATCTGCGATGGGACCATCGCGCTTCTGCGTAACCCCAACACGTCGATCGACCGTATGCTGGATATCGTTAAGGGGCCCGATTTTCCCGGCGGCGGCTTTCTGCTTTACGACCGTGAGAAAATCAAAAAGATCTACGCAACAGGACTTGGCTCGGTCAAGCTGCGCGCCCGCTACGCCTACGATGCCGCCAACAACAGCATCGATATTCTGGAGATCCCGTACAGCTCCAGCATTGAATCGATCATGTCCAAGATCTCCGAGCTTATCAAGGGCGGTAAGCTGAAGGAGGTAACCGATTTCCGTGACGCGATCGACCTGAACGGCTTTAAGCTGACGCTGGACCTGCGCCGCGGGGCAGAGCCCGACAAGATCATGCAAAAGCTTTTCAAGCTTACCGATCTTGAAAACAATTTTGACTGCAACTTCAACGTTCTTATCGGCGGTACGCCGCGCCAGCTTGGCATTATCGAGCTTTTGCGCGAATGGATCGCCTTCCGCATCGGGTGCTATAAGCGGGAGCTTAGCTTCGACCTTGGGAAAAAGCGGGAAAAGCTGCACCTGCTTCTCGGCCTTGCCGCGCTGATCCTGGATATCGATAAGGCGATCCGCATCATTCGCAACACCGAAAAGGAGGCCGACGTTGTACCGCGCCTGATGGAGGGCTTCGCCATCTCCAAAACACAGGCCGAATACATCGCCGAGATCAAGCTGCGCAACCTGAACCTTGAGTATATCCAGAAGCGTGTTTTAGAGATCGAGGATCTGCAAAAGAGCATTGCGGAGCTGGAGGCCACGCTTTCCGACGAGATCAGGCTGAAGGCCGCGATCGCCGAGCAGCTGAAGGAGATCAAGAAAAAATACGGCATTCCTCGCAAGACCGAGCTGATCAACGCCGATGATGTTCCCGTCTTTGACGCGGAGGATCTTTTTGAGGAAAACTTCCAGGCCCGGTATATTATGACCAAGGAAGGGTACTTTAAGAAGATAACGCTTCAATCCCTGCGCGGAAGCGACGAGCAAAAGCTGAAGGAGGGGGATTACGTTCTGTTCTCCGAGGAGCTTGATAACCGCTGTGAGCTTGTGTTCTTCACCAACAAGGCCCAGCTGTATCGCGCCAAGGCTTCGGACTTCGATCCCGTGAAGGCATCGGCCCTCGGCGATTATTTGCCCGCCAAGCTTTCGATGGAGGCCGATGAATACCCGATCCTGATGAAGGGGCTTTACGAGTATCATCCCGCCCATAATTTCGTTTTCCTGTTTGAGAACGGGAAGGGCGTGCGTATCCCCGTCGATCGCTACGCCGTAAAATCGACCCGTAAAAAGCAGACCGCCGTCTTTTCAAGCGCCTCTCCGGTTGTGGCGGCCTTCTACGAGAGCGAGCCGATCGATATCCTCTTGACCGACAGCCAGAACAAGCGTATGCTGGTCAACTCCTCCCTTATCCCGATCAAATCGACCCGCACCTCGACCGGCTGCACGGTTATGAGCATCAAGCCCAAGTATAAGCTTGTATCCGCCGTTAACGATTTTGGAGAAAAGGGAAGCGCCGCGTTCGAAAAGTTCCGCCGCCGTAAGATCCCCGCCCCCGGCACCTCCCCGCGCGGATAAGGCTTTCTTGACTTTTCGTTCGGTTTATGCTATACTGTTGACTGTTGATCGGATTTTTCCGTCATAAAGGAGATAATAATGAATTTTCAAGAGTTTTTAAACGGCCTCCGTGCCTGGTTTGAGTCGCGTGAGCTTTTTGATGTGACCTTCAAAGAGGGGCTTGGACAGGATGAAAGCATCACCGCCATTACCTTCCCTGTTGAGGAAGAGGACGGTTGCGTTTCCTATGATATCATCACGACGCTGGAGGACGGCGGGGACGCCTTCTTCTACGTCGACTACTGCGATATCCCCGAGGTAGACGAATTGGAGCTTCTTCGCTACGTAAACGGCCTGAATCAGCAGGCCCCCTTTACCGTAACGGTCGAGGATGGGCGCCTTTGCTTCAGCTACGTTCTCCCCTTTGATCTCATCACCGCTCCCGACGTGCTTGCCTATGCTTTCTTTGACATCTGGGACGGGATCGACGACATCAAGGAGGATATTCACGACGCCTTCGGTATGGAACACGCCCAGCTTGAAGAAGAGGAGGAAGAAGCCGAAGAGTACGGGGAAGACGAGGACCGCGAAGACGAAGAATATGACGAGGAAGAGGACGAAGAGACCGAAGCTTCCGAGGAATAAAGGAAAAGGGACTGAAAATCAGTCCCTTTTTTCATATTTGATAAACCGAACTGGCATATTCGGTCGGGGTCATGCCGGTTTTAGCCTTGAAAAGCTTGGAAAAATAGTGGATAGAGGAAAAACCGAGCCGCTCCGATATCTCGGTGAAATTCAGCGAGGTATCACCGATAAGCCGCTTGGCCTCCCCGATCTTCAATGACAGAAAATAGGTGATCGGCCCACAGCCGACCCGCGTACGGAAAAGCGATTTCAGCTTGGTTACGCTGATGCCCGAATGCTCCGCCATCTCGTCTAAAGAAAAATTCTTGCCGAGGTTGGATTTCAGAAAAGCGGTGATCGAATAAAAGAGATCGTCCTTAAAATTTTCCTGATTGGAGGCCGTGGGAAGGATGCCGACCCGCTCCTTTTTTCGCAAAAGCTCCAGCAAAAGCAGCTCCAGGCGGTTTTTTATGATCATAAGGGTAAGCTCGTCCGTATCCTCCTTCGCGATATAGCCAAGCTCCCCGCTTGCCTTGGAGATATGCCGAAAATGCGAGGTGCCGAGGCGTATAACATGGGAAAGAAGCCTTTTCTCGGTGGCGTCCAGAACGAATACACGGTTGTAAAGGCTTGAAAGCAACGAGGAATCGGTATCAAATCCAACGATATCGATAACGGCGCTCTCGGTAAAATGCCCTACGTGGTACGCGTTTGGGGCATACAGCATCGCCTCTCCCGCCTTAAGGGTATAAAGCTCTCCCTCCACTGTGATGTTGAAGACCCCTTTATCCACGTATACAAGCTCCGGAAAGCTATACGCGTTCCCGCCCTTGGGCGTTCGGTTTCTTATGGAAACGTGCGCGAAAACGACCAGCGAATTGACCGAAATGGGGGTTGGAAACGGGGTTCTGTGATATTCCATGGGCCGCCTCCTTTCCCGAAGATCTCTTTACCCTTATTATAATGAAGCGAAGCGCTTATGTCAACAAAAAATACAAAAACACCTCTCTTTTTGTACAAATAAAGCCTGAAGGGCAAAAGTACCTTCAGGCTTTATTAACGGTTTTGGCGTATTCGGTGGGGGTAAGCCCCGTCTTTTCCTTAAAAAGCTTGGAGAAGTAGTGGATCGAGGAGAAGCCGAGGCGGTCGGCGATCTCGGTAAAATTCAGCGAGGTATCGGTGATGAGATGCTTGGCCTCCCCGATCTTCAGCGAGAGAAAATACGAAAGCGGGCCGCAGCCGATCTGGGAGCGGAAGATATATTTCAGCTGCGAAACGCTGATGCGGTTGGCGGAGGAGATCTCCTCCAAGGTCAGCACCCTGTGAAGGTTCTTCTTTAAGTATTTTGCAACGGCAAAGAACTGTTCCTCCTTGAAATTGGCGCGGTTGGAGGCAATGGGAGCGGACGGAAGAGCTTCTTCCCCCCGATCAAGCTTCTGATACAGGCTGATCAAAAGAAGCTCGAGATAGTTTTTCAGGGCCATCAGATCCAATGATGAGGCATCCTCCTTTGCCATTAAGCCCATTTGTTCTGTTTGAGAAGAATTGTTCTTGAAATTGGCAAGGCCGAGGCGCATGACCTGGGAAAGCAGGCGCCTTTCGGAGGAATCCAGGGTGATCACGCGGTTATATAGCGAGGAAAGATGCGAAAAATCGGTCTCAAAGGTGACGACGTCCACAATAGCGCGGCTGACAGATGCCCCGATATGATAAGCATTCGGCGGATAAAAAACGGCCTGCCCCTCACGAAGGAAGAAAAGCTCTCCGTCTACCAGCACACGCTGCTCCCCTTTATCGACGTATATAAACTCGGGAAAGGGATGCCAATCGCCCCTTGGCTGGGTGTCGGCCAGATCGATATGGTAAAAGGTAATGGCGGTATGCACGGAAAAAGGGGAAGTGAGAGCGGTTTTGCTGTATTTCATTCTGTTCCTCCTTTTTGCACCGAATTTATAAATTCCTGTTCCTTTTATATAAATACACGCCTTGTCTTTTGTGATAGAATAAAAACAAGGCAGCAAGCCTATTATAGTCATTTTTCACTAAAAAGTCAAGAAGGGAACAGAATTATGGAAAAGTTTAAGCTTGGTCTTGTCGGATGCGGCGGTATGATGAAAACGCACGTCCAGGCCGTTACCTCGATGGAAGAGGTAGAGATCGTCGCGCTTTGCGATATCATCCGCGAACGCGCCGAGGATGTTGCCACCATTTTCCCCAATGCCTTCGTTACCACCGATTACCGCGAATTTGTCGGTAAGGTAGACGGGGTCCTGGTCGCGCTTCCGCATGATCTGCACTATGAGTGCGGTGTATTCTTCGCGAGAAACCATATCCACGTTCTGATGGAAAAGCCGCTTTGCAACACCGAAGAAGAGTGTCTTTCCCTGATCGATATCTGCGAAAAGGAAAAGGTCACCCTGATGTGCGCGTACCCGGTTCGCTTCTGGGAGGGCATCGTAAAGCTGAAGGAAGAGGTCGATAGCGGCAAATACGGCGAGATCATGACGATGTCGATCTGGACCGAGCAGCTGACCGGCGCCAATTATCTCGATGAAAGCCCTTTGCCCTGGTTCAGCACCGCCCGTCTTGGCGGCGGCCAATTCTTCAGCCACGGCTGTCACTACGTTGATATCATGCTCTGGTTCCTCGGAAACCCCGTAAAGGGTATGCACTTTGGCACCCGCAACGGAACGCCCTGGCTGCTTCGCGAGGGTACCAGCATGGCTTGCATGCAGTTTGAAAACGGCGCCATCGGCTATCACGGCGCGACCTGGGGCGCAAGAGGCACCCGCCTTGGATACGACTTCCAGATCCATACCGAAAAGGGTATGCTCGAATACCTCCACAACGAGGGAGAGATCCGTCTTTACAACAATCAGGCCCCCCACGTCCCCGGCGAGCAGGAGCGCATCGGGGAATATCGCTTGCTTTGGAAGCGTGACGGCGCCCGCAGCAAGCAGACCCAGTTTGAGATCGCGCATTTCGTTGACTGCGTAAGAAACAACAAGGTTCCGCTTACCAACGGAAAGGCCACGCTTCAGGGTCTTCGCTGCATCTGGAAGATGTACGAGGCCGAAAAGAACAACACCATCGCCGACCTTCGTGGGCTTGGTCTTGATCAGATCTGATAAAAAAACCGAAAAAAGCCATATTTTATATGGCTTTTTTCTTATTTTTCAAAAAGAAGTGAAAGACAAATAATACAAATTTTACATTCTTTTTGTACAAATACAAACCCCATCCTTCTGTGCTACAATCTTCTTGTAGGCAAAAGCCAACAAGTTAAATTCGCTTTTTTAAAAGAAAGGAATAAAGAAAATGGAAAAATTGAGACTCGGCCTTGTTGGATGCGGGAATATGATGAAGCACCACGTCAGCGGTGTTACCTCAATGGATAACGTTGACATCACCGCCCTTTGCGACATCGTTCGTGAGCGCGCGGAGGACGTTGCCACGATCTTCCCCAAGGCCTTTGTTACCACCGATTATAGAGAGATCCTTGACCACGTGGACGCTGTCCTTGTCGCGCTTCCGCACGACCTGCATTATGAGTGTGGCGTATTCTTCGCCCGCAACAAAAAGCACGTTCTCATGGAAAAGCCGCTTTGCAATTCGGAAGAAGAGTGCCTCTCCCTGATCGATATCTGCGAAGAAAACGGCGTGAAGCTGATGTGCGGCTACCCCGTCCGCTTCTGGGAGGGTATCGTCCGTATGAAGAAAGAGGTTGACAGCGGCAAGTACGGCAAGATCATGATGATGTCGATCTGGACCGAGCAGCTGACCGGCTCTGCCGAGCTGAAGCGCGTTCATCCCACTTGGGCATACACGGCCCGTCTTGGCGGCGGCCAGTTCTTCAGCCACGGCTGCCACTACGTTGATATTCTCCTTTGGTTCCTCGGCAACCCCGTCAGCGGTACGCACTTCGGCACCAAGGTCGGTACCCCCTGGATGATGAAGGAGGGCACCAGCATTGCCAGCATGAAGTTTGAGAACGGCGCGCTCGGTTATCACGGCGCGACCTGGGGCGCCCGCGGCACGCATCTCGGCACCAACTTCCAGCTCCACACCGAAAAGGGCATGCTGATGTACGACCACAGACGCGGCGAGCTTCGTCTTTATGCCGGTGAGCTTCCGCATATCCCCGGAGGTCTTGACGACGTTGTTGACCGTTACACCGTGCTTTGGAAGCGCGAAAGCGAGAGAAGCAAGCAGACCCAGTTTGAGATCGCCCACTTCGCCGATTGCATCCACAACGATAAGGTTCCCTTCACGAACGGCCGTGCCGCTTTGCAGAGCCTTCGTTGCATCTGGAAGATGTATGACGCCGAAAAGAACGGCACCATCGCCGATCTTCGCGGTCTTGGGCTTGACCAGATCTAATTTAAAAAAGAAAAAACCGCTTTTGCGGTTTTTTCTTTTTATTTTTCCTTTTTCTTGGGCGCAATATTCAAAACGATGATGGCGGATAGAATGAGAAGAATACCGAGGATCTTTAAGAGATCGTGGCTTTCGTTATAAAAGAGGATCCCGATAACCGAGCCGACCAGGGGCTCTACCGCGACAAGAATAGCGGCACGCCCCGATTCCATACCGCTAAGCCCGTAGGTATACAGGAAATACGGCATAACCGTGCAAATGACACAGATCCCGAGGATCAGAAGAAGGATCGTGGGATTTGCGGCGACGGTAACGGCGGTTTTTGGAAGCTCTCCAAGCAGGGAAAGCGGCAGGGCACTGATCAAAAAGGTGTATGCCGTAACGGTGGAGGAATGATATTTTTCCAAAGCAAATTTGCCGAATATCGAATACAGCGCGTAAAAGAAGCCCGAGCCGATACCGGTCAAAAGAACGAGAGGGGAGAGGGGCTTATCGGATTGAAGGATCCCCGCCACAAGGATACAGCCGACAAAGGTCATCACAAGCGCCGCGATCTTACGAAGCGTGATCTTTTCTTTAAAGAAGAGAAGTGACATGAGCATCACAAAGATCGGGGAGGTATAAAGCAGGACCACAGCGATCGAGGATTCGCTTTTGACGACCGTATCAAAATAGCAAACGCAGAACAGCGTCGTGCTGACAAAGCCGGTGCCGATAAACATCCAGATATCCCGCAGTCGAATCTTCAAAAGCTTTGGATCCTTAATAAGAAGGACCGTTGTAAAGATCAAGGCGGAGCCGAGCATACGGACCGCCGCGATCTGCATGGAGGAAAGACCCGCGGCCGAAAGCTCATTGACAAAAAGCCCCATGGCACCCCAAAAGATGCCCGCGGCGATCACGATAATACTGGCTTTGTGCTTATTCATACCGAAATCCTCACTTTTTCGTCAACGAGAAGAATATACAACTTTTTCGTCAAAGTGTCAAGGCTTTTCGGATTTTTTTGCGGAAAATATCTACTTTTCATTTCCAAACTCTGTTATGGATAAAATTCAGTAACTTTTCAAATAATATCCTTGTAAAACGCGTGAAGACGTGGATAATAAGGAGATTTATGTATGAAAGCAACCGGAATTGTGCGCAGGATCGATGATCTGGGGCGTGTCGTTATCCCCAAAGAGATCCGCCGCACCATGAGAATCCGCGAGGGCGACCCGCTGGAGATATATACCGACCGCGAAGGAGAGGTCATTTTCAAAAAATATTCCCCCATTGGAGAGCTGGCGGGCTTTGCCGCGCAATACGCCGAAACGCTGCACAAGACCTGCTCGATGGCGGTGCTGATCACCGACCGAGACGCCGTGATCGCCGCTTCGGGGGTTTCGAAGAAGGAATACCTGGAAAAGAAGCTTTCGGAGGAGCTTGAGGATATTATCGATACCCGCACTCTTTACACCTACCGCGCGGGGGGCAACCGCCTGCGGGTCACCGAGGAGGGCGGCTCTCATTATATCAGCTGCGCGATGCCTATTCTTTCCGAGGGCGATATCGTTGGATGCGTGCTTTCGGTTCTTCATGACGAAGCAAGCGGGGAAGGCAAGATCGCCGATGAGATCGAATGCAAGCTGATCCAGACCGCCGCCGGCTTTCTGGGAAAGCAGATGGAAAGCTGAGCCTTTCGATATAAAAAAGACAAGTACGCTCCGTACTTGCCTTTTTTGTTTACCGATCTTTAATTTGTGCCGAGGAGCCGAGCGTGTGATAATAGTAGATCGGCATTGCGTTCCAGCCGTGGCAAAGGCTTCCCGCCTTGCCAAAATCCGCTTCTCCCTGTTCGGTCTCCCAGACGGTGCCGACCCCAAGCTCGAGCATCGGCTGATAAATACGCTCGATCTCCGCCAAAATATAGGGGGCGTAGCGGTCACGGTCAACCAAAAGAAGCGCATCGAAGAGAAACCACCGTGCCCCGAGGGAGGGCGGAAGCAGGCCCTTATCCGTAACCATTCTTTCGGCCATAGCGGCAGCCCTTTCCTTGGGCGCGGCCCCGCAAAGGATCGCCAACGCATTGCCGAGAACACTTGCCGTTGCATCCCCCATTCTGTCGGTGAAAAGGCCGATATCCTCACGATAAAACGCCTTCACGATATCCTCGTTAAGAAGACGTGCCTCTTCCTTGTAGGAATTCGGCTTCCCAAGGGCAGCGGCGATTTCGGCCATATGCGAAAGGGCGAGAGAATACAGCGCGTTCAGAAGAAGCTCCGCTCCCTCTCCGTCCCCCTTGCCGTGTCCGTTATGCCCGAGGGTCCATTCGTAAAAGTTCCAGTAATTCGCCCCGTGGAAGCAATCGACCAGATGACTGCTTGCAAGGGTATTCCCCAAAAAGGCCGAAAGGATCGACTGAAGCTTCGGATAGATCTCTTCCAAAAACGCAAGGTCGTTCGTACGCCGAAGATATTCGGCGCAGGAGCTGAAATAGTGAAGCGCAAAGGAAGGAATGACCAGATCGCCCGACATCGGGAAGCAGATCGAAAGCAGCTTGTCCGCGCGATCGTCCTTGGACATCAGCTCCAGATTCGATCGCTGATATTCGGTCCCTTTAAAGGCATAATAGGAGGCAAGCATCTGATTACGGCTGTCAAGGGCGTACAGCCCCTGCTCACGCCAAGGACAATCCTCGTAATGCTCGTGTGTGCAGAGAATAAGCGTGCGTAAGCAAATATCGTAGATCTCGTTCTCCTTTTCGGTCAATTGGGGGCGCGGGGCTATTTCAAGCGGATACAGCGTCGGAATCAGCCCCAGCCGCAGGACCTCGATCGGCTCCTCGCTTTCGATCTCCATATACCGCCCGCCAAAGCGACGGAAAGGGTTCGCGTACTCGGTTTTTCCCGCGCCAACGGTAACGTCCGCGCTGAAATCGCGGTAGGAGATGATGCGGCGAACGGTTCCGTCCACAAGATGCTCTCCGTAAGAAACCGTAAGCCTTTGCTTAACGGGGGATACGACCGAAAGCGTCAAAAAGCCGACCGTATTGACCCCAAGATCAAAGAGAAGGCGGTTGGGTGCCGTTTTTTTAACAAACCTTCCCACGGCAGCCTCTCCAAAAAAGAGCCGCTCACAGGGGCGAGGGCGGAGGGGCGGCTCCTGCTCGACCAAAACGCTTTTTGAAAAGCCCGAAAGCTCCCCGAAACGCCAATTATCCTCGCTTGAAGCATCGTAATGATAGCCAAGACCCAGCTGTCTTGTGATGGTTTTGTTCCGATGACTTTCATATGCACGGCTTTGGCGGGAAAGCGTATCCATAGAGCTGCGCGCAAGGACGGAATCACCCGCCTTTACCGCAAACAGCAGGGAAGCGTTTCCTTTATAATATACCATGGTGGTATCGATCCCATAATACCATACAACGATCCCGAGATGGTTTTTGCCCGTGCGGCAAAAGGGGGTAAGATCCACGGTATCGTAGACCTTGTCGTAAGGGAAGTCGGGGTATTGCCCGAAGGCGCAAAGCTCCCCGTTCAGGTAAACGGCGTAATTGCTGTCGGCAGAAATATATAGCTCGGTCTTTTCTCCCGAAAAAGAAAAGCTTTCATAGAATTCCCCGTATTCATCCGAGGAAGGGGCGGGGTTTGTCCAGATCCACTTTGCCATTTCCATATGCCAATCTCCTTTTTGCGGTATTTTTGTTATACCATATAACCGCAAAAATGGCAATACGATAAGACAAAAAAGCCGAAAGATGAGACTTTTATCGGCTTTTACCAAATATAAAATTGGGTATTGCAAAAAGAATATAAAAGGAGTATAATTATATAATGTAGTTGTATACCTAAAAGCAATTATATATTTTTACAAAAAGGAGTGGGGAAGATTCCCCCATACATATATGGTACCGTTAAAAATCGAGCTTGGAGAGCAGATCTATCTGCACCATTTGCCGACCGACACCTTTAAAAGCGCCCATCTGCAGCTGCATTTCGTGGTCCCGATCGACAGCGAAAGGGCGGCCTCGCACCGTGCGCTTATCCCCGCTGTTCTGCGGCGCGGGTGTGAAAAATACCCCACGCAAACGCTTCTTTCCCGCCATTTGGAGGGGCTGTATTCCGCCGATCTGAATACCTCGGTCTCAAGACGTGGGGATATGCAGATCATCACCTTTGACGTAGGGATGCTGCAGCAGGATTATATTCCCGATGGGCTTTCCATGCTTTCTTCGCTCTGTGACCTGCTGAAAAGCCTTCTTTTCCATCCGCTGTGCGACAAAAGCACGGGGGTCTTCCTTGAAGAATACGTCGAGGGGGAAAAGAAAAACGCGATCGACGCCATCCGCGCCCAGCTGGATAACAAGGCCTATTACGCCCGTATCCGTTGCATCGGGCATATGTGCCGCAACGAAAAATACGGCATCAGCGAATTTGGCACGATCAAGGAGATTGAGGCGATAACTCCCTTTTCGCTTTACGAGGCCTACCGCTCCTTGCTTGCCGAAGCCAAGATCATGATCTATTATACGGGAAGCGAAAGCTTCGATACGGTGCGGGACACGGTCTCCTCGCTCTTTACCGACATTCGGCGCATCCCCTGTGCTCTTTTTGAGACCGAGCCCAATCCCCAGAAGATCCGCGCAAAGCGGATCCGGGAAAGCGCCAAGGCCAAGCAAGCAAAGCTTTGCCTTGGGTTCCGTGTCGGAACACGCATCAAGGATCCGCTTCATAGCGCGATGTCGCTTTTCCTTTACGTATTCGGGGCCTCCCCCACCTCCAAGCTGTTTGCCAACGTACGGGAAAAATTAAGCCTTTGCTATTCCTGCTCGGCAAGGCAAGAGCTTACGAAGGGCATTCTTCTGGTAACGGCAGGGATCGAAAACGCCAAATATCGGCGCGCGCTACGCGAGATTTTGCGCCAATTCCGTTTGATGAAGGCCGGAAAGATCACGGAGAACGAGCTTTTGCTCGCAAAAAACATTCTGGCGGGGCAATTCCGCTCGGTTTCGGATGACCCGCAGCTCCTCGCAAGCTGGTATTTCGTGCGTGACCTTTCGGGCATCTCCGAGACCCCCGAGGAGGCGGCCGAGGCGGTTATGCGCGTCACGCTGCAGGAGATACGCGCGGTTGCCGCTACCGTTCGGCTGGATACCGTTTATTTTCTGCGCGGCTCCTTAGCCAAGAGAAAGGAATCGGGAAGCGATGAAGAATGAGATCACGCACGTTAAGGATGACTTTTTGCGGGAGGAATACGACCTTATCCACCACGAAAGCGGCCTTACGATCTATGTCTTTAAAAAGATGCTCGGAACGGCGTACGTTTCGCTTTCCACGGCCTTCGGCTCGCTTGATAATTGCTTTTCGCTGCCGAACGAGGGGACAAGCGTTACGCTGCCCGATGGGGTCGCCCACTTTTTAGAACACAAGATGTTCGAAAGCGAGGATCACGTCGATACCTTCGATAAATTCGCGGCGGTCGGTGCCTCGGCCAACGCGTTCACCTCAAACGAGGTGACCTCGTATCTGTTTTCCACCAGCGGGGATATCCTGAAGCCGCTTTCGATCCTCTTGGATTATGTATTTCACCCGTATTTTACCGAGGAGAACGTAAAAAAAGAGCAGGGGATCATCGCCCAGGAGATCGGGATGTACGACGATTCGCCCTTCAATCGCCTGTATTACGCGATGATGGAAAGCCTTTACGAGCATCACGGCATCCGCAGGAACATCTGCGGCTCGGTCGAGTCGATCGGCACTATCACGCCGGGGCTTCTCCATACCTGCTTCCGCGCCTTTTACCATCCAAGGAATATGACCCTGATCGTTTGCGGAAAAATATCGGTGGAAGAGGTCCTTTCTCTTGCCGACAAATACGTTCCGCTTTGTGCCTGGGATCTGCCAAAGCGCATTTACCCCGAGGAGCCGAAGCGGATCTATCGTAAGAAATTCACCTTCACGATGGACGTAGCACGCCCGATCGTCTGCCTTGGGATCAAGGATACCGACGATAAGGCCGACCCCACCGAAAGGGTGACACGCGCCCTTTGTATGAACCTTTTGGCCGACCTTTTGTTCGGCAGCGGAACCGATTTTTACGATACGCTGTACCGAAAGGGGCTGATCGGCTCGGATTTCTCGGTCAGCTACGAATCCACGCGCGGATGCGGCCACCTTCTGTTTTCCGCCGCGACCGATGACCCGAAGGCCCTGCTTGCCGCCTTAAAAGAGGAGATCTCTCTTTATCGGCGGGGGGAGAAGAAGATCACCCCCGCGGATTTTGAGCGGATCCGCCGTGTTCACTTTGCCGAATTTGTCAAGGATTTCGACAGCACCGAGGAGATCGCCGTTTCCTTGCTTGACGCGGTAACCGACGGGGTCTCCCTCTTTGAGACCGGAAAGCTTTTGCAAAGGATCACAAGGGAAGATGTCGAAGCCGTTATACAAGCATTCTTAAACGAGGAAAATATGGCCGAGGTGGTCATTATTCCCGAGAAAGGAAAAGAAAAATGTTAAAAATCTCTTATTTATCGTTCCCGGGACTCGGGATCGGGGAATTCGCCGTTAACAGCGTTGCCTTCACGATCTTCGGCAAGGAGGTGGCCTGGTACGGGGTCATCATCACCCTTGGCATCATCATGGCGGCCCTGTACGTTCTCTACCGCGCCAAGCAAGAGCGTGTTTCCTCGGATGATGTTTTGGACGTCGGGATCTACACCGTCCTTTTCGCCGTGCTTGGGGCCCGTATTTTCTTCGTCATCACCTCGCTTGAGCAGTATATCGGGCGCCCGTTCTGGCACGTGTTTGCCATCTGGGAGGGCGGCCTTGCGATCTACGGCGCCATTATTGCGGGTGCTGTCACCATTTTCGTCTGGTGCAAGCTGAAAAAGAGAGATCCGCTCGTATTTTACGATATGATCGCCCCCGCCGTTATGATCGGCCAGCTGATGGGCCGCTGGGGGAACTTCTTCAACGCCGAGGCGTATGGCGCCGAGACCGACATCTTCTGCCGTATGGGCATTTTACAGGGCGGAAAATGGTATTATTATCACCCCTGCTTCTTCTACGAATCCCTCTGGAACTTTATCGGGCTTATCCTCATCAGCCTCTTCTACAAGAAAAAGCAGTATAACGGGCAGATCGTTCTGATGTATTTCGCCTGGTACGGCTTTGGCCGTATGTTTATCGAGCAGCTGCGGACCGACAGCCTTGCCATCGGCGGCAACAACGAAAACGCCGTCTGGTATCTGAAGGTCTCTTCGATCCTCGGGCTCGTGTTCTTCCTGGTCTGCGGCGGTATTCTGCTTTACAACCTGATCAAAAAGACCAAAAAGCCGACCGCCTTTGACGAGATCTCCGAGAAGGCAGAATAAGAAATAGCAAGGAGAAAACCATGGGAACCATTCTGGACGGACGCCTGGTATCGTCCGCAACGCGGGAAAGGATCCGCGAAAAAACCGCTGAATTCATTCAAAAAACCGGGCATACCCCCGGGCTTTCGGTCATTCTTGTCGGAAGCGATCCCGCCTCGTGTGTTTACGTGCGGAATAAGCGCCGCGCGTGTGTCGACGTCGGCTTCAACTCCGAGGTCTACGAGCTGCCCGAAACGACCACCGAAGAAGAGCTTCTTTCGCTGATCGAAAAGCTGAACAAGGATGAAAGCACCGACGGTATTCTCGTTCAGCTTCCTCTGCCGAAGCAGATCTGTGAGGAGGCTATCATCAAGGCGATCGACCCCCGAAAGGACGTAGACGCCTTTCATCCCGAGAACGTGGGGGGCATCTGCACGGGGAACTACACCTTTTTACCCTGTACCCCCGCCGGTGTTATGGTCCTGCTTGACTATTACGGCATCGACCTCTGCGGCAAGCATTGTGTGGTCGTTGGGCGAAGCAACATTGTTGGGAAGCCGCAGGCGCTTCTGATGCTCGAAAAGAACGCGACGGTCACGATCTGCCACTCCAAAACCAAAGATCTTGCCGAGGAAGTGAAGCGTGCCGATATCGTGGTGGCGGCCGTTGGGCGCCCGCGCTTTATCAAGGGCGATATGATCAAGGAGGGGGCCGTTGTCGTTGACGTGGGCATCAACCGCCTGCCCGACGGAAAGCTTTGCGGCGACGTGGATTTTGAGTCGGCCTCACCGAAAGCTTCGTTCATCACCCCCGTTCCCGGTGGCGTTGGCCCCATGACCATCACGATGCTGATGGAAAACACCCTGCGTGCCGCGATATCCTTTGCCGAAAAGAAAAAATAATCCGATTATTTTTAAAATCTGTATTGACAAAGTGGCAAAAGCAGGATATAATGTATCGTATATGATGAGATTTTATATCTCTTGCTAACAGCGAGGGGAGGGATATTGGATGGCAGAAGTCAGAGTTAAGGAAAACGAAACGCTTGACAGCGCGCTGCGTCGTTTTAAGAGACAGTGCGTAAAATCGGGCGTTCTGACCGAATTGCGCAAAAGAGAGCATTACGAAAAGCCCAGCGTAAAGCGCAAGAAGAAGGCTGAGGCAGCTCGCAAGCGTAAGTTTAAGTGAAAAAAAATGCGGATAGAAATATCCGCATTTTTTCTTTGGAAGGGGCGCCTTATTTTGCAAGGCGTCCTCCTTTCTTTTTTGGCCATAATAAAAAAGAAAGGAAGGAATGCTATGAAAAAAACGAAACTTTTTTCGATCGCGCTGATAACAGCGCTTCTTTTTACGCTTTATCCCCCGCTTTCGGTCAACGCCGAAAAAAAGCCCCCGATGGGTTGGTATGTAAAGCGAAACAGCGATAATAAGCAGCCGCTTCTTGATCCCGCCGTTTCCTATATCCAGCAGTACGATGCGTATTATATTGACAAAAAGCACGGGGATGACACCGAAGAGAAGGTCTTGTATCTTACCTTCGACGCGGGATACGAAAACGGAAATATCGAAAAGATCCTGAACATTCTGAAGGAAGAAAACGTAAAAGGGGCCTTTTTTATTCTCGATAACCTGATCCTTCGGAACCCCGAGCTTGTGATCCGTATGGCCGAGGAAGGACATCTTTTATGCAATCACACCTTAAAGCACAGGGATATGACCAAGATCCATGACGAAGCCGCCTTTTCGGAGGAGCTGGCCGCGCTGGAGCGCCTTTATAAAGAAAAGACGGGCAAGGAAATGGCCAAATTCTACCGACCGCCCGAGGGGCGCTTTAGCGAGGAAAACCTTAAAATGGCACAAAAGCTCGGTTACAAAACGGTTTTCTGGAGCCTTGCGTATGCCGATTGGGACAACGACCGCCAGCCAAGCCTTGAGGAGGCCAAGAAAAAGCTGCTTTCAAATACGCATAACGGTGCCGTGATCCTTTTGCACCCCACCTCGTCTACCAATGCCGCTATTCTGAAGGACCTGATACGCGAATGGCGCAGCCTTGGGTATTCCTTCGGCACGCTGTATGAGCTGACCGCCCCTTAAGATGCTGAAAAATCTGATTGCCTGTATCATGGCCCCCCTTCTTCTTTCAGGGGGGCTTCCACGGGAATATACGCCGATCGAAAACGTTTATCACCGCGTCAGCACCGAGGAAAAGGTGATCGCCCTTACCTTTGATGACGGACCGCACCCCCAAAACACCGAAAAGGTGCTGGATCTTTTGGAAAGGTATGACGCAAAGGCCACCTTTTTCGTTATCGGAAAAAACCTTGAATTATATCGGGAGACGGTAAAAAGGGCGGTAAGGGAAGGGCACGAGATAGGAAATCACACCTACACGCATCCGCATCTTTCCGCTATGAGTGAAGAAGAGCTTTTTCGGGAGATCGAGCGGAACGAGCGCCTGATCGAGGAGCTGACCGAAAAGCCAACCGCCCTTTTCAGACCACCCGAGGGATATTGCGGGAAGGCCGTGCGCGATCTTATTAAAAAAAGAGGGTATCGAGCCATCCTTTGGGATGTCGATACCCGTGACTGGGCCGGCACGCCGACCCACGAGATCATTAAAACGGTTCAGAATACGGTGTACCCCGGCTCGATCCTTTTGTTTCACGATTACGGGGGAAAGCAAAGCGCCACGCTTTCGGCCCTTGCGGCCCTTTTGCCTTGGCTGAAGAAGGAGGGATACCGCTTGGTGACCGTATCCGAGCTTTTGAGTTATTCCTCGGAGGGAAGCGTTTCCTCTTCCTCCTGAATTTCCTCCGCGGGGTCGATCATGATCTCCTTGATCTTGAACCAGGCGGCAAAGATCCCCATAAAGGAAGTAGCCGAAAAGAAGATGACCAGCGGGGAAGCGATACCGAGCGGCATCAGAAGCCCACCCATGCCCATAATGAGGAACACGGTCAAAAGAAGGAGAAGGGCGGCCCCCAGCAGCGCCAGGATATTCCTTTTGAACCCAAGCAGGGAGAAGATAAACGCGTTTTTGAGGATCTTGCCGAGCTTCAGATCAAAGGTAATGATCTGAAGATAGATATACGGCCGCATAAAGCAATACAGGACGCTGACGATGATGTTGACCCAAAGCAGGATGCTGGAAAGGAAGGACGTGGCGCTTTGGAGCATCACGATCAGATTGAAGGGAAGAAGCAAAAGCAAAACCAGATCAAGCATACCAAAAAGGAAGGCCTGCTTTTTGTTTCGCTTGGCGGCGTAACGGAAATCGGCCGCCAGGAAGGTCGGCTCCCCGCGGATCATAGAGCGGATCACATAGGTCGATCCGACCTTGATGAAGCCAAAGGTCAGAAAGGTCAGCGCCGAAAGGCCGAGAAGGATATACGAGGTTGTCGTCATCGCGCTGTTTTCGATCTGCATTCCGAAAACTCCGAAAAGCGCCATGGAGGCGGGGGTCTGTCCCCCCTGCAGCACCATTGCGTTGTGAAGACCCGCGAAGAAGGGAGAGACGGGGGTCATATACGAAAGCTTGAACCACCCCGAAAGCCCGAGAATGGCGAAAAGAACAGGGAAGTTCCCGATCACCATCAAAAGATTTACCGAAAGAAGCTTGCTGAAATTACGCCCAAAGCTACGGAAGAACCCCTTAAGGTCAGGCGTGATCTTGGCATCCTCTTTGCTGACCCCCTTTCCCTCGCGTTGCGAATCAAAAAGGCGAAAGCGTTTTTTCTTGCCGGGCTCCTCTGGCAGCCCGTTATCATGAAAACCGTTCATATTTATCCTCCGAATATTCATTTAGTAGTATAGCACAATCCCAGCGAAATTGCAAGAAGGCTACGCGATTTTACGCTTTCTTCACAGTTTCTTGCATACACACATTTTTCCCTTTGGATATTCATATCATTAAGTAAGAATATTCAAAGGAGAACCGTATGAAAAGGATCACTTCGCTTGTACTCATCGCCTTGCTTCTTTGCGTGGGCGTTTTTGTGCCCCTGAAATCTTCTGCCGAGGAATATCCCTTGAAATTGGACGCAAAATCGGCCATTTTAATGGATGCTGCCACGGGAACCGTGCTGTTCGAGCAGAACGCAGACGAGGCATTGCCCCCCGCCTCGGTCACCAAGATCATGACTCTTTTGCTTGTTATGGAGGCGATCGATGATGGGCGTCTTTCGCTTGGCGATACCGTAACGACCAGCGAGAACGCGGCCGCTATGGGTGGCTCTCAGGTCTTTTTAGAGGTAGGGGAGCAGATGACGGTCGAGGATATGATCAAGTGCGTGGTCATCAGCAGTGCCAACGACGCCGCCTGTGCCTTGGCCGAGCATTTGTGCGGCAGTGAGGAGGCCTTTGTCGCAAGGATGAACGAAAGAGCCAAGGAGCTTGGAATGAATAACGCCCATTTTGAAAACACCAATGGGCTTGACGATACCACCGAGAACCACCGCTGCAGCGCGCGGGATATTGCCATTATGTCGCGCGAGCTGATCTCACACGAAAAGATCCTTGCCTATACGACCATCTGGATGGATACCGTACGCAACGGTGCCTTTACGCTTTCGAATACCAACCGCCTCGTCCGCTTTTATCCCGGCGCCACAGGACTGAAAACAGGCTCCACCTCCAAGGCGCTCTTCTGCATCAGCGCCACCGCCAAGCGTGATAATTTACATCTGATCGCTGTCATTATGGGCTCTCCCACCCGCGACGTACGGAACGCCGAGGCCAAAAAGCTGTTGGACTACGGCTTTGCCAACTATACGCTTTTTGAATCCCCCGAGAGGGATATGGAGCCGATTTCGGTAAAAGGGGGCCTTGAGGATACCGTTTCCTTGAAGAAAAAGGGATTTTCCGTCCTTTTGAAAAAGGGAGAGGAGAAGTCGGTCGAGGAGGTTATCACCCTGCCGCCTTACGCCGTGGCCCCGCTGTCTTTGGGCGATACCGTTGGGATCGCGGAATACCGCCTTGGGGAAAAGACCTTGGGCAAGGCCGACATTGTCGCCACCGAGGAGATCGAAAAGATCTCCTATTGGGATATCCTTATGAAGCTTTTCAAGGGATTTTTTACGGGTACCTCCGCAAAATAAGATATTTTCCTTGAAAGTTATAAAAAATAGGTATATAATATAAGCAACAACGAAACAAAGAGGAGAAACAAAATGGCCGTTTCGATCGAACAAAGATTTTTGGGCGGATTTCTCGGCGCGCATGAGCTTTCTTATCTGGAGGCCGATGCCGTCTCCGCCTTGAAAAAGGTTAAAAATAAAAGCGGGGCAGGGGCCGACTTTTTGGGGTGGGTCGATCTTCCCGTTGATTACGACAAAGAAGAATTCGCGCGGATCAAGCAAGCCGCCGAAAAAATCAAAAACAGCTGCGATGTGCTGATCGTTCTCGGGATCGGCGGCTCCTACCTTGGGGCAAGGGCCGTGATCGAGTTTGTCAAATCGCCGCTTTACAACGCCCTTCCGAAGGATACGCCCGAGATCTATTTTTCGGGGAACAACATCAGCACCACCGCTCTTTGCGAGCTGCTTACGCTTTGCGAAGGCAAGGATATCTGCCTGAATGTCATCAGCAAATCGGGTACCACGACCGAAACGGCGGTCGCCTTCCGCGTATTCCGCGACCTTCTTTACAAAAAATACGGGGAAGAGGGCGCCAAGGAGCGCATCTTCGTCACCACCGATAAAGCCCGCGGCACCTTAAAAAGCTTTGCCGATCAAAGCGGCTTTGAGACCTTTGTTATCCCCGATGACGTTGGCGGGCGGTACTCGGTCTTAACGGCAGTCGGCCTTTTACCGATCGCGGTCGCCGGGATCGATATTGACGCGCTGATGAAGGGGGCAGCCGACGCACGCGCTCTTTGCCTTACCGAAAGCATGGAGAAAAACCCCGCGATGCGATACGCCGCCATCCGTAACGCGCTGTACCGCAAGGGAAAAAGCGTGGAGATCCTTGTGGGCTACGAGCCCTACGCGCTTCTTTTCAACGAATGGTGGAAGCAGCTTTACGGCGAAAGCGAAGGGAAGGACAATAAGGGCATCCTGCCCGATTCGGTTATTTTCTCGACCGATCTTCATTCGCTTGGACAGTATATACAGCAAGGTCAGCGCACACTCTTTGAAACGGTTCTTCACGTCAAGGATTGCGGCGCAAGCTTCACCGTTCCCCATGACGAGGCCAACATTGACGGCTTGAATTTCCTTTCAGGGAAAACACTTGATTTTGTCAATGAAAAGGCAATGCTCGGTACGCTTCTGGCGCATTGTGACGGCGGCGTGCCCAACATCGTGATCGATATCCCCGACCGAACCGCCTATTCTCTTGGGGAGCTGATCTACTTCTTTGAGGCCGCTTGCGCCATTTCGGGATACCTTCTTGGGGTCAATCCCTTTGACCAACCGGGGGTCGAGGCCTATAAAAAGAACATGTTTGCCCTACTTGGTAAGCCGGGATATGAGGCCGAGGGAGAAAAACTCGCGGCAAAATTGGAAATTTAAGTAAAAAACCGCGAAAACACTCTTGCTTTTTCTCTGAAAATAGTGTATGATTAAGGTAGAGATACCCTAATACTTTT
The DNA here is from genome assembly GCA_045588145.1 of Eubacteriales bacterium. Classification (GTDB taxonomy): domain Bacteria; phylum Bacillota; class Clostridia; order Oscillospirales; family CAG-272; genus UBA1740. The sequence goes on along the minus strand of JAZNDS010000056.1, from coordinate 41,143 downwards.
AGGAGGATGTTTGTATGGTTAAACTCATCGTAGGAAAAAAAGGTAGCGGAAAAACCAAGGCCCTCATCGAACAGGTGAACGCGGCTGCCGCCAGCTCCAAGGGATGCGTTATTTGCATCGAAAAGGGCATGACGCTTGATAAAGATATTACTCACAAGGCTCGCCTTGTTGATACCGATTCTTATAAGGTCGCCGATGCGGAGGCGCTTTACGGCTTCGTCGCCGGCGTTATTGCCAGCAATTTCGATATCACCGATATTTATCTGGATTCCACCCTTCGTATCTGCGGCTCGGCCGAGGCGCTTGAAGGCTTTATCGCCAAGGTCGATGCCTTGGTAAAGCAGCACGAGATCAACTTCACCGCAACCGTTTCGATGGCGGCGGAGGAGCTGCCCGAAGCCCTGAAGCAATTCTGTTGATAAAAAGCCCCCCAAGCGGGGGCTTTTCTTTTTGTTTCTAAGTCAAGGTTTCCCCCTTCCGCATACCCTATTATCGAGGCACGCTTTGCCTCGGTAATTTTTTTATAGGGGGATAAGTAAATGTCTGATAATAGAGGTTCGCCCATTCCTTGCGGCTCTTCCGCGGAAAGGGAAACCGTCTGTATCGATACCTTCCGCGTGTTGGATTCCTGCCGTGATCGCGATTGCTACGAGGACGTACGCGTCTATCTCGGTAGCTTCGGTCAGGAGATCATCGGGCGCACCGCCTCGGTCCGTACCAAAAGCGCATCGATCCTTTGGACCTACGTCGGGGTAGAGCCCGTACAGTTCAATCGCGGCTTTTACCAAGTTACCGTCCGTTTTTATATCAAGGTAACGCTTGAGGCCTGCATCGGGATCGGGCGCAATCAGGAATTTGAAGGGATCGCCGTCGTCGAAAAGCGGGTCATTCTCTACGGAAGCGTCGGCAACGTTTCTATCTATCGAAGCAACCCCGACGTCGGCCCTTGCGATCTCGGAAATCTTGATAACCGTTCCAGCAACGTACCCGTTGGCGTCGTCGAGGTCGTGGATCCCGTCCTTCTTTCCGCCAAGGTCGTGGAGCCCGGATGCTGCTGCGGATATTGCTGCTGCTGCGCCGCCGATATTCCAAACGGCATCTCTTCATCTGTCTGCGGCTCCTTAGTGGATGACGACTCGCAGAATTCCTTATACGTCACGCTCGGCATCTTTTCGGTCATCCGTATTGAGCGCCCCGCCCAGTATCTCATCACGGCAGCCGACTATTGTGTACCGGACAAGGAATGCATCGCCACAGAAGAAGACGATCCTTGCAGCCTTTTCCGCAAAATGGCCTTCCCCGTATCCGAATTTTGCCCTCCTTCGCTTCAGGAGCTTGGGAACGGCGGTCAGAACGGTCCTTCGGGCGGTTGCGGTTGCGGGAAGCAACGCTAAACTGAACAAAGAAGCGGGGAAGCGCAACTTCTCCGTTTCTTTTTTTCAAAAAAGGCTTGCATTTTAGAATACGATGTGGTATACTACATAAGGTCAAGCGATTGACGAATTGAATACGGAGAAGTCGCCTAGTTGGTCGAGGGCGCACGACTGGAAATCGTGTAACCGTTAAAAGCGGTTCAAGAGTTCGAATCTCTTCTTCTCCGCCAAAAAAGGACACCCCTGTGGGTGTCCTTTTTTGCGGAGAAGTTGACTGTGAGAGCTCTGTCTATGCCCTGGCATAGACAAAGAGTTCGCATTCCCGGCGCAGAGCATCCGCCCGCTTGCGAGGCGGTGGCAAGCCGTGGAATCTTCACCGCGGTGAATATCTCTTCTTTTATATTATAGGACACCCCTATGGGTGTCCTTTTTTGCGGAGAAGTTGACTGTGAGAGCTTTGTCTATGCCCTGGCATAGACAAAGAGTTCGCATTCCCGGCGCAGAGCATCCGCCCGCTTGCGAGGCGGTGGCAAGCCGTGGAATATTCACCGGCGGTGAATATCTCTTCTTTTATATTATAGGCCACCTCTGTGGGTGTCCTTTTTTGCGGAGAAGTTGACCGTGAGAGCTCTGTCTATGCCCCGGCATAGACAAAGAGTTCGCATTCCCGGCGCAGAGCATCCGCCCGCTTGCGAGGCGGTGGAAAGCCGTGGAATATTCACCGCGGTGAATATCTCTTCTTTAGCCACCCCTGTGGGTGTCCTTTTTTGCGGAGAAGTTGACTGTGAGAGCTCTGTCTATGCCCCGGCATAGACAAAAAGTTCGCATTTCCGGCATCGATGCGCATCCTTTTGTTGTTTCCTTTTGTTTCTTTTCTTTTTCTTTTTCCTTCTTTCTTTTCGACTTGATAAGGCTTTCTTTTTTTTCGGAAAACTCTTGATTTTTTGGGGGATGTATGCTTTAATGAAGGGGAAATATTCACCCTAACGATCCAAAAAAGGAGTATCGTGTATGAAAACCTTTTATCTGCAAAACGAAAGCATGGGAAGTGAAAGCTTTTCGGTTCTTGAAAAGGCTGCCAAGCGCCGCCTGGAAGAAAGAGAGCTTGGTCTTTCCCTGAAGCCCGAGGCCGCCGATTACCTTGTTACTCTGAACGTTGACGCTTCTTATCAGAACGACCGTTACACCATCACCGCCAACGAGAAGGGGGCTGCCCTTTGCGCCGCCAACGACCTTTCGTTGCACGCCGCCTTTGGCCGCCTGCTGCTTGAATCGAGCTTTGACGGACGGGGCGCCTTTACCCCCTACTGCGGAAGCATCGATTTCACCCCCAAGCGCTCCTTCCGCGGTATGTATTTTGCTACCCATAACTACAACTTCTATCAGGCTGCCCCGCTTCACGAGGTATTTGAGGTCATCGAGGACGTTGCTCTTCGCGGCTGTAACGTTCTGCAGGTCTGGTTCGATATGCATAACTATAATTCGATGCAGGATGAGGCCGCGCAGAAGCAGGTCGGCATTCTGCACGAGATCATTCATTACGCCAACAAGATCGGCATTGCCGGCATGCTGGTAGCCCTTGGAAATGAAGGCTTTACCTCCTCTCCCGTCGAGCTGCGCGCCGAATGGGCGGCCCAGGGCTGCTATCATCACGAGCCGCAGGACCATTACCACGTCGAGCTTTGCCCCAGCAAGGAAGGGGGGCTTGAGGAGATCCTGAAGGAGCGCCGCGAGATGCTGGCGTACTTCAAGGATCTGAACATCAAGTATATTTCCTACGGTCCCTACGACCAGGGTGGCTGTACCTGTATGAAATGTCAGCCCTGGGGGCCCAACGGCTTTGTTAAGCTGTTCCCGCACTTCAGGGACGTATGCCGTGAATTCTTCCCGAACGTTGAATTCGTTATTTCTACCTGGCACTTTGACTGGTTTACCGATGACGAATGGAACGAATTCTATCCGCACCTGACCGACGGGAGCCTGGAGGGGGCCTCCTACTATCAATCCTTCTTCTTCCGCGGTGAAATGCCCGAATGCCTCGTAGACGAGGGTGTGCCGGATGGGGTAAAGCTTATCGACTTTACCGAGATCAGCATGTATACCTGCTTGCCGTACGGTGGCTTTGGGGTCAACTGCCTCGCCAAATTCCTGCAGCTGACGCTGGATAAGACCGGCTATCTTTATGAGGGCGGTACGCCTTATTCCGAGGGCATCTTTGAGGATATCAACAAATTCATCATCCTTTCCTGGTATTCAGGGCTCTATCCCAATACCGCCGACGCCGTACGCGCTTATGTTAAGTTCGAATTTTGCGTCGACGGGGAAGCGCTGGACGAGCTGACGAAGGCCTTCCTCTTAACCGAAACAGGCCTTGCGAGGCAGCGCACCAAAAAGGAAGGTCAGCCGCAGCATTTCTATATCCGCAATCAAAGCGAGATCAACACGGTTCGCGAGATCCTTCTGAAGTATGACCCGCAAATGCCCGAAAAGATCCGCAAGAATTTCCGCTTCCGTTTGCTGTATCTGCGCGCCATGATCGACTATGAGCTGGTGAAGGCGGGCGGTTATCCCTTACATTCCGAGGAATGCCAGAAGCTTTTTCACGAGGTCAACAGCATTTACTACGCCAGCGACCTGACAGACGACCATTGCCGTGCCCCCGAAGGGGTTTAAGCAAAGCGATCGCTTGCTATTCCTTTTAATTTCACGCAAAAAAACGCACCGAATCGGTGCGTTTTTTGCGTTTAGAGCACTATACAGCAGGGAAGTGCCCCCTACCCAAAACGCAAGAACGAAGGGTTTTACGGATTTTATCGAATTTTAGTGAAAATCCCTTGACACAGGCCAAAATAAAACATATAATATTAATATTATGGAAACCAAGAAGGAGACAGAAAGTGACACTCAAAGTTTTAAAATTCGGGGGAAGCTCACTCGCCGATGCCGAGCATTTTAACCGAGTTAAAAACATTGTAACGGCAGAAGAAACGAGACGGTATGTTGTTCCTTCCGCCCCCGGAAAGCGCTATAAGGAAGACGAAAAGGTGACCGACCTCTTGTACGCCTGCTACGATGCGGCACAGGAAAACGGTGACTTCCTTTCCATTCTTACGAGGATCAAGACCCGCTATTACGATATCATCAACGACCTTGGGCTTTCGGTCTCTTTGGAGGAAGAATTCAAAAAGATCGAGGAAAACGTCAAGCTGGCGGGAAATCGCGACTACACAGCCAGCCGCGGCGAATACCTGAATGGCATCGTTCTGGCGGCCTACCTCGGCTTTGATTTTGTTGACGCCGCGGACGTTATCTTCTTTAACGCGGACGGCTCGCTTGATTCGGAAAAGACCAATACGGTTATGGCCGAATGCCTTAAAAAGCACGAAAAGGCGGTCATCCCCGGCTTTTACGGCGTATTACCGTGCGGAAAGGTAAAAACCTTTTCCCGAGGCGGCTCAGACATCACGGGAGCGATCGTCGCAAGGGCGACTATGGCCGATCTGTATGAAAACTTTACCGACGTTTCGGGCTTTATGATGGTCGACCCGCGCGTTGTTGACGATCCGATGCCGATCGACGTTATCACCTACAAGGAGCTGCGCGAGCTTTCGTATATGGGCGCCACCGTCCTGCACGAGGATGCCGTTTTCCCCGTACGTGCCGCGGGAATTCCCATCAACATCAAGAATACCAACGATCCCGCCGCCAAGGGAACACTGATCGTCCCCACGGCCCCTGTCGACGCAAACGACAGCATTTTGACCGGGATTGCGGGCAAGGTCGGCTTTTCGATCATTTCGGTCGAAAAGGATATGATGAACGCCGAGCTCGGCTTCGGCCGCCGCGTGCTGGAGGTTCTGGAGAAAAACGGCATCAGCTTTGAGCATTTGCCCTCGGGCATCGATACGATGTGCGTCATTGTAAAAACGGCGGATATCGAAGGGAAGAAGGAAAAGCTGGTAGACGAGATCTGCCGCGCCACCACCCCCGATAGCGTCACCGTGCTTGACGGTATCGCCCTGATCGCCGTCGTCGGGCGCGGAATGGTACGCTCCAAGGGCACGGCCGCCCGCATCTTTTCCTCGCTTGCCAAGGCCTCGGTCAATATCCGTATGATCGACCAGGGCTCCAGCGAGCTGAATATCATTATCGGTATTGAGGAAGAGGATTATCAGGCCGCCATTAAAGCGATCTACAACGAATTTATGGCAAAATAAAGAAAAGAAGCTGTCTTTGACAGCTTCTTTTTCCTATTAAGCCTTTTTGATAGCTTCGATCGTGGCGTCGATCCAATCGAATACCTGCTTCTTTTCATCCTCGGTGTATTTCTTCATAAACTTAAAGGGGAGCCCACCGTTGACGTAAAGAATGTTTTCATGGAAATGGCAGCCGGCGCTGCGGATCCACTCGATAACCGGGGCGGCCTTTTCGGGCGTACCGTCTACAACGAGCGCAACGTGCTGGGCGTTATCCTTCTTCAGATTCTTGCAGAAGATCTCGAAGGCCTGCTGATAGCTGTTGCCGGCCGTAAAGAAGATAACGACGAGCCGCTCGTTATCGCAGGGGTAAGCAGGCGGAATGACGTCCGCTGCGTGCTGAATGGCGTATTCGGAAGCGACCGCGGAAGCAAGGGCCAGAAGCTTTCCTTTATTCGTAGCGGTCAGGGAGCGCAGTTTCAATTTCATGATCAAATTCCTCCGTATTCTTGGCAATGCCTTTATTTGTATTCATTATATCATAGATTTCAAAAAAAGAAAATACGAAAAGCATATTTTTTTCTGTTTTTTGAAAAATGGCAGCGAAAAGGCTTCATGCGGCTCAAAAACCCCTTTTTCGCTTCCCTAAATTATACAAAATTTTAATTTTGTATAATTTTATGGATATAATTTTTGGGGCTAATAAGACGAGGGGAACCCATGCTTTTACTCACCCCAAAAAAGAAAAAAGGAATTTAAGGGGCTTCCCTTGCATTTAATGGATTTTTTTGTTATGATTATAAAAGAAGAAAATCATAAGGACCTCTGCCATGTTTACCGATATACACCTTCATTTACTGCCCGGTATGGATAACGGCCCTGCCCGCCCATGGGAATCTGAGCGAATGTTCGATCTTCTTTATGCCAATGGGGTCCGCGCGGCGGTCCTTACCCCGCGTTTTGATGCGGACCGCGAAACGATAGACGCTTTTCTCATCAAAAGGCGCTTGTCCTATGCAAAATTAAAGGAGATTTTAGGCGAAAAAGCGCATCATTTCGGGTTTTATCTTTCGGCAGAAGCCGTTTTGACGAGCGGACTCTCATCGCTGCCGTCCCTTCCCTCTTTGTGCATTCCCAAAACGAATATTCTCCCTTTATCGCTTCCAATTTCGGATAGGCTCACCCCCGATATTATGAAGGAATTGGCCTTTCTTATTCAAAAAAGAAAGCTGCGGCCGCTGCTATGCCATATAGAAAGACCGTACCTCTTCTATAGCGAAAAGGAGTTCGACCGCTTGCTTTCGCTTCCCTCTTCCCTGTTCCAGGTCAGCGCGCACGCACTCTCTGACAGTCGTTTTGCCTTCCTTCTTTTCCGCAAGATAAGCGAAGGAAAGGAGATCCTTCTCGGCTCAAACGGGCATAACGCAAAAAGCCGTCCGCCTCTTCTCTTTCCCGAGCCGCTTCCCGAAGGAATATCCAAGCGCACGCTCCTTGCCCTGGCCCGGCGGACGCATCTTCTTTTTCATCCGCAATAGAAGGCCGCTTACGCATCCTTCTTCTTTTGCAGGTATTTGATGCGTGTAGCTTCCCCGCCCCGCAGATGCCGTTCCGATTTATTGATCTCCAACACCTTTTTGGCCATCTGATACAAAATCGGGTTGATGACGGGTAAATGCATCGTAAGATCCTTATGTACCGTGCTTTTGCTGATATTGAAATGCTGTGCCGCACTTCGCACCGTGGCTTTGTTTTCGATCAAGTATTCCGCTAAAACCTCACAGCGTTCTCTTTGTTCGCGATATAGCATATCCTTACTGCCTCCCTACGGAATTTCCGTTATTACATCCTATGAAAGGCCAACGACCATCATGCATAAAGAAGCAGAAAAATTTTCAACCGCAAGCGTTTTTGAGGGGATGACCTCGATCCGTTCCCTGCTTTCCGCCATGGTGGCCAATTCCCCCCGCAACAACCGCAGGATCGTAAAGATCCTCTACGCCGAAGAGCGACTGAAGAAGATCGGAAAAGAGGTTGCGTATCTGCGTCACCGTGCCGAGGAATACGGCTTTTCCCTTCTTCCCGCGCCGGAGGATGAGATCAACGCCCTTACGGTCGGAAACACGCACGGAGGGCTCGTGGCCTTTTGCACCGAAAGAGATATCCCCGAGCTTACGGCGCTTCCTTCTCCCCTTCCTAACGGATTTTACTGCATGATCGAGGGGATCGAGGATCCTTATAACTTTGGATACGCCCTGCGCTCTCTGTACGCGGTAGGGGTAGACGGCATCGTTCTTCCCAAGCGAAACTGGATGAACGCCGCCGGGGTGGTGGCAAGGGCCTCCGCGGGGGCCTCGGAGGAGCTATCGCTCTTCTCTGCCGAGCCGACGGCTGCGGCCTCCTATTTCCGCAAGCACGGCTACAAGATCGTGGCGGCCGATGCCGATACCACTCTTTCCCTGCCGGATGCCGACCTGAAAAAACCGATCTTTTTGGTGATCGGCGGAGAAAAAAGAGGAATTTCCGCTTCCCTGGCCAAGGAGATCGACTTCACGGTAAAGATCCCTTATGGGCGCCCCTTCAACGCGGCCCTTTCCGCCGCATCCGCCGCTACGATCTTCGGCTATGAGATCCTGCGACAAAATCTGAAATAAAAAAAACGGTATAAGCAAAAGCTTATACCGTTTTTCTTTGTATATTATTCCTTGTTGGCGCAATCCTTCCCGCAGGCCTCGCAATTGTCGGGGTCGCAGGTAGCGTCAAACTTCTCGCCGCAGGCAGGGCACACAAGCTCGGCAGGATCAACGTCCTCGCTGAAGCAAACGACCTCACCGCAAGCGGGACAGGTCACCTCGTAATACGAATCGGCCTCGAATTCCTCGTCGTCCTCGTATTCGTCGTCCTCGTCAAGCTCTTCTTCGTAAAGAAGCTCCTCAAGATCGCCGAGATCCTCGTCCAGCTCTTCGCAATAATCACGAAGCTCCTTGCATTCGACCTCCAGGTTATTGATGGTCTCGCTCATTTCGGAAACAAGACCGATAAGCTCGGACAGAAGCTTTCCCTCGGGGGTGGCGGTCCCAAGACCGAAGCCCTCATAAAGCCCCTTAAGGTACGCGGCTTTTTCACAAATATCCATGTTAAAAACTTCCTTTCGATAAGATGGGAAAAGGGGTTTTAAAGCGGCTTATGCTCTTTCAAGATATTCGCCGACACGGGTGTCGATACGGATCATATCGCCGGTGTTGATAAAGATCGGAACACGAACGATGGCGCCGGTCTCAAGCGTAGCGGCCTTGGTTACGTTGGTAGCGGTATCGCCGCGGACGCCGGGCTCGGTTTCCGTGACCTCAAGCGTTACGAATACGGGAGGCTCAACGCTGAAGACATTGCCCTTATAGGAAACGATCTTGCAGGTGGTGTTCTCCTTTACAAATTTGAAGTTATCGCCGAGCTTTTCGGAGTTGAGGGGCATCTGCTCGTAGGTTTCGGGATCCATGAAATAATAAAGATCGCCGTCGTTGTAAAGATATTCCATATCCTTACGCTCAATATAAGCGCCCTCAAATTTATCGGTGGGGTTAAAGGTCTTTTCGATAACGGCCCCGTTGATAACATCCTTCAGCTTGGTACGAACGAAGGCAGCACCCTTACCGGGCTTAACGTGCTGGAATTCGATAACCTGAACGACCTTGCCGTCCATCTCAAAGGTAACGCCGTTTTTAAAATCGCCTGCAATTACAACTTCCATTTTACACCTATCTCTCAGCGGTAAGCATTATTGTTGAAAGAGTTGGCCCATCGTTCCGCTGACGCAATGGCTCCTCCGACCGTATACTACGGTTTATATACAGTATTATTGTACCTTATTTTGGGAATTTTTGCAATAGTAAAACCGCAAAAAGTTAAAAAATTTCTATCAGTTCCTTCGTGGAAGCGGTAAAATTCATAAAACCGCCCGAAGTGACGCAGCCCATGTCCTCGATACGGCATCCGCAGGCACCGTACACGTAGATCCCGGGCTCTGCCGTAATGATGTTTCCCTCGGCAAGAATTTCGTCCGAGCGGTAGGAAACGCGCGGGCTTTCGTGAATATCAAGCCCCACGCCGTGCCCGAAGCCGTGCCCAAAGCAGCCGCGGTATCCCGCGCCGTCAATCAGGCTGCGCGCGGCACCGTCAACCTTTCGGCACGGGACCCCCGCACGGATCGCCCCAAGCCCCTCCTTCTGGGCATCAAGGACGGTCTTGTAGATTCTTTTTTCCTCTTCGCTTGCCCGCCCGATCAAAACCGTACGCGTCATATCCGAGCAATATCCGTTAACGACCGCACCAAAATCCATCGTCAGAAAGCCTCTTTCGAGCGGCTTATCGCGGCAAACGCCGTGTGGCAACGCGCTGGCCGATCCCGATACGGCAACGATCGGGAAGGAGGCGGTCTTGGCTCCGTTTTTCCGCATGAAGAACTCAAGCTCCAGCGCGACCTCGATTTCGGTCATAGAAGGGGTCAGGGCCTTCAGGATATGGGAAAAAGCAAGATCGGTTATCGCCTGCGCGCGGCGGATCGCCTCGATCTCATCCGCATCCTTAACCGCGCGAAGCGCTTCGATCCTTTGCCCGATCGGAACGGCCTCGACCGAAAGCCCCTCAAAAAAAGAAGCTTTATCAAAGCAGGAAAGCATGCGGTCCTCGTAGCCCAAGCGGGTGATGCCAGCATCCCGAAGCGTGTCGGCAATGAATTCTTTCATGGACGAAGGGGAAACGACGGTAACACAGTCACCGACCGCAGCCGTCGCCGCCTCCTGATATCGGAAATCGGTTACAAGATAGGCCTTATCGGGAAGGATCAGCACGTATCCGTCCTCAAAGCTGAAGGGAACGGCATAAAAGCAGCTCTGCCACGAGGAAAGCAGCATCGCCTCCGCCCCGATCGCGGGGAGAATAGCCTGCAAGGATCTTATGTGATTCATAATCCCTCCGTAATCTTCTGATAATAGGCCTTCATGGCAAGCGCATCGTCTGACATCGTTCCCGCCGATTCGCAAATGATCGTGGGATTGACCCGAAGCGAAGCGATCGCTTCCATTAAAGGCTCATAAGCGGGACCAAAAACCGCGTCCTCAAAGGTAAGGTGCTTCTTCTCACCCGCCCCCGTATATTCGATCTTGGAAAAATGACAATGTAGATCCAAGGCATAGCTATCGCCAAGGCCGCAGGCGATCGCGTCGAAAACACGCATATAATCGTCCTTCGTCTTAAAGCCGCCGTTTCCGCATTCACGCGCGTTAAGATGCCCGAAATCAACGACCGGGGCAAGGCGCGACGAAAGACCGCAAAGCGTGATGACCTCATCCAAGGTGCCCAGCTGATTGACCTTTCCCATGGTTTCAAGGCCGATCTTTACCCCGTTATCGGGAAGTGCTTCAAGGGCCTTATACAAGGTGTCGGCACAAAAGCGCATCGCCTCTTCCCTGGTGATCTTGGCAGCACTCCCCGTGTGGACAACGATCGTGGAGGCACCCAGCAATTCGGCCGCGTGCAAGGAGGTGCGAATATATTCAATGCTTTTCAGCCTTTTCTCAAGCTCGATCCCCGAAAGCGAAATGAAATACGGCGTATGAAAGGACATCGCGATGCCGTTTCGTTTTGCTTCCTCCCCGATTTTGGCAAGCGTCGCGTCCCCGGCGGTCAATCCGTTCCCTGCCTCGTATTCATAAGCATCGAGGCCGATCTCTGCCAGCCAGGCGGGGGCCTCTACCGTTGATTTATGCCCTGCCGCCGCAAAGGAAACGCTGTTTCCTCCCGGCCCGAAAAGAGGTTTCTTGTTCATTTTTTCTTCCTTTATAGATATAGATTGTTAATTGATTTCATTTTAACACAGAAACGAGGCTATATCAAGAAAAAAACCGATTTTTTTAAAAGAAATTTCGTTCTATCTCTTGACAAAGCCATTCTTTTGTGTTACTATAATAAGGCGCGCGGATGTGCGGGTGTAGTTCAATGGTAGAATCCCAGCCTTCCAAGCTGGTCGTGTGGGTTCGATTCCCATCACCCGCTCCAATATATGCGCCTGTAGCTCAGTGGATAGAGTGCCCGGCTACGAACCGGTAGGTCATAGGTTCGAATCCTATCAGGCGCGCCAAAATACGACAAATTTCGACAGAAATTTGTCGTTTTTTATTCAAGCCGCAGGCTTGGTATGGAATCACGCGTTAGCGTGTATGGTATCGCCGTAGGCGTATGGCATCACCAAAGGTGCATTTCTCTGCGGCTTGATTCCATACGATTGCTTTGCAATCAATTCCATACCGCAACAAGTTACGGATTCCATGCACGGCTCCGCCGTGATTGAGTACGCGCGGGTTCAAATCCATCGATTAAAAAGGTAAAATATCTTTTTTATAGCCGTTTTTTCTTTTTTCACGCGGGAACACGAATAAAAAAGGCGAATTGTAAGCAACTCGCCTTTTTCTTATTTACTTATTGAACCACCAGAGATAGAAGACACCCGCCAGCGTAGACTCGCAGGGCTCACCCGAAATTCTTTCAACAAGCATACCGTAGGGGTCTTCCTCATTGGTACCGTTGAAGAATTTGTACTTATCGTTGGTACGGTTCGTACAAGCGGTGTTAAGCTCGTTACAGATCGCCTCAAACTCCTCACGGGTCTCGGCGCTTTCCGCAAGATTCATATAATAGGAAGCAAGCTCGACGGTTTCCGCGATATACAGGTCGCAAAGGTCGATCACCTGGAAGCGGAGGGAAACGGCCGCCGCATTCACTTTAGCGGTCACTTCTCTTCTCTTGGCCTGATACTCTTCATCAGCCTCAAGCTGCTCAAGCTTTTCGGGGGCCATCGGCACCGTCGGATGAACGTCGCAAAGAATGTTGGTCCAATATTCCTTGTAGAAGGCCTCGGACGCGGATCTCGGGAGCCCCGCGATCAAGCTCGACTGCAGCTTCTGCAGCTTCTGCTCGTTCGTATCACTGCTGTTGATATCCCCATTATCGATAAGGGTCTGCAGCATATTCGGACAGTCGTTCGCGGAGGTTATCGCATAGATATCATGGGTGATCTCTGCGGACATACTCTTACTCAAGGCCAGAGCGATCATACCATTGCGGGTATTTTCCCAGAGATATTCACTGGTAAGACCGTAGATCGGGTTACGGGTCGCGTTTTCGTTCTGGTGACGGAACTGCTCCTTGAACGAGGTGGTCATCCCATCGTCAAGACACGGATAGAGGGTGGCAACGTTGCCCGTATAATTGTAGTTCATATAGTAGTCGCAGTTTCTCGTGCGGTTTACCGTATAAACCTCTCCTTCATTAAGAAGGAAATGACGGTTGGGGGCGCCGTACTGCAGAATGTTGCGAAGAAGCGCGTCCTCGTTACAAATGAGATCCTCGATGATGGTCATCGACCGCTCTAACGATACGGTGTACTTGGAAACGGCGAACATCGCCTTGAAGGCATCGTCGTCGCCAAGACGCGGGCTGTCGACCTGATAGAGATAATAATCATCCTCATACAGCTTAGCATCGGCGTACGAGGCCTCGATCACGTCGATCCCGTACAGGATCTTCTGACCGGAGATATCCGAGGCAGGATAGAAGCCCTCGCTCTTCGCGGCGATCTTCAGGGAGAGGAAGTTGCGGTAATCGTTACCCGCGTCAAGAGAGAGAACGTTGGTAAGCTTTACGCTGCTTCCGAAGGTGTTATAGTAGGTGTAGGTCGTGCCGAAAACGGTCTTAATGCCGTTATAATCGTAAAGAGCGACCGTCGGATACTCAAAATCCTTGAAGCTTGCGGTCATCGGATACAGATCGGTATACTTTTCCGCGGGATCGTCGATGGCTTCGTTGATGTTACGGAGAATGGCATCCTTATCCGAAAGAAGGTTTTTCGCAAAGGTATAAGCCGCGTTATAGTCGAAAACATAGTGCTCGTTCTCAAAGCGCTGGAAGTTCGATTGGTCCATATACACCTTGTCAACCAGCATTTTGTTGACGATGACGTATTTGTAGTTACCGATCAGAACGTTGTTGGGGATCGCGTAAAGGCTGCCGTCAATGCGGCTGCCGTTCAGAAGGTTGCTGTTGATGTGCGAGTTGATGGCCTTGTTTTTATCGGCAAGCGCCGCGGTAAGATCAAGGATCTGCCCTTCCGCCTTCAGCTTATCGTGCATCTCACGGCTGGTGATCAGAAGAATATCCATCTGATTGTCGTAGATCTCGGGATAAACGTCAACGGGGAGCCCCAGCTCGTTATATTGGATATTGGGGTTTTCGACCGAGTACTGATACTTATCGGCGGGAGAAGGAAGCGTGGAGTTTTTGCAGGCCTCCAGCTTATCGTATACGATCTGCTCATACTCGTCGGCCGTGCAGAAAACGAAGTGGACCTCGGTCTTATAATCGTTTTCCTTGCACGCGAGATTGAAGGAGTCCTGCATCAGCCCCTTGGCCGTGTCGGACGTACGGTCATCGGTGATGATGTAGAAATTCAACGAAACGGGGGGAAGATATACCTCTTCCTCCTTTTCGGTCGTATCGGTAGGATCTTCGTTACCGGTGCATGACGTTAAAACAAGGGGAAAAACAAGTACTGCGCAAAGCAGCAGAGCCAGAACTCTCTTTTTCATGGCAACCTCCTAATAGTATAAGGGAAATACTCTTATAAATTATATAAGATTTTCGGGGCAAAGTCAAGTTGATTTTCCTAAAGAAGTCGCAAAAGCGACAAAAGTAGCGAAATAACCAAGCAGTGCCCGGAAATATTGTAGATTTTGACTGCTATATAAGCGTTTTTTTGTTTACGTATCCAGATAATCGCGCAGCGCCTTGGAGCGGCTGGGATGGCGGAGCTTACGCAGGGCCTTGGCTTCGATCTGGCGGATACGCTCACGCGTGATGTCGAAGCGGAGTCCTACCTCCTCCAACGTACGCGGGCGCCCGTCCTCCAGCCCGTAGCGAAGCTTAAGGACCTCCTCCTCACGCGGAGTAAGCGTATGTAAAACACTGTAAAGCTGCTCACGCAAAAGGGCAAAGGAGGCGGTTTCCGAGGGGGCGGGAGAATCGTTGTCCTCCACGAAGTCGCCAAGGCGGCTGTCCTCCTCTTCCCCGATAGGCGTTTCAAGCGAAACGGGATCCTGCGCGATCTTCAGGATCTCACGGACACGCTCACCCGACATACCGAGGACCTCGGCGATCTCATCGGTCGTAGGCTCTCTCCCAAGGGTCTGAAGCAGCTGATGCGAGGCACGGGATACCTTGTGAATGGTCTCGACCATATGCACGGGAATACGAATGGTTCTGGCCTGATCGGCGATGGCGCGCGTAATGGCCTGGCGGATCCACCAGGTAGCGTAGGTCGAAAACTTATAGCCCTTGCGGTAGTCGAACTTCTCTGCCGCCTTCATAAGGCCGAGATTTCCCTCCTGGATAAGATCAAGGAAGGACATTCCCTTACGGAGATGGCGCCGCGCGATGTTGACGACAAGGCGAAGATTCGCCTCCACCAGCTCGTCCTTCGCCTTTTTGCTTCCCTGCTCGATCTGCTCGGCAAGCTCGATCTCTCTTTCGGCACTCAAGCGCG
Source organism: Eubacteriales bacterium (assembly GCA_045588145.1). GTDB lineage: Bacteria > Bacillota > Clostridia > Oscillospirales > CAG-272 > UBA1740. Next base: position 25,985 of record JAZNDS010000056.1, on the reverse strand, counting down.
GGATCTTACCGATCTCCTTGAAATACATCTGTACGGGGTCATCGGTCGAATATCCCTCGTCCACAAGGAAGGTCTCGATCTTTTCATGCTTTTCGAAATAATCGACGTCCTGCTCGATCTGCTGCAGCTGATCGTCGCTGGGATACGCCTTGCCGATATCGTTGGCCTCCATGATCTTATAGGATTCGTCGATGTTGTAATCGAGATCCTCAAGGGTGCTCATAAGCCCCCCTTCGGAAAGGCGGATGTCATCCTCGCTCTGGTCGATCAGGTCGCCAAGCGTGCTGTTTCTTTCGTCAATGTTCATACTGTACCTCTTCGTTTACTTCTTTTCGCGCATCGCGCGTATCATGGAATCAAGGTCGGAAAGCGACGTGCTTTCCTTGGTAAAACGGTGCTCGGTAAGCGCGCGGCGCAAGGCCTCCACGCTCTCGCGAAAAACGGCGTCTCCGTTATCGGTCAGCTCCATACGGGAGATGCGGATCTCAGTGATGCGCCCCACCTCGTCGTCGCTAAAGTTTTCATTCATCGCGGCGTTATCAAGGGTCGGCCCCTGACAAAAGTCACGGATATACGCGAAGACCTTCTTCCCGAAGGCGGTAAAAAAGTCGTCCTCGGATAAAAGGAGCGGCTCCTCGAAAGCGGCCTTGCGGTGATCGGGATAGGAAAGCATCAGCGAAAGCACGGCGTTTTCACAATTGGATATATGCGGATTTTTGATCCGATCGGGATTGACCCTGTCGCCGTATCCGGCCGCCTGCTGCCGCAGCGTATCGGTCTGCGCGCGGCTTTTTTCGCGGTTGTTACGCGCGATCTTTCGCTGCACGTCGTTTTTGATGCTGGCTGAATCCAGCCCCAGACGCTTGGCTACCTCCGCTATGTAGATCTCCCTTTCTGCCGAAGAATAAACCTCGGAAATTATAGAAACAAGCTCGGCGCAAGCGGCAATTTTCTCCTGTGGGACCTGCAAATTATGCTTGGAAAGCACCTTGCTGAGGTTAAATTCGAATTTGGTCTGGCTTCCCTTTATCAGCTGACGGAAGGCCTCGACCCCATACTTGCCGATGTACTCGTCGGGATCCTTGGCCCCCTCCATACGAAGGACCGAAACCGTAAGCCCCACCTGCTCCAGAAGCGATATGGCGCGGGCGGTGGCTCTTTGCCCCGCTTCGTCGCTGTCGTAAGAAAGAATGACTCGCTTGGTGTAGTGGCTGATCAGCCTTGCCTGCTCCGGCGTAATGGCTGTCCCCAGCGTCGCGGCGGCGTTCGTTACACCGGCGGCATGCATCGCGATGGTATCCATATATCCCTCGCAAAGCACCAGCTCCTCGGCGCAGCTTTGCCGCGCAAAGTTCAAGGCATACAGGTTCTTGCTCTTTTTATAAACCGGTGTATCCGAGGAGTTTTTGTACTTTTGCGGCGACGAGCTTGAGGAAAGAATGCGCCCGCCAAAGGCGATCACGTTCCCCGCTACGTCGATAATGGGAAACATCACACGGTCACGGAAGGATTGGTAGAGCCCCCGATCGCCCTTCCCCAACAAAAAGGCGGCGATCAGCTCGTCCTCCCGATATCCGAGCTTAAAGAAATGCTCGGCAAAGCCACGCGGATCGTAAGGCGCGAAGCCAAGGCCGAAATGCTTGACGACGGCCATGGAAAGCCCGCGCTTTTCAAGAAGATACCGCCGTGCCTCGTCGGCCGCCGGGGTGTTATCGAAAAGGTGGGCGTGGAAATAGCGTGCCGCTTCGCGATTCAGCTCCAGCATGCGGGCCCGGTCAAAGCGGGGGCCGCTTTGCTCCTTATCCTCTTTACGGACAAAGGGGATCCCCGCCCGCTTGGCCAAGGCCTCGACGGCATCCTCGAAGTCCATATTTTCCATCTTTTTCAGGAAGGTGATCGCGTCTCCCCCCGCGCCGCAGCCAAAGCAATAGAAGCTGTTGTCCTTGGGGTATACGACGAAGGAAGGCGTCTTCTCGCTGTGAAAGGGACACAGCCCCTTCGTAAGAGACCCCGCTCTTTTCAAGGAAACGTAAGGAGAAATGACCGATTCGATATCGGTTCGGGACAAGACCTCGTCAACTAAGGTTTTTTCGATCATACGTCTGTCCCCCGCCACGGCTTCGGGATAAAGAGCCTTTGATAGGTCTCGATCGCGTAACGGTCTGTCATACCGGCGATAAAATCGCAGACGCAGCGATCCCTTCCGTCTCTTTCTATGTTGCGGTAATAAAGCTGCGGCATCTCCTCGGGCCGCTCGCGGTAATATTCATACAGGCGGCACAGCAGATCCTGAGCCTTTCCGTCCTCAGCCTTGGCGACCGAATTGGTGTAAACGTTTGCGTACATGTAAGCGCGAAGGCGCATAAAGGCCTCCTCAATATCGGAGGTCATCGCGATCTCCCCCCTGTCGGCGCTGGCAGTTATGACCGAGGAGACCAGCGTATTGATGCGCGCGGAATGGCTTTCCCCGAGGATCGCCGTAATATCCGAGGGAATATCCGAAAGCGAAAGGATACCCGCGCGGATCGCGTCGTCGATATCGTGGTTCACGTACGCGATACGGTCGGCAAACTTGACGATGACCCCCTCAAGCGTCGATGCCATGTGCTTACCCGTGTGGTTTACGATCCCATCTCTGACCTCGGCGGTAAGATTGAGTCCCTTCCCGTCGTTTTCGAGAAGATCAACGACACGCAGGCTTTGCGCGTAATGCGTAAAATCGGGTGAAAAGCATTTCTGCATCGCCATTTCCCCCGCATGCCCGAAGGGGGTATGCCCAAGATCGTGCCCAAGGGCGACCGCCTCGGTCAGATCCTCGTTAAGACAGAGGGCGCGCGCGATGATGCGGGCGATCTGCGAGACCTCAAGGGTATGGGTCATACGGGTCCTGTAGTGCTCCTCGGCGGGGGCAAAAAAGACCTGGGTCTTATGCATCAGGCGCCGAAAGGACTTGGAATGAAGGATACGGTCACGGTCCCGCTGAAATTCGGTTCTGAAATCGCTGGGCTCGCAAGGATGAAGGCGCCCGCGCGTATTTTCGGTCAAAAAGGCGTATTTTGAAAAATATTCTCTTTCGCGCTCCAAGAACAGCTCTCGCAAGGTTTTCATCCCGTATTCCTCCTTATTTTACTTTACAGTCATTAAATACGCATTATTTTTTAAAAATACTTTATTTTTTTATATTTTTTTCGTTTTTTCTCCGATTTCGACATTGCGATAAGCTTCCCCTAACGCCAGCGGCGCCAATCGGCCGGCTGAGGCCTCCCGCAAAAGGGCGTGGATCCTTTCGACCGAATCGGTGGGAACCGCGTATGAAAGCGTTACCTTATCGGTAAAATCGACCCCGTCGATCGCCACGCGCTGATCGGTGAGAAGCTTTTCGAATCTTCCGTAATCCCCGTAATCGCAGGAGAAGGAAAAAAGCGAAAGGAGCTGCTTTTGCACCGCCCCCGCATCCAAAATGGCACGCTGCGCGGTTTCGGTATACGCGCGGACAAGCCCCCCTGTCCCCAGCAGGATCCCCCCGAAATAGCGGGTAACGGTAACAAGGCAATTTTCGTATTCGTTCTTCGTAAGAATATCCAAGATCGGGACCCCCGCGGTGCCCGAGGGCTCTCGGTCATCGCTGTAGCGCACCCGCGCCCCCTCCCGCAAGCGGTAAGCGTATACCGTGTGGCGGGCATCGGGGTATTCGCTTCGCACCGCCTTGATGGCCTCAATGGCCTCCTCCTCGGTAAAAACAGGCATGGCCATCCCCAAAAAGACCGAATGCTTTTCTTCGTATCGGCCGTATCCGACCTTTCCAAGCGTTATATAATTCATTTTTTCTTCTGTCCTAAAATAAATTCCGAATATTTAGACAAATTTCGACTATCGAGGCGTGCTTTTACCCGTATCCCTTCCTCTTCGTAAGCAGTTTCACCCAATAAGGTGCAGTCTCGCGAGAGCGAAGAGAAGCTTCCCGCCGAGGCGTAAGGGAACAAAAGCTCGACCTCCTTTTTGTCGGCATCCAAAAGGGCGCACGCCGCCGAAAGAAGGGCATCCAGCCCCCGCTTTTCCTTGGCGGAAACAAAGACACGCCCAGGGGTTCTGTTATCCTTTTCTTCATCGAAGGAGGCAGCCCTGTCGCATTTGTTGTAGACCGTAAGCGTCGGGATATCCCCGGCGCCAAGCTCGGAAAGCACCTCCCTCGTCACCGCCAGCTCGGCCTCCGATTCGGGATCCGAGACATCGACCACCAGAAGCAGAAGATCGGCGTAAAGCACCTCTTCAAGGGTCGAACGGAAGGCGCTTACCAAATGATGCGGCAGGCGCCTTATAAATCCGACCGTATCGGTGAGCAGTACCTCTCTCCCATCGGCAAGCGTTAGCCGTCTTGTCGTGGTGTCAAGCGTCGCGAAGAGCTTGTCCTCCGCCAAGACGCCCGCATCGGTCAAAGCGTTCAGAAGCGTGAATTTCCCCGCGTTGGTGTAGCCAACCAGCGAAAGTCGCGGAATTCCGCTTTTATCGCGGGCGCTCCGCATGACCGAACGGGTCCTTGCCAGCTCCTTTATCTGTTCGGTAAGGGCGCTTTCACGGCGCTTCAGGTAACGGCGGTCGGTCTCCAGCTTGGATTCACCGGGACCGCGGGTCCCGATACGCCCCTCCTGTCGGGAAAGGGCTTCCCCTTTTCCGATAAGGCGGGGGGCCGAATATTTCAGCTGCGCGAGCTCTACCTGCAGCTTTCCCTCGCCGCTTTTGGCGTGCAGGGCAAAAATATCCAATATCAGCATCGTGCGGTCGATCACATCGACCGCAAGCTCTTCCTCCAGATTTCTTATCTGGGAGGGAGAAAGCTCGTCGTTGAATACGACAAGCTCCACCGCTTCCCGTGCGACAAGCTCCCCGAGCTCGCGGATTTTTCCGCTCCCGAGATAGGTGCGGGGGTCGGGCGTATCCTTAAGCTGGATCATTTGCCCCACCTTGGTCCCGCCTGCCGTGTGCAAAAGTCTTCCCAGCTCCTGCAGCTCGGTCTCCACAGTGGGAAGAAGCGCGTTGTCGGGGCAAAGCCCCACCAGCATCGCCCTTTGCTCTCTCTTCTCTTTCATCGATCTCTCCAAAAGATAAAAAAGGCGGGTGGGCATTTGCCCACCGCGCCGTTTTTCTTATTTTTCAAAAGCCGCCAAGCGTTTTTTGAATTTGTCAACACGTCCGCCGGCATCAACGAATTTCTGCTTACCGGTGAAGAAGGGATGGCAGTTCGAGCAAATATCAACTGTCATATCGCCCTTAACCGAACGGGTGACAACGGTATTTCCGCAAGCGCAGCGGATGGTAGCGGGTTTGTAATCGGGATGGATTTCGGGTTTCATTTCTATTACACCTCTTCGAGTATTCATAATTCTAAACTATTATATCACACCCTTTTTTATATTGCAAGTGTTTTTTTAAAAAAAATTAGATTTTTTCCGCCATACTGACACGAAGCCGTTCCATTATCTTTTTTTCGAGGCGGGAAATATAGGATTGCGAGATGCCCAACATATCGGCGACCTCCTTTTGCGTCCTTTCTCTTCCCCCGCAAAGGCCGAAGCGCAGCTCAATGATCTCGCGCTCACGCGGCTCCAATGCCGCCACCGACTGACGGACCATTCTTCTCTCCTCTACCTCCTCGATACGGCGGCAAACGACGTCCGCGTCACTCCCCAGAATATCCGAAAGAAGCAACTCGTTCCCGTCAAAATCAACGTTCAGGGGCTCATCGATTGAAATTTCACGCTTCTGGGCACTGGTCTTCCGTATATGCATCAGGATCTCATTTTCGATACAGCGGGAGGCATAGGTCGCCAGCTTGATGTTTTTCTCGGGCTGAAAGGTGTTGGCGGCCTTCATAAGCCCCACCGTACCGATCGAGATCAGATCCTCAATGTTGATGCCCGTGCTTTCAAACTTTTTGGCAATATACACGACAAGCCGAAGATTTCTCTCCACCAGCACCTTTTTCAGGGACTCATCCTCGCGCATACGCTCGATAAGATCGGCCTCCTCCTCGCGCGAAAGGGGGGACGGAAGAACCGTAGAGCCGTTTATGTAATAGATCTTCCCCCAGGAGCGAGGCAAAAATAGCCTTTTAAAGAAGGAAACGAAGGACCGAACGAGCTTTTGAAGGAAAGAAATGATAATACGCATAATTGCCTCCTATTTATAAAACTAACGCCGAGGGAACGATGGCGGAAAAGCCGTTGAAGCTCGCCTCGCCCCCTCCCGCGATAACGAGCATAGCGTCCGCCGCATAGCTTTCCTTTTCCCCGATCAATTCAACGCTGTCGGGAATATATCCGACAAGCAGCTGTCTGCCGCCAAGCGATTCCGCGGGAACGATGCGGATCCGCCGACGGCTTTCCCCCGCCAAGCGCCCGGGGTCAAGGCTCCCCGACCTTGCCAGGGAAAGTACATCCCGCGGGAGGACCCCCTCGACCGCCCTTGCGTTCACAACGATCGCGGCCTTTCCCGACAAGGGATCGCGCAGGGTGTTTCCGCTGTCAAGAAGGCCTGTCAAGGTGATCTTCTTCCGCCCCGATCGGATGCATACCCCGACCGACCTTGCGCTTTTATCCACCGAAAAAAAGCGCTCCGCAAGGCCAATGACCGAAATGGCCGCCAAAACCGCCGCGAAGAAGAAAAAGGCCTTCGCGTCTCCCCCGCTTAGAAGCTGATAAAGATCGGGCTTATCGGTGAAAAAGCGAAAAAGAAGCTGATAAAAAGCCGTCAGCATGCCCCCGAAAAGCAGGGATATACCGTAAAAGAGGGCACAAAGGCAAGCAAATCTTCTTTTTGGCATCCGTTCCCGATAGGCAACGAAGCAAAGAAGGAACGAAGAAAGAAGCCCGATCAGAACGGTAACCGTGTGATTCCCCGAAAGGACCGAGGCGGCGCATCCGTATATCCCCCCGAAAAGGGATGCCAGAAGCAAAGGCCCTTTCTTCCTTTTGAGGTGCATCAGCTTCCCCGAAAACCAAAGCGAGATAAAATCCATACAGAAATTGATAAGAAATAAAGTATCTACGTATACGACCTGCATTTTCCCCTTCCTTTCTATACCTAAAGTATATGAAATAGGAAGGGAGAAATATGTCAAAGCAGGAAGGAAAGGTAAAAAAAGAAAAAAGCCGCCAAAAGGCGGCTTTTTATTCTTATTGCATAAGCGCGGTAAGTGTTTCGGCTGCAAAATCAAGCCCGTTGCACGGAAGCGATTCGGCCTCGCCCTTATCGCAAAGGGCGGCAACCGTAGGATCAAAGGGCAATTTGGCTAAAACCGAAAGGCCGTTTTTCTCGGCGACCTCGTCGATATGGCTTTGCCCGAACAGATAATGGACCTCGTTGCAGTCGGGGCAACGGAAATAGCTGAAGTTTTCAAGAAGCCCCAGCACCGAAATATCCATCATCTTGGCCATGGTGATCGCCTTCTGAACGATCAGGGACACCAGCTCCTGGGGGCTGGTGACGATCACGATACCGTCTACGGGAATGCTTTGAAAAACCGTCAGCGGTACGTCTCCGGTTCCCGGAGGCATATCAATAAAGAGAAAATCAAGATCGCCCCAAGCAACGTCGGTATAAAACTGGGTGATGACCCCCGCGATGACGGGGCCGCGCCAAACGACCGGCTTTTCCTCCTCCGCCACCAGAAGGTTGACTGACATGACCTTGATCCCGCCTTCGGTCGAAGCGGGAAGCATGCTTCCGTCCTCGTTTCCCTCGATGATCCCCGTATGAAGGCCAAAGGCCTTCGGGATCGAGGGGCCGGTGGCGTCCGCGTCGAGAATACCGACGCGGTATCCCTTGCGCGCCATACTGACCGCCAGCTGCGAGGTGACCGAGGATTTTCCCACGCCCCCCTTACCGCTGACGATCCCTATGATCCTTTTGATACGGCTTCCCGCGTTAGGAGCCGCGAGAAGCGAGGCCTTATCGGCCGATGCGCATTTGTTTTTACACGTGCTGCAATCGTGCGTACATCCTTCAGACATATCATAACTCCTTTACATACAAACGATTTGAAGCTTGCCGTCCCCACCGATCCCGATATCGGCCTGCGTGATCGCTTTTTCGTGGTGGGCAATGATCTCCTCCGCCAAGGCGTCCTCGACGTGGGTCTCCAGATAGCGGCGCATATTGCGCGCGCCGAACTTTTCGGAATAGGATTCCTTCGCGATGTGCGAAAGCGCCTCGTCGCTATAGGAAAGACGGATGCCGCGGGAAGCAAGCGTATCCGAAAGCTCTCCCATCATCAGCCGCGCGATCGCCACGAAATCCTCGGGCGAAAGCGAACGGAAGGTGATGATCTCATCAATGCGGTTGATGAATTCGGGGCGTAAAAAGCCGGCAAGCGCCCGCTCGGTCTTTTCCTTGCCCATTTTTTCGCTTGACTCGGCAAAGCCCGATATGGCTGCCCCACGCTCGGAGCCCGCGTTGGTGGTCATAATGATCAGGGTGTTCTCGAAATTGACCACACGCCCCGCGGCATCGGTCAGCTTTCCGTCATCCAGCACCTGCAAAAGAATGTTGAGAACGTCGGCATGCGCCTTTTCGATCTCGTCGAACAGGATGACCGAATACGGACGGCGGCGGATCTTTTCGGTCAGCTGCCCCGCCTCATCAAAGCCGATATAGCCGGGAGGGGCGCCGATGATCTTGGAGACCGAATGCTTTTCCATATATTCGGACATATCCAGACGAATAAGCGTGTCGGGCTGCTGAAAGAGCTCACGCGCCAGGACCTTCACAAGCTCGGTCTTCCCAACGCCCGTGGGGCCCGCGAAAATAAAGGAAACGGGGGCTTTACGCACCGAAACGCCCGCGCGCTTACGCTTGATGGCACGGCACACGGCGTCGACCGCCTCGCTTTGCCCGATGATCTTTTGGGATATCCTTCCCTTCAGCTCATCCAGACGGCGGAATTCGTTCGTGTTGATCGAGGTAGCGGGGATCCCCGTCCATATCTCGATAACAGCGGCAAGATTATCTACGGTAACATAAAGCGATTCACATTTTTCCAAGAGGGGGGCAAGCGCTTCCCTTGCCTTCAGCTCTCGCACCGTAAGATCGGCGATGGCCTTGTATTTTTCCTCATTTTCCTCAGGCTTCTCGGAATCGGGCTTTGCCTGCAGGGCCGCCTTTTGCTCGCCGATCCCGGCAAGCTCCTTTTCAAGGCGCCGCTTCTCGCTGATCTCGGGGGAATCCAGAGAAAGACGGGCCGCGGCCTCGTCAAGAAGGTCGATCGCCTTGTCGGGCAGGAAACGGTCGCTGATATACCGCTCGGAAAGCTCGGCCGCGGCACGGACCGTAGCCGCGGGGATCTTCACCCCGTGGAAGCCCTCGTAATATTCCTTTACGTGAAGAAGCATCTCGGCGGTCTCTTCCACCGAAGGCTCGTTTACCATAACCGGCTGGAAGCGCCGTTCAAGGGCGCTGTCCTTTTCGATATACTTGCGGTATTCCTTCAGGGTCGTAGCGCCGATCACACGGATCTCTCCGCGGGAAAGCGCGGGCTTTAATATGTTGGCGGCGTTCATGCTTCCGTCGCTATCCCCCGCCCCGACGATGTTATGCACCTCGTCGATCACGAGAATGATATTCCCCGCCGCCTTTACCTCGGAGATCAGGCCGAGGATACGCGATTCAAACTGTCCGCGGAACTGGGTCCCCGCCAGAATAGCCGTAAGATCCACAAGATAGATCTCGGTATCCCGCAAGCGGTAGGGCACCTGCCCCGCGGCGATACGCAACGCCAGGGCCTCCGCGATCGCGGTCTTCCCAACGCCCGGCTCACCGATCAGACAAGGATTGTTCTTCTGGCGGCGCGAAAGGATCTGGATCACACGCTCCAGCTCACGGTCCCGCCCGATGATCTTATCGAGATTTCCCTTGGCCGCTTCCTCGGTCAGGTTTTTACAATAGGTAGTCAAAAACTTGCGGTTATCCGCTTTTTTCTTTTCCTTCGCGCCTTTTTTGTCTTCCCCTTTGGCCTTTTCCGCGTTTTTCTCGGGCATCATCGGGAAGCCGAAGCGCTGAAAGAACTTGGGCAGATCAATAGCGGGGGCGCCGCCGTCCTCGCCCGAGTCCTCTCCCTCCCCCGTGGGGGCGATATCGGTGATCGCGGTCGCCAGATCCTCCGACATACGGTCAAGATCCTCCTCGCTTACACCAAGGCGCGAAAGCATATCGTTGACGGGGCGGATCCCCAGCTTTCGGGCACAGTTCAAGCAATACCCCTCGTTTACGGTGCGGTCCTTCTCCATACGGGTGATAAAGACCACCGCAATACGGCGGTTGCAGTTGGTACACATTTGCATAGTCGTTTTCTGTATGCTCCTTTAATTGCCGCTGAAGAAATATTCAAGCGGATGGAAATTGTAGATACGGGTCGTTAAGAAGGTCTCCTCGATCGAAAGACTGTCAGAGGCCAGCATCATCAGCAGCTGCACGAAGATCCACGAGAAAAAGAGCGCGAGGATCGTGGCGAAGAGAACACCGAGAACGCGGTTGACCGTCGAAACGATCGGAATATGCTCGATGATCACGCTGACAAGGCCGCCGCAAACGCGCAGGCCGATATAAACGAGGACCACCGTAACGGCATACCCGATAATGATCGAAAGCAGCTGTGCGATCGAATCGCTGACCGCCGTCGTAAACATAGTAACGGCCTCCTGCCCCGACTTCGCGGCAGACTCGGCCACAGCCTCCAGATTCAGCCCGAATACGCTTGCGACGGTTTTGATCGTTTCGGGCACCGCCTCCAGCAGTCCCTCGGCCTCAACGACCTCCCCACCGATAGCATCGGTGACCGCCTTATGAACGCTTTTGCTGATATAAGGAAGAACGAATTTATCCTTTATACCAAGAGAGATCGGCTGAAAGAAAGCAAGGGTTATAATAAGTGAGAGCAGGCCATGGAAGGTCTGCAGTACCCCACGGACAAGCCCCTTTTTCCAGCCGTATACCAAGGAAGCCAAAATAAACAAAGCCAACAATATATCTAAAGCGATACCCATATCTTATCTCCTTTTATTCTTTATAAGCACAAAACATTATACAACAGCAAACCGATGCTGTCAATGCAAAATCCTTACTGAAGGATCACATTTTTCGCCCCTAAAAGGCGGTAAAGCGACGAAAGAAGCGCTTCATCGGGAGAAACCGACTTATCGGTCGCTGTCACGTAGCGCTCGCTTTGGCTGTCGTAAAGAACGAGCGGAGTCCTCCCCTTATAGCGCTCGCAAAGACGCAAGGCCTGCCGACAGCTATCGGAGGAAAGCGAATCCACACGCAAAAAGAGCCTTTTTTCTTTTTTTTGCGCTTCTTCCTTCCTGTTCTCCTCTTGGGAAGATGCCTGCGAATCCGATACAAGGCTTACAGCGGCTTGCAAAAGGATCTCGGGCTTTTCCCCCTCCTTGGCGGAGAGCTTTCCCGTAACGGCGATTGCATTTTCCTTCTGAAGCAGGCTTCCCACCTCGGAGAGCAGCTTCGGGAACACGATGGCCGTGATCTCGCCAAAGCGGTCCTCAAGGGTTATAAAGGCCATGCTCTGCCCGCTGCGCGCGGTTTTGTTGGTGCGGCGGCTGATGATCCCGCCGACCGTAACACGATCGCCGTTTCGGAACTGCCCATTCCCCTCCTCGTCCTCGGCAAAGGCCTCCAGGATCTCCGAGATCGGAACACAGCCGAGCGCTTCCATATTTTTCTGATAGTCTTCGATCATATGACCCGAAAAATACATGCCCGAGCTTTCCTTTTCCAGTGTTAAAAGCTCCCTTATCCCGTATTCGGGCAGCTCGGGATACTGATAACGGTAGGAAACCGAGCTTTCTTCATCCCCCATAGAGAAAATATCCAGCTGTCCGCTGATATTGGCGCGGGCCTTATCGGAAAGCTCGTCCATCATGCGCTCGTACGAGGCCAGAAGGCGGGAGCGAAAGACACCGAGGCGGTCAAAGGCGCCGCACTTGATAAGGCTCTCCACCTGGCGGCGGTTCAGATCTCTGCCGCTCATACGCGTAAGAAAATCCTCAAAATCGGTAAAGGGCCGCTTTTCCCGCTCGGCAAGAAGAGCGCTGATAAAGGGCCTTCCCACGTTAAGGATCGCCAGAAGGCCAAAGCGGATATGCTCCCCGCTGACCGAGAAGTTCATGGCGCTTTCGTTGATATCGGGCGGTAGCACCTTAATGCCGTAGCGGGCGCATTCCCCGATGTATTCGGCGATCTTGGTCTGGTCCCCCAGCACCGAGGTAAGCAGGGCCGCCATATATTCCTTGGGGTAATGCACCTTCAGGTAGGCCGTGCGGAAGGAAAGCATCGCATAGGCCGCCGCGTGGCTTTTGTTAAAGGCATACTCGGCAAAGCTTTGCATCTGCGAAAAGATCCCGTCGGCGACCAAAGGGTCGATCCCGTTTCTTTTTGCCCCTTCGATAAAGCCCACCTTCTCCGCCTCCATAACGTCGGCCTTCTTTTTGGACATGGCACGGCGCACAAGATCGGCGCGTGCGAAGGAGTAGCCCGCCAGGCGGCGGAAGATCTGCATCACCTGCTCCTGATAGACGATACAGCCGTAGGTATCGCCAAGGATCTCCCGCAGCTCGGGCGTTGCGTAGCTTACGGGCTCTCTCCCCTCGCGGCAGGCAAGGTAATGCGGGATCGAGGCCATCGGTCCCGGGCGGTAAAGGGCGATCACGGCGGTGATATCATAGATCGAGCGGGGGCGCATCTGGGTCAGCACACGGCGCATTCCCGCCTTTTCCAGCTGAAATACCCCATTCGTCTGCCCCTGTGACAAAAGCTCATAGGTCTTTTCGTCGTCTATCGGGGCATTGGCAAGCGAAAAATCGGGGTGGCTCTTCCGTATTTCAGCCTCCGCGTCGGCAAGGATAGTCAGATACCGAAGCCCAAGAAGATCGAACTTCACCAGCCCAAGGGCCGCCACCGTATCCATATCGTATTGAGTCACGATCACGTCTCCGTTGGTGGAAAGGGGGACGTATGAGGAGATCGGCTCGTCGGTAATAACGATCCCCGCGGCGTGGGTCGAGGCGTGCCTTGGCATCCCCTCGAGCGCCATGGCCGTGTCAAGCAGCTTTCTGACGGTGGGCGAAGAATCGTATTTTTCGGCAAGCTCCTTGCTTTTCAAGGCATCCTTGATGGTGATCGACAGCGCGTGCGGGATAAGCCGTGCCACGGCGTCGACCTCCCCGTAAGGAAGACCCATGGCGCGCCCGACGTCACGCACGGCCGCGCGGGCGGCAAGCGTTCCGAAGGTCACGATCTGCGCCACGTGATCGTCGCCGTAGCGGCGGCGCACGTAAGCGATGACCTCATCGCGGCGCATATAACAAAGGTCCGTATCAAAATCGGGCATGGTGATACGCTCGGGGTTCAGGAACCGCTCAAAAAGCAGATCGAAGCGGAAGGGATCGATGTCGGTGATCCCAACGCAATAAGCGACCATACTGCCCGCGCCGCTTCCGCGCCCCGGGCCTACGGGGATCCCCTCGCTTTTGGCGTAAGCGATGAAATCCCGAACGATGAGATAATAGCCGTTAAAGCCCATCTTATCAATAACCGAAAGCTCGTATTCGATCCGTTCAAGATATTCCTTTTCGGTTCCGAAGGAGAAATCCACCTGTCCCCACTTGACCCGCTCACAGAGCCCCTCCTTCGCGTACTTATGAAGCTGCTCCTTATAGGAAAGCCCCCCTTCGGTCGGGTAGGTCGGCAGGTGTATCTGTCCAAAGGTAAAGCGGAAATCGCATTTATCCGCGATGCGCGCCGAATTTTCAAGGGCATCGGGATAGGCCGAAAACAGAGCCTCCATTTCGGCGGTCGATTTATAGTAGAATTCATCGGTCTCAAAGCCGATGGGGCGCCCGTCTGTGATTACGTTGTTGGTTTGGATACAAAGAAGCGTCGCCTGGATCTCGGCATCGCTTCGCTTGATATAATGCACATCATTGGTAGCGACGAGCGGGATCCCCAGGCTTTTCGAAAGCTCAAGCAGCGCACGGCAAACGGTGGCCTCATCCTGCAAGCGGTGATCCTGGATCTCCAGATAAAAATCGTCACCGAAGATCCCCTTCATCAAAAGGGCATGCTCACGGGCCGCCTGCATATCGCCAAGAAGCACCATACGGGGGATATACCCCGCAAGGCACCCCGAAAGGGCCACGAGCCCCTCGTGATGCTTTTTAAGCAGCTCAAGATCGATCCGCGGCTTGGCGTAAAAGCCGTCTATGAAGGAGGAGGAGACCATCGTGATCAGGTTTTTATATCCGATCTCGTTTTTGCAAAGCAGGACCAGATGATATCCCGAAGAATCGACCTTTCCCTCCTTTTGAAAGCGGGAACGGGCCGAAACGTAGACCTCGCAGCCAATGATCGGCTTTATCCCTTCTCTTTCACAGGCACGGAAAAAGGCGACCGCCCCGTACATAACGCCGTGGTCGGTAATGGCAACGGCCCGATGCCCCGCGGCGCGGGCGGCGGCGGGGATATCCTCTATACGGCAGGCGCCGTCAAGCAGGCTGTATTCGCTGTGTAAATGCAGATGTACGAAACGCGACACCTTATTCCTCCCAAACGCCGTCTTCGCCTAACAGCACGACGGCCGATTTTATAATTTTATTCAATCGGTGCGAAAGGCCCGATTTCGAAACAGGCGGCGTCATTTTCCCCCCCAGCACCGACAGGGGCATATCGGGGTTTTCGGCGCGGAGCCTGGCGGTTTCCTGTAATTCCTCGGGCAGAAGCGAAAGCTTTCCCTCTGCCTCCAGCAAGCGGTACAGATGCAAAAAGCGCATCGAAGCCTCTATCGAGCGGGCGATATTGCGGGTCTCGCAGTTGGCCCTGCGGTTCGCGTCGTTGCGGTACTCGGCCTCAATGGTATTATTGATCAAGGAAAAGGTAATATTCTCAGCCCCGATCGCCGCAAAAAAATCGCCGATGGCCGTGGCTGTTTTATAGTATAGGAGCTCTTCCTCACGGCGCTTGGTATATTTCGGCTCTCCCGCGGCCTCGGAAAGAAGCAAAAAAAGCTTGTCCCTCCGTTCCTTGAAGGAAAACTCCAGGCGGCAAAGCTTCCTGAAATCCGACATACGCCCCGCGGAAAGAAAAACGCCGCGCAGAAAATGGGCATGGCAAAGCGCGCAGGGGCGCCCCTGAAGCGGGACCGCCGAAAGATCGCTTGAAAGGAATTCAGCGACCCCCTTCCCGAAAAACGAAAGGCGTACGTGCCGCTTTCCGATGCCGTAGGGGGACAAGGTGGGGGCTTTTCCGAAAAGAATACGGATCTGCCGCTCGGCGAAGGCCGAGACCGCCCCCTTCGGCAGGCCAAGAAGGATCTCTCCGCTTGGAGAGACGGTGGCCCCCGCCGCAAGCATACCATACAGCATCGAGGTGCGGCAGCAGGCCTTTTTGATCTCTTTTTCGGCAAGCGACTCTTTTAAGTCGTAGGAATAAGACATGCTATTCTCCCCAATCTTCGATCTCCTCACAAAGGGTAACACCGTAGGTCTGAAGGACCCTTTCCTTAACGAGGGCTATAAGGGCCCGCACCTCGGACGCTGTTGCGCCGCCGAGATTAACGATGAAGCCCGCGTGTTTATCGGATACCGCGGCGTTTTTGTAACGGAAGCCCTTAAGCCCCGCCCCCTCAATGAAGGCGCCCGCGTATCCCTGCGGCGGGCGTAAAAAGGTACTGCCCGCGCTTTTTTGATGTAAAGGCTGCTTTTCTTTTCTCCGCTTTAAATAGGCATCGGCCTCCGCCTTGATGGCTTCGGGCGGCCTTTTCTGCCCGATGAGCGTTGCGGAAAGGATCAGCTCTTTGCTCTTTTGAAAGCGGCTGTGACGGTAAGCGAATTCGCATTCCTCCGCCGTAAGGGTAAAGACGCTTCCCCTTGAGGGGGAATAACAGCGAACCGACAAAACGGCCTCGGCGATCGAAAGCGAAAAGGCCCCGGCGTTCATATAAAGCGCGCCCCCAAGCGTTGCGGGGATCCCGAAAAGCGGCTCAAGACCGCCGATACCCTTTTCCCCGGCACTCTTTATCAGGCGGTTAAGCGAGACCCCTGCCCCCGCCGTTATAAGATTTTCCCGATATTCTATACGGGAAAGCCCTTTCGTCAAAAGAAGAGCCCCGCGCAGTCCCTCATCGGGGGCGAGGATATTGCTTCCGTTTCCCAAAAAGCGGAAGGGATATCCCCTCTCCTTCAGGAAGGATAGCAATAAAAGAAGGCTCTTTTCACTTTCGGGAACAAGGTATACCTCACACGCCCCCCCGATGCCGAAGGTCGTAAGCCCCGAAAGGGGCCGGTTTGGCTGAATAAGACAATCCTTGATTGAATGATTCTTGCAAAACGAAAGAAGGTCCCGGTACAATCAATCCTCTTTGTAAACGCTTCTCTCGGTGTAAAGCTCACGGGCGGCCATACGCTGGGCGTCGGTGACCTCGATCCCCCCGAGGATGCGGGATAGCTCGTTGATCCTTCCTTCCTCATTCAAGGGGCTGACCGAGGTTTCGGCGCGGCCATCCCTCTCTTCCTTGGCGATCAGATAATGCGTATCCGCAAGCGAAGCGATCTGGGCCGAGTGTGTAACGCAAAGCACCTGGACCCCCCGCGCGGAGCGCAGGAGAGAGATCCCGATCTTTCGGGCGGTCTTGCCCGAAACACCCGAATCGATCTCATCGTAAATCACCGTTCCAACGCCGTCCCGATCGGCAATGACCGATTTGATAGCCAGCATGATACGGGCCAGCTCACCGCCCGAGGCGATGGAGGAAAGCGGTAAAAGCGGCTCCCCGGGGTTGGCGGCCAGCAAAAGCTCGACCTCGTCAAGCCCATCGCGGCGCAAGCGGGGAGATCCGTCCTCATACGCCGTCTTTACGGATACCTCGAAGCGCACCTTCGGCATATCCAGGAACGAAAGGGCCGAAAGCACCCCGTCCCGAAGGCGGACAGCGGCCTCCGCGCGGCAATCGTGAAGCGCCCTTCCGAGCGCTTCGGCCTCGCGACAAAGGACCTCCTCCTTCGCCTTGTATTCGGAAAGCGTACCGTCCGCGTTATCGAGCGCCGCAAGGCGTTCCTTCGCCCTTTGGCAAAACGCAAGGATCTCTTCCACGCTGTTTCCGTATTTGCGGCGCAGCTTTTCAATGGCGTCCAGGCGCCCCTCGACGGCGTTAAGTCGACGCGCGCCGTCCTCTTCTCCGTCGTAAAACGCGTAAATGCGCTCGGCCGCGTCCTCAATGCTCGCGTGACATTCCTCTAGGCGCTCGGCGATCTGCTCTGCCTCGGGAATAACGTCGGCAAGCGTGCGGACCGAGGCGACCGACCGCTCCAGAATATACAGCGCGTTCGCCTTTTCACCGCCCTTTAAGGCACGGTAGGCAAAGCTTGCCTGCTTATTGATCCGTTCGGCGTTTTTTAGACGCAGCTTCAGCTCCCGCAGCTTTTCCTCTTCACCCTCTTTGAGGGCGTAGGACTCAATATCGGTGACCTGATAGCGAAGCATTTCGATCTCACGCAAACGCTCTCCCTCGCTTTCCGAGATCGAACGGATCCTTTGTCTTACCTCGCTAAGCTCACGGTATTTTTCGGCGTATGCCAAAAGATAGGGGGCGCTTTTCGCATAACGGTCAAGGATCGGAAGATGATTTTCCCGCTCGGTAAGCGCGTGCGTTTCGTTTTGCCCGTGAATGTTGACGAGCAGGCTCCCCGCCGTCCGTAAAAGCGAAAGAGTCAGGGGGCGTCGGTTGGCCTTCGCCGAGGAGCGGCCCTCCTTATTGACGGTTCTCTCCAGCAAAAGCTCTCGGTTTTCATCGGGAGGAACCCCGCAGGCCGCAAGCTTTTCGGCGGTTATCTCGTCGATATCGGTAAAAAGCGCGCGGACCGAGGCGCTTTGTGCCCCCGAGCGCAAAAGCTCCTTGCCGATATGGGCACCCAAAAGAAAGCCGATGCTGTCGATAAGGATCGATTTTCCGGCGCCCGTCTGGCCGCTTAAAACCGAAAAGCCCCGATCGAAATCGATATCGGCCTCCTTGATCACCGCGATATTCTCAATATGCAGCGTTTGTAACATGAAGCATCCTCTTTTTTATCGTTACTTTTTCAAAGGCTTTCAGATCAGCTCGATCATACGGCGGATCTTGTCACGCAGATCCTTGGCCGCCTCTTTATCGGTGACGACGACTAAAATCGCGTCATCCCCCGCGACACATCCGATGATCTCGGGAATATTGAAGGTATCGATACAGGTCGCGACCGCCTGCGCCATACCGGGATAGGTCTTGATAACGATGAGGTTTTCAGCCGCATCGATCTTCACGATCGATTCGGTAAGCGAGCTGTTGAACTTCGGCAGAACGTGCTGCTTCCGTGAAGGAAGCGTATATTTATGTACGCCGCCGACACCGGTCCCCTTCAAAAGCTTCAGCTCCCGGATATCGCGGGAAACGGTTGCCTGCGTAGCGTGGACCCCCCTCTCCCCGAGAAGCCGTATCAGATCCTCCTGACGGCTTATGTCGTAACGGTCGATCAGCTCTAAAATAATTTCCTGTCTTTGACTTTTTTTCATGACAAGCACCTCATTTGCTTAATTGTATTGGTTCAAAAGCTGCATCTTGCTGCACAAAACGCCCATGACGCTTCGATGCTTCAGGGAGATCAGCTTCAGCTTGGCGGAGGCCGTCGATACCTTCACGGCATCCCCGGGATAAAGCTCGTAATTCTGCAGTCCGTCCAGATACATACGCAGCGATCCCTCCCGCCTTGAAACGTTCTTGACGGTAATGGTGTATTCGGGCGGAAAAAGCAGAGAGCGGTTGAAAAGCGAATGCGGACAGATCGGGGTGACGCATACGGCGTTCAAGGAGGAATCGACGATCGGCCCCCCTGCCGCCAGAGAATAAGCGGTTGAGCCGAGCGGCGTCGCGACGATCATGCCGTCCGCCATATATTTCATACGGTTTCCGACCCCATCGGTCAGCTCGATCTCCGACATCCCTTCTCCGCTTCCCTGGCTGACGACAACGTCATTGACCGCCCGCCTGACCAGCGAGATCTCCTCCCCGCTCTTGACAAGCGTCACGTCAAAGACCATGCACTGACGCACGGTAAAGTCATCGTTTGCCAGAAGCGAAAGATCCTCGATCTCCTGTGAATCCAGTTCGGTCAGGTACCCAAGCCTTCCCATATTCACACCGATCAGGGGAATATCGGCGGCCAGGGCATCCACGGCGGAATCGAGGACCGAGCCGTCCCCCCCGACCACAACGATCGCCTCGGCATCCGAAGGAATGGCGCTGCTGTAATAATATATGCTCTCTCCCCCGATAAGGTCCTTAAGCTCTGCCGAAATATAAGCGGATATGCCGCACCTCGAAAGAACCGAGATCACCCGACGGGTGACAAAATACTCGGGATCCTTATACACATTGGGCGATACGACTACTTTTTTCATATCTGACTCCTTTTAAATACCGCGAGGTATTCTTTGTTTCCGTCTCCCCCGAGAATCGGGGAATCCATCGTTCCGACAAGGGAAAGGCCGTATTGCGAAGCGTTATCGCACACGTCCCGAAGCGCCCGACGGCGAAGCGCTTCCTCTCGGACGATCCCTTTTTTGTTAAGCCCCTGCCGCCCTACCTCAAACTGCGGCTTGACAAGGCACACGAAAATCGCCCCCCTCGGCAAAAGCGCGGCAAGCGAGGGGAAAATGAGCGTAGCCGAGATGAAGGAAACGTCCATGACCGCAAAATCGGGGCGGCTTGGAAAATCCTCGGCCGAAAGGAACCTTGCGTTATAATTTTCGTATACCGAAACGCGGGGATCGCTTCGAAGGGTGGGATCCAGCTGTCCCTCCCCCGCGTCGACCGCGTACACATGGGCGGCGCCGTTTTGTAAAAGGCAATCGGTAAAGCCCCCGCTGGAGGCACCGATATCGATGCAGATCGCCCCCTCGGGGGACAACTCGAAACGGGCAAGGGCGGCGGCCAGCTTTTCCCCGCCGCGACCAACATACGGATGGGCGCTTTTATCGACCGAAAAGAGGGAGATATCCTCTTCGTCGGGCACCGCGAGGGCGGGACGTCGGCAGGGCAACCCCTTATAAAGGACAGCCCCCTCCCCGATCAGGCGTGAAGCCTCGGTGCGGCTTTTACAAAGCCCCTTGGCGGCAAGATACCGATCCAGCCGCATCAGCCTTCACTCATCGGGGAAAAGGGCGCTTCGGTCAGATTCCCGTCCTCACCCGCCAAAAGGAGCTTGACCCTTTGCTCGGCCGAATCCAGCTTTTCGTTACAAAAGCGGATCAGCGCGATCCCCTCGGAAAAGGCCTCCAACGAGGAATCAAGGGTAAGCTTCCCCTTTTCCATATCGGCTACGATCTCATCCAGGCGCGAAAGCGCCTCCTCAAAGCTCTTGATTTCTTTTTTCATGGTGTATCCTCCGTCCGACAGGCGTCGGCATTCGGGTAAATTTTTTCGACAACGGCATCGGCGGCGCCGTTTGCCAGAAGCAAGTGAAGGCGCTCCCCCTCGGTAAGCTCATCGACCGAGCGGACCGTCCTTCCGTCCTCCCGTTGCAGGGCGGCATAGCCCCTTGAAAGGATCGCGAGCGGGCTCATCCCCTCCAGCATGCCCGCCTTTTTCGAAAACTCGGTACGCAAAAGCAGGATCTTTTGCGAGGCGGCGTGCGAAAGCGCGTCGGTCGCGTGCATAAGCAGCATTCTTTTTTCGTCAAGCAGCGAAAGGGGGCGAAGGAAGATCGGCCTTTCGGAAAGCTCTTCTACCCTTATGCGCTTCTTTTCAAGCAGCTCCTTGACAAGCAAACGGGCCCTTTCCCCATATGAATACAGCCTTTCCCGTATTTCCAGCATATCGGGAACGGCGATCTCGGCGGCGGCCGAGGGGGTGGGGGCACGGCGATCGGCCACAAAATCGGCGATCGTAAAGTCGGTCTCGTGTCCAACGGCCGAAATAACCGGGATCGCCGACGCGGCGATGGTTCGGGCCAAGGCCTCGTCGTTAAAGGCGGAAAGATCCTCAAAGGAGCCGCCGCCCCGCCCAATGATCAGGACATCCGCGCCGCTTTCCCGATTGAAATAGAGAAGCCCCTCGATCAGCGAGGCGGGGGCCTCGCTTCCCTGCACAAGGGCGGGATAAAGGCGGACCTCCGCCAAGGGATAGCGTCGGCCGAGAATATGCAGAATATCGCGCACGGCCGCCCCCGTCGGCGAGGTGATGACCCCGATCCTTTGGGGATATTTGGGCAACGGGCGCTTTCTTTCGGCATCAAAAAGCCCCTCCTCGGAGAGGCGGCGCTTCAAGCGCTCGAAGGCGACGTAAAGCGCGCCCCTTCCCTCCTCCTCCATCGAGGTAACGTAGATCTGGTATGAGCCGTCGCGCGGAAAAAGCGAAACGCTTCCCCGTACGGTCACCTTCATGCCCTCCCGCGGCGAAAAGCCGAGCCTCGACGCGGCCGAGCGGAACATAACGGCGCGGATAAGGCAGGCCTCATCCTTCAGGGAAAAATACAGATGCCCCGAGCTGTGATGCTTGAAATTGGAGATTTCCCCGCAAAGGTATACCCGATTTAAAAACGGGGTCCCCTCAAGCAGCGTTTTGATGTATTCGTTCAGGGCAGTCACCGTAAGGGGAGCCTCCTCCCCATACAAAGAAAAACGGTCGTACGTCATAGGCTGCGAAGATGCCTTCTGCGGCACAGAAGCGCAATGCCCGCGGCGTTATCGGCGCTGTAAGCGGGCTCGGCAAAATGCGAATCGGAAAGAGGGGCCAGCATACGGCAAATGCGCTTATTCGACATCACGCCCCCCGCGTATACGATCGGGAGAGGCCCCTTCTCCGCCAGAAGATTTTCGGTAAGA
Source organism: Eubacteriales bacterium (assembly GCA_045588145.1). Taxonomy (GTDB): domain Bacteria; phylum Bacillota; class Clostridia; order Oscillospirales; family CAG-272; genus UBA1740. The sequence goes on along the minus strand of JAZNDS010000056.1, from coordinate 4,076 downwards.
CACGCCAGCGTTTTTCCGATATAATCAAGAACGTACGCGGCGCAAAGCGAAGCGTCCTTTTCGGTCTCGTACAGCTTTTTCGCCTGATTTTCAAGACCCGAAAGATTGGCGCGCAGCCCCTTCACCGAAACGCGGATGCTTTTTATGGGAGATACGCAACCATCGGCCAGCTCCTCCAGGGGGCGCCCCGCGGGAAAAGGAAGTCCCAGATAGACCCCGATACGGTCAATGACCTGCCCCGCGTGCAGATCGGCGCTCTCCCCGACAAGCTCGGCCGAAAAGCCACCTTCTTCCTCGTTGTAGCGACAAAAAAGGACCTCGGTCGTTCCACCCGAGACGTGAAAGGCACCGAAGGGGCGCCCGTAGAGCGCCTCCGCGCCCCCGGAATACAGCGCGGCGGCCAGATGCCCGCATTGATGCGAAAAGCGGTAGAGCGGCACGCCCGAGGAGGCCGCGGCGGCCGAAGCGGCGGCCACCCCCGAAAGAAAGCACGGCATATAAGAGCCGAGGACGGCTCGCGGCTTTTCGGAAACCCCGATCGCCGTAAGCGTATGCCCCCTCAGCGCCTGCCCGATCTCCTCCATAAGCGACGGCAGGTTTTTGATATGCGCAAAAACGGCATCCGATTGCCGAAGCCCACATTCCCCCGCCTTAACGGGCAAGGGGCGCTTGCAATTGGCAACGATCCGCCCCTCTTCATCGGCAAGGGCGGCAGACGTCGTATAATTGCTGGTATCGATCCCAAGATACATATTATTCTCCATTGCGAAGGGCGGTCGCCTTTTTGGAGACCGCATGCAGGATCCCGTTTACAAAGGCTCGCGCGCCCTCCTCGTCGTAGCTTTTGACCAGCTCGATCGCCTCGTTCAGCGAAACCGGGATCGGAACCTCTTTGCAGTAAAGCATTTCGTAGACCGAAAGCTTCAGGACCGAAAGGGAGATCTTGCTGATGCGCTTCAACGACCAGCCGACCGCCGATTCGGCGATAAAGGCCTCGATCTCCTCTTCTTTTTCGGCAACACCGCGCAAAACACCGCGCACGTATCCGCTTTCCTCCACGTCCCTTGTCTCCTTGGCAAGGTCGTACAGCTCGTCGGGGGTGCGGGCTTTGTCAAATTCACGCTCGAAGATAAGCGAAAAGGCCAGCTCTCTTGCTTGATGTCTGTTCATGGTTATCAACCTCAAAACTAAATTAATATTTTATGCTTATTATATAGTATTTTTATGCATAAGTCAACTTCAAAAAGAAAAAAACATAAGTTTTTCCGTTAATTAGCGCGAAAGAGGCAAGCGTATTCGGGAAAACTAACGAAAACGAGGTGAAGGAATGATTTTTTTAAAAAAAGCCGCCCTTTTTTGTCTGCTTCTCCTGACCGCCCTTTCCTCCCTGTCCGTAAGTGCTGCGGCAAAGGAAGCGGACGACGGGAAAAAGCCGATCAAATGGGTGGAATTCAAGGTTACAAAGGAAGCGCTTTCGGATACGGCGGCCATTGACATCAAGACCCACGGGACCGACAGGCATTACAGCTGGATCGAGCTTCTCGCATTTCTCGGCAGTCGGTACGGCGGCGATTTTTCGCGCTATAAAAAGGCGGATCTTACCGATCTTCTGAAAAAGGCCGACGGTGGCAAAATATCGGAATTGCCCAAAAACGAAAAGCTGTATAATTATTATCTTCGCGCATACGGCGCCATTCTTTCGGGGCTGCTTGGCCCTTATACGAAGGAATGGGAAAAGGGGGGCGTAACGATTTGGGAGGAGGGGTACGGCATTCGTGCCTTTTCCCCGATCGCCGCCGCTTATCCGTATACCCATTATGACGATTTCGGGGCCGCGAGAAGCTATGGGTACCGCCGCCACCACCTGGGGCACGACATGATGGGAAGCGTCGGGACCCCCATTATCGCGACCGAAGGCGGGATCGTGGAGCAGCTGGGATGGAACCAATACGGCGGCTGGCGGATCGGGATCCGCTCATATGACGGGAAGCGCTATTACTATTACGCCCACCTGCGTAAGGGCCACCCCTACGCTGCCCTTACCGAGGGGCAAACGGTTTCGGCGGGCGAGGTCATCGGGTATCTGGGTATGACCGGCTACAGCGCCAAGGAAAACGTGAACAACATCAATGTTCCGCATCTGCATTACGGCCTTCAGCTGATCTTCTCTCCCGAGCAAAAAGACGGAATAAACCAAATTTGGGTGGATTGCTACGCCCTGACCGAGTTTCTTTCCGAGCATCGCAGCCGCACTTATTTTTGTGAGGAAAGCGGCGAAAGAAGGTCCGCCTTCCGTCTTCTTGTGCCCGAAACCCCCGAATGATCTTTTTCCTCTTGCATTTTTTTGCTTTTTTTGCTATACTGGTATAAATGCATCGGAGGTTCCTATGAAAAACAGCAAATTCGACACCTATTTTTCCTTTTTTAAGCGCGGCTTCGCGCGCGGAAGCGTGATCAGCGTCCTGGTCCTGTTCCTCTTTTTCGCGGTGATGAGCATTCATGCCGCCGCCACCGGCCGTACCGAGCCCGGTATCAACTTTGCGACGCTTTCGGTCATCATCGCCTTTTCTCTTATCGTTTCCTACGCGCACGAGATCTTTTCGGTCACCTCGCTGCCGATGCCGGGGCGTTACGCCGTTAACTTTATTATCGTAGGGCTTGCCTTCTTCTTCGTCTTTCTGCGCAGCAAGCAATTTTCGCTTACCTCGGGCGGCTATTTCGTGGGGATCGTGGTGTATGCCTTTGCGTATGCCTTGATCGCCCTTGCTGTTTATCTTGTAGGCCGCAAGAAAAGGCCCGCGAAAAAGGCTTTACCGAAAAAAGAGGAAAAGCCCGCCTATAAAAGCATGTTTGAGGAATAAAGGAAAAAACCGCCGAATGGCGGTTTTTCTTATTGGTTGATCGCGTCAAAATCCACGGGGGCGACCCCGCATTTTTTCAAATATTCGTTGGCCCTTGAGAAATGGCGGCATCCGAAAAAGCCGCGGTAGGCCGAAAGGGGGCTTGGGTGCGGTGCCTCCAGAACAAGATGCATCGGATTGTGGATAAGCGCCTTCTTGGCCCGCGCGTTGGAGCCCCACAGCAAAAAGACAACGGGGGTCTTTTTCCGGTTCAACGAGGAAATGACAGCGTCGGTAAAGGTCTCCCAGCCCCGCCCCGCGTGGCTTAAGGGGGCCCCCGCCCGCACCGTCAGGGTGGCGTTCAGAAGAAGCACCCCTTCCCTGGCCCAGGGCAAAAGGCAGCCGCTTTCGGGAATACGGATACCAAGGTCAGAAGAGATCTCCTTAAATATGTTTTCAAGCGAAGGCGGCTTCGGCACCCCCGGCTTCACCGAAAAGCAAAGACCGTGGGCCTGCCCCTCGCCGTGATAGGGGTCCTGCCCCAGAATGACCACCTTGACCGAGGAAAAGGGGGTCTCCTTCAAGGCCGCGAAGATATCGTACATATCGGGATATATTTTGCGGGAAAAATATTCTTGCTTTAAAAATTGACGGAGCGAAAGATAATAGTCCTTCTCGAATTCCTCGCCGATGATATCGTCCCAATCGCAGGAAAGCTTCATTTTTCATCACCTCCCTTTCATTGTAGCATAAACTTTTTGAATTGCAAGTGAATTTGCGGAAAAGAAATCACCCTATCTTGACTTTTCCGTAAAGAAACGATATAATTATTACGTTATAATTCAATTGTATTGAAAGGAGCCGTTTATGAAACGCTTTTTGCTATTTCTGCTCGTTTTCTCTATGCTGATAACGTCCGCCGCCCTTTTTTCCTCGTGTAAGGGGACGCCGCCTGCCGAAACGACAGCAAGCACGACCCTGCCTGTTTCCACCACCCTTGGTTCGCACGACTGCACGACCACAGCGCCCACAACGACTGAAGCACCCGTTACCACCAAAGACCCCTATGGGAACGACAACAACGTGAGCTTTGACGATCTTAATTGACATCACCTTTTCCCAATAGAATAAAGGAGCCCTTATGAAGAGACTGCATTCTGCCTTCGCCTTCCTTTTGATCCTTTGCCTGCTTTCTTCTCTTTTTTCCTGTAAGCAGAACGAGATCGAGCCGGGCCT
>JAZNDS010000055.1:0-33023 GCA_045588145.1 Eubacteriales bacterium | reverse complement strand
CGGCATCCCCGACAAGGATCAGGCGCGCCCCGCGCTTGATGGCGCGAAGCAGGGCCTCGGAAAGCAAAATATCCAGCATCGAAAGCTCGTCCACGATCAGGACGTCCTCTTCGAGCGGATTTTTCTGATTGCGGGAAAAACGGGGGGCATCCCCCTCGCCCCGCACGCATTCAAGCAGGCGGTGTACCGTTTTGGCCTCGGCGGACGTAGCCTCGCTCATTCGCTTGGCGGCACGGCCCGTGGGGGCCGCAAGGGCTACCCGCATGCCGATACTGCCAAAGATCGATAAAAGCCCCTTGACAATGGTGGTCTTACCCGTACCGGGGCCACCCGTCAGGACCAGGACCCCGCTTCGCATCGCCTCCCGCAAAGAGAGGCGCTGGGCGGTGGCGTAGGTGATCCCGCTTTCGATCTCCACCTTCTCGATAAGCCGATCGATATCGGTGTGGTGAAAGGCGGGGCAGCCTTTATCAATATCCAATAAACGGCGGGCAACGTATTCCTCGGCGTCGTAATATTTTTTCAAATACCAATAAACCGTCCCCTCCGCCTCTTTTTTAAAGAGGATGCGGCTGCTTTCGGCCGCCAGAAGGGCGGAAGAGATCAGGGAGGCGGGCACCGAAAGCTGTTCCTCGGCCGCCGAAAGAAGCTTGTCCTCGGGCAGGCAGGTATGGCCGTTCGTCAGCGCGTTTTGCTGTAAAACGTAGGAAAGACCGCTGACCAACCGCTCGGTCGATTCGCGCTCGATCCCAAGAGAGGCGGCGATCGCGTCGGCCCGCTCAAAGCCGATGCCGAAAACATCGCGGCAAAGGCGATAGGGGTTTTCCTTGATGATCCCGACCGCGCTGCTTCCCCATTGCTTATAGATACGGTTGATGAGCGTGCTGCCAAAATAATCGCGGCAAAACATCATCAGCGTTCGAATACCCGATTGCTCGCAAAAGGACTGATGGATCTCCTTGGCCTTTTTGGGGGAAATACCCGGGATATCCGAAAGCCATTCGGGATGATGCTCGATCACCTCGAAGGTATCGTCCCCATATCGCCCGACGATCTTGATGGCGGTAGCGGCCCCCACCCCGCGTATCGTGCGGGAGGAAAGATACTTCAAAATAGCGGCCGCCCCTGTCGGCAAGCGCTTTTCGTAGGATTCGACCGAGAATTGCTTGCCGTATTCCGCATGGGTCGTATAATGGCCGCAAAGCACCGCCTCCTCCCCTTCGGCAAGATAGGGCATATTCCCGACGGCCACCACGCGCTCTCCCCCCTCGCTAAGCAGCTCGATCACCGTGTAATCGCTGCTTTCGCTTCGGAAGATGACAGACTCCACGCTGCCGACAAGCGTTATCCTTCCCCCCTCTTCAACCAAAGGGTCCTTTGTTTCTTTTTGCATAATATTCCTCATATGAAAGATAGATCTCGGTGCCGCCGGCGGCCAACCGACGAAGCACCTCCCCGCGCACGGGGCAGTCGATCAGAAGCACGGGCGGCTCGCTCCCCATCGCGTCGGTGCGCAGCTGAAGAATCTGCAGATGCTCCTCGGTCTCCTCCTCGGAGGAGGTAAGCGTAAAGCGCAGGGCGGGAACCGTTTCAATATCCCCCGAAGCACCGCTAAAAAGCAAACGGCGCACCACGTGATAAAAGCCGTATACGGCAAAGGCCGCGATCAGCAAGCAAAGAATTTCATATAGCATAAAACGCCTCCCGTTTTTTATAGCATATGCGGGCGGCGTTTATAGGGTCACAGAAGCTTTGAAAGCTCCTCCTTCAGATCGGTCTTTTCCCACGGGGCGCAAAGATCCTCACGTCCCATATGCCCATAGGCGGCAAACGCCTTGTAGATCGGGCGGCGAAGCGAGAAGCGGTTGATGATCGCGCCGGGGCGCAGGTCGACAAGCGAGGAAAGCGCTTCGGTGATCTTTTCCTCGGATACCTTGCCGGTGCCGAAGGTCTCGACCATCAGGGAAACCGGCTTGGCAACGCCGATCGCGTAAGCGATCTGGACCTCGCAACGGTCGGCAAGGCCCGCGGCCACCACATTTTTCGCCAGATAACGGGCGGCGTAGGAGGCGCTTCGGTCTACCTTCGTCGGGTCCTTCCCCGAGAAGGCACCGCCGCCGTGGCGGGAATAGCCGCCGTAGGTATCCACGATGATCTTACGGCCGGTAAGACCCGTATCGCCCGCGGGGCCGCCGATGACGAAGCGCCCTGTGGGGTTCACGTAGATCTTGGTGGAATTATCCAGCAACGACGCGGGAAGGATGGGGGTGATGACCTCTTTGATGATATCGGCCTTCATCTGCTCCATCGTCACGTCGGGATCGTGCTGCGAGGAAATAACGACGGTATCGATACGCACAGGAGTATCCCCCTCGTATTCGACCGTCACCTGCGTTTTTCCGTCGGGACGCAGGTAGGAAAGGGTCTTATCCTTTCTGACCTTGGTCAGCTGCTTGGCCAGGCGGTGCGAAAGCGAGATCGGAAGCGGCATAAGCTCCTCGGTCTCACGGCAGGCGTAGCCGAACATCAGCCCCTGGTCCCCGGCACCGGTATTCAGATCGTCCGAAAGCTCGCCCGCCTTATCCTCGGCGCAGCGGTCGACCCCCATCGCGATATCGGGCGACTGCTCGTGGATCGAGGTCAGCACCGCGCAGTTATCGGCATCAAAGCCGTAGGCCGCGTTATCGTACCCGATCGAGCGAACGGTATCGCGCACGATGGCTTGGATATCCACATACGCCTCGGTCGTGATCTCGCCCATAACGGTTACGACGCCCGTGGTGGCAAAGGTCTCACACGCGACTCGGGAATGGGGATCCTTTTCCAGCATCGCGTCAAGGATCGCATCTGAGATCATATCGCACATTTTATCGGGATGTCCCTCGGTGACCGATTCGGAAGTAAACAGCTTTTTGTTCATTATGTATGTCCTCATTTTCTAAAAATCCTTAAAAAATCGGGGCGCTTTACCGCGTCCCGATCCTAAAGCTCTCATCTATCGGGATTTAGCACCTTGAATTAACAGGTTGCCGGGCTTCACAGGGCCAGTCCCTCCGCCACTCTTGATAAGATTATTTAATTGCTTCACCAGTATAGCATAAGTAAAAGGAAATTGCAATAGGAAATTCCAATATTATAGCGTTACCCGCGAAGCGAGGTGATCGCCTCTTTCATATCGGGGGCCGAGAAGACCGAGGAGCCCGCGACGAGAATGTCCGCCCCGGCGGCAACGGCCGCCCTCGCCGTCTCCTTATTGATCCCACCGTCGACCTCGATCTTGATACGCGAAAGGCCGCGTTCCCGAAGGATCGCCTTCAGCTCCTTTACCTTTTCCAGGGTCTCGGGGATCAGCGACTGGCCGCCGAAGCCGGGCTCTACCGTCATGATAAGGATCATATCGCAACGGTCAAGGTAGGGCAGGATCGCGGATACGGGGGTGGCAGGCTTAATGGAAAGGCCGACGCGCTTGTTGGCCGCGGCGATCAGCCCGATCGCCTTATCGAGATCCTTGCAGGCCTCGTAATGCACGGTGACCCAATCGGCCCCCGCCTTGATAAAGCGCTCGATATACCGCTCGGGCTCGGTGATCATCAGATGTACGTCAAAGGGCATTTCGGTATAAGGACGAATGGCCGAGATGATCGGAAAGCCAAAGCTGATGTTGGGGACGAACACCCCGTCCATCACGTCGATATGGGCGGCATCGGCCCCCGCCTTTTCCATCGTTACGATGTCCTTGGCCATATTGGCGAAATCACAGGATAAAATAGAAGGTGCGATTTGTGTCATGATAAAACCTCTCGTTAAAATATTCTCGTTTTACGGTGGCAGATGGACACCGTTTCCATAACCTAATTATTGCGGGGAAAAGAAATCTTCGTACTCGTCGCGCGCCCCGACGGAAAAGCAAAAGACGTGTGGCTTGTGGCGCGCGGCACTACGTGGGGGTGGGAGACCACCCCTTATTTTTGTAAAGCAAGCAGGCAAACGGCGTGGGCGGCGATCCCTTCTCCGCTGCCCGAAAAGCCGAGCCCCTCCTCGGTCGTCGCCTTGATATTCACGTCCGCCGCGTCCATAGAAAGAAGGGTGGCGATGATCCGCTTCATTTCGTCAAGATAAGGGGCAAGCCTCGGCCTTTGCGCAATGATCGTCGCGTCGATATTCAGGACGGCATACCGCCTTTCCTTCATCAGCTTGGCGACCTTTTCAACAAGCAGGCGGCTTTCGATCCCCGCGTATTCTTCCTCGGTATCGGGAAAATGGTGCCCGATATCACCAAGCCCCAAGGCCCCAAGCAACGCGTCCATAACGGCGTGCAGCAGACAATCGGCATCCGAATGACCGAGAAGCCCCCGATCAAAGGGAATGTTTACCCCGCCAAGGATAAGGGGGCGCCCCTCCACCAGGCGATGCACGTCGTACCCGTGACCGATCTTAAAGGGAGTCATATCAAGGATCCTCCTTCTTCTTTTTTTGCTTACGCTGAAGCAGCACGGTCTCGGCCCACAGAAGATCGGCGGGCGTTGTGATCTTGAAATTTTCGCTTTTGGCTTCGACGGCGCGCACCCGCTGTCCGATATGCTCGATCAGCATACTGTCGTCGGTCACCTCGTATCCGCTTTTGAGGGCAGAGGTCGCCGCGCCGATATACAGCGGAAGCGCAAAGACCTGCGGGGTCTGCCCAAGGCGCAGCGTTTCCCGATCCAGCGTTTCGCGGACAAAGCCGTCCTTCCCTACCCGCTTGACGGTATCGTGGACAGGGCCGACAAGCATCGCCGCCCGATAGGAATAGGCGGCCGATACCGCGGCGCATATATCGTCGGGGGTGATAAGACAGCGCGCCACGTCGTGGATCGCGACGTATTTGATCCCCTCGGAAACACGGCGAGCGCCGTTGTAGGCCGAATGCTGACGGGTCTTGCCGCCGACAACGATCCTTCTTACCTTGGAAAAGCCGTGGGCCCTTACAAGCGAAGCTGCCTCCTTGATCTCCTCACGGCGGCAAACAACGATGATCTCATCGATATACGGGCAATTTTCGAAGGCCGCTATGGTGTGATACAGGATCGGCCTTCCGCAAAGCGGCATCCATTGCTTGGTGCTTCCACCCTCCCCCTTCATGCGGCTGCCGACGCCGCCCGCGAGAAGGACCGCCGCGGTATAGGGGCGGCTTTGCATCGAAAGGGCGCGCACAAGCCCCGAAAGGCAACGTGTGAGCTTCATTTACTTGCGGTGGTACACGTAATGGGCGGTCATCGTGCGTACCTTCCCCCCTTCTTCGAGATTGGGGGCGGTCAGGATCACACCATCGCCCGACATAAGCTCGCTGATCTCAAGCTCGGCGATATCGGCGCGAAGCAGGATCTCGCCCGAGGAAAAGACCAGGAATTCTTCTCCGCGTACCGAAAGATTCCCCCCGCGCCCGATCACGTCGTCGTTATCGTCCCGACGCTCGGTCACATAGCGGATGACAAGCCCGTGAAGCTGCTTGGCGCGGCGCATACGGTAGGCCTTGCTTTTCGGATTTTCACGAAAGCCAAGCAAACGGCCAAGTCCCATTTCCCTTCCTCCTGTTAACGGTTTTCTCTTATTTTTATTATACCATATTTTTTCTTTTTGTAAAGACAGAGCTTTAAAGTTTATCAGATCATATTTTTTTGAAAAAATGCGCTTTTTTCGAAAAATTCTCTTGACAAATCGTTCAAAATGGAGTAAAATGGAGTCAAAGTGTATAATTGTGGTTTCAAGTGGTGAATTTTGAGACCAAAACAAACAAGGAAGGAGGCTTTGGACATGAACGGCTTTTACGGTACCTTTTATCATACCCTTGACCCAAAGAACCGTTTCTTCGTGCCCGCAAAGCTTCGTTCCAATCTCGGTGAATCCTTTTTCATCACCCGCAAGCTCACAAAGCCCGCCCTTGTTGTATATCCGCTGCCCGAATGGGAAAAGCTTCGCGAAAAGCTGAACGCCTATCCCGACAGTGAGATTGAGGATATCAAGCAATTCATCTTCTCGCACTCGGTCTGCGCGACCCCCGACGCACAGGGGCGCATTCTTTTGCCGAACGATCTGACCGATTATGCGGGCATTGATAAAGAGATCGCCATCGTGGGTGTCAGCGAATACGTACTGATCTACGCGGCCGAGACTCTGGCGGCCGAAGAAAAGCATCAGACCGAAAACCTTGAAAAGATGCGCAGCAAGTTTGCGGCGCTGGGGCTCTGATATGGCGATCGGTTTTAAGCACACCTCGGTGCTTCTTAACGAGACGGTAGACGGCCTTGCCGTAAAGCCCGATCTTACCTACGTCGATCTGACGACGGGCGGGGGCGGACATTCCTTCGAAATTGCCGGAAAGCTCGGCAAGGGCGGCCGCCTGATCTGCTTTGACCGCGACGCCGACGCTTTATCGGCCGCCCGGGAGCGGCTTTCGCCCTTTCTTGATAAGATCACCTTTATTCACGATAATTTTGAAAACCTTGGCAGCGTACTTACTTCCCTTTCGATCGACAATCTCGGCGGGGTCGTAGCCGATCTTGGCTGCTCCAGCTTTCAGTTCGATACCCCCGAAAGGGGCTTCTCGTATCAGAACGACGCCCCGCTGGATATGCGGATGGACAAAAGCGCCCCCCTTTCGGCTTACGAGGTCGTGAACGGCTATACGGAGGACGAGCTGTTCCGTATCATCAAGGAATACGGAGAGGAACGCTTTGCCTCGCGCATCGCCTCCCGCATCGTAAGGGAAAGACAAGCCCACCCGATCCGATCGACGCTTGAGCTTTCCGACCTTATCCGTGCCTCGATCCCCCCGTTCGCGCGGGAGGATGGACCGCATCCCGCCAAGCGCACCTTTCAGGCGATCCGCATTGAGGTCAACCGTGAGCTTGACGCCATAACACCCGCCATTCAAAGCGCCGTTGACGCCTTGGTAGTCGGCGGACGAATCTCGATCATTTCCTTCCATTCCCTGGAGGACAGGCTGGTCAAAAACGCGTTTTCGGATGCCGCCTCGGGCTGTACCTGCCCCCGCGATTTTCCCGTATGCGTTTGCAACAAGCGACCGAAGATCAAAATTCTTACCAAAAAACCCATTCTTCCCTCGGCGGAAGAATTAAAGGACAACCCCCGCGCCCGCAGCGCGAAGCTGCGTGTAGCGGAAAAGATCGATTTCCCGAAAGGAGCCGTACGATGAAAGAAAAGAATGTATCCGCAGCCTATGCCGAGAACCCTCTTTACGAAAAGCTTTACAGCCGCTTTTCCTACAACGGTCGCACGGTTGGGGAAATGATGCTTTCCCGCGCCGAGGGCAACGGCTTCCCGATCGGCTCTTCCGGGCGGAACGATGTGCATTGCATCACCGCGGAAAGCCATATCACGAACGCCAACTTCCTTCCCACGTGTGAAGGGGGCGCCATTGCCCTTCCCTCCTATCGTTCTCCTATTTGCGAAAAGCGGACGCTTCTTTCCTCGATCGGCGCCCTGCTTCTCTGCCTTTCCTTTGTTTTGTTTCTCTCTTTTTCTGCCCTTTCGAGAAGCAATGACCGTGGAAGCCTTCATTCCCTTGCGCTTAACGAAGCCAAGGAGATGATGGTCCTGCAGGAAGAGGTTCTGCCTTCGCTTTGACCCCCAGGGGAAGCGAAGGGGGCGGCACCCCCTTTCGCTTCCCGCCCTCGCATATTTCCTTTATAACCCGAATAAATTAGCGATAGACGCCCACCGTCTGTCGCTTTTTCTTTTTGGGGAGGATCTATGAGTCAAAAAGCCTTACCGCAAGCTTACGGCGGCGCCCTGTATATGGGGCGGCGCAGCCTTGCCCTTCTGATCGTTTTTTCCTTGGCCTTTACCTATCTTTCGATCCGCATTTTCTGTCTGCAGGTCTTTGGGTACGGAAGCTATCAGGAAAAGGTCATGGATCAGATCACCGTCTCCTCCGCCCTGCGGGCCGAGCGGGGCAGGATCTACGACACTAACGGCGGGATCCTTGCCGAAAGCCAAACCGTATACCGTGTCTATATCAGCCCGAAGAATATCGCGATCCGCCAGAAGAAGGTCGGGTATTCCTTGGCGGATACCGTAGCCGACGGACTTTCCTCGCTTCTGGGGCTTCCCCGCGAGGATATCTACCAAAAGACGCAAAGGGTGCGTGTTCTGGATGTCACCCTGAAAAAGGAGATCGATGACAAGCTTTGCCAAAGGGTGCTTGCCTTTATCGCGGAAAACGGCTTGGAGGGGCTGGTCAATACCGAGGCCTCCACCAAGCGGTATTATCCCTATGGCACGCTTGCTTCCCACACGCTTGGCTTTGCGGGAAGCGATAACCAGGGCCTTTTCGGGCTGGAATATTACTACGATGACGATCTTCGGGGGGAGGATGGGGCTTATCTCTCGGCAGTCGATGCCCACGGAAACCGAGACAGCTACGGCTATACCACCTATCAAGCGCCGAAAAACGGCTTAAGCCTCGTTACGACCCTGGACACCTATATCCAAAGCGAGCTGGAGAGTGAGCTTTCGCGTATCCTTGAGGATTTTGACGTAAAGAACCGCGCCACGGGGATCGTGATGAACGTAAAGACCGGGGCGATCCTGGCGATGGCCACCGCCCCCTCCTTCAATCTGAATGACCCCTATACGCTTGATCCGCTTTCGCTTGCGCTTCTTACCGGGGAGGGGCTTGCCGAGGGGAGTGACGATTATACGAAAAGGAAGAACGAGCTTCGGCTTGAAATGTGGAAGAACAAGGCGGTCAGCGAGCTTTATGAGCCCGGCTCCACCTTCAAGATCATGACAGCCGCCATGGCCTTCGACTCGGGTGCCACCACGCTTTCGGATCATTCCTATTTCTGCGGCGGAAGCTATTCCCCCGTCAAGGGGGTGCGTATCTCCTGTTGGCGCAAGATCGGCCACGGAAGCGGCTTTCCCTTCTCCTATGGCCTGCAGCAATCCTGCAACTGCGCCTTGATGCAGGTGGCGGCCAAGATCGGCAGCGAGAATTTCTATAATTATTTCCGCGCCTTCGGCTTTCTGGAAAAAACGGGGATCGACCTTCCCTCGGAGGCCGCCTCGCTCTTTCATACCAAGGAAGCGCTCGGGGTCGTGGAGCTGGCCACCTCCTCCTTCGGGCAACGCTTCAAGGTCACCCCGCTTGCCGAGCTTTGCGCCATCGCGGCCGTGGCGAACGGCGGAAAGCTTGTAACACCGCATCTTATTGATAAGCTGATCGACGAAAACGGAAACACGGTATATCAGTATGAGCCAACCGTAAAAAAGCAAGCGGTATCCAAGGAAGCGGCCGACACGGTCAGCGCGATCCTTGAGGAGGGGGTATCGGGCACGGGTGCCTCCCGCAACGCCTACGCCAAGGGCTTCCGCATTGCCGCCAAGACCGGAACCAGCGAAAAGCTGGATAAGGCCGACGCAAACGGAAACTTCTCGCTTCGCATCGGCTCCTGCGCCGCCTTTGCCCCTTACGACGATACCGAGATCGCCATGATCATTCTGGTAGACGAACCGACCACCGCCCATTTCGGGGCAACCGTCGCCGCCCCTTACATTTCCTCGCTTACCTCGAAAATCATGCCCTATCTCGGCTATGAGGCGGTCTATACCGAAAAGGAAGAGGAAATGCAGCCCATCTCGGTCGGCCATTATGTCGGTATGACGGTCAAGCAAGCGAAGTCTGCCCTGAAAGCATTGGGCATCACCGCGCTCGTTGAGGGGGAGGACGGTGACACCGTCAAGGCACAGCTTCCCGCGGCGGGTACGGTCTTACACAGATCGCTCGGCCGTGTGGTGCTGTATACCGAAAAGGAGGGCGGAGGTGACGTTAAGATGCCCGATCTTATCGGCCTTACGGTCAAGGAGGCCAACGAACGCCTGCTTAACGCGGGGCTGAATATACGCTTATTGGGGGCCCTTGATAAAACAAAAGGGGCCGATCCGCCAACAGCGACCTACCAATCATACCCAAAGGGGACGCTTTTGCCGCGCGGCAGCACGGTGGAGGTACGCTTCCTTTATAACGATAAGGAATAAGAAGGAGGTAACCGATGAAGCTTTCAAAACTTTTGTACGAGGGGGAATATACCTCCCCCGATAACCCCGACAAAATCGAGATATCGCATATTGTAAGCGACACACGCGGCCTTCGGGAGGGGTGTCTGTTCGTTTGCCTGCGGGGCCTGCGCTTTGATTCGCACACGCTTCTGCAAAAGATCCGTGACGGCGGGGCTGCGGCGATCGTTGCCGAAAGAGGGGCGATCCCGCAAGAAACGCCCGAGATCCCGATCTTTGAGGTAAAAAGCACACGGATCGCCCTGTCGCTTTTGCACAGCCGCTTCTGCCAAGAGCCGCAAAGGGACCTGCATATCGTGGGGATCACGGGAACCAACGGAAAGACCTCTACCGCCGTGATGCTTTACAGCATTTTGCAAAAGGCGGGGATCAAGGCAGGGCTGATCGGTACGGTCGAATGCCTTTACGACGGAAAGCGCTATGCCCTTCCCGAGGATGAAGACGCGGGAAGACGCCTGCTTTCGATGACGACGCCCGACCCAGACGTCCTCTATCCCATTCTCCAAAAAATGAAGGAGGAGGGGATCACACACGTCGTTATGGAGGTATCCTCGCACGCCCTTTCGCTTGAAAAGGTGTATCCCATCACCTTTGATGTCGGTATTTTTACCAACCTTTCCCCCGAGCATTTGGATTTTCACTGCGATATGGAAAGCTATCTTGCCGCCAAGGGAAAGCTGTTTAAGCAGGCAAGGCTTGCCATACTGAACGGTGACGACGAAGCCGCCTCACGCCTTCGTGAAAAGATCCCCTGCCGCGCGATCACCTGCGGCCTGCAAAAGCAGAACGATCTTCGTGCCGATTCGGTATCCCTTTTGGGCAGTCGGGGCGTTTCGTATACACTCTCGCTTCCCGAGGCAAGACTGCGCGTGCGCGTACCGATCGCGGGGAGCTTTACCGTCTATAATTCCATGCTGGCAACAGCGGCCGCCAAGGCGCTTGGCATCTCCCCGCTTGCCGCGGCCGACGCGCTTTCGGAGCAGGCGACCGTCAGGGGCCGTATGGAAAAGCTTCCGCTTGGGGAATTTGACAAGGATTTTTCGGTGTTCATCGACTACGCCCACACCGAGGAGGCCCTGCGCTCGCTGCTTGTAAGCGTACGCGGCTTTGCCACCCACGGGGAAAGGATCGTCCTGCTCTTCGGCTGCGGCGGCGATCGGGATAAGACCAAGCGCCCGAAAATGGGGAGGGTCGCCGAGACGCTTGCCGATCTTTGTATCCTGACCTCGGATAATTGCCGCACCGAAAAATGCGAGGATATCCTTAACGATATCCTCTCGGGCATGGAGGATCCCAAAAAGCCTACGGTCATAAAAAACCGAAAGGAAGCCATCGAATACGCGATCCTTACCTTAAGGGCAGGCGATATCCTTCTTCTTTGCGGAAAAGGACACGAGACCTACGAGATCAAAAAAAGCGGGGTCTGCCATTTCGACGAACGAAAAATCGTTTTGGACGCGCTTGAAAAAAGAAAAAACGGAGATACTGTGAAAGATGCGGATTAAGCTCCCGATCCCCCTGCCCAAAGCGCTCCTGTCCACCTTGGATGAAGCGCTCTCCACAAAGGAACTGCCTTCTGCCTTTGCCGCCGTTACGACCGATTCGCGTCTTGTGAAAAAGGGGGATCTCTTCATCGCGCTTCGGGGAAAAAGCCAGGACGGAAACGATTATCTGGAGGAGGCCCATTCCCGTGGGGCGGCCCTCCTTATCGGTGAGCGCCCCTGTCCCCTTTCCCATACCGTCAAGGACAGTGCGCTTTTTATGGCGCAGCTTGCTTCGCTTCATCTTTCGCTTCACCGCCCCTATATCGTTGCCGTGGTGGGAAGCGTTGGAAAGACCACGACGAAGGAATACGCGGCAAGGGCGCTTTCGGTCCGCTATCGGGTCCATAAGACCGAGGAAAACGAGAATAACCTTCTCGGTCTTGCCAGGACCCTGCTTTCAAGGCCGAAGAAAACCGATATTCTGATCGCGGAGCTTGGCAGCAACCATCGGGGCGAGATTGCCCTTCTCTCCTCTCTCCTTTCCCCCGACGCCGCGATCCTGACCGCCATCGGGCAAGCGCACCTCGGGCTGTTCGGAAGCGAGGAAGCGATCCTGCTTGAAAAGACCTCTGTTTTAAAGAATTTGAAAAAGGGTGGGATCGCCCTTCTGAACGGGGATGACCCAAGGCTGCGCGCGGCCCCGTGCGGGGAGGAAATTTCCCGTTTCTTCGTTTCGCAGATGGGAAACGGCGGTCTTTGCGCCGAAAGCGCTGTTTTCCACGGAGAAAGCGCAAGCTTTACCCTGCGCGATGGGCAGCGGGCACTTCCTGTTTCCCTGCCGCTTGTAAGTCCCGCGGGGCTTTCGGCCCTGCTTTTTGCCGTAGCGCTTTCCTCCCATCTCGGGATCGGGTGGGAGGCGGCCCTTTCTGCCTTTTCGGAGCCGATCACCGTAAAAGGGCGGCAGCAGATCCATCGGCTGCATGAATACACGATAATTGACGATACTTATAATGCTTCACCGGAATCCATGAAGGCCGCCCTTGCGCTTCTTTTGAAGCTGGGGCGGGGAAATCGCCGTATCGCGATCCTTGGGGATATGGCGGAGCTGGGAGACGGAGCATATGCTCTCCATCGAAATATCGGACATGAGGCCGCCCTTGCCGCCCACCGTCTTTTTGCCTTTGGGAGCATGGCAAAGGCCTACGAAAGAGGGGCGATCGAAGCGGGGCTGTCGCCAAAAGACGTACTTACCTTTCAAACGGCGGCCGACTGCCTTGGGCGGATCAAAAGTGAGCTCGCCCCCCGTGACATGATCCTTATCAAGGCCTCGCACGTGGCAAGGGGAAATACGATCGCGGAAAAACTTATCAAGGATGCGTCCGACGCGTCAAAATAAAGAAAGGGATCCTTATGACTACCGTATATTCGTTTCTTTGCGGCTTTTTGGCGGCCCTTTTCTTAACCGTTTTATTTATGCGCCTTCTTTTGCCGATCCTGCGGCGGCGCCACGTGGGGCAAAGGATCCTTGAGATCGGCCCCAGCTGGCACAGCGTTAAGGAAGGAACGCCGACAATGGGCGGTCTTTCCTTTCTGGGGGGTATCCTCCTTTCGGTAATGATCGCCTATATCCTTTTGATCAAGGTGACCAGCACGCTCTTTCTGCGCCCCTTGATCTTTGCTTTTCTTTACGCGCTTCTCAATGCCTTCGTTGGGCTGATCGACGATCTGACAAAATTCAGAAAAAAGCAAAACGAGGGTCTTACCCCCTCGCAAAAGATCGTTTTGCAGATCGCCTTTGCCGCCGCCTACCTGGCCCTTTTACGCATATACGGCTATATTGATACCGCCTTTTATATCCCCTATTTCAACACCGTGGTCGATTTCGGCCTTTCTTATTATTTTTTCGCGCTTATCCTATGCGTCGGGACCGTGAACTGCGTAAACCTTACCGATGGGATCGACGGCCTTTGCTCGACCGTAACGCTTATCGTCGGGGCCTTTTTTGCCCTGGCGGCGGCCACCCTTTCCAACGAAAGCACGCTGGTCCTTTCGGCGGCGATCATGGGCGGCTGCCTTGCCTTCCTGTTCTTTAACCGCCACCCCGCCAAGGTCTTTATGGGGGATACCGGCTCTCTCTTTTTAGGGGGGATCGTCGTCGGGTGTGCCTTTACGCTGGATTCCCCCCTTCTGCTTCTGATCGTGGGGCTTCCTTATCTTTTCGAGGGGGTCTCGGTCATTTTGCAGGTGGGGTATTACAAGCTGACGAAAAAGCGGCTTTTCCGTATGGCCCCCTTTCATCATCACTTGGAAAAGTGCGGCTGGTCGGAGGGGCGGATCGTCACCGCTTTTGCGTTGGGAACCGTCCTCCTTGGATTTCTTGCGTTTTTCGGAGTAAAATAAGAAATGATAAAAAAGCCTTCAACCGCAAAGCGGCCTCCCCCCCTTGATCGGGGGCTTCTGATCCTTGTGCTTTGCCTTGTTTTCATCGGCTCGGTCATGGTATTCTCGGCAAGCTTCGCTTATGCCGAGGCAAGGTATGGGGACAGCGGCTATTTCTCCAGAAAGCAGCTGCTTTTTGTTACACTTGGTATCCTGCTTATGCTGGGGGTATCCCGCCTGCCGCCGCGCCTCTTTAAAAAGGGAGCCGCCCCCCTTTTCCTTCTGACTATTCTCCTGCTTTTGGCAACGCTTGCCTTTGGGCTGACAGGGAACGGCGCCCAGCGCTGGATCGCCCTCGGCCCGCTTACCTTCCAGCCGTCGGAGCTTGCGAAGCTTTCTCTTGTCTTAACGCTTTCCTCTTATTTTTCACGCCATGGGGAGGATGAGCTTACAAGCAAAAAAGGGGGGTTCCGCTACGGCATTCTTTACCCCTTTCTTTACATCGGCACCATCTGCCTTCTGGTCGTTTTACAGCGGCACCTTTCGGGGCTTATCATTCTTTCCTCGATCGGACTTCTTCTTATGTTTGCGGCGGGCTCCCCGAAAAGGATCCTCGGGCCCTTATGCGGGGGTGGGGTACTGGGGGTCGCGGCGCTCGCCTTTGCCCTGCCTTACGCCAAGGAAAGGATCACGGTATGGCTTGATCCCGCCGCTTATCCCTTGGAGGGCGGATGGCAGACCTTGCAGGGGCTTATGGCCATTGGCTCGGGCGGCTTTTTCGGGCTTGGCTTATTCAAAAGCCGTATGAAATACAGCTGGGTATCCGAGCCCGCGAACGACTTTATCTTCACCATCACCTGCGAGGAGCTTGGCTTTATCGGCGCCTTTTTCATTCTTCTTCTCTTCTTTCTCTTTATCCGCCGTGCCTTTCTGATCGGGGTCAAAAATCCCGACCCCTTTTGTCGCCTTACCGCTGTCGGTATCTCGATCAAGGTAGCGGTGCAGGTGCTGCTTAACGTTGCCGTTGTCACCAACGCCATTCCCAATACAGGCATCTCGTTGCCCTTTTTCAGCTACGGCGGCTCCTCTCTTCTGATGCTTTTTGCCGAAATGGGCATTTTGCTTTCGATCTCCCGCACTTCATCTCTTACATACCGATAAAGGAGGAACTATGAGGCTTCTTCTCACAGGGGGCGGCACCGCAGGGCACGTCAACCCCGCCTTAGCCATCGCCGAGATCTTCTTGGAAAGGCGCCCCGATACCGAGATCTTTTTCGTGGGAACCCCAAACGGAATGGAAAGAAAGCTTGTCGAAAAGGCTGGATTTCCCTTCTTTCCCATCGAAATAAGCGGCTTTCAGCGCGCACTCTCGGCAAAGAACATCAAGGCGCTGTATCGGGCCGTGAAGGCCCCCCTTTCCGCCGATAAGCTCTTGCAGCGGCTTCGCCCCGATCTTGCGATCGGCACGGGCGGGTATGTCTGCTGGCCAACGCTTCTTGCTGCCTCCCGCCGCGGGATCCGGACCGCCCTGCACGAATCAAACGCGATCCCCGGGCTCGCGACACGCAGGCTGTGCCGCCGTATGGACCTCGTGCTGCTGAATTTTCCCTCGGCCAAGGAGCATATGCCCCCCTGCAATACGCTTCATGTCGGATGTCCGACGCTCCCCTCCTTTTGTCGCTATACGAAGGAGGAGGCCCGAAAAAGGCTTGGTATTCCCAAGGGGGCGGGGCTGATCGTTTCCTTTGGGGGAAGCCTTGGCGCCGCCCCCTTAAACCAAGCCGTTTTGCAACTTTTGGAAAAGTACGTCCTGAAGGAAAAAAGGCTTTATCTCATGCACGGCTACGGCGCCCGCTATGAAAGCGAATGTAAGGAAGCGCTCCGCACGCGCTTTGGCGAGCTGCCGAAGCGTATTTCCTTTTTGCCCTACCTTGACGATATGCCGCTTCGCATGAGCGCTTGCGATCTGCTTATCTGCCGTGCGGGGGCCATGACGCTTGCCGAGGCCTCGCTCTGCCGCTGTCCCGCGATTCTTATTCCTTCTCCCAACGTAACGGCCGATCACCAAACGAAAAATGCCGAGGCCTTTCAAAGGGCGGGCGGCGGCGTTATGATCAAGGAGGAGGAGCTGACGGGCGAGCGCTTTTTGGAAACCGTCGAGCGGCTTATGGAAAACCGTGCCCTTCGACAAAGAATGGAGGAGGGGGCTTCCGCCTTCTCCCCGCCCGACGCGAACCAAAAGATCTATCGGGCCCTTTCCGACCTTCTTAAATAAAAAAAGGGCCTTTTGGTCCTTTTTTATATATACTCGGTTCCGTCAAGAGGCTTTACCAGCTCTTTTTCAATAAGCGCTTCGGTATCAAGATACCCATACCAAGAGGCATAGTCGATCGGTTCGGTCTTTCCCTTTCGGATATCCGCCTTTTCCATTGCTTCTCCGATCAGGCGGATCGCGCGCCGAAGCCCAAGATCGCTTTTTACGCATATACGCATCGGTACCTTGCGGAAATTGCGCGAAGCCCCCTTATCGACTTGATGATAGATTTCGTAAGGGTATTTTGCGGGGTCAAGCGAAAGATATAAAAAGAGATTTTTCCCGCGCACCGCCATCCTGACCAGCTGAAGCCTGCCAAGATTATAGGTATCGTAGCGCCAGCTGATACGCGATTTGACGAGGCGATAGGAAAGAAGCTCGTTCTTTAAGGCGCTGTAATAGCGCTTTGTGCCCTCGGGTGCCTGGATCAGGCGGGCAACAAAGCTGTAGCTGTACGGAATATGTAGATCAAAGGGGGGAGCTTCCCCTTTTTTCTTGCGTTCCTTTTCAAGACCCCTTTTATTCATACATCCTCCTTTATATAGCTTTCGAGAAGTGATTTTTGGGAAAGGATATCCCCGCATCTCGTAACGAGGGCGATCGCCCCCTCATCGACCGTATGAAGGCTGCGGCGAAAGAGCGAGGCCCCGCGGCGCGGAAGGGCCACGAGGATCAGCGATCGGCTTTCTCTAAAGCCGATCGCGTGGGTAACGAACAGAATACGCCCTTCCCCGATCGAGGCGGCAAGAAAGGAAAGGACCGCCTCCCCCTTCTCGGTCACCACCAGAAAAAGGCGGACCGCGCGGAATTGCTCGGTCACAAGGTCGACAACGTATGCCCGAAGCCCGATACCGAACAGCGAAAGCAGACCGATCTCGATCCCAAAGACCCAAAAGGCGCCGAGAACCACCAAAAAATCCACAAGAAGAAGGCAACGCCCCATGGCAAGACCCGTGTATTTTTTAACGATCATGGCCAGAATATCGGTCCCCCCCGAGCTTGCGTCCTCACGAAAGAGGAGCGCGGCCCCGACCGAAATGAAAAGCATATCGAAAAAAAGCTCCAGCATCGTTTCCCTCGTCAAGGGAGAGGAAAGAGGAAAATAACGCTCAAAAAGGTTCAGCAAAAGCGAGAAGACGGCAACCGAATACACGGTTTTTGTTCCAAAGCCTCTTCCCAAAGCAAGAAAGCCGACAAGAAGCAACAGCAAATTCAGGAAGGTAGCGAGGCGGGCGGGGGAGGAAAAGCCGAAGGCCGCCCCCGCGACCAACGAGATCCCACTGACACCCCCCATCGAAAAGCGGTTGGGAAACTCAAAAAAATGCACCCCCACGGCAAGCAGCAGCGTGCCGAGGGTTATGATGGTATAGGATTTTACCGTCTTTTTCATACCTTCCCTTTTTTTGCCTTAAAATTACCTAATATGTATGAAAAGGACAAAAAAACCTTTCCTTTATTCGCTTACCTTCTTTTCAAGAAACGCCTTGGAAAATTCAAGAAGCGCCCCCTTTTCGTTGGGGATCACCTCATTCATGACTGCCGTAAGGCAGTGCGAAAGCACCTCGCCAACCGTCTTCCCTCGGCATAGCCCCAGCAACTCGTCCCCACCAATAGCAAGATGGGAAATCAAATAGCAATCGCCCGCTTCAATGACCGCATCTAAAAGCTCTTTCGCCGTTTTTGCGCCCTCGACCCCGTCTGCCATCTGCCAAAGGAGCCAGCCTCTAACCGTCCCCTCCCCAAACGAGGAAAGCAAGCCTCGCACAGCGGGCTTATCGGTTGGCAACGGCTTTTTTGCGATGGCGCAAAGGGCAAGAACCTCCCTTTGCGTGCGGTTATCAAAGCGAAGGGCGGCAAGCATCGCCCGAGCCTCCTCCTCGCTTCCATGCGCGCCAAGGGCGGCAAGGCGTGTGGAAAGATCAAGCGGAAGATGCGAAATATCCTTTTGAAAATTCCATAGAGGAACGGTATGAGAAAGGATCGAGGCGTAACGGTGCAAAACGGCATCGACCGCCTTTCCCAAAAGAAGCTTGCAAAGCTCCTCTCGGATCCGTTCGGGGGAAACGGCCGAAAGGTTTTCCGCCTTTTGAAGGGCGGCCCACTCGGTTTCCTTTTCCAAGGAGAAACCAAGCACCGAAGAAAAGCGAAGGGCACGGAGAATACGAAGAGCGTCCTCCTCAAAGCGCACCTCGGCCTTCCCCACCGCGCGGATGCACCCTTTTTTAAGATCCTCCTTCCCAAAAAACGGGTCGATGATCCCCTCCTTGGGGTGATAGGCCATGGCATTGACCGTAAAATCACGGCGGGAAAGATCCTCGTACAGGCTTTTTGTGAAGGAAACGCTTTCGGGGCGCCTGCGGTCACGGTAGTCGCCGTCGACGCGGTAGGTGGTGATCTCCAGCGGCATCCCTTCGATCAGCACCGTGACGGTGCCGTGCTTGATCCCGGTTTTGACCGTGCGGTAAAGTGAAAAGACCGAAAGCGTCTCCTCGGGTGTTGCCGAGGTGGTGATATCAAAATCGTGTGGGGTAAAGCCCCGCAAATAATCGCGTACGCTCCCCCCGACAAGATACGCCTCGTGCCCCGCTTCGTTTAATTTTGAAAGGGCAAGCAAAACACGGCTCGGTATACAAAAGCTCATTCGGTCTTCCCCCTTCCCAGAAGTAAAGCGTGCCGTTTTTTATAATCGGGCAGATAGCGCGCGACAATGGCGTAAAAGTGCTTGCTGTGGTTCATTTGGAGGCGGTGCGCCAGCTCGTGCACCACGGTATATTCGATCGCCTCCATGGGAAACTGAAGCAAGCGATAGGAATAGCAGATATTCCCCTTGGCGTTACAGCTTCCAAAGCGCTTTTTCGCCGAGGTGATGCGAACCGTGCCGTATTCGATACCCATACGGGCGGCCCAAAGGGCGGTAAGGCGCGGCAAAAGCGCCTTTGCTTCGGCCTTCAGCCTTTCGACCTCCGCTTCGGAAAGCGGGGGCCTTTTATTCTGCTCGGCTTTTTCAAGATGCTTTCGGATCCAGCCCTCGTTTTTTTGGATAAAGGCCTCAATATCCCGCATCGGCGCGCGCCATGGGGCACGCACGGTGACCTCTCCCTCTCGGCTTACCGTGATACTGAGGGTACGCCTGTCGCTTCTTACAATGCGGTATTCTTTCATCGGCGTCCCCCCTTTTTTCTTTATTGTAGCACAGTTTGTGCCGTTTTTAAAGAAGATTTTTCAAAAAGTGAGAGTAAAAGGGCGTTTTTTGCCCTTTCCTTTCCAAGGGCCGCGGTGAAAAAGGGGGCAAGCTCCCCCAAAAAGGGGTCTTCCTTTTGGACGTAGCCGGGAGAAGAGGCGTTATACTGACGGCCGTCGACGGTTTTCGAGATACCGACGTATTGCCCCGAGAGGGTATTGGCAAAAAAGGGAAGCCTTTTATCCTCGGCGGGGGCGACGCCGTTCAGGGGGCGGTACACGTACTGCGCGTCGGTGATATAGACCTGCCGCTTAAAGCTTCTTTCGGGGATATACAGCAGGCCGACGCGGAAAAGCCCTTCCCTTTCACAGCGCTCTCCGACACACAGCTTCTCCCCGTCGATCTGCTCGGCCACCCCGCCCCCTTCCGCATCGTAAAGAACGCTTATATGCCTTTGGCACGGGCTTTTCGGGAGCGTTGCGGCGGTAAACCAGCCGACCGAGGCACGGCTCCCACGCGGATCGTACATGCAGTCCTCGCAAAGAAGGGCGCCCCCGTCCTTACAGTAACGGCATTCGTATACCCCTTCGGGGATCGGAAAGGCAGTCACCGCTTCACCCCCCTTGAGCAAGGGGGCGTGGATCTTGTTCATCACGGTATTGAAGAAGGAGAGCTGGGGCTTACCCGCCACCGCGATATCCGCATCGGGCGCCCCACACCAGATGCCGCAGATATAATGGGGGGTATAGCCGATAAACCATTTATCGTGACTTTGGGTGGTCGTTCCCGTCTTTCCCGCCACGGGGATATTCCCCCTGATTGCCACACCCTTGGCCGTTCCCTCGGTAACGACCCCCTCCAGAAGCTTGGTCATAATGGCGGCGGTCTGCTTGGAGAAGACCTTATGGCTTTCCCCCTCGTTTGTCAGAAGAAGCTCCCCCTTTCCGTCATAAACGGCAAGATAGGTGCGCCCCTCTTTATAGCTGCCGTCGGTAGAAAGCGGCGTATAGGCCGAGCAAAGCGCGCGCAGGGATACCCCATAGGTCAGCTGCCCGAGGGCGAGCGGCGCTTCGCCAAGGTCGGTAAGCGCCCCGCCCTCGGCGCTTCTTACCAAGCCCGTAAGCCCCAAGGAACGGGTGAGCAGCGCGTACGAGTTTTCCTTCCCCACAAGGCGAAGCACCTCCACGGCTACGGTATTTTTTGATCTGGCGACCGCCGTTCTGATATCACAAAGCCCATCGTAGACCGCGGGGGAATTGCGCGGCCACTCCCGCTCCCCTCCCATGAAGGTAAGCGGCACGTCATCAAAAACGCTGGCGTAGCTGATAAGCCCCCGGTCAATAGCGGGAGCATAGACCGAAAGCGGCTTCAAGGCCGAGCCCGGGGGGCGATCGACCGTCGCGTAGTTCAGAAGGCGGTTTCCCTCCTTCCTTCCGCTTCCGCCGCAGATGCCCACGATATTGCCGTTCTTCGGGTCGATGACCACCCCCGCAAGCTCCAGCCCCTCGGCAAGCGGAAAGTCCTTGGCGCTCTCTTCAAGCGCATCCTGCACGAAGGGATCGACCAGCGTATAGATCTGCAAGCCCCCGTTATAAAGAAGCTGGCGTGCCATGCTTTGGCTGTATCCCGCCTCGGTAAGATCCCGAAGAACGTCGCTGATCACAGCCTCGGTATACCAGGAGCGGATCTGCCCCGCGGGGGCCTTTGCCTGCTGCTGCAGGCGAGGTGTTTCGGCAAGCGCCTTTTCATACGCCTCTTTCCCGATCATATTCCCCTCGTACATCTTCGTAAGGACGAGATCCCTTCTTTCGCGGTTGCTTTCGGGATTTTTCAGAGGATTGTAGCGGCTTGGCGCGTTGATGATCGCCGCCAGGGTAGCCGATTCCGCCACCGTCAGCTCCGCGGGGGTTTTATCGAAATACCGCTCGGCCGCCGCGGCGATCCCCGCGCACCCTTCCCCCATCGGGACGATATTCAGATACATCTCCAAAATCTCCCGCTTTGAATACTGCTTCTCCAGCATCACGGCACGGTAGATCTCCTTCAGCTTGCGCTTGGGGGTCGGCTCGCTTTCCCCGCTGATGTTCTTGATCAGCTGCTGCGTAATGCCGGAGCCGCCAAAGCGGCTGTCAAAGCGGAAAATATAATTAAAAAAGGCCTTTCCCGTACGCAGCCAATCCACCCCGTCATGCTCGAAAAAGCGTTTATCCTCGATCGCGACGAAAGCGGCCTGCAAGTGGCTTGGCATCTCGGTGATCGGACACCAGATGGCGTTCTCCCCGCCGTGCAGACGCTCGCTTTCCCATTCCTTCGGCGTATAGACCGTATCGGTCTTTGAAGTATTATAATAAAAACGGGTCGTACGGCTGCCGCGGAAGGATTCGAAAAGCGCCACGTCGGCGGCGGTATCGGTGGTTTGCGAAAGCCAGATCGCCACCCCGCCGACAGCAAGGGCGGAAAGGACGGTCAGGGTAATCGAAAAGAGAAAAAGGACCCGCAAGATCCGCTTACGGAGCGGCTTTTTCTCCTGCATCTTTTTTTGCTTCATAAATAAAAAAACTGCACCGTTCGGTGCAGGTTCTCCTACACATACTGAAAACAGTATGCGTTGGTGCTTTTTAATTTATGGCTGGTAATAATTTTTGATAGGGCTCGGGATACATAACGTTATAAAGATAAAGCCCGTCGGGCGGCGCTGTCATACCGGCGGCCTCCCTTTTTTTGGCGGCAAGCGCTTCTTTGATAACAGTTTTCGGCTTTCGGCCGATCCCGATCTCCATTAGGGTACCCGCGATGATACGGACCATATTATAAAGGAATCCGTCTCCCGTGACCGAAAGCGTCACAAGATCTCCTTCGATCGAAAGAGAGACATCAAAGATCGTGCGGACCGTGCTTTTGACCGCCCCCTCCGTGCACATAAAGCTGACAAAATCGTGCTTGCCGACAAGATCGGCGGCGGCCTCCCTCATATTCGCAAGGCCTTCGTCGGTCAGTGCGAACGGAAGCTGCCAGACACGGTGGCAAAGGAAGGGATCGGGCAGGCACCCGAAGCGCATTTTATAGCGGTATTCTTTAGCCTTCGTGCCGTATCGGGGATGAAACCCCTCGGGAAAGGGGCAGGCAAAATAAAGCGAAAGATCGGGGGGCATATACGGAAGGATCGCCCGCGGGAGCGCCTCGGGCGGGATGGCGGGCGCCCCCGCGTCGGTCGGCTCGACCGTCAGGCAAAAGCGCTCGGCATGTACGCCGCTGTCGGTACGGCTGCAGCCCGTGATAAGGCAAGGACAGCCGAAAAGCGCCTCGGTCGCCTCATTCAGGGCGCCCTGTACGGTTCGGCCCTTTTTTTGGGCCTGAAAGCCGCAAAAATCGGTGCCGACGTAGCGGATAAGGGCCAAATACTTCATATTCTTTCCTCACAGCATATAAGGAGTGGGTAAATAGGCGTTTCCGAGATAGATAAGCGCGGTTCCGACGCCGCAAAGCAAAAGAAACAGGATATCGGAAAAGCGAAGGCGAAAGCGGTGCAAACGGGTGCGCCCCGCGCCGCCGCGGTAGCAACGGCATTCCATAGCGACCCCCAGCTCTCCTGCCCTGCGGAAGGAGGAAGCGAACAGCGGGATCAGGATCGGCAGCAGCGCCTTGGCCTTTTTCAAAAGCGAGCCGCTTGAAAAATCCGCCCCGCGCGCCTTCTGGGCCGAAAGGATCTTATCGGTCTCCTCGGTAAGGGTCGGGATAAAGCGAAGCGCGATCGTCATCATCATCGCAAAATCGTAGACCGGGATCCCGATATACGTCAGGGGATGAAAAACGCTTTCGAGGGCATCGGTCAGCTTGGTGGGGGTGGTCGTATAGGTAAGAAACAGGCCGGTCACGATCACCACCAGCACGATTCGAAGCGAAAAGAGGAAGGCGTAGGAGACGCCCATCGGATATATCTCCAGCGAGAAAAGCGAAAAGACAGAGAGCGAGAAATACGGCTCCCCCTCTCCCTTCGTGGTAAAAAGAAGCAGCACCGCGGTAAAAAGCAGCACGAAAATGAGCGGCTTTACCCCGCGAAGAATGGTGCGGATCGGGATGCGGCTTAAGGCGACAAACAGAAGGGTCGCCGCCGTTAAAAGCACGAAGCACCAATGGCTTTTGGCCGAGAAGGCCGCCACCAGAAAGACGACCGTCGACAGCAGCTTGATGCGCGGATCCAGGCGATGCAAAAAGGAGTCGGCGGGATAGTACTGTCCCAGGGAAATATCCTTCATCATAGGGGATCACCTCCCTTAAGGCACTTAAGAAGCGCCGCCTTCACGCCTTCGACGGTGTAAAGGTCACCCGAAAGACCTATCCCCCTTTTCCGAAGGGCAACGGCGATCTTGGCGATCTGCGGAATATCAAGGCCCGCGGCCTCCAGCTCTTCGCTGCGGGAAAAGACCTCGGAAACACTTCCCTGCATCAGGATCTTGGCGTGGTCCATCACAACGACATTATCGCAGTAATGCGCCATATCCTCCATGCTGTGGCTGACAAGGATCACGGTGGACCCGCTCCTTTTCCCGTATTCAGAAAGCCCCGAAAGGATCTGGCGGCGCCCGCGCGGATCCAAGCCCGCCGCGGGCTCATCCAGCACAAGGACGTCGGGACGCATGGCAACGACCCCCGCGATCGCGGCACGGCGCTGCTGGCCGCCCGAAAGATCGAAGGGCGATTTATCAAGCATCTCCTCGGTAAGACCGACGAAGTCCGCCGCGAAACGCACGCGGCTTTCGATCTCCTCCTCCGAAAGCTTCATGTTTTTGGGGCCGAAGGCAATATCCTCACGCACACTTTCGGCAAAAAGCTGATACTCGGGATATTGCATGACAAGCCCCACGCGAAAGCGGACCGAGGTGATCTCCTTCGGCTTTTCCCAGATATCGACCCCATCCAAGAGAATACGCCCGCCTTCGGGGCGGATAAGGCCGTTTAAGAGCTGCACGAGGGTGGATTTTCCGGAGCCCGTGTGCCCGATAAGGCCCGTGACCTTGCCCCGCTCGAAGCCTACGTCGATATGGCGAAGGGCGGCGGTCTCAAAGGGGGTCTTTACGCTGTAGGAAAAGGAAACATCTTCAAGTCTTATGATCTCATTCATATGCTTTTCCTCCCACAAGCCTTACGATCTCCTCGCAGCAAAGGGCAGGATCAACGACGCCGCGCGGCAAAGAAAAGCCTTCCTTCTCAAGCGCGTATAAAAGGGCGGTTCCCTGCGGCAGCTCAAGCCCCGCGCCAAGGATCTCCTCGGCGCGCGAAAAGACCTCACTCGGCGTGCCGTCGCAAAGCACCGAGCCGTCGTTGATCACAACGATCCGGTCGGCACGGGCGGCCTCCTCCATATAATGCGTGATATGCAAGACCGTGATCCCCTCCTCGCGGTTCAAGCGCTCCATCGTATCGAGCACCTCCTGCCGCCCCGAGGGATCGAGCATCGCGGTCGATTCATCGAAAATGATGCAGGAGGGGCGCATGGCAATGACCCCCGCGATCGCGACCCGCTGCTTTTGCCCGCCCGAAAGATGATGCGGCGCCCGCTTGGCGTATTCGGTCATCCCAACGAGCGAAAGCGCCTCGTCCACACGGGCTCTTATCACCTCTCGCGGCAGGCCGAGGTTCTCGGGACCGAAGGCCACATCCTCCTCCACCACGGTAGAGACCAGCTGATTGTCGGGATTCTGAAAGACCATTCCGACACGGCGGCGGATATCAAAGACGGTTTCCTCGGGAATATCCTCCCCCGTGACCTTGATCCCATCGACCGTGATGCTCCCTTCCGTAGGAAAGAGAATGAGGTTCAGAAGCTTGGCAAGCGTCGACTTGCCCGAGCCGTTGTGCCCAAGGATCGCTACGTATTCGCCTTTATGTATAGTTAAGCTTACATCCGAAATGGCAGGAATGCCGCTTTCTTCATCGGGATACGAAAAAGAAAGATGCGTTGCTTTGATGAATTCCTCCATATTTCCTCCTAAAAGACGTGACGCACGCTGCCGCCGCACGGCAGAATGCCACCGGTCCTTTTGACCGGCAAGCCAAGCTCCTCCGCTTCACTTTTTCCGCCGAAGCGGGAGCCGATGCGAAGCTTGGTCATATACCGCATAGCGGAAACGGCGAGCCCCGTCGTGTACGAATTCAATAAAAAGAACAGGGGGTCATCCGAAAGCACTTGGGAAACAAGCGTCAGAAGCCCGTCGATGCACTCCTCGATCTTCCAGATCTCCCCGCCCGGCCCACGGCCGTAGGAGGGGGGGTCCATAATGATCGCGTCATAGCGGTTGCCGCGGCGGATCTCCCGCTCCACGAATTTCTTGCAATCGTCCACGATATAGCGGATCGGCGCTTCCGAAAGGCCCGAAAGGGCGGCATTTTCCCGTGCCGCCTCGACCATACCGCGCGCGGCGTCCACGTGACAGACCGAGGCACCCGCCTTGGCGGCGGCTACC
This sequence comes from Eubacteriales bacterium, assembly GCA_045588145.1. Lineage (GTDB taxonomy): Bacteria > Bacillota > Clostridia > Oscillospirales > CAG-272 > UBA1740. Next base: position 7,124 of record JAZNDS010000055.1, on the reverse strand, counting down.
GTGGCCCCGCCCGTATAGGCAAAAAGATTCAGCACCTTGATGGGGCGCCCCGCCTTCTTGATAAGCTCACGCGTGAAATCCCAGTTGGCCGCCTGCTCGGGGAAAAGGCCTGTGTGCTTAAAGCCCGTGGGATGCACGCGAAAGGTAAGATCTCGGTAGGTGATCTTCCATTTTTCGGGGAGATTGTTCTCGCTCCATTTTCCACCCCCGCTGCGAGAGCGCTTGTAGCCGGCATCGGCACGCCCCCAAAGATCGGGATCCCGCTCGGTATGCCAGATGACCTGGGGATCGGGACGGATCAGGATATACCTTCCCCATCTCTCCAGTCTTTCGCCGTCGGAGGTATCGAGCAGCTCATAATCCTTCCAGTTATCGCTTGTCCACATATTTCTCTTTTCCGTTCATTTATTGAAATAGGATGCCAAGAGCGACGAGGCGCTTTGGGCATGGCATACGGCGATCGCCAGGGCGTCTGCCGTATCGTCGGGCTTCGGGGGCTCCGGCAGCTTTAAAAGCGAGGTGACCATCGCGATCACCTGCTTCTTGTCGGCCTTCCCATAACCGACCACCGCCTGCTTGACCTGCAGGGGGGTATACTCGCTGATCCTTATCCCATGGTGGGCCGCTACCGTCAGAATAACGCCGCGCGCCTCCGCCACCGCGATGCCCGTTGTGATGTTGGTATTGAAAAACAGCTCCTCCACCGCCATTTCATCGGGGTGATAGCGCTCGATCAGAGCGTGCATATCCTTTGCGATCCGCAGCAGCCGATCCTCGATCTTGGTATGAGCGGGGGTCCTTATCGCGCCGCAGGCGACAGGGATACAGCGTATGCCGCGCTTTTCCACCACGCCCCAACCGACGATGGCGAACCCCGGGTCTATTCCCAATATGCGCATACCCTTCCCCCTTTCGGCTTTTGTAATCGAACAATATTATACAATTATATTATACCACTAAATTTAAGAAAGTCAAAAATTTTTTCCTTATTTTTCAAAAAAATATGGGAATATCTTTACTTTCGTTTTTAAAATATGGTATACTGTATAAGTATAATTATCGCTTGGAGGAAGTTCCTGTATGCATAAGCTCCTTTCTTCTATTGATTCTTTCCTTGAAAGGGTCACGAAAAAGCTTTCGCCCCCTGAAAAGGATCCCAATAAAAAGCCCGGCTTCTTTGATAAGATAGACGCCTTTTTCGCGCGCTTTGACGGCTCCTTCCTCATTTGGAGCTTTTTCCTCTCCGCCGCTGTTATGCTGCTTATCTACGTAGCGAAGGATGTTTACCCCTTTGGCGAAAGCTCGGTCCTTGTGCTGGATCTGAATGGGCAGTACGTGCAATTCTTTGCCGCCTTCCGCGCGCTTCTTCACGGAGACGGAAGCCTGCTTTATTCCTTCTCCCGCTCGCTGGGTGGTGAGTTCCTCGGGATCTATACCTATTATCTTGCCTCCCCCTTTTCACTGCTCGTCGGTCTTTTCTCGGAGGAGGGGATCCTTGAGGCGCTGCTTCTCATCTTCGTTCTGAAGGCAGGGACCGCAGGGCTTACCTTTGGCGCGTTTTTGCATTACACCGAACGCCCGCATAAGGTGCTGACGGTCTCGCTTTCCGTCCTTTACGCCCTCTCCTCCTACAGCATCGTTATGCAGCATAACACCATGTGGATGGACGGCATGATGCTTCTGCCCCTTCTTCTGCTGGGGCTTCACCGCCTGATCCGCCGTAAGAGCCCGATCCTTTATATTGCCACGCTGGCGCTTACCCTGCTCTGCAATTATTATATCGGGTATATGATCTGCATCTTCACCGTCCTTTATTTCTTCTACGATTTCTTCTCGCATTCCGAAAACGAGGTGAACCCGACGGGAGAAGACCGCCATTTTTGGAATTCGGCTGCCCGCTTCGCCCTCTTTTCACTGCTCGGCGCGGGGATCGCCGCGATCCTGCTTTTGCCCGCCTATTATTCACTTACCTTCGGGAAAACGACCTTTACCAACCCCGATTACGCCTTTGGCTTTAACTTCGATATCCTTGATTTCATCGCCAAGATGTTCCCCGGTGCCTACGACACGGTGCGCCCCGAGGGAACGCCCTTTATCTACGCGGGCGTCCCTGCCCTGCTTCTTCTGCCGCTTTATTTCTTCACGAAGCGGCCGCCGCGCGAAAAGATCGCCTCGGGTCTTTTGCTGCTTGCGCTTTTCCTTTCCATGTATATCGACCCCATCGATATCTTCTGGCACGGGATGCAGGCCCCCAACTGGCTGAACTACCGTTACAGCTTCCTCTTTATCTTCGTGGTGCTTCTGCTTTCCTCCCGCACGCTCGGCAGCCTGCACGAGCTTGGCTACAAGCCGATCCTTGCCTCGGCCGGCGGGGTGGTGATCATCGCCGTCGTTCTGCAAAAGCTGGGGCTCACCTGCGAAACAAACGGGCAGACCTTCGAATACTTCGACGATCTGTACGGCGTTTGGTTCACGCTGCTGTTCGTTTTGATCTACGCCCTGCTCTTTATGCTGCTGGGTCAGCACGAAAAAAGCTCCCCGCGGATCGAGCCGATCGCCATGGCGCTTGCCTTCTTTATCTGTGCCGAAACGTTGATAAGCGGTATTTACTATCTCGGACGGCAGAACGAGGACGTCGTGATCTCCAATTACGAATCCTATCACGGCTTTTATGACGTATATAAGGATGACTTCGATTATCTGGCCGAAAGCGATCCCGATCCCTTCTACCGTGTGGATAAAAGCTTTCAGCATACGGTATGCGACTCCTTTGTTTTAGGCTATAACGGCCTTGCCTCCTCTACCTCCACCCTCAACGCCTCCGTCATTCACTTTATGGACAAGCTGGGCCTGAAGGCCAACTCGCATTGGAGCGAGGCGACCGGGACCACCCCTGCCTCGGGGGCCTTCCTCGGAGTCAGGTATTGGATCGCGAAAAGCGGGGAGACGGTCGATCCCCTTTACCGCCTTGTAAAGGAAAACAGCGAAAGCGGTACCGTGATCTACCAGAACCCCTACGCCCTGCCGCTTGCCTTTGCGGCAAAGCCGATCCGGGAGCTTGACTTTACCGTGCCCCACGAATCCGAGGAGACCTATGAAATGGGAACCGACGGCTGGCAGCTGAAGGCGGAATACGCCGACTCTCTCTTCTCCCCCTTCCAGCGCATCAACGCCCTGTATTCTTCGCTTACCGGCATCGAGGGACTGACGGTTTACGATCCGATCGCCTCCACGATCTCGGTGACAGGCGCCCTGAAAAAGGAGGTTCCCTCCTTCGGGCGCATCGGTGTAAAGACCCCGAACAAGGAAAGCAACAGCGACCGCCTGGTCTTTACCTTCACCGCCCCGGAAAACGGCCAACCCGTATACGGCTACTTCCCTACGCAATATCCGCGTGAGGCAAGCCTGTATCTGAACGGCAAGGCATTTGGAGATACGGTGCTTTATCCCGGGTGCGCCGCTTATTCCTCGGTCATCTGCCTTGGTGTCTTTGCCCCCGGTGAAGTGGTAGAGGTCGCCCTTACCTGCTTCAAATACGGAGAATTTTATCTGATCGATAACGACACCCCTTATTTCTACACCATCGATGAAGCCGATCTTGCGACCGCTACCGCCCTTCTTACCGAGGGAGAGCTGAAGCTTGACACCTTCCGTGACGATTTTATGGCGGGTACGATCCGCGCCAAGGAAGGCATGACCTCGGTGCAGACCACCATTCCCTATGACGCCGGCTGGCGCGTTTCGGTCGATGGGGTAGCGGTGCAGACCTATAAAACGGCCGATGCCCTGCTCTCCTTTGATCTGCCCACGGCGGGAGAGCATGCGGTGACCCTTTCCTACCGCCCCGCGATCTATACCGTCGGTCTTATCGTTTCGATCGTTTCCTTGCTGCTGCTTGGCGGCCTGATCACCCTTTCGGTCCTCCTGAAAAAGAAAAGGATCACGGTGAAAAACCGCTTCCTGCTTTGGTGCCTGCCGAATAACGGATCCGAAGGCGCGGCCCAAGAAAGAAAGCCTGAAAAAGCCAAAGCCCCCCATAAGCCCTCCACCCGCAAAAAATCGCACAAAAAGCACCGCCGCTGATATGAAAGGGAGGGTAAGCGCGGTATGCGGCGCCCTTCTCGGAAAGGCAAGGGCGCTGCCACGCCGCTTATACGATTTCTGCCTTTCCTTCTATAAAAAGCACGATTCCTCTTATCTTTTCCTTTGCTTTATGCTCCCCTTCCTGCTGATGCTTCTCATCTACGTCTTTATGGGGGCATGGCCCTTTGGAAACAAAACGGTTATGACGCTGGATCTGAATGGGCAATACGTCTATTTCTTTGAAGCGCTTCGGGATTGCGTTTGGGGCGACAAAAGCCTGCTTTACTCCTTCTCCCGCGCGCTGGGCGGCGAATTTTTAGGCATTTACGCCTATTATCTTGCCTCCCCTCTTTCCTATATCGTAGCCCTTTTCCCGAAGGAAAATATGACCGAGGCCCTCTTTCTGATGCTGACCCTGAAGTGCGGTCTTTCGGGCCTTAGCTTCGGGTATTTCCTCAAAAAGACCACCGCGACCGAAAAGCTGCCGACGGTCCTTTTCTCGGCGATCTATGCCCTTTCGGGGTACGGGGTCGTGATGCAGCACAACACGATGTGGATCGACAACCTCATCCTTTTGCCGCTGATCGCCGTGGGGCTTTATTCGCTGATCCGCGAGGGAAAATATAAGCTGTATACCCTTTCGCTTTCGCTTGCCATTCTTTCAAACTTCTACATCGGGTATATGACCTGTATTTTCACGGTCTTTTATTTCCTTTATCAGTTCTTCTCGCTTTCAAGGGAGGAAAGAAATCCGCGGGGCATCCGCCTTCACCTGCCACGGACCTTTCTCCGCTTCGGTGCCTTTTCACTGATCGCGGGGGCCATCGGATCACTGATCGTGATCCCCGCCGCCTATTCCCTTACCTTTGGGAAAAACACCTTTACCGACCCCAATTTCGATTTTTATTCGAAGTTTGACCTTGTCGATTTTCTGAGCGGCTTTTTGTTCGACGGATACGACACGGTCCGCCCCGAGGGGCTGCCGATCGTTTATTGCAGCATCTTCGTTTTGCTCCTGCTCCCCTATTTTTACCTCAATCGGGATATCAAGCCGCGCGAAAAGATCGGCGCCTCGTTCCTGATCTTTATCCTCGTTTTCTCCTTTTCCTTTAATACAGTCGACCTCATTTGGCACGGCTTTCAGGCCCCGAACTGGCTGAACTACCGCTACAGCTATATGCTTTCGTTCGTTATGGTCACCATGGCCGCCAAGGGCTTTTCAGCCGTTTCGCGCCATCGATCGCGCACGCTTTTGCTCTCTGCCCTGCCCTGGCTGTTCCTTTTGATACTCGGAGAGCATTTTGAGCTGCGGAACCTTGAGGAGATATATTTCCCCATCCTTTGCACGATCGCCTGCTTTGCCGTCTATATCGCCGTCTTTTCCTGGTTCCTTTGCAACCGTCACAAAAAGGAAGCCGTCTCTCTTTCCTCCTTTTATCTTTGCCTGCTCGTTTGCCTTGAGCTATTTTTAGGCGGCCTTTGCAATATGGCGGAGCTTACCTGGGACGTGGGGATCGCGACGCGCGATTCCTACGTAAAATACGAGGAGCGCTGGAGCGATGCCATCAACACCGTAAAGGAGCAAGAGGAGGATCCCTTTTACCGCTTCGAAAAATTAAGCGGGCGGAACCTCAACGACCCTTATATGTTCGGCATCCGAGGGCTTTCGGGCTCGACCTCCACCCTCAACCGCGAAACCATTTATTTTCTGAACCGTATGGGGCATTATTCGGCCTCCCACACCTCGCGCTATACGGGGACCAATCCCTTCACCGACTCCTTCCTTTCGGTCAAGTACGTGGCAGGCGACCAGAAGACGGTCTTCCCCGCCTCCTACAGCAAGGTGTACGACGACGGTGACGTGGTGGTATACAAGAATCCCCATGCCCTTTCGGTCGCCTTCGGGGTATCCGAAAGGATCAACGGCATCACCTTTGTTCCCCCCAAAAAGGATACCGTGGAAGAACGGGAGGTCTACGATTACGTTTCCCCCTTTGAGCGGATGAACGCCCTGGCCACGGCCCTTCTTGGCGAGGACTGCCGTCTCTTTATCCCGATCAAGCATACCTACAGCGGCCAGAACTCAAAATACAACTACGGCTCCTCGTACAAGCCGACCGACCCCACGAAAAAGGGGATCGCCAGCTTTACGGTGACCGCCCCCCACGACGGAGAGCTTTACGCCTACTTCCCGGTTCCCTATTACCGCTATACCTCGGCGACCTGGGCGCTGAATGGGGTGGAAAAGGACGAATACTTCACCGACGGCACAACGGGATACCTTTGCCTCGGCACCTATCGGGCAGGAGAAAAATGTACGGTTTCCTTTACATTTGGCGAGGAAGGGATCAACATCGACCGCTTCGCCGACTGCTTCTTCTACCTTGACAAAACGGTGTACGACCGTGTGATCGGTACGCTTTCCGCCTCTGCCTACGAGGTAGAGGAATGCACCGAGGACTATTTCGCGGGCAGGATCACGGTGAAGGAGGGGCAGGAAACCATCCTTACGACGATCCCCTACGATGCCGGCTGGCAGGTGGAGGTAGACGGTGAAAGAATCGAGACCTATAAAACGCTGGACGCCCTGATCGCCTTTGACCTTACCCCGGGGACCCATACCCTGACGCTTCGGTATTTCCCGAATGAATACCGCATCGCCCTCTTTATCACCGCGGGCGGCTGCGGCACGTTTATCCTGATCGTAGCGCTTGAATTCTTCCTGAACAAAAAAAGAAAAGGGGCGGCAGAAGCCGCCGGAAAGGATACGCTGTATGTTTTATCATCTGAAGGGTGAGCTTTGCCTGGTAGAGGGCTCTTTCGCTGTGATCGACGTTGGCGGCGTTGGCTATAAATTGACCATCAGCGGTACAACCTACGAAGCTATGCCCGCCAACCGTTCGGTCAAGGAGCCACCTACCGTAAAGCTCTTTACCTACCTCGCAGTCCGTGAGGACGGTATGGAGCTCTTTGGATTTGCAACCGAAACCGAGCTTTCAACATTCAAATTGCTCATCACCGTTTCGGGCGTAGGCCCTAAA
>JAZNDS010000054.1:0-42965 GCA_045588145.1 Eubacteriales bacterium | reverse complement strand
GATATGCTCACCACCCGACAATACGCCTAAAAGGTGTAACACACTATACCTTGCAGGCAAGGCGTGTGAAAAGGAGTACGAACGAAACGTCCGTACTCCTTTTGATTTTTCGGAAGGTAAAACCTGCTTTATGGAAGGCACCCCTTGCGGCGGTTTTTCTTTTTTGTAAAGTTTCTTTTGCTTTTTTATCATTCTCCGGGGAACAAAGGGGTATCCGGGTCCTCACAGATGATGTCAAGCGAATACTTGCCCCGAAGCGGCTCACCGGGGGTCATCCATTTGCCGCCCGTGAAATCGGGGAAAGGAACAGGGGCGCCGCCCTTCGCGATCGATTCCTCGGAAAGCGGAGTAACAGCAAGCCACGCCGCGGTGTCATAGGCGTTGATCGGGGTATCGGTTCCGTTCTTGACCGCCTCGATAAAGGCGCGGACGACCAGCCAGTCGATGCCGCCGTGTCCGCCCCTCTCCCCGGCCCTGACATACTCGTAATGAAGCGGGTGATCGTGGGCCTTGAAGAATTCCTGCTCGTTATTATAGACGCCCTCCTTCATTCCCTCGAGAATGTAGGTCGCATTGGCGCGCTGATTCTCAATGCAGCACCCCTTCGTGCCGCGCACCTCAAAGTCGCGGCTGTAATAGGGGCGGATCAGGGTGGTATCCAGCGTTAAGAGAATGGTCTCCCCACCCGCGCAGGTGATCACGGTATTGACGATATCGCCCTGCTTGATATCCTTTCCCTTCAAGGGGTGATCCTCTTTCATGTTTTTCATATATTCGGCGAGCCCTCTTTGCTTAGAGGCAAAGGAGGAAAGGGTGACCATACGGTTTCCTCTGCCAAGCGAAAGCACCTTAGAGATCGGCCCAAGCTCATGGGTAGGATATTGCTCGCCGTTGCGGTAGACATACTCCTGCAGGCGGTAATGCTCGGTATCCAGCTCCCCGTCAACGACCTTCAGAAGATCCTCGGCGACGAGGTGGTGGTGATAAGCCCCCGCGCAATGGACGAGCTCACCGAACAGCCCCTCCTTGACCATGCGGAGCGTGGCCAGCTCACGCCGACCGTAACAGCAGTTCTCCAGCATCATCAGCGGCGCGCCGGTGCTTTCGTGTGCCTCGATCAATTTATAGCAATCGTTGATGTCGTAAGCACCGCCGACCTCCATCGCGGTGTATTTTCCCGCCAGAAGCGAATCGATCGCGATCGGGATATGCGGCTGCCAGCCGGTCATAATGGCGACGGCATCGATATCCTCTCTTTTAAGAAGCTCCTTGTAATCGGTATACATCGCGGGGGAAGGCTTTCCTTTTTCGGTGAGGAAGGCGGCCGCCCTCTCCATTTTTTCCTGCTTCAGATCGCAAAGCGCCACGATCTCCACGTCGTTCATCACGCCGAAGCAGGATTGCAGCATACCGGTCCCGCGGCGGCCAAGGCCGATGTATCCAAGTTTAACCGTTTCTTTCATTTTTTTCTCCTCTTTTTCGGATTTTGATATCAATTATTGGGGAACGATGGGAATTTCGGGATGATCGGTGATCATATCCAAGGAATATTTACCGTCAAGGGGCTTCCCGGGGGTCATCCATTTACCGCCCGTGAAATCGGGGAAGGTCACGGGGGCGCCGCCCATCGCGATCGACTGCTCCGAAAGCGGGCCGATGGCCATCCAGGCGACCGTATCGTAGGCGTCGATCGGGGTATTGGTCCCCGCCTTCACCGCTTCGATAAAGGCACGGCAAACAAGGTAGTCGGCCCCGTCGTGGTGGCCGATAGCTCCGTTTTTTCGGTATTCCCGATGCAGCGGATGCTCGTATTTCTCGAGAAATTCCGCTTCGTTATCGAAAACGCCCTCCTTCATTCCCTCGAGGAAGTAGGTCGCCTTATCGTGGTTGCTTTCGATGCAGCACCCCTTGGTACCGCGGATCTCGAAGCTGCGACTGCGATAGGGCTGCGGCAAGGTCATATCCAGTGTTAAAAGGATGGTTTCCCCACCGGCGCAGGTGATCACGGTATTGACGACATCGCCAAGGCGGAAGGTCATATCGTGGACCGGAACGCTTTCGGGCACGTGGTCACGGATATAGGTGGTAAGCCCCTTGGCACACGAAGCGTGCGAGGTAAGCGAGACCATACGGTTCCCTCTCCCCAGCGAAAGGATCTTGGAGATCGGGCCGAAGGCGTGGGTGGGATACAGCTCTCCGCAGCGCGAATGGTATTCGGAAAGGCGGAAGCGGTCGTAAAAGTCTTCCCCATTCGGCAGCTTTTTGAAGAGAACGGTTTCGTTGAGATAATGGTGGTAAGCACCGCCGCAATGCACGATCTCCCCGAAGAGCCCCTCCTTGACCATACGAAGGGCGGCCATTTCACGGCGGCCGTAGCAGATATTCTCCAGCATCATCAGCGGCGCGCCGGTGCTTTCGTGCGCCTCGATCAGCTTATAGCATTCGTTGAGATCATTGGCAATACCGACCTCGATCGCGGTGTATTTGCCCGCGCGCATCGAAGCCATCGCGATCTCAAAATGGCTCTCCCAGCTGGTCATAACGACGGTAGCGTCCACATCCTCCGCCGCAACGGCTTCCCGGTAGTCGGTCGTAAGACGGGGCATAGGCCGACCCGCCTCGCAAAGCATATCGGCCGCGGCCTTCATGCTTTTTTCCGAAATATCGCAAAGGACGGCAAACTCCACGTCCTTCATATTCAGGAAGCATTCCTTTAAAACGCCCGTGCCGCGCTGACCGAGCCCGATATACGCAATTCTGATCTTTTCCTTCATAACCTTTTCCTCTTGCATTTTTTAAAGAAGTGTGCTATCTTTATGATATAAGTCCAAAATAAATAAATCAAGTCTTTTTTCGGCACAAAAAGTATAAAAAAGGATACAAGTCTATGAAACTACGCGAAACGCCGCTTCCCTTTTACATCACCGGCTTCGGCTCGGCCTACGATTTTTCGTGGGACAGCAGCTTCACCTTTTTGGGGGAAAGCCACAAGGAGCCCGAATTTGCCTATATTCTGGAGGGCGAGGTCGAGGTGACCGAGAACGAGCGGGTATACCGCCTACGCCCCGGGCAGCTGATCCTGCACGCCCCGATGGAATTTCACCGTATCCGAAGCGCGGAGGGCTCCTCACCGCGTCTGTACGTTTGCTCGATCCGTGTGGAGGGGGAGATCCCCGCCGCCCTATACGAGGGGGTCTACACGCTTTCTCTGGAGGAGCGGGAGGAATTTCTTTCTCTTTTTCGGGGGATACTTGATTTTTACAACCAGAGCCTTGATCCGACCGAGGGGGCCATCGGCGCCCTTTCGCTTTCCTCCTTTTTTCTCCGTCTTTCCAAAAAGGGGCACCGAAGGGAGCGCGTGAACGAAAGCGTGGGGGCAACGCAGTACCGCGCCCTTGTCACAAAAATGACCGAGGCGGTGGAAAAGAACCTCACGGTCGAAGAGATCTGTTCGCTTTGTCACATCAGCGTAAGCTATATGAAGGCGCTGTTTTCTACCTACGCCGGTCTCTCCCCGGGGGCCTATTACAATCGCCTGCGATGCCTTCGCATCGAGCAGCTTCTGCGGGAGGGGAGCTCCGTATCCGAGATCTGTGACCGCATGAATTTTTCCTCCCCCAACTACCTCTCGCTTTTCTTCCGCCGCGAAAGCGGGCTCTCCCCCACGCAATACAAAAAAAGCATACAGAAAACCGAGGCAACGCCCGTCTAAAAACTTGACAGACGGGGAAAATTCTGTTATACTCATTTATTGAGAATAAAGTCGTAAGAAAGGAAAGGCCATGGCAAAAGCAACAGCACCCAAGGCATACAATGACCAAAGCATCACCTCCTTAAAGGGGGCGGAGCGGGTCAGAAAACGCCCGGCCGTTATTTTCGGCTCAGACGGGCTGGAGGGGTGCGAGCATTCCTTTTTTGAGATCCTTGCGAACTCGGTCGACGAGGCGCGCGAGGGATATGGAAAAAAGATCCTTGTCACCGTCTTCCGTGACCGCTCGATCGAGGTGGAGGACTGGGGGCGCGGTATCCCGCTCGGCTACAACGAAAAGGAAGGGCGGTATAACTGGGAGCTGATCTTCTGCGAAATGTACGCGGGTGGCAAGTACGACAACAACGAGGGGGACGGTGCCTATAACTTCTCCCTGGGGCTGAACGGCCTCGGTGCCTGCGCCACCCAATACGCCTCCGAATATATGCAGGTCTCTTCCTACAACGGCGAAGCCCTTTCCACCATTTCCTTTAAAAAGGGAGAGCCGGATAGCGAGCTTTCGGTACAGCCCCTCGGCGAAAAGGACAAAAAACGCCACGGCACGATCATCCGCTGGCTGCCCGACCTTGAGGTCTTTACCGATATCGCGATCCCCCACGAATTTTTTGAGGTCACGATGAAGCGCCAGGCGGTCGTAAACGCCGGCATCACCTTCCTTCTCCGTATGGAGGGGGAGAACGGAAAATTCACCGAGACCTCCTACCTGTATGAAAACGGCCTGATGGACTATATCGCCGAGCGGACCGAGGGGAATGCCCTGACGCCCCCTGTGCTTTGGCACCTGGAGACCGAGGGGCGCGACCGGGAGGACAAGCCGATCTATAAGCTTCGCGCCGATATTGCCTTCTCGGTATCCAACACCGCGGCCTCGACCGAATACTATCACAACTCCAGCTTTCTCGAATACGGCGGCGCGCCCGATAAGGCGGTGCGCTTCGGCTTTACGGCGGCGCTTGACCAATATATCAAGGCCCAGGGAAAATACACCAAGAACGAAGCGAAGATCGGCTTTGCCGATATTGCCGATTGCCTGTGCGTGGTGATCAGCAGCGCCTCGACCATGACCTCGTACGAAAACCAGACGAAAAAGGCGATCAATAACACCTTTATCGCCAAGGCGCTGACCGATTTTATCAAGCAAAAGCTGGAGATCTATTTTGCGGAAAATCCCACCGAGGCGGGCGTTTTTGCCAACCAGGTGCTGATCAACAAGCGCTCCCGCGAGAAGGCGGAGGAGAACCGCCTGGATATTAAAAAGAAGCTTTCCGGCACGATGGATATTGCCAATCGGGTCGAAAAGTTCGTCAACTGCCGCACGAAGGATCCCTCGATCCGTGAGCTGTATATCGTAGAGGGTGACTCGGCGCTTACCTCCTGTAAGCTGGGAAGAAACGCCGAATACCAGGCGATCATTCCCGTACGCGGAAAAACGCTGAACTGTATGAAGAGCACCTACGCGAAGATCTTCTCCAGCCAGATCATCTGCGACCTTTTGCGCGTGATCGGGTGCGGGGTGGAGATCGAAGGCAAGGTCAAGGGCGATATGGTCGCCTTTAATCTTGACGCGCTTCGCTGGCGCCGCATCATCATCTGCACCGATGCGGATGAGGACGGCTTCCAGATCCGCACGCTGCTCCTGACCCTCTTTTACCGCCTGCTTCCGACGCTTATCCGCGAGGGGAAGGTCTTTATCGCCGAATCGCCGCTTTTTGAGATCGAATCGGGCGGGAAGATCTATTTCGCGTATAACGAATTTGAAAAAGCGAAGATCTTGCAGGAGATCGGGGATAAGAAGTATACGCTGCAGCGCTCGAAGGGTCTTGGTGAGAACGAGCCCTCGATGATGTGGCAGACCACCATGAACCCCGCGACCCGCCGCTTGGTGGCGGTCTCCCCCGCCGATGCCGAGCGGACCGCCTATATGTTTGAAACGCTTCTTGGGGACGATCTGCCGGAAAGAAAGCGCTTTATCTCGGAAAACGGCTACAAATACATTAAGGACGCCGATATTTAAGGCGCCGAAAGGAAGATAGATTATGGTAGAAGCACTGAAAAGATCCGAAAAATTCAAGGGCATTGAGGGGCCCCTGCTCACCATCGTGATGGATGGGGTGGGTCTTGCCCCCGATAACGGCGCCAACGCCGTGGCCGCCGCCCATACGCCGACGCTGGACCGTCTGATGAAGAATTATCCGATGGTCACGCTCCGCGCCCACGGGGTCGCGGTCGGCCTGCCGACCGATGACGATATGGGTAACTCCGAGGTCGGGCATAACGCCCTTGGCGCGGGGCAGGTCTTCGCGCAGGGTGCAAAGCTTGTCTCCCAGTCGATCGAAAACGGCAAGATGTTCGCGACCGACACCTGGAAAACGCTCGTTTCCCGCGCTTCGGGCGAAGAAAAGGGCACGCTTCATTTCATCGGCCTTTTCTCGGACGGAAACGTCCATTCGCATATTGATCACTTAAAGGCTATGCTTGAGCGGGCGAAGGCCGACGGCGTTCGCCGTTGCCGCCTGCACATTCTGATCGACGGGCGTGACGTCGGCGAGACCTCGGCGCTCGATTATATCCTCCCCTTTGAGGATTTTCTGGCCGACCTTCGCTCGGACAGCTTCGACGTTATGATCGCCTCGGGCGGCGGCCGTATGAAGATCACGATGGACCGTTATGAGGCCGACTGGTCGATGGTCGAGCGTGGCTGGTATACCCACGTGCTTGGCGAAGGCCGTCAATTTGCTTCGGCCGCCGAGGCGGTCACCGCTTATCGGAACGAGCTGCACGTGATCGACCAGGATCTGCCCCCCTTTGTTATCGCTGAGAACGGCTCTCCCGTCGGTACGGTCGAAGACGGTGACAGCGTTGTGTTCTACAACTTCCGCGGTGACCGCGCGATCGAGCTCTCCAAGACCTTCGAGGCGGGGGATGACTTTGATAAGTTCGACCGCATGCGTGTACCCGAGGTGTTCTACGCCGGTATGCTGGAATACGACGGCGATCTGCACATTCCCTCCCACTACCTTGTTAACCCGCCCGAGATCACCAACACGATGGGCGAATATCTGACTGCCACCGGCATTTCGCAGCTGGCGATCTCCGAGACCCAGAAATACGGCCACGTGACCTACTTCTGGAACGGAAACCGCAGCGGCAAGTTCTCGGAGGAGCTGGAGACCTATATCGAGATCCCCTCAGACGTCGTCCCCTTTGAGCAGCGCCCCTGGATGAAGTGCGCCGAGATCACCGACCGCCTTATTGAGGAATTGAAGAGCGGCAAATACAAGATGCTTCGCGTCAACTTCCCGAACGGCGATATGGTCGGCCATACCGGCAACTTCCTTGCCACCGAATGCTCGATGGAGGCGCTTGATCTGCAGCTGGCGCGCATCCTGCCCGTGCTGGATGAGCTTCACGGGGCCGCCATCATCACGGCCGACCACGGAAATGCCGACGAGATGTGCGAGATCGACAAGAAAACGGGCGGCCCGAAGCTGGATAAGGCGGGCAACCCCAAGGCCAAGACCAGCCATACCCTTAACGCCGTTCCCTGCATCATCTACGACAATTTCAGCGCCGCCTCCTATTCCCTGAAGGCGGACGAGGGCCAATTCGGCCTTGCCAACGTGGCAGCGACCGCCGTCAATCTTATCGGGTACGAGGCCCCCGCCATGTGGGAGGAATCGATCCTGAAGGATTGACCAAAAAATAAGAAAAAAGGCATCTTCTTTTCGGAAGATGCCTTTTTTTGTAAAGAATACATCACTTATTTGATCAATCTCAAAATGGTCTTATGCGGCAGGATCTTGCTGGCCAGCTGCAGGGCCCGCATCGAGATCGAGGGAACGACCACCTCGCGGCGGCGCTTGGCGGCGACATAGGCGCTGCGCACGACCTTGCGGCTTTCGGCGGCAAAGAAGCGCTTGTAGGCCCTGATCTCCTCATGCTCCCCCGCGATCTTCAGGAATTCGGTGTTGACGGGGCCCGCGCACACGGCGGTCACCGAGATCTTGCGCTCGCGCAGCTCTACATTCAGGGCGCGCGAAAAGCTTAAAACATAGGCCTTCGTGGCGGCATAGACCGCAAAATCGGGCTGCGGCAAAAAGGCCGAGGCCGAGGCGAACTGCACGATATGCCCCCCCTCCTTCATATAGGGCAGGACCTCTCTTGTGATCGAGGTAAGGGCCATGCAATTGAGGGCGACCATATTGTCCTGTTCCTCCTGCGAAAGGTCCTCTACCTTTCCGACAAGGCCGTAGCCCGCGGCGTTGATAAGCCAGGTGACCTCGGGCTTTTCAAGGGCCAGGCAATCCCCCAAAATGGTGAAGGAGTTTTTATCGAGGAGGTCAAGCGGCAGGGTACGGCAAGGAACCTCCAGGCGGCGCGCAAGGCTTTTCAAGCGCTCTTCCCTTCGGGCGATGAGCCAAAGCTCGTCGATCTCCTCGTGGGCCAGCAAGCGGGAAAAATCACGTCCCATTCCACTCGAAGCACCCGTAATAATAGCAACACGCATACACATACCCTCCTTATGAAGTCTTCTTGCTTTAATTATACACAGATTTTCGAAAATAGGCAAGGAAAAATCTTGAATAATTTGTTAAATATAGGCAAAAGCCCGGGGGTGCGGCGGGGGAAGCGGAAAAAGCAAAGGAGCTACACGCAAAGCCGTATAGCTCCTTTTTGGTTTACGCTTAAATCAGACTACCCCAAAGGCCAGCATCGAATTGGCGACCTTCAAGAAGCCCGCGATGTTGGCGCCCGCCACAAGGTTGCCCTTCATGCCGTATTCGGCAGCGGCGGCCGAAGCGTTCTTGTAGATGTTGACCATGATGCCCTGCAGCTTTTCGTCGACCTCCTCAAAGCTCCAGGAATAGCGCATCGAGTTCTGCGACATTTCAAGGGCGCTCGTCGCAACGCCGCCGGCGTTGGCCGCCTTGGCGGGGGCAAAGAGGATGCCCGCCTCCTGGAAGATATGGATCGCCTCGGGGGTCGAGGGCATATTGGCACCCTCTCCGACCGCGCGGCAGCCGTTCTTTACGAGAAGGGCGGCCGATTCACCGCTGATCTCATTCTGCGTAGCGCAAGGAAGCGCGATATCGCAGGGGATCGAATAAATGCCGCTGCAGCCCTCGTGATACTCGGCATCGGCGTGATAGTTGAGGTATTCCTTGATACGCTTGCGCTCGATCTCCTTGATCTTCTTCACAGCGTCAAGATCGATGCCGTTCTTATCGTAGATATAACCGTTCGAATCCGACATCGCCACGACCTTGGCCCCGAAGGACTGTGCCTTCTCGCAGGCGTAGATCGCCACGTTTCCGGAGCCCGAGATGACGACGGTCGAGCCGTTGAAGGAAAGACCCGCGTCGGCCAGCATCTCGCGGACGAAGTAGCAAAGGCCGTAGCCGGTCGCCTGCTTGCGGCCAAGGCTTCCGCCGTAGGGAATGCCCTTACCGGTCAGAACCCCGGTGAACTCGTTGGTGATGCGCTTATACTGGCCGAAGAGATAGCCGATCTCGCGCGCGCCAACGCCGATATCGCCGGCAGGCACGTCGGTATCCGCGCCGATATAACGGTAAAGCTCGGTCATAAAGCTCTGGCAGAAGCGCATGACCTCTCCGTCGGATTTCCCCTTCGGGTCAAAGTCGGAGCCGCCCTTGCCGCCGCCGATCGGAAGCCCGGTCAGGGAGTTTTTGAAGATCTGCTCAAAGCCGAGGAACTTGATGATGCCCTCGTATACCGAGGGATGGAAGCGAAGGCCTCCCTTATAGGGGCCGATCGCGCTGTTGAACTGTACGCGGAAGCCGCGGTTGACCTGCGTGACACCGTTGTCGTCTACCCACGGAACACGGAACTTCACGATCCGCTCGGGCTCCACAAGCTCGGCCAGAACGCCGCGCTCGATATACTCGGGATGGGCCTCGATGACCGGCTCCAGCGATTCCAGCACCTCACGCACCGCCTGATGAAACTCACTTTCACCGGGGTTGCGCTTGATGACCGCCGCCATTAATTCTTCAAGATAAGGGTTTTTGAAAGACATAACGCTTTTCCTCCGTTTAAAATTGCATCTGTACGCAAAGGGGCCTTTTGCCCCTTCGTTTTTTGATGTATCCATAGTAGCACATTTTTTTCCAATTTGCAAGAGTGTCACGCAAAAATTTCATATTTTCTTGCACGACCCAAAAAATAAGAAAAATCGGTTGCATAATCTTTATTTGTATGCTAAAATATATAAGATATAAATAAAGAAGAAGGTAGTATATGGAAAAACTCAAACGGCTTGCCATGCTTTTCGGCACGTTTTTCAAGATCGGGCTCTTTACCTTCGGCGGCGGCTACGCCATGCTTTCGCTGATCGAGGAGGAGTGTGTCGGCAAGCACAAATGGATGACCCACGAGGAAATGGCGGATATGACGGCGATCGCCGAATCGACCCCCGGCCCCATTTCGATCAACTGCGCGACCTATATCGGATATAAGCAGGTTGGGATCCTCGGCTCCATCATGACGACGCTTGGGGTCGTCCTTCCCTCCTTTATGATCATTCTTCTGATCGCCAATTTCTTTGATAATTTTTTGGAGATCCCCCTGGTAGCGGCGGCCTTTCGCGGCATCCGCGTGGCGGTCGGGCTGCTGATCCTGCGGGTCGGTATCCGCCTGATCAAAAAGACCAAGCGGCGCCCCTTGCCGCTTTGCCTGCTTTCGGCCTCGGTGCTTCTGATGATCGCGATCGATCTCTTCTCGCTGCCGATCTCCACGATCTACGTCATTCTGGCGGCGGCCCTTTGCGGCCTTGCCTCCTCCTTTGTTCCGAAGAAGGGAGGGAAAAAGTCGTGATCTTTCTGCAGCTTTTCTGGGAATTCTTAAAGATCGGGATGTTCACCTTCGGCGGGGCGTACGGCGCCATCCCGCTGATCCGTGACGCGGTGCTCTCGAACGCTTGGCTGAGCGAGGAGCAATTCAGCTATTTCCTCGGCGTCAGCGAATCGACCTTTGGCCCCATTATGGTCAATATGGCCACCTACGTCGGCTTTACCAAGGGAAGCGAATTCGGCTTCTTTGCCGGGGTCCTCGGCTCGGCGCTTTGCACGCTCGGCGTCGTTTTGCCCGCCCTTACCGTGATGATCCTTATCTCGTCGCTTCTGCGCCGCTATCTTACCAACCCGCACGTCAAGGCGGTGCTTGCCTCGATCGCCCCCGCCGTTACGGGTATTATCGCCGTGACCGGCGCCTTTATGCTGCTTGAAAATCTCTTCACCGCCTTTCCGCAGGGCTTCGGGGGCTTTGATCTTTACGCGCTGCTCATCGCGCTGATCCTCACCGCCGTGCTCTTCCTTTATGCAAAGCTTCGCAAAAAGGCGATGTCTCCGATCCTTCTGATCTTTATCGCGGCGGGGCTTGGGATGCTTTTCTACGGTCTGTAAACAAAACTGCACAAGGAGAAATCTATGCTGAAAATTGAAAATCTAACGAAGCGCTACGGCGAAAAGAAGGCAGTCGATGCCCTTTCGCTTCACATCAAGCCCGGTGAGCTCTTTGCCTTTATCGGGCATAACGGTGCCGGCAAGACAACGACCTTGAAGGCCGCCGCCGGCATTCTCCCCTTTGAGGACGGCGATATTCTGATCGACGGGGTCTCGATCAAGGCGGATCCGCTTGCCTGCAAAAGCAAGATGGCGTATCTGCCCGACAACCCCGATCTTTACGACTTTTTGACCGGGATCCGGTATCTTCATTTCGTTGCCGATATCTTCGGGGTCGAAACGCGTGAGCGCAATGGGCGCATCGCGCACTACGCCGAGCTTTTTGAGATCAAGGAGGCCCTTGGGCAGCCGATCTCGACCTACTCGCACGGCATGAAGCAGAAGCTCGCCGTTATCAGCGCGCTTTTGCACGAGCCGAAGCTGATCTTGCTTGACGAGCCCTTCGTGGGGCTTGACCCGCGCGCCTCGCACATTTTGAAATCCCTGATGCGCGAGCATTGTGACCGCGGCGGCGCCATCTTCTTCTCGACCCACGTCCTTGACGTAGCCGAAAAGCTTTGCGACAAGGTCGCCATTATCAAGGACGGAAGGCTTCTCATCTCGGGGGATATGAACGAGGTCCGCGGGAATGAGTCCTTGGAAGAGGTCTTCCTGGAGCTGGCCGAAGAGAAAAGCGAGGAGGAATAAGCCGTGAGGACCTTATGGCTTTTGGTTAAGATCCGTTTCCTTTCGCTGTTTTTCAGCAATCGGAGGAACCGCGCGAAGAAGCATCTTTCGATCCCGCTCATCGTTCTGCTTTCGCTTGCTGTTCTGTACGTTGCCGTCGTATTTCTGGGGCTTTTTGCCCTGATCTTCGGGGCTACGGCGCCTATCTTCTTATCGTTGGGAGAGCCCTCGGCGTATTTTGCGCTCGTCTCCCTGCTTGCCATGGGGGTGATGCTGCTCGGCAGTATCATTTTTACGCAGAGCCAGCTGTTTGAAGCGGGGGACAACGCCTTTTTGCTCTCGCTTCCCATCCCGCCGCATCTGATCCTATGCAGCCGCATGCTTTTTCTGCTGCTATTGAATTACGCGATGCAAGCGATCGTCTTTCTCCCCGGCTTCATCGTATGGCTGATCGCGGCCCCCTTTTCCCTCGGATCGGTCCTGCTGTGCCTGCTCAGCTTTTTATTGCTCCCCTTCCCGACGCTTGCGATCTCCTGCCTGCTCGGCTGGTGTCTTACCAAGATCACGCAAAGGATCCGCCATAAGCAGCTGGTCACCCTGCTTTTCTCACTTCTCTTCCTCGGGGCCTATTTCTTCCTGCTGGAAAAATTCGAGCTTTTGATGGAGGGTCTCGGAGAAGAAGGGCTTTTGCCCCTGCTTGCCTTTTTGCAAAAGGCGCTTCCCTTTGCCGTATTCGGGCGGGCTTGCCTTGGCTCCTTCCTTCATTTTCTGCTTGTTCTTGGCGTATCCGCCCTGCTTTTTGGCGGGGTCTATTACTGGCTCAGCAAAAGCTTTTTCAAAACCGTGCTTTCGCCCGCCGTTCACCGTAAGCGCGCGTATAAGGAAAAAACGGTTCAAAGAAGCAGCGCCCTTTGGGCCCTGACGAAGAAAGAGCTTTTATACCTTTCCTCCTCCGCCGGCTATATGATGAATGCGGGGATAGGACTTCTTTTCGTCCTTCTCGTTCCCATCGTTTTCCTCGTCAAGGGGGATCTGTTGCTTTCGATCTTTGCGGAGCTGCCCGCGATCCTGCCGATCCTTCCCGTGCTTTTTTCGCTTCTTACGGGCCTGCTCGTCTCCATGTCGATGTTTTCCGCCTGCTCGGTCTCCTTGGAGGGAAAAAGCCTGTGGATCGCGAGGACCTCGCCGGTTCCCACGAAGATCATCCTTCTTTCGAAGGCCCTCTTTCACTTTCTTCCCTGCGCCGTGGCCTCCGCCTTGTCGTGGGTGCTTTACCTGATCCTTTTGGCGCCCCCCTTCCCGATGGCGGTGCTGATGCTGCTTTACACGCTCGCCTTTTCGGCGACCTCGGCGCTTGCGGGGCTGATGCTGAACCTTCTCTTCCCGAAGCTGGAATGGAACAACCTTACCGTCCCCGTCAAGCAAGGGCTTTCGGTCCTTCTTTCCATGCTGGTAAACGGCTTTTTGGCCTTTATCCTCCTTGCCGGCGGCTTTATCCTCTCGATCCTTCTGCCGCCCCTTCTGGTGCTTTCGCTTATTACCCTCTTTGTGCTGGGCCTCGGCGCCCTGCTCTGGCTTTGGACACGCACGCGCGGCGTTCGCCGCTTCGAGGCGCTTTTATAAGATCAATCAAAGAAAAGGAAATCTATCTTGAACAGCTTAGAACAAGAAATCAAAAGGCGCCGTACCTTTGCGATCATCTCGCACCCCGACGCCGGTAAGACCACCCTCACCGAGAAATTTCTGCTGTACGGCGGCGCTATTCAGTCGGCGGGCGCCGTAAAGGGAAAATCGAGCGACCGCCACGCCGTTTCCGACTGGATGGAGCTGGAAAAGCAGCGCGGGATCTCGATCACCTCCTCGGTCATGCAGTTTGAATACGACGGGTACTGCATCAATATCCTTGATACCCCCGGCCACCAGGATTTCTCGGAGGATACCTACCGCACCCTGATGGCGGCCGACAGCGCCGTAATGGTCATCGACGCCGCCAAGGGTATCGAGCCGCAGACGCGTAAGCTTTTCCGTGTTTGCGCGATGCGGGATATCCCGATCTTTACCTTTATCAACAAGCTCGACCGTGAGGCGCAGGATCCCTTTGACCTGCTTGACGAGCTGGAAAAGGAATTCGGCATCGGGACTTATCCCATGAACTGGCCGATCGGCTGCGGCGTGAATTTCCACGGCGTATACGATCGGGTGAAGGGGCAGATCTTAGCCTTTGCCGATTCACACCGCGGCCGCTCCCGCATTGAGGGGATCGAATGCTCGCTTTCGGATACCGAGAAGCTGGACAGCCTTATCGGCGAATACCGCAGACAAGAGCTTTGCGAGCAGGTAGAGCTGCTTGACGCCGCGAGCTTTGAGTTTGATCTTGACAAGATCCGCCACGGCAAGCTTTCCCCGGTCTTCTTCGGCTCGGCGCTTAATAACTTCGGGGTCGAGCCCTTCTTAAAAAGCTTTCTGGAGCTGACGACCTCACCGCTTGCCCGCAAGACGGTGGAGGGGAGCGTCGATCCCTTGACCGATCCCTTTTCGGCCTTCGTCTTTAAGATCCAGGCCAATATGAACAAGGCACACCGCGACCGCATTGCCTTTATGCGTATCTGCTCGGGCAAATTCGACCGAAGCGAGGAATATTTCCACGTACAGGGCGGAAAGAGCATCCGTCTTTCGCGCCCCCAGCAGATGATGGCGCAGGAGCGGGCAGGCATTGAGACCGCCTACGCCGGCGATATCATCGGGGTGTTCGACCCCGGGATCTTTTCGATCGGCGACACGGTGTGCGACCTGAAGAACCGCGTACGCTTTGAGGGGATCCCCACCTTTGCGCCCGAGCATTTCGCCATGATCGAGCAGATCGATTCGATGAAGCGCAAGCAGTTCCAGAAGGGTATGGAGGAGATCGCCGAGGAGGGCGCCATCCAGATCTTCTTCGAGCCGGGCGCCGGCATGGAGCGTGTGTTCGTCGGCGTTGTCGGCGTGCTTCAGTTCGAGGTACTGGAATACCGCATGAAGAATGAGTACGGCGTGGAGATGCGCCGCACCGCGATGCCCCACGAAAAGATCCGCTACATCCTGGAAGCCCCGATGGGCAGCGACAAGCTTCGCCTTACGTCGGATACCCGCCGCGTGCAGGACGTCCGTGGGCGGGAGCTGTTGATCTTCACGGGCGAATGGAGCATCAATTTCGCGCTGGAAAACAACGAGGGCCTGGTTCTCGGTGAATTTGAAAAACGGTGACAGATGAACGCATACGATTTTGACAAAACACTGTACCCCTACGACAGCACCTTTCGGTTTTACCGCTTTCTGCTCAAGCGCCACCCCTCGCTTCTTTTGTATCTTCCCCGTCAAATGGCGGCGGCGCTTGCCTATCTGTGTAAAAGGATCAGCAAGACCCAAATGAAGGAAAGGCTTTTCTCGGCCTTTCGCCGCATTGGCGATATGGACCTTGAGGTCAAGCTTTTCTGGGACAGGCACGAGAGGGATATCGAACCCTACTACGAGGCGATCAAGCGCCCCGACGACGTGGTGATCTCGGCTTCCCCCGCCTTCCTTCTCGAGGAGATCGCGAAGCGGGTCGGCTTCGGTACGCTGATCGCCTCGCGCGTCGACAAAAAAAGCGGAGCCTATACCGGGGAAAACTGCTACGGTGAAGAAAAGTGCCGCCGCTTTTACGAGGTGTTTCCCGAGGGGGAGGTCGAATGCTTTTATTCGGATTCGCTTTCGGATACCCCGATGGCCAAGCTTGCAAAGCGAGCGTATCTCATCAAGGATCACAAGCCCACCCCCTGGCCCTTTGAAGGAGGGGTGGAGGAATGAAACGCTTTATCACGCCCCCCCGCGTTTTGCTTTCGGTCCTTGGGGGCGCCATTCTCGCCTTTGGGCTTTATAACATCCACGCCCCCTCGGGCATTACCGAAGGGGGGATCCTCGGGCTTACGCTTCTTTTGGATCATCATTTCTCGATCTCCCCCGCGCTTTCCTCGCTTGTACTGAATGCCCTGTGCTATGTCTTCGGCATTCGTGTTCTCGGGAAGGAATTTCTCTTTTATTCGATCCTTTCGGGCGGAAGCTTTTCCCTCTTTTTCGCGCTTTGCGAGCGTTTTCCCCCGCTTTTCCCCTTCATTTGCGACAAGCCGCTTCCGGCCGCTGTTCTGGGGGCGGTCTTTATCGGGGTCGGGGTCGGCTTTTGCGTGCGCTGCGGCGGGGCCCCCGGGGGGGACGATGCCTTTTCCATGGCCGTCTCCCGCCTTTTGAAGGTGGATATCCGCCTGTGCTACCTGGTTTCCGACCTTTTGGTCCTTGGCCTTTCGCTGACCTATCTGCCCCCACAGCGTCTTTTCTATTCGCTGCTTACCGTTATCCTTTCGGGGCAGCTGGTGGGGCTCATGCAGCCGAGAAAGAAAAAGGAATGACCGAAAAAACCCGATTTATCCGTAAAAACCGATTTTCAAAGAAAATTCGTTTTTAATACATCAAACATTTTGGAGGCAATTATGATTTCTATTGTAGACTTTGGGGCGAACCCCGACGGCAAGACCCTTGCGACCAAGGCTTTTCAAGCCGCGATCGATCATTGCGCCGCCGAGGGCGGCGGCACGGTTCTGGTGCCTGCCGGCAAATTCGTGTGCGGCACGATCCAAATGCGCTCGCACGTACATATCCATTTAGAGGGTGGGGCCACGGTCCTTGCCTCGACCGATTTCGAGCACGATTATCTGCCGCGCGAGGAGGTCACCTATCAGAAGTTCCAGGATATGTCGCACTCCTATTTCGACCACTCTCTCTTCCTCGGCAGGGATTGCGAGGATATCGGCTTCTCGGGTCACGGCACGATCGATATGCAGGGGGTCTGGACCGATAAGGAGCATGGCGAATATCACCGCACCGTCAAGGTCATGGCCATGCGCGAATGCCGCGATATCATTATTGAGGGTATCACGGTCCTGCGTGCCACCGACCTCGGACTTTACTTCGCGGGATGCGAGCGCGTGCGGATCTACGGCATTTCGATGCGCGTTTTGGTGGACGGCATCTCGCCCGACGGCTGCCGCGATTTCATCATCGCCGACAGCTATATCGAATGCGGGGACGACGCCATCGTTCTGAAGGCCTCGTATACCCTTAACCGCCTGGCGGCCTGTGAAAACCTTACCATCACCGGCTGCGTCGTGATGTCGCTGGCCAGCGCCATCAAGCTTGGCACCGAGACTAACGGTGACTTCCGCAACATCACCATCACCGGCTGCGTTATCAAGAACACCGAGCGTGCGGGCATCGCCATTGAAAGCGTGGACGGCGCGCACGTGGAGGGGATCAACATCTCGAATATCACCATGCGCAACGTCGGCTGCCCGATCTTCCTGCGCCTTGGTAAGCGTATGCGTGCCCCCGCCGATATGGTTCCCGGCACGATGAAGAACATCATGATCTCGAACGTCTACGCCGATTCGCCGCACGAGACCTATTCGATCATCCCCTACCGCAAGGCCTGGGAGACCGAGATGTGGACCGAGCGGACGCTGACCGACGAGTGGACCTCGCAGATCCTCGGTCTTTCCGAGCAGCCCATCGAAAATCTGACGCTGCGTGACGTGCATATCGTCAGCTACGGCGCGAGCGATCCCGAAAACACCGTACAGCCGCCGCTGGAGGAGCATGAGACTATGTACCCCGAGGTCACGATGTACGGCTTCCACAAATCGCTGCCCGCGCACGGTATGGTGATGCGCCACGTCAAGGGGGTCTATTTCGACCACTGCGTCTTTGAGACCCGCAATCCCGACGTCCGCCCCGCGATCTTCACCGAGTTCGTGGAGGATTTCACCCAAAAATAAGAGCGAACGGCCAAGGCCGCCACTTCCCGAGGAGACTGGGTATGATGGAAAACAAAAAAAGCTTGGAAGAAGTCCGAAAAATATTTGAAAACGACCGCTTCGCGACCGGAAACGGCGCCGTGATCGAAGAGATCGGTGACCGCTGTGCCACCTGCAGCTTGACGGTCACCCCCTCCCACTGCAACGCCATGGGCGCCGTGATGGGCGGGACCTACTTTATGCTGGCCGACTTTGCCTTTGCGGTGGCCGTCAATCAAAACAGCATGAACTGTGTATCCTTGCACTCGGCCATTTCCTTTTTGGGCACCCCAAAAGGGAAAAAGCTGATCGCGAAAGCGACCTGTATAAAAGACGGAAGAAGCACGGTCTGCTACCGTGTGGACGTGACGGATGAGCTTGGAAACATGGCGGCGACCGTCATGACGACGGGATACCGTCTGAAATAAGCAGGGCAGCTCCGCTTGGCGGAACCCTTTCTTGCCCCATCCGCAATGTACAGTTTTTATTACAAAAAAGAAAAAAGGCTGCCGCATGGCAGCCTTTTTTCTGTTATTTTTCGATGGGATACATCGTAAGATATTCCTTGGTGTTCTCGATCATCTCATCGAACATCTTTTTCGCTTGATCGAGGGGCAGACGAACGAGCTGGTCGTTGGCGAAGGCGTTGAAGAGCTTGTTAAGATCACGCTCAAGGCACCCTTCGGCTACCATTTCCTGCTCGCCGACAATGCGGGTGATAAGCGGGTAGATCGATTCGGGAATGGGGCCCGCCATGACCGGGCGAACGGTATCGGCCGTAAAGAGCGCGTTGGTCTCAACGACAGCGCCGAGCGGCAGGTTCGGGATCTGGCCGATATTCGGCATATT
Source organism: Eubacteriales bacterium (assembly GCA_045588145.1). Lineage (GTDB taxonomy): Bacteria > Bacillota > Clostridia > Oscillospirales > CAG-272 > UBA1740. The sequence goes on along the minus strand of JAZNDS010000054.1, from coordinate 24,339 downwards.
GACGTTAGTCGTCACATCGCAAAGGCCGAGCAGGCCGCGCATCATCAGAACCCCCTCTTCCCCGGTCGGCTTCAGGGCCGCCTTTTCCTCGCCCGAGATCAGCTTCGCGCTTCTGGCAAGGCGGTTCCCAAGGTCCTCCTTACGCCAGGCGACCGTGGTCAGCTTAAAGCCCCACTTCTCCACCTGCTCGGGACTGTCAAGATACCAGCTTCCCTCGCAGAATTCGGAAAGGTGACGGTCACCGGCGGCAGCCAACACGCCGTAACGCTTGAAGAGGTCGTACTTAACGCGATTGGCCGTGGTGAAGCTACGGTTCAGCCAGCTCTTATCGGTCTCATCGATCTCGACCGTACCGGCAAGAACCTTATCCACGAATTTATCGTAGATCGGAAAAATATCAATATTCTTATAATGGGCTTCGGTGATCCAGGTGAAGTGGTTGATACCGACAACGTTGGTCTTGATCTCGCGGCGATCGGCTACCTCAATGCCTTCCTGACTCTTCAGAATATGCTTCAAAAGATTCTGCGTACCGAACACCTCGTGGCAGCAGCCGACGGCACGGATCTCGGGGAAGGCCTTATAAAGCGTCTTGGTGCAAAGCGTCATGGGGTTCGTATAGTTGATGACCCAGGCCTTCGGGCAGTAGTCGCGAATGGCGTGCGCGATCTCCTCAAACATCGGGACGGTACGCATCGCGCGGATGATACCGCCGGGGCCGGTCGAATCGCCGACAGGCTGATAGATGCCGTATTTTTCGGGCCAATGGACGTCGCTTTCCATTTCGTCGAAGGTGCCGGGCAGGATCGAGATGACGACGAAATCGGCCCCCGTCAGGGCTTCCTTGATCGTCTTCTTCGCGGTGTAGACCCACTTACCCGTGGCTTCGGGCAGAGCGCTGAATTTGTTTCCGATGATCTCATTGTTCTTCGCGGCCTCAAAATCAATGTCATAAAGATCGACCGATCCGCTCATATCGGGGGCTTCGGCAAGATCACTCATGAACATCCAGGCCCACCCGCGCGAGCCGCCGCCTATGTACGCGACCTTTACGTTCTCAGCGCGTCCATCCTTGTAAACAACAGACATAACGAATTCCTTTCTTTTATAGGCTGCCGCCTATTTTTACTTTTACCAGTATACCCTACCAAAAAACAAAAGTCAACCCTTGTAAGCGCTTACATTTTGTTTTTTTTTTCTTTTTTCTTTCTTTTTTATATAAGGAAGGGGACGGCAAGCAGCGGGGGACTCGATTCTTCGCTCATCCCGCGGCAAAAGGAAAAAGAAGCCCGTGTGGGCTTCTTTTTCTTTTTTATTTATCCGCGTCCTTGATCGAAAGATCCAGGCGTCCGCGATCGTCTACACGAAGGAACTTGACACGGACCTGGTCGCCGATGTTCACGACGTCCTCAACCTTTTCGGTACGGGTGGCGGCCAGCTTCGAGATGTGGACGAGACCCTCCTTCCCGGGGGCGAACTCAACGAAGGCGCCGATCGGGATGATGCGGGTGACGACACCCTCGTAGGTGGTGCCGACGACAGGCTCGAACACAATGGCGTCGATGATCGCCTTCGCTTGGAGGGCGCTGTCGGTATTGACGGCCGAGATAAAGACGGTACCGTCGTCGTTGATATCGACCTTGGCACCGGTATCGGCCACGATCTTCTGGATCGTCTTACCGCCGGGACCGATGACCTTACCGATCTTATCGGGATCGATGGTCATGGACATCATCTTGGGGGCATAGGGCGAAAGCTCGGCACGGGGGGCGGGGATCGCCTTCAGCATGATCTCGTCGAGAATATAGTCACGGGCGGCGTGGGTGGTGACCAGCGCGCGATGAATGATCTCGGGGGTAAGACCGTCGATCTTCAGGTCCATCTGGATCGCGGTGATACCCTTGTGGGTCCCCGCTACCTTAAAGTCCATATCGCCGTAGAAGTCTTCAAGCCCCTGGATATCGATCATGGTGTCAAAGCTACCGTCCTCGGCGGTGATAAGACCGCAGGAGATACCCGCAACGGGGGCCTTGATCGGAACACCAGCATCCATCAGCGCGAGCGTCGAGCCGCAGACTGGTGCCTGCGAGGTAGAGCCGTTCGAGCTGACGACCTCACTGACAAGGCGGATGGCGTAGGGGAATTCCTCTACCGAGGGAAGAACGGGCAGGAGCGAGCGCTCGGCAAGCGCACCGTGGCCGATCTCGCGGCGGCCGGGGCTGCGAAGGGCCTTGGCCTCGCCGGTCGAATAGCCGGGCATGTTGTAGTGGTGCATATATCTCTTCTCGGTCTCTTCGTCGAGCCCTTCGAGCATCTGGGCATCGCTTACCGGGCCAAGGGTGGCAACGGTAAGAACCTGAGTCTGGCCACGGGTGAAGAGGCCCGAGCCATGGGTACGGGGCAGGATGCCGACCTCGGCGGCAAGGGGACGGATCTGGTCCATACGGCGACCGTCCACACGCTTCTTGTCAACGAGGAGCCAACGTCTTACGATCTTCTTCTGGATCTTGTAGATCAGCTCGGGAAGAACGGTGGGCAGATCCTCATACTTCTCGGAGAACTTCGCGAGGATATCCTCGGTAATGGGTTGCATACGGGCGTCACGCACCGTCTTATCGTCGGTATCGAGGGCGGCCATCACGTCCTTTTCGCAGTAATCGAAGATCTCATCGAACATCTCGTGATCCAGCTCGCAGGAGGGATAGGCAAACTTCGGCTTACCGACCTCGGCGATGATCTTGTTGATGAATTTCAGAAGATCCTTGATCTCCTCATGCGCCTTCATAATGGCGTTATACATGGTCTCGTCGTCGACCTCGCGGGCGCCCGCTTCGATCATAACGACCTTCTTTTCACTGGCGGCAACCGTCAGCTCGAGATCGCTCTTCTTGCGCTGCTCGGCGGTGGGGTTGACGACGATCTCGCCATCCACAAGACCCATAAAGGCGCCGCCGATCGGCCCGTTCCACGGAATATCCGAGATCGACAGGGCAAGAGAAGCACCGATCATCGCGGTGATCTCGGGCGAGCAATCGTGGTCTACCGACATAACGGTAAGAGTGAGCGAAACATCGTTACGCAGATCCTTCGGGAAAAGGGGGCGGATCGGACGGTCGATCACACGGCTGGTAAGGATCGCCTTCTCGGAGGGACGCCCTTCACGCTTCAAGAAGCCGCCGGGGATCTTGCCGACCGCGTACATCTTTTCGTCGTAGTCGACCGAAAGGGGCAGAAAGTCGATCCCGTCGCGAGGCGCCGCAGAGGCCGTCGCGCAGCAGAGGATGACGGTTTCGCCATAGCGCACAAGGCAGGAGCCGTTAGCAAGGCCGGCCAGCTTACCGACCTCGACCTTCAAAGGTCTGCCGGCGTATTCGTACTCGTAGACTTTGTAATTTTCAAACATTTTTTTCTCCTTTTCTTTTCGGGAGGACATAGCACTTACGTAAAAGCCCGAGGCTTCGGGATCTTAAGTAACTGCTATCCCCATCCGAAATTTGTTTTTTTGTTTTTTGTAAACTGCAAGGAAGGGACCGACGAAGTCGCCGGTCCCTCTCTCGTGTCTTACTTACGAAGACCCAGCTTTTTGACGATGGCGCGATACCGTTCGATATCCTTGTCCGCCAAATAGCCGAGCAGGTTCTTTCTGTGACCAACCATACGAAGAAGACCTCTCTGCGAATGGAAGTCCTTCTTGTTGGCCTTCAGATGTTCGGTCAGATGATTGATACGGTAGCTCAGGATGGCGATCTGGACCTCGGGCGAGCCGGTGTCGTTGTCAGCCAGGCGATAGGTCTCAATGATCTGCTGTTTCGTCTGCTTATCCATTTTTCTTCACCTTTCTTAAATTTATTAGCCAAATTCCCAGCAAGCGGTGGGTGAAGAGCTGCCAACGCGTGCGTTACAGCCTTGCTCCGAAAGCCGAGAAAAAGGTCCGTTCCACATTATAGCACATCTTTTCCGGTTTGTAAAGGGGGTTTTTTATTTTTTTCTTACCTCTATTATATATCGCCGTTTTTTAGGGAAAGGCCCGGCGTTTTTTGGGGATTTATACCGAATATGAACAAATATATCTGTACATTTACATATATTTGGCCGAATGTCAAAATATACTTTGACATTTGAGGCGGTTTGTGTTATACTATATAAAGCATTGCTTTCAAAAAATCTCAAACGGAGAATCGTATGAATTATATGGACGTAAAAAAAGCCGCCGTGCTTTGGGGCATGTCGGAACGGAAGGTCACCCGCCTTGCAAGGGACGGGCGCATCGGCGGCGCGAAGAAGGAGGGGGGCGTCTGGCAGATTCCCACGGACAGCGCCAGGCCGTTGGACGGCCGCTCCCGCGAAGCGCACGCCAAGTCGACGGGAAGATCGGCTTCCCTTTCGGGAAGCGCCGGGGACCGTGTCAAGCGCTCCTTCCAGGCGAAATACGGCAAGGCCCCGCAGGACGTGGCCTTTACCCCCTATCGGGTATGCCCCATTGGCGCGCATTCCGACCATAACTTCGGTAAGATCACGGGCTTTGCCATCGATAAAGGGATCTATATTGCCTACGGGCCGAAAATGAACGGAGTCATAGAGATATCCTCTCTTCAGTTCCCGAAGCGCGCGCAGTGGCACGTGATGAATATACCCGAGACCCGTCAGGGCGACTGGGCCGACTTTTTGCGCGGCGCGACGATCGCCCTGCAAAAGCGCTATTCGCTTCGGATCGGCCTTTGCGCGGTTATTGACGGAGAGCTTCCGATCGGGGGGCTCAGCTCCTCGGCGGCGGTGATCATTACCTTTCTTTCCTGCCTTTCGCGCTTAAATAATCTCACCCTCGCGCCCGAGGAGATGATCGCCCTTTCGAAGGAGGCCGAAAACAATTACCTCGGGGTCAACTGCGGAAAGCTTGACCAATCCTGCGAGGTGCTCTGCCGCGAGAATCACTTGCTGTACTTGGACACGAAGGACGACAGCTACGAGCTGATCCCCAATCATCCCGATCTGCCGCCCTTCGCCTTTATGATCCTCTTTTCGGGGATCGAGCGCTCGCTCGTTAATTCGAAATTTAACGTGCGTATTGAGGAGGCGCGTTGCGCCGCCTATGCCATAAAGGCCTTTGCGGGTATGGAATACGACCGCCTGAAGGATACCAACCTGCGCGATATTCCCCGCGAGGTATACGAAGAGCATAAGCATAAGCTGCCCGAAAGCTGGAGAAAGAGGGCCGAGCATTGGTATACCGAATTCGATCGCGTATGCCAAGGCGCCGAAGCCTGGCGGCGGGGCGATCTTAAGGAATACGGCCGCCTTTCGTTTGAATCGGGGCGCTCCAGCATTGAAAACTGGGAGACAGGCTCGCCGGAGCTGATCACGCTTTATAACCTGATGACCGAATGCCCCGGCATTTACGGCGGGCGCTTCTCGGGCGCGGGGTTCAAGGGCTGCTGCATGGCGATCGTGGATCCCGAAAGGATCGAAGAGATCAGCGATCATATCACCAAGGGCTATCTTGCGGCCTTTCCGCATCTCGCGGGCAAATTCTCCATTCATATCTGCCATAGCGCAAACGGGGTGAAGCTGAAATGAAATGTCTTATCTTAGCGGCGGGGTATGCGACCCGCCTGTATCCCTTGACCGAAAATTTCCCGAAGCCGCTTTTGAAGGTGGGCGAGAAGACCATTCTTGACTGGCTGCTTGACGATATCGATACCGCCAAGGAGATCGACGGGTATATCGTGATCTCCAACCATAAATACGCGCGTCATTTTGAAGAATGGGCCGCGGGAAAGGCCCTGCCCATCACCGTGGTCGACGACGGAACCGTCGATAACGAGGGGCGGCTGGGCGCCGTTCGCGATATCGCCTTTGCCATTGAGAAGCTTTCTCTCTGCGACGATATGCTGGTGATCGCGGGGGATAACGTGCTGGATTTCAGCCTGACCTCCTTTATCCGCTACGCCAAAGAGAAGCAGGCCTCCTCGGTGATGCGGTATTACGAGGAAAACCCCGAAAGACTGAAAAAATGCGGGGTCATTACGCTTGGAAAGGATGACCGCATCCTTGAAATGGCGGAAAAGCCGCAAGAGCCGAAGAGCCCTTGGTGCTGCCCCCCCTTCTACTATTACACGAAAGAAGACGCGAAAAGGATCAACGAAGGGATCCTTGCGGGCTGCGGGACCGACGCGCCCGGCAGCTTTATCGCCTGGCTCTGTACGGTTTCCCCCGTGTATGCCATGGAAATGCCGGGGCGCCGCTACGATATTGGAAATTTAGAAAGTTATCAAAAAGTACAGGAAGAATATCGAGGTATATGTAAATGAAACCTTACAATATAGACTTACAGAGCAAGACCGTCCTCGTCACGGGGGCGGCGGGCTTTATCGGCGCTTCGCTCGTCGGGGCGCTTCTTCGCGCCTTCTCCCCCATCCGCCTGATCGGGATCGACAGCTGCAACGATTACTACGACGTTTCCTTGAAGGAGGAGCGCCTTAAAGGGCTGGAGACGCTGCAAAAGGAGCATCCCGAAAGCGAATGGATCTTCGTCAGGGGGAATATCGCCGACAAGGAAGCACTTACCGCCCTTTTCGAAAAATACCGCCCCGATGTCGTTGTAAACCTTGCGGCGCAGGCGGGGGTCCGCTATTCGATCGACCACCCCGACGTGTATATCGAATCGAACCTTATCGGCTTTTATAACATCCTTGAATGCTGCCGCCACTACCCCGTTGAGCATCTGGTGTACGCCTCCTCCTCCTCGGTCTACGGCTCCAACAAAAAGGTTCCTTACAGCACCGAGGATAAGGTGGATAACCCCGTCTCGCTTTACGCCGCCACCAAAAAGAGCAACGAGCTTCTGGCCCACGCCTACTCGAAGCTTTACAACATCCCCTCGACCGGGCTTCGCTTCTTTACGGTGTACGGCCCCATGGGGCGCCCCGATATGGCCTATTTCGGCTTTACCGACAAGCTGCGCGCGGGTAAGACCATCAAGATCTTTAATTTCGGGAACTGCAAGCGCGATTTCACCTACATCGACGATATCGTCGAGGGGGTCATACGCGTCCTGCGCCACGCCCCCGAGAAGAAGGACGGCGAGGATGGGCTTCCCCTGCCCCCCTATGCCGTTTATAACATCGGGAACCAGAACCCCGAAAACCTGCTTGACTTCGTTTCGATCCTGTCGGAGGAGCTGGTACGGGCGGGCGTTCTCCCCGCCGATTACGATTTTGAGGCGCACAAGGAGCTTGTGCCGATGCAGCCGGGGGACGTACCGATCACCTACGCCGACACCTCGGCCTTAGAGGCGGATATGGGCTTTAAGCCCGCCACCCCGCTTCGGACAGGCCTTCGCCGCTTTGCCGAATGGTATAAGGAATACTACAAAATTTAAAAAGAAAGAGAGATACCGAAAAAGTATCTCTCTTTTTTATGCAAAAATACGAAGCCAAGGCGCACGGATTTTGAGCAGAAATCACCGTTTGTTCTCCGAAGGCGTATGCTATACGTCGAGAGGGAACAAACGGTGATAGCAAATAAAATATCGTTTCAAAAGAAGAAAAACGTAGTTTTTCAACCTTAAAAGCACGCAAAAGCAAAAAACGCTTTGAAATAAAAAGAGAAAGGTGAAGCAAGGACACACCCTTCTCTTTTTATTTGCGATTATGCCAAAATACGAAGCCTTACTTCTCGGGATCGATAAAGGGCATATACGCCTTCATGTAATCAAGACCCGAAGCAACGGTGGTGATAAGCATCGCCGCCATCGCGATATAGGAAAGCAGGTTCGGCACGGCGGTGAAGCCGTAAAGGATCGCGGGCTCCAGAAGGATCAGAAGGATCGAAACGCATTGCGTGACCGTCTTGATCTTGCCGAACATGCTGGCCGCCACGACCTTACCCGAGGAGCCGGCCACAACGAGACGAAGCGAGGTGACCGCCAGCTCCCGCAGCATGATAACGGCGGCTACCCACACGAAAAGCGGGGCGATCGCGGGGCGTGCCACAAGGATCGAGATCAGCGCGCCGAACACCATAAATTTATCGGCCAAGGGATCAATGAATTTCCCGAAATCGGTGATGAGGTTGTATTTGCGGGCGATCTTTCCGTCCAGGTGATCGGTATAGGCGGTGAGCCCGAAGATCGCGGCGGGAATGGCGCAAAGCAGAAGCGTTTGCCAGAAATCGGCCCCCGCGGGGATCTTAATAAAGATCACCGCCGCCATAAAGAAGGGGACAAGAAGCACGCGGATAAGCGAAAGCGTGTTCGGAAGATTCATCTTTTTCATTTTTTCTTCTCCTTTGTAAATACAACTTTACCAACAAGGTCATAATCCAATGCGGAAAGGATCTTGACGTCGACAAAATCCCCCGCCGAAAGGCGGCGGCTTGACGAGAAATAGATCTTGCCGTCCACGTCGGGCGCGTCACTTTCACTGCGGCCGTAATAGGTCTCGGCTACGACGTCGTACCCCTCGGTTAGAACACGAAGCGTTTTGCCGACCTTTCTTCCGTTCTTCTCCTCGCTGACGCGAAGCTGGGTGGCCATCACCGTATCGTAACGGTCCTGCTTCGTCTGCTCGTCGATCTGGTCGGGCAGAAGGGCGGCCTCCGTATCCTCCTCGGGGGAGTAGGTGAAGGCGCCAAAGCGGTCAAACCCCGTTTCCTTCACGAAGGCGCAAAGCTCGGAAAACTGTTCCTCGGTCTCCCCGGGGAAGCCGACGATCACGGTGGTGCGAAGCGTGATAGCGGGCACGGCTTCGCGCAGCCTTTTTATGGCATCCTTGATGGTCTCGCTGTTGCCGTGGCGGTTCATCGCCGCCAGCACGGGATCGGAAATATGCTGGATCGGGATATCCATATACTTCAGGAGACGGTCGTTATGCTGCAGCTCCCCGATCAGGCCGTCGGTGATCTTGTCGGGATAGCAGTAAAGCAGGCGGATCCAGGGGATCGCGGTCTCCTTCGTCAAGGCTCTTACCAGCTCATCCAGCTTATATTCCCCGTAAAGGTCGAGACCGTAGCGCGTGGTATCCTGGGCAATGAGGCAAAGCTCCTTGACCCCAAGGGCCTCAAGCTCCTTGGCCTCCTTGACAAGATCCTCGATCGGGCGGCTGCGCAGACGCCCGCGGATAAGCGGAATGGCGCAGTATGTACAGCGGTTATCGCACCCCTCGGCGATCTTCAGGTAAGCGGTGTGCGGCGGTGTGGTCAGCACCCGCTCTCCCCCAAGGGGACAGCTCTCCTTATCGTCAAAGGCGCAAAAGCTCTTTTTGCTTTCGACCGCGTGCACCGCGGCAACGATCTTATCCAGCGAGCCGACCCCCACGAGGGCGTCGACCTCGGGCATCTCCTTCATCACTTCCTCGCGATAGCGCTCAACAAGGCAGCCGGTCGCGATGATGCCCTTCAGCCTTTTGTGCTTTTTCAGCCACGCGATATCAAGGATATTATCGATCGATTCCTGCTTGGCGCTTTCGATAAAGCCGCAGGTGTTCACGATCACGATATCCGCCTCGGTCTCCTCGGGCGTGATCTCATACCCCGCCTCTACCAGATGATGCAGCATCACCTCGGTATCCACAAGGTTCTTCGAGCACCCAAGCGATATAAATCCTATTTTCGTCATACCTTCTCCTTACAGTTCTCGGTCATCCAAGCCGATCATATCCAAGAGGCAATCCGCAATGCGGCGAAGGATGCGCCTGCCGCGCGAGGGCTTTGGCGGACGGTTCTCCTCCTGCTTTTGTCGGGCCTTCTCGGAAAGGACGCTTCCGTTTTTCCTCATTTCGGCCCGCGTCTTTTTGTATTCTTTGTTTTTGCGGTCAAGCCGACAGGCGAGACCGATCTCGGAAAACGCGTCGTGAATATAATGGCGGGCCCACAGCGCCAGGCTATACAGATAATGCCATTCGGCCCCCCGCTCTGCCCCCGGAACGAGGAAGAGCTGGATCTCCACCGCCTCAAAGCCGCCCTCGTTGATATACGAACGCAGCTTCTCATAGCCGACGAAGGGGGAATATCCGCCACCGCCGTAGGGGGTATCCTTCCTTTCCTCCCAGCGCCCCCGCTCTTTGCCTTGGGGCTTGGGCGGCTCCTTCGGGGCTTCGTACGCCGCCTTGCCGCGAATGCCCGCCGCGCGGTCCTTTTCGATCTGCGCGTAGGCCTCGTTGATCTCGCTCATCTTGCGGGTGGCGATCTCCCCCGCCGCGGGATCCTTGGCGAAATTATCGGGATGATACTCTCTGGCAAGGGCGTAATATTTCTTTTTTATCTCGCTTTCGGTCGCTTCATAATCCACGCCGAGAATGATATAAGGATCCCTCACGCCTTGCCTCCTTCGGTCGCGGCGCTCCCTTAAGGATACCGCTTTTCAGTCCACCTTTTATTATATTTGATTTTCGTCCAAAATGCAAGAGCTGTTTCGCTTTTTTCGCTGTTGTCGGATTTCCCCGAATTTTTGTAGAAATTGCGTCCAAATTGTAAACTAAATTTGAAAAAAGCATTGACATTCTGTTTCGGTACGCTTATAATATAGAGGAGAAAAAGGAAAGGGGGCTTTGGGTATGGGAAAGAAATTCCGCTTGTTTTTAATGATCTTTTTGCCGCTCGCGCTGTTTGGCAGCGCGCTTCTTCTCATCCTTTCGTCCGATCTTTTCTTCAGCCTGCGCGATTTTCATCTTTCCGCCTTTTTCAGCGTGCGGCTTTTAGACGGGCTCTCGCTTCTTCTGCTGCTTCTGATCCTTACCTTTCTTTTCTTCGCTCTTCGGAAATTTCAAAGCAAGCAATAAAAGAGGACTTGATGTAAACCGTCGATCCTCTTTTTGTTTTCGGTTATGCAAAAAACGAAGCCCGGGGCGCACAGATTTGGAGCAGAAATTCTCGCTCGCTCTCCGAAGGCGTATACTATACGTCGAGAGGGAGCGAACGAGGATAGCAAATAAAAAAATATGATCAAAAGAAGAAAAACAAAGGTTTTTCAACCTTAAAAACACGCAAAAGGAGAACGGAAAAGAAGAAGATACACAAAAGAAAAAGGAGATACGATGGTTAACATACTATCTCCTTTTTTTATTTGCGGTTATGTTCAAATATGAAGCCCTCACTCCATGGGCGTGCCGTCGGGATGAAAGAGCGGCAGCGGCGCCAAGGTGATGATATCCTCGCGGCCGATCGCGTCGCCTTCGGCAAGCACGGCCATTTTCCCAACGATCTCGCCGCCCGCCTCCTTGACAAGGCCCTCGAGGGCACGGAGCGATTCTCCCGTGCTGATAACATCATCCACGATCAGAACACGCTTGCCCTTCATATATTCGGCGTCATACCCATCAAGATACAGGGCCTGCCGCGCGACGGTGGTGATCGACTGTACCTCGTAGCGGATCACGTCCCGCATATAAAGCTTCGGGCCCTTACGCGCCAGGATATAACGGTTTTCGCCCAATTGGCGCGCCATGGCGCAGATCAGCGGGATCCCCTTGGATTCGGCGGTGATCATCACATCGTGCGGGGGGGCAAGGCGACAAAGCGCCTCGGCGCATTTTTCGGTCAGCTCGGTATCACCGAAGAGAACGAAGGCACCGATGCTGAGATTTTCGTTAACGGGGCAGATCGGCAGCTCACGCACGACGCCCGGAAGGGTCAAACGGTAGGTCATTTTCTTCCCTCTTTCTTTTTTACTGCCCTTATTATACACCCCCTGGGCGAAAAATGCAAGAGAAGAAAGAAAAATCAGTTATAGAAGCGGTGCGCGCCGATGCGGAAGGCAAAGGGGCGGTTCTTGGAGATCCAGGAGCTTTCGGCGATCGTCGGCTCATAAAAGAACAGAATGCTTTCGGAAAGCGTATAGCCCTCCAAGCATACCTTGGCGGCCTCGATCGCCGATGCTGTCGGGGCCTTGTAGATCTGCCCGTTCACGGCGGGGGTAAACTGAACCCCGTTCTTTTTATCAAAGATCACCCCATAGATGCTGTTGGGATACTGACGGCTTCTGACACGGTTAAGCACCACGTTTCCAACCGCCACCTGCCCCAGAAACGGCTCTCCGCGGCTTTCGGCCGAGATGATGCGCGAAAGCCAATACAGATCGTTTTCGTCATAGACGTCGGCGGCCGTCTTATAGCCCGAGTCGGTTTTTCGGACGGTTACGCTCCTTTTCTCCTCATTCCAGCCAACGGCGGCCGAAAGCGCCTCTCCCAGCGGGCGGATCGGCAGGTAAAAGCTTCCGTCGGATAGAATGATCGCGGGCATATCGAGATACAGGCACCGCCCGTTCACATAAAGCCTGTGCGCCCCGTTTTTCACCGAAAGCGAAAGGCCTTTCCCGTTAAGCGTCGCCGTCTTGGTAGCGGCGTTGTAGCCGACCGAAGCCTCGGTCAGGGCCCCTGCCAGGGCGCGTAGCGGCACATATGTAGTTCCTTCGATCAGATACCCCCGAAGGCTTTTGCCGTTGGCGCTGATCGGGATCGCTTCGTATCGGGTGACCGCCTTGTCGGTGACTGTCCTTTCGTAGCGGGAGATCGGCAGGGCCACTGCCGATACCGACAGCGCCCCCATCCAAAGGGCGACCGAGAGAAGAAGGGCGCCCCATCGTAATTTTTTCATAGCGTTTTCCTCCTTTTTTCATCGCCCTCCATTCTACCATACCTCCCTTTCCCATACAACCATCAGAATACGGAGGCTTTTCCGCAAAACGGCAAAAGAAGCACCCGCCTGCCGGGGCTTTCCTTCACTTCCATCCTTTTCTATGCATTTTTCATCCTTTCCTCAAAAAGTTTCCTTCCCCTTCACGGTATTGACATAAATAAGCGGTAAAATTAATAAAAAAGAACAGAAGGGGGGAAAAGCATGGATCCGTATCAAATTCTCGGTGTTTCAAGAACGGCAAGCGACAAGGAGATCGCCGACGCATACCGCCGTTTAGCCCGAAAATACCACCCCGATCTGAATAAGGATAACCCCGAGGCCGAGGAAAAAATGAAGGAGATCAACGCCGCCTACGGGCGCATTCAGGATATGCGGGCGGGCAAGATACCGCCAAGCGGCCAAGGCTTTGCGGAAGCGAACACACCCCCTTATGGGCAAAACCCGTACGGCGCGGGAAGCTACGGCCCGTACGGCTCCGGCCAAGGCGGCTACGGAACGGGGAGCTACGGCCCGTACGGCTACGGTCCCTTCGGCCCGTTCGGCCCCTATCGCACCTACCGCACGGTGCGGCGCGTGCGTCCCTTTTCGATCCTTCGCTTCTTCCTTACCCTGATGCTTCTTTCCTTTCTGATGCGCGCCTGCGCGTTTCTCTCCTTTCAATTTTCATATTACCCGACCGAAAGCCACCCCCCCTACCAGCAAAGCGAGCCGCAGGTCACGCGGCCAAGCGGTGAAATATAAGCTATGAAAAAAGAAAAAATTCCTTTTAAGGTGCGCCTTGCGCGCTTCCTTCAAACGCATAACGGGCCCGATGCCCTCGGCAGCTGCCTTTTGTGGCTGGCGATCCTTCTCGCCTTCATCAACCTGTTCGTAGGATGGCCCTATATGGGTATCCCGCAGCTGCTTCTTGTCGCCCTGTACCTTTTTCGCTTCTTCTCCAAGAACAAAGAAAAGCGGCAAAAGGAGAACCGCCGCTTTCTCGCCTTCTTCGCCGCGTTCGGGCGCTTCTTCAAGCGGAGCCGCAACCGCTTCCGCTACCGTAAGACGCACATCTATCGCCGTTGTCCCCATTGCAAAAAGCACCTGCGCCTGCCCCGCATCGCCGGGGAGCATTCGGTGGTATGCCCCGTCTGCTCGCGCCGCTTTTCGGTGAAGGTCAAATGATTTTTTGCTTTTTTATATCAACGCTTTTATAAAGGAGAATTTTGTATGGTTACCGAAGAAATCATGGTAAAGGCCCTTAAGGAGCTGGGGGTCGAGGAAGGGGACGCGCTTCTTTCTCACTCCTCCTTCAAAAGCCTTGGCGGCTGTGAAAACGGAGCCGACACGGTGATCTCGGCTATGAAGCAGGCGGTAGGAGAAGAGGGGACCGTCCTTTTCCCCACGCTTTGCCAGAAGGATTGGGATCACGTATATGAAAACTGGCATATGGATGCCCCCTCGGACGTTGGATACCTTACCAACTATTTCCGAAAGCTTCCCGGTGTTAAGCGCAGCAATCAGGCTACTCACTCGGTTGCCGCTTGCGGAAAAATGGCCGACTACATCACCGGGACCCACGGGGAAAGCGGCCTGCGCTACGGCATTTTCGGGGATACCCCCTTTGCTTCGGATTCCCCTTGGCAGAAGATGTACGAGCCGAACGTAAAGACCCTCTTTATCGGCTGCTCGACCAAGGCCTGCACCTTCCGTCATCTGGCCGAATATATCGTGATGGAGGAATATCTCGAAAAAGCGAAAAAAGCCCCGATTACGAGGCGCCGAAAAAAGAGGTCTGGCATTACACCAAATACAAGGAATACGGCGTATGGCCTCATATCAAAAGCCCCTATATTGAAGAGCTTCTTCGAAAGGAAGGAAGGCTTCACACCGCCACGTGCGCAGACGCAACGCTTGTGCTGTTCTCCGCGCGCGACTTCGTTGACCTTGCGATCCGCCTGATGAAGGAGCATAACGAAGAGGCCCTTAGCGAATGGCCCCCGCTTTGGACGATCGCCCAAACGCTGGATTGGATGAAACGGGTCGAGGCACTGTAAGACCGCCAAGCAAAGAAAAAAGAAGCACCGCGTGCTTCTTTTTTCTTTCTTTATTTTGCTTTTTCAATTTCCTTCAACACGAATTCCAGCGAGGAAGCCGCCGAAGGAAGCGTCGCCTCCCCGATCGGCTCGCCCTTCGCGGCACGCTCGGTAAAGTACAAAAGCTCGTTGTAATAGCCGCCAAGGTCGGAAAGGTTTCCGCCCTCAAAGCCCCCTTCTCCAAGCTCCTTCTTCTCGATCCTGATCTCTTCGACCCCGCCGTCCTTATACAGCAGGAAATGACCGCCGAGATTCTCAACAACGGCGTTTTCAAACACCACACGGAAGGAGGCGCCGAAGGGATAATTGCCGGGCAGGGCCCAGGTCCCCTCTACCCCCACGCAGAAATCGCCGTAGGAAAGGATCGAATTGATATAAGAATTCGCTTCACCCAGCCTATTTTTGACCGAAGCGATCCTCTTCGGCTTTCCGAATACCGAAAGCACGTAGTCGATATCGTGAATATGCAGATCCTGCGCGGCGCCGCCCGAGCGGCTTTCGTCCAGCAGCCAGTTCTCCCAGCCCCAGGTCGGAAGCGGGCTGATACGGCGGAAGTTGGCGTTTACCACCCGACCGTAGGTGTTTTCCCGGATCATCCTGCGAAGCTCGACATACTCGTCCCAAAAGCGGATGACCTGACCGACCTGAACGTTACAGCCGGTTTCCTCGGCTCTTTTCAGAAGCGCCTTCCCCTCCTTGGCGGTAAGGGTGACCGGCTTTTCGATAAAGAGATATCTCACCTTTTCCATAGCCAACAGCGCATAGGGCGCATGGAGATAAGTCGGCAGACAGATGTCGATGATATCGACCTCGGCGTTTTCGATCAGCTCGCGCCCGTCGCCGAAGATCTCGGCGTTCGTTCCCTCGGCCAGCTTTTCGGCGCACTCACGGCGCAGATCGGCAAAGGCCGTGACCTCGACCCCCGGAAGATTCTTATAGCAATTTGCGTGCATGGTGCCCATAAAGCCGCACCCGATAAGTCCTACCTTCAACATATCTTCTCCTTCACTTTCTTCCCAGGATGCTGTCCATCGCGCGGGATGTGTTATAAATTAAGGTTTCATTATAATAGGTGTATTGCGGGATCATCTCGGCACTGACCCATCCGTCATAGCCGATCGCCGAAAGCGCGTCGAAAACGCAAGGATAGTTCACATCCCCCGCCAAAAGGTCGCAAAAGCCGTGCAAGCCCCCTGCCTGGCGGCGGTAATCCTTGAAATGCACCTTCTTGATGCGCTTGCCAAGGATCTTGATCCAATGCTCGGGGTAGCCGTTAAACAGCACGTTCCCCACGTCAAAATAGCTGCCGACGTAGGGGCTGCCGATCTTATCGATAAAATCGCGCATCTCAAGCGGCGAGGTAAGGAACTTATTCCATACGTTCTCAAGGCCGATCTCGACCTTGCACGCCTCGGCATAGCTCTTCAGGCGCAGGAATGCCTCCAAGGACCGCCCGTACGCCGTTTCGTAATCCACGATCAGCGAGGGGTCCACAAAATCGGCGCATACCGTACCGGGAAGCACCAGGCAGGATTCGCAGCCAAGCAGCGCCGCTGCCTCCAGCTCCCGCTTAACGATATCCTCGGCCTTTTGGCGGATCCTTCCGTCATCCGAGGTGATGGGGTAATCCCAATAAAGGCCCGAGGCTACGCTATACAGCGAGAGCCCCTCTCCCTCGGCCATTTTCTTTACTTCCTTCCATTCCGAATCGGGGCTTTCCAAGGAGCAAAGCCCCCGCTCGTTAAGCGCAAGCTCGACCCCATCAAAGCCTGCTGCCTTGGCAAGGCTGAATACGTCCTTTAGCGCCATATCGCCGAAGGACCAGATGCTGATACCCTTTTTCATAAAAAAAGCTCCTTGCATTTTTCTGATTTTATGATAAAATAAAAGCAGTCCCTTGTGAATATATTTTTTTATTCTATACTTGCACTTTTGTCTAAACCGATATGTTGGGAGGCGTTTTATGAAAACCGCGTACGTCAAAACGAAATTCAATCACACCGTCAACGTTTCCGAGCTTGTGACCATCCATTACTATGAATTCGACCGCAGCTTTTCCTTTGCGGGCGAGGCACACGATTTCTGGGAGATGGTCTATATCGACAGCGGAAGCGTCGAGGTAAGCCGAGACGGGGAGCCGCTGGTTCTGCGCCAGGGGGAGATCATCTTTCATAAGCCGAACGAGTTTCACACCATCAAGGCGCACGAATCCTCCCCGAACTTCTTCGTTATCTCCTTTGTCTGCAAATCGGCCGCGATGGCCTTTTTCGATCGCTTCACCACCAAATTAAGCCCCGCCCTGAAGCCCTTTATCGCCTCGATCATCAAGGAGGCCGAAGGCACTTACGTGATCCCGAAGAACGACACCAAGCTGAAAAGGCTTACCCTTTGCGAGGGGGCTCCCATCGGGGGCGAGCAGCTGATCAAAAGCTATCTGGAGCAGCTGCTGATCCTTCTGCTTCGGCAAATGACCGAAAAGAAGAGCATCTCGATCTTCCCCACCCGCGAAAGCATGGAGGGGCATTTAGTCTCGGATATTGAGGCGTATATCAAAAAGAACCTCGACCGTCCGTTGCGCGTTGGGGAGCTCTGCCGTGTTTTCGGCTACAGCAAAAGCTACTTAAGCTATCTCTTCAAGGCACAGTCCTCCCGCTCGCTCGTGCAGTTTTATAACGAATGCCGCATCGCCGAGGCCAAGCGCCTGATCCGCGAGGGCGTTTACAGCTTTGCCGAGATCTCCGACCGCCTCGGATTCGATACCCCCCAATACTTTGCCCGTACCTTCAAGCGTGTTTGCGGTCTCAGCCCCACCGAATTCAAGCATTCCCTGCATTTATCCTGAAAGCGGGCGGATCGGGGTTTCCTCCCTTCTCTTTGCCGAAAATGGGCCAAAAGTGCAAAAAAGGGGCTTCTTTGTGCAAATACAAGTCGCTTTTTATCTGTTATACTGGATATAGGGCAAAAGCCCTTACTCTTATAAACAAAAAGGGAGAAAAAAACCATGGAAAAATTTAAGCTGGGTCTTGTTGGCTGCGGCAGCATGATGGCCAACCACGTCAAGGGCGTTAACGATATGGACAACGTCGAGATCGTGGCGGTGTGCGACCTTGTGGAAGAGAGCGCCAAGGTCGTGTCCGACGCGCTTTCCAATCACCCGAAGGTCTATTCCGATTACCGCGATATGGTCGATGAGGTAGACGGCGTGCTCGTCGCCCTTCCCCACGATCTGCACTTCTCCTGCGGGATGTTCTTTGCCGGAAAGAAAAAGCACGTTCTGATGGAGAAGCCTCTTTGCAACACCGAGGAGGAATGCCTGCGTCTGATCGAGACCTGCGAAGAAAACGGCGTGACCCTGATGTGCGCCTATCCCGTTCCCTTCTGGCCCGAGATGGTCAAGCTGAAGGAGCTGATCGATTCGGGCGAGTTCGGTAAGGTCATGCAGATGTCCATCTGGACCGAGCAGCTGACCGGCCTGAACTTTGATCCCGGCAACCCTGCGGACTGGGCAGCTACCGCACGCATTGGCGGCGGGCAGCTCTTCAGCCACGGCTGTCACTACATCGATATCCTGCTCCGCTTCCTCGGGAACCCCGTTTGCGGCGCGCACGTCGGCACCAACGTCGGCACCCCCTGGATGCTGCGTGAGGGTACCTCCTCGGTCGTTATGAAGTTCGAAAGCGGCGCGATCGCTTACCACGGCGCGACCTGGGGCGCCCGCGGCACCCGCCTTGGGTGGGACTGCCAGATCCAGACCGAAAAGGGCCTGCTTGATTACGACCGCTTCAAGGGGATCATCAAGTTTTACAACCGCAACAAGGAGCATATCCCCGGCGCGCTTGAGGAGAATGCCGAATATTCGGTCCTCTACCGCTCCAGCAAGGCGCTCGGTAAGAAGACGCAATTTGAGATCGATCACTTCGTCGATTGCATCCGCACCGGGAAGGAGCCGATCACCAGCGGCCGCAAATCCCTGCAGAGCCTGCGCGTGATCTGGGAGCTTTACAACGCCGAAAAGAACGGCTTTATGGCCGACCTTCGCGGCCTCGGCCTCGATAACGCCTAACAGAAAAAGGACACTCTTCCGAGTGTCCTTTTCTTTTTGGAAAGCTTCGCTTCATTTATTTCCCCCTATCTTGACAATCGTTCCCCTCCGCTTTCAGCAAAAACAATCTCGTGTTTTTACCATCTGATCTATATCTGCGCAACGAAGAATGACTGCAGTGAAAAATCGCCTTTTTTATTTCCACAAAGGTCCGAGCCTTGCAAGATTTTGCGGTATTGTATCCGGCTGCTAAGATAAAACGCACCGAGCGTATATTGCTTTTTCATCGTGTGTGTTATATAATATGTTTAAATACGAGCAGTGCGTTTTACTATTTGATTACCTTTAGCCATTGAGTCACTGAAACTGCGCAATAATGCACGAAAAGGATCAACGATGCGAGAATTTAAAACAAAAGTACAAGAGCTTATTGACAGATATGATGAATCACTCTTACAAAACGGACTGAAAATGCGTATTTCAAATCGGTATTTTGAAACAGATGTTCACGAGAGATGGGGTTCTCACATAAACGGTCAGCAAATATTCAACATTATAGACAGAGTAATAGATGACAAAAAAGAAAAGAAAAAATACTATTATCAAAAAAACAGATATCACACGATCGTATTAACCTTGCTGCCGGAAAACGATACGCTTCCTCTGGAAATGTGTCGCAACTACACTTTTGTAATAAAAAAGACCGAAAGGGCTCATAGAGGAGAAGCACCACGCAAAATTGCGTACAAAGAAGAAAAACTTCTTTTAAAAATCGAAAAACTGTTGCAAAAGGTAGTAAAAAGAGCATCAAACAATACCGCTGAAAAAGTCTGCAAAGACACTGTGTTTGATGCTTTGAGATATTCGTTTTTTGTTAAGTATCAGTACAAAAAAAGAATACTCGGTAAAAGTGCAACCTTCTTCCATAGTTTGTTTTTTGCAGCATCCTGCGTTTTGGCGATATCTTTAGTAATACTTTTATGGATTGTGAGTATATAATGAAAAAACGCAAAAACTCATCTAAAAAGAGGAGACCAATAAGCAAAAAGAAGATCAAAACAAAGCGATCTTGGCTATTGGATGTACCGCTCGGTGTTTGTATATATTTCATCGTTATTGGAATCGTTTTGGGAAGCGTTTTCGTCATTCTCACTTGGCACGAGGGGAAACTAATCAATAAAAGCGAGGCAATATCGGTTGCCGGAGTATATGATTCATATACCCTGCACCACGGTCCAAAAGGTTCGCTAAGTGATATAGAAATACGCTTTATTGATCGTGAAAAGCTCTGTATGAACGGTGCGTATTGGAGCACTACCGCTCAAGAGGCTTTGGACGATCTTGAAAGCGGTGAAGCCGTCAGCATGCTTATACATCCTATTTCGGAATATATATGGGAAATGAAAACCGAAGAGAATACGATACTGAGCTTTGAAGATGCCAAAAGCGGTACGCTTGAAGAAAACCTTGGATTCAGTATTATCTTGGGTACATTCGGATATTTCTGTGCGATAATGGGAACGGTTTCTTTAATTTTTCAATTATCAGACCGCAGACAAAAAAGGGGTAATGGTAAAAAATGAAGAAGATAATCAACCCCAAATATATACTTTATATGGTTCTGCCCGTCATAGCCATCGTTTTAAGTGTACTGTTTTTACTTGGTGGAAGCATAGTAAATTATACGGTCGGCGGAGTTTTTGGTGCTTTGGGTACAGGGCTTGCCTTGTGCTTGTTCCTGTTCGTGCCTCACAGTTATATTATCGACAAAAACGGAATAAAAACGTTTTACAGAATAAAGAGCTGCAATTACATACCCTGGAGCGATATTAAAGGTATTAACACGAGCTTTGACGTTTTTTATGAAACTCTGTTTTTCTGGAAGGATTACGTTATCTCACATAAGGATATGAAAAGAGCCGGAAGAGCTATCGACACCGTCACAAAAACGAAAAAGACAAAAGCACTGATTGAAAAATATGGGTGGCACGGTGTTGATCGTATTTCGCTTTAAGGAGAACAGAAATGAGTACATATCCATATGGCCTCGGTAAAAGCTTAAATGCTGTTTTTGAGGCGTGCGCCAAAAGAGAGGCGCTTGATCTCCCAAGTAGTGAATTTGTGGCAAAAAACTGCAAAGCCTTTAATCTGACTCTGCTTGTTGCATCCTTGGTATCGGTTGCGGCAGGCACGCTTTTGTTAATTCTTGTAAATGAAGAGATAGGAATTTTATTTTTAGTTCTCGGGTCGTGCCTGCTTCCCATATTGCCGACAATTTTTTCGTATAAGTGCCTCGTAAATAAAACTGTTATGCGAGAGGAATATTGGGTGCTTTGTTGGAAACGCCAAAAAGAAATTCTTTGGAGTGATGTTAAATACAGAAAAATCAAAATAGGCAACAACAATTCAATCAAGCTATACGGCATAAATAAAAAACGGCTTATTTCGTTCGATGGCACGACTGTGGGATTTAACCGAATAATGAAGCTCGCCAAGAGGAGTTGGATCGTTGATCTGCAAAAAGCTTCTCGCAAAAAATAGAATGAGGTAATTATAAATTCAAGTATAGATCTCTGGAATCAGATGATGAAAACAATACCTATGACTTTGTATTATATGATTTTATGACTAAATAACCATTTGGCACCGTGGCGTGTGCTTGTCTTGATGCGGGAATTTGCCGCAAAGCGGCAATATCTTTGCTCCTCGCCGTCGGTCAGCAAGCTACCGCCTCTCTCGTCGCGAGTGCGAACCCATGCATATGCGGCTTGCCGCATATGCTTCCCCGATTCTGCGCGCGGAATCGGCAACAAAAAAAGACGAGCACCGAAGTGTTCGTCTTTTTTTGTTGGTGAGCCAAAGAAGGGGTAAATCGAACTCAAAAAATATGGAATGAGGGGGATTTAGATTCCCCAGGTTGATATGATACAATAAAAAATGTTCAGGGGGAGGTATACCTTGAACAAAAAAATATGATATAGTATTAATAAAGGAGGTGAAAAACATGTTGGTAAAAGCAATTGTAAGGGATAATATTATTATGTCCGATAGAATCCCCACGGACGCAGACCTTAAAGCTCTGAATTGTTATTATGAAAGCTTTGTATTCGAAATTGATTCTAATATGGAGCTTGAAGAAAAACTTGAATATGCGATGAATATAGTAACACCATATACAGAACATATGCATCGTGATTCTATCGAGTTGGTAGCGGTATGAAGAGAAAAAAGTCCTCTTTCGAGGACTTTTTTTAACTAAATTGGACATCATTTAATTTTTTACTGCTTCAATTGTGATTTTCCAGGCGCTACCAGTATCAGATGAAATATTAATGAATCCATTGACAACATCGGAAGTTAATTTTATTCGCTCAACTTTGTAAACGCCAGAAGATGTGTATGTAGAAAATATCGTTTTATTTGTTAAACCGGTGTTCAACACAATTCCCAAATTCCATTTTTGGAATTCAATTATAAAATCATATGTCCCTGCAGGTAGATTTATATCTCTAAATATTGCATTTCCAGTTCCGGTCAATACGACTTTCCCAGTTAACGCGAATAAATCTTGGCCACAGCGAGTGCATGTCAAACCATCTGTATGATCTAATACTTTGCCTTCGGTGGCTCCACAAGAACTACAAGTTTTAGCCGTTGTACAAGTAGCAGCAGAATAATTGTGCGATTTTATACCAATCTCCTCGGAATATGTATGAGTGCAATTTTTGCACTTATAATTCTTTACTCCAACAGATGTACAAGTAGCATCGGTTGTAGAAACGAGAACGGTTTCGTGGGAAGTTTTACCGACAGTTTCGGTATACTCATCTGTGCAAAAGGAACATTTGTACGTTTTATATCCGTCTTTTTGACAAGTCGCATCTACAGATGAGCTTACAGTATAAGAATGATTTGACGATATTGGTTTTACATATGTATCATCACAATTCTTGCATTTGTAAGTTTCTGTGCCTGCTTTGGTGCAGGTAGCCGCAACATATGTGCTAAGTTTGTAATCGTGCTCGTGAATTAAGAGTTTGCTATCTCTATAATTACCCAACGATTTGAAAATTTTATTTGCAGCTTCGTGATCGCCTGTATCCCTATACTTTATTGCTTGAAGATATCTACATTCAGAAAGCATGTTTTCAGAATCAGAGAATCCATCAAGTGCTAAGAAAGCCGAGTAGGCGAGCTCATAATCGCCTTTTTCCAATAGATTTTTGGCATGATTATACTTTGAGCCAGGAATAATAAGTGTTGGTAAAAGAATTAATATGATTACAACCGCAAGTGATATTGAACTTACGGTTATCCACAGTTTTTTATTAATCGGCTTTTTCGGTTTGCTTGGTTTTTCAACTTTTGTCTTTGCCTTATTGACAGGCGTTGATGCTTTTGCAGTAACAAACTTAAAACCTTTCGGAGCAGAGACAGAGGCTTTTGCACCATACATATTTATGTATATCGTTTTGTAAGGTTGCCCCGACGGCAAGAATGTATCGTAAATATCAATCATCCCGTTGATACCTGCGGCACTTGTTGAACCTCTGCGAGTATACTTGATTCTTTCCCCACCTTCAGTACGAAGCTTATCAAGATATTCTTCCTCACCATCAACCGACTTTAACGCAAAGGTAAATATAGGCTTTTCGGGAACAAGACCGAAATCTTCATCAGATTCGTTATTGGGTTGACTATTGGCATTCGCTTCCATAGCGTCAATAGTAGCTTTGGCTTGAAATTTCAATATAGCACTTAACGCATCATCAGATGTTATATCGGGATTGTTTAATTCTTCGATAAGTTCTATGGCATTATCATCAACCGCATCGTTTTCCACCGCTTCAACACGTTCTATCTTGCTACCACAATATTGACAAAATTCGCTATCATCAGGCAACTTGTGATTACACTTCTTGCAAATCATTGTTGTTCCTCCTTAATTTCAGTACCACACATGCGGCAAAATCTACTATCTGCTTCAAGATGTGTACCGCATTTTCTGCAGAAACAAATTTTTTCATTTATCTCGACTGTTTCGGCAGATTCTGCTTCATTTTTCTCGGAATATTTGAGTTGTACTTTCTTTTCAATTAAAAGGTGTCCAGCTATAGCTAAACCTATACATAGAATAGCAATAATGATTTGCGTGCCAAAATCAAATGATGCAGGATCGGCAGAAACAAATATTGTTCCTAATATGACATAAAAAATTGAAGCTCCATACCAAAGGAATCCTTTCATAAGACCTTTGGCGGTTTCAGCGTATTTCTTGCTTGTTTTGTTGTTACGATTATCATATCGTGCAACAAAATTTTTGGCTATGGAAAACGTAGCTCCTAAGAACATCGCTGCCGGTATTCCACCAAGCTTCATTCCGAATAAAGTTTGAATTAAAGCAGTCGTAAAGAAACAAGCGATCCAAATTAATACTTTCATAAACACCTCTAAATCAAAAAGTGCGCTGACCTGAAGCCAACGCACAAAAAACGCAAACCCCAAGTCGCTAAACCAACTTGAATACGACAGAGCTAATCTGCTTTCTACAAGCGGGATTTGCATTTTTATCAAATCCATATGTAGAAAGCC
>JAZNDS010000053.1:0-12097 GCA_045588145.1 Eubacteriales bacterium | reverse complement strand
CCTAAAACACTTTTGCGGAATCTGGCATTGATCAATGCCAGACCCCGCAAATGCTTAAATTATATTTCTGCTCAGGATTCTTGGAATTTAGAATTGCAAAATCTTTCTTAAAAGTGTTGCACTTCTATTGACAATTCACTTATAGGAAAAGCCTTATTCGACCGGCGAAAAGGTCACGCGGCCCGTAGCAAGGTCGGCATCGCGTACCTGAACCGTTACGGGGCTACCGAGGGAGAGCGAAAGGTCGCCCCTTGAAAGGGTCTTTGCTTCTTCGTTATACAAGAAGCCCTCGGGCAGAAGCGAAAGGGGAAGAAGCCCCTCGCAGGTGTTTTCAAGCTCCACGTATACCCCAAAGGCGGTAACGCCCGAGATATGTCCCTCGAACACCTCGCCGATGTGATAGGAGAGATACTCGGCCTTGAAAAGCGCCTCGATCCGTCGCTCGGCCTCCTGGGCGCGCAGCTCGGTCGAGGTGGCGGCATCGGCCGCGCGCTTGGCGGCGGCGCGGTATTTTTCGGGCGGTGTGTCGCCAAGGAGGCAGGCCCCGATGATGCGGTGGGTCACAAGGTCGGAAAGGCGGCGGATGGGGGAGGTAAAGTGGCAGTAAAGCGGGACCGAAAGCCCGAAGTGGGGAAGCGGCCGCTCGGTATAGGTGGCCTTGGCCATGGAGCGGATCACCATCGTTGAGACCGACGAAAGGCAATCCTTTTCCTTTGCCGCGTCAAGGATCGAGGAAAGCATCGGCAGCGTCAGCTTGCCGCCCTTTTCGAGGCGAGGGAGGGGAAGCTTGTTCGCACGCAGAAAGGCCATCAGCGCGTCGACCTTTTCGGGCGGCGGCTCCCCATGCTCACGGTAGACGCAGGGAATGCCCTTTTCGGTCAGAAGGGTGGCAACGGCACGGTTGGCCAAAAGCATCATCGCTTCGATCATTTTTTCGCTTTCGCCGCGCTCGGCCCGCTTGATTTCGGTGGGGATCCCCTCGGGCGAGAGGGTTATGATCGCCTCGGGCGTTTCAAAGGAGGGAACGCCCCGCTTTTCGTCGGCGGCTTGCAGGCGGCGGCA
Source organism: Eubacteriales bacterium (assembly GCA_045588145.1). GTDB lineage: Bacteria > Bacillota > Clostridia > Oscillospirales > CAG-272 > UBA1740. Next base: position 11,035 of record JAZNDS010000053.1, on the reverse strand, counting down.
AAGCGTGCGCATGCGAAGAAGGGTGGGCCTTACCGCTTTGTATTTTTCAAAATAGGGGGATCCTTCGCCCTTTTCAAAAAGGTCGTTGATCTCGGCGTATACCCCGCGCTTTTTCGAACGGATGATCGAGCGCACGACCTCGGTCCCCAGGATCGTGCCGTCCTTCGCGAGGGTAATGAGGGCGCTCATCGTCCATTTATCCTGCCCCTCGTTCAGCGAGCAGGCACCGTTCGAGAGCGCGGGCGGGAGCATCGGGACCACGCGGTCGGCGAAATAAAGGCTGGTGCCGCGTGTGTGGGCGGTGCGGTCAAGCGCCGAATAGGGCTTTACAAAGCTTGAAACGTCGGCAATATGCACGCCGAGAAGGTAGCCGTCCTTCAGGGGCTTCAGCGAAACGGCGTCGTCAAGGTCCTTGGCCCCCGCGCTGTCGATGGTAAAGATCATCTCGCGCCGTAGATCCACCCGCCCCGCGGGCGTGGGGGGAAGGGCTGCCGCTTTTTCGGCCTCATGCAGCGTTTCCGCCGAGAACTCGGTTTCGACCGAAAGCTCCGAAAGCACCGCCTTATCGTTCGAGGCGCGGCAGTCGGCGGGGCCGAAGGCTTGCAGAAGGCGGGTCTTTTCTCCGTAGCGGGGAAGCGAGACCTCGATCTTATCGCCGACACGGCACCGATCCTTCGGGTTAAGGCCGAGGGGAGGAATACGCGGACAGTCGGGGAGAAGATAGAGGCCCCATTCCTCGTCCCTCACCACAACGCCGACGGCCGAGCGCCGTTCGGGGTTGACCGAGAGGACCTCCCCCTCGCATCGGTCGCCCTTCTTCGAAAAGCGGATCCGGACGCTGTCACCGTCAAAGGCGTCCCGCGTTTTTTGGGCGGGGATAAAAATATCACTCTCCCGCCCCTCGATCCGAACAAACCCATAGCCGTTTCGGTTACCGATAAAAAGCCCCTCGCCGCTTTGGGCGGGCGCTTTCGTGGGGGCCTTCGCCCGCCGCTTGGCAAGCGTTTGCATGGGGGTCGCCCTTTTTCCCTTTTTCGTATAATTTCTTTTTGTGTTTTTTCTTTTCATGATAACGAAAAGGCGGGAAATTTTCCCGCCTTTATCCTTCTTACAGATTGATGCTTTCGCTGACAGCACTACCGACAGGAGATTCGTTGTCGGGATTGTACTGATACGTGGGCTGAATGATGTAGACCACAAGAACGAGCACGACGAACACGATCGAAGCGATCGCCGTGATGCGGGAGAGCAGCTTATCCTTCTGCATGCCCTTTTCTTTGCCGTAAAAGGTCTCGGTCCCCCCGACGAGGGTACCCGAAAGGCCCTTGCTCTTCGAGCGCTGCAGCAGCACCGCAACGATCACGACAAGGCCGGACAAAAGCATTAACGAGATTAAAACGATATCCAGTGCGTTCATGGTAATTCCTTCCTTCTTTATAACAGAGCGTAAGACGCTTCATTTACAGTACAAAACATTGTACCATATCCTTTTTAAAAATGCAAGATGTTTTTGAAAATTTCTTGAAGGAAAGCGCGCCGATCCGAAAAAGAGGGCGGATTTTGGAAAAACCGCTCTTGATTTGTCGGGGGGGCTGTGCTACAATAAAAGAAAAAAGGAGGGACGGCCGATGCTTTCCTTGGCAGTTCGCAACACCAAAAAGCTCGTGCGGCACTACGTTGCCGCCGAATCGATACGGCTTGGCCGTTTTTTCACCGAAAAGGAGATCGCCCAGACGATGGCGGCCTCTCTCTGTATCCCCGAGAAGGAGGAGGTCACCCTGCTTGACCCCGGCGCCGGCACGGGCATCCTTGCGGCCGCCGCGATCGAGGAGATCTGCATCTCGGGCGGTGTTTCCCGCATCGTGCTTGACGCGTATGAGAACGACGCGCGCTTTCTTCCCATGCTGAAGGATAATCTCGAGCGCATTCGGAAAAAATGCAAGCACGATTATAATGTGCGCCTTTTGATAACGGTTTATGAAAAGGATTTTCTGGAGGAGGCCACCGCGATCGGGGAGGCCTATGACGGGCGTCGGTACGACCTCGTGCTTCTTTCCCCGCCCGAGGGGGTGGTTCCCGACGGAAGCTTTGCCGAGGCCTTCTGTCGGCGGGTCAGCCCACGCGGCAGCGACCTTGCCTTCCTCTTTACCGAGGCGGCGGCCGCGCGCCTTGGAGAGGGGGGGCAGATGGCCGCCCTGCTTCCGCGGGAATTTGCCGACAGCGTGCGTGCCTCGGGTATGCGCTGCCGCCTGCTTTCCGCTTCGCCCCTGATCTTTATGGCGCTGTATACGCAAAAAAGCGGGCGCCCCTATCCCCGCATGCTTTGCTCCTTCCGTCGGGGGGATATCCCCGAGGAGGTCGAGGTGCGCGCCGTTGGAAACGGCACCGTGCGCGACCTGCCGCCCATTCCGTATACGATGGCGGTGTCGGGTGATGAATGCAAGGTTTTGTTGGCAAAAAAGACCTCTGATTTTGCTTTGATAAGGGCAATGGAGGATCTTCCCTGTCGCCTTTCGGATTTTGGACTTACCGTCCGGACCGGGCTCACCATAGAGACCCGCTACCCCGAATGCATGCGAGGGGACCGTAGCGACGGGGCCATTCCGCTCCTGCATCCCGCGGGGCTTTACGACGGGCAGATCCGTTTCCCCCCGCCGGGGAGAGAGAAGCCCTATATCGTTCCGCGTATTCCTTCCCTGAAGCAGCCCAACCGCACGATGCTTCTCGTTAAGCGCGTGCCCTCACGCGCCGAGGGGCGGCATTTGGTGGTGGGGGTATATTTCTCGGGCCTTTTGCCGAAGGATGAATATATCAGCACGGCCAACAAGCTGAATATCATCGAGGCCAAGCGCGGGGAGATGGATTTCACCTTCGCCCTCGGGCTTTCGGCGGTCCTTTCCTCCGAGATCTACGAGCGCTACTGCGCGCTTACCTTCAGCTCCCTGCGGGTGAACGCCGCCGCCCTTTCCCGCCTTCCTTTACCGAGTAGGGAGACTATTCTCGCCATTGGCCGCCGCCTTTCCTTCGCGCGGGACCGTTCGTTACGGGTGATGAACGCCGTCGCGGGGGCCGAGCTTATGCCGCTTCTCGGTCTGCGTGAATAAAAATTAAGAAAGACTTCAAAAAGGGGTCTTTCTTTTTTGTTATATTTATGATATACTATACTAATACCATATTGTTTCCGGAGAAAAAGTTATGAAAGAAAAAAAAGAACAGGGAAATCCCCGCCTCGGTAAGGTCGGGGGAGAAGCGTTGCTGGAGGGGGTCATGATGCGCGCGGGGAGCTTTTGCGCCATTGCCTGCCGCCACGAGGATAAAAGCCTTGTGGTGCATGAAAAGACCTATATCTCGGCCCGCAAGAAATATAAATTCTGCAATCTGCCCATCGTTCGGGGCATCGTTTCGTTTATCGAATCGCTGCTCCTCAGCTATTCGTGTCTGACGATCTCGGCCGAGGAATACGGCGAGATCGAGGAGGAAACGAAATTCGAAAAATGGTTCAAAAAGCATATCGGCATCAAGTTCTTTGACGTTCTGACCGTGTTTGCCATGATCCTCGGGGTTGGGCTTGCCCTTATGCTCTTTTTGGCCCTGCCGCGCGCTGTCGCGGGCTGGATCGAGGGGTGGTTCTCCCTTTCGCTCGGCGTTTGGAAAAGCGCTGTCGAGGGGGGCTTGAAGATCCTTATCTTTATCCTCTACCTGTATCTCGTTTCGCTGATGAAGGATATCCGCCGCACCTTCCAGTACCACGGGGCCGAGCATAAGAGCATCGCCTGCTACGAGGCGGGGGATGAGCTGACGCCCGCGGCGGCGAGAAAATATACCCGCTTTCATCCCCGCTGCGGGACCTCGTTTATGTTCGTGATGATCCTGCTCGGCGTTGGCCTTGGGTTTCTGATCAACGCCCTTTTGCCCGACCTGCCGACCTTCCTTTATACCCTTCTGCGCCTTGCGCTTTTGCCGCTGATCGTGGGGCTTGGGTTTGAATTTATCCTGTACGCGGGGAAGCACAACAACATCCTTACCCGCACGCTTTCCGCCCCCGGGCTCTGGATGCAGCGCATCACGACGAGAGAGCCGGATGACGAGCAATTGGAGGTCGCGCTTCTGGCGCTTCAGTACGCGCTGACCGACGATTTTCCCGATTTTGACCGTGCCGCCTATAAGAAGGTCGAGCCTACCGAGAAAAAAGAAGAGGGAGAGGCCACCCCTTCGACCGACACGCCCGCTTCGACCGAGGTGCCCGCCGCTGATGCGGAAGATGCCTCGGATAAGCAAGATGAAGCTCTCTGAGCTTACGGCGCTTTTCGCGGATGCGGGGATCGAGGAAGCCGATACCGAGGCACGCCTGCTTTTCTCGCATATCGAAAAGCTTCCGTACAGCAGCCTTTTCGGGTGCGATCCCATCTCTCCCTCGCCGCTTCTTCGGGAGGCGGCCGCGCGCCGCGCACAGGGCGAGCCGCTTGCCTATATCCTTGGTGAAGCGCCCTTTTTCCGCCAAAGCTATTTCGTGAACCGCGAGTGTCTGATCCCCCGCTTTGATACCGAGCGGCTGGTCGAGGAGGCGGTGCGCCGCCTGCCGAAGGGCGCGCGCTTTGCCGATCTTTGCACCGGGTGCGGGGCGATCGCCATCTCGGTGCTTTGCGAGCGGCCCGATACCACCGCCGTCGGGATCGATATCGCGAGGGGGGCCCTCGAGGCCGCCCGCCGAAACGCCGAGCGGTACGGAGTCCTTGACCGCTTTACGGTCGAGGAGGGCGATCTTCTGCGAAAAACACCGAAGGGCCGCTTTGACGCGATCCTTTCTAACCCCCCGTATATCGAGACCGCCGTGCTGGAGACCCTTTCTCCCACCGTAAGGAGAGAGCCGAAGCGCGCCCTCGACGGCGGACCCGACGGCCTTTGCTTCTACCGCCGCTTTATAGAGCTTTTGCCTCTGCTTACCGAGGAGGGCTTTTTCCTCTTCGAATGCGGATACGACCAGAAGGAGGCCATGCAAGCGCTGGCGGAGGCTGCCACGCTTTCCTTTACCCCCTTCTACGATTACGGGAAGAACTTTCGGGGCTGTATCCTGAAAAGGGCCTGACGAATCCCGATTGTCACCCTCGCCGCCCGCTTCATATAATGGAGCGAGGTGATGCTTGTGAACGTGGCACTCTTTTTCGGCGGTGCGGGAGAGGAATATGAGATCTCTTTGCGCAGCGCCGCGGCCGTGCTTTCGGCCTTTCCCAAGAAACATACGGTTATGCCCATCGGCATAACGAAAGAGGGCGACTTCTTCGCCTCCTTGGCGGCTACCCCTGCCGATATCTCGGGGGATACGTGGCAAAGCCGCGATCCGCTCCCCGTCGGCTTTCTTCCCGGCAAGCGGGCGCTGCTTCTCGGGGATACCCCCTTTGTACCCGATTGCGCCTTTCCGCTTTTGCACGGCAAGGGTGGGGAGGACGGATGCGTGCAGGGGCTTCTGGAATGCTGCCGCATCCCTTTTGTCGGCTGTGGCGTTTCGGCCTCGGTCACGGGGATGGATAAGGTCGCCTGTAAGCGTATCGCCCAAAGCGTTGGGATCCCCGTCGCCGCCTTTTGCGTGCTTTCCCCCGCCGAATGCGCGGACGGGGAGGCAGCTGCCGAAAAAATCGAAGGCACGCTTCCCGCTTATCCCATCTTTGTAAAGCCCGCCGGCTCCGGCAGCTCCTGCGGGGCCTCGCTCGTCAAGGGAAGGGAGGAGCTGGCGGCGGCGCTGTCGCTGGCGTCCTCGCTTGGCGGGGCGGTCCTTGTCGAGGAATACATCGAGGGGGCCGAGGTCGAATTCGGCCTTATCGAGCGCGGGGGCACGCTTTTCGGGCAGGCGGTCGGCGAGGTCGAGCCCGGGAATACCTTCTACGATTACGACACAAAATATAAAAGCCGTACCTCGCGCATCTTTATTCCCGCGCGTATCGGCTGCCGCGCGATCGAGACTGTGAGAGAATACGCCAAAACGCTTTTTCGCGTGATCGGCTGCCGCGGCCTTGCCCGCCTTGATTTCTTTGTGAAACGAGGTGGCGAGGTCATCTTTAACGAGATCAATACCATGCCGGGCTTTACCGATATCAGCATGTTCCCGATGCTTTATAAGGTCATCGGCCTTTCGATGGGGCAGCTGATCGACACGCTTCTCGAAGAAGCGATTTCGTAAAGTATGGTTGTCATATATGACAGCGGAGTGGGCGGGCTTACCTCGCTTTTCGCCCTGCGCCGCCTTTGCCCGCATATCAATATCGCGTATTTCGGCGATACCGCCCACGTGCCCTACGGCGCCCACTCGGAGGAAACGATCCTGCGCTATGCCGAGCGGATGCTGGATGAAGCCGCCGCCCTTTCGCCGGAGGCGGTCCTTGTCGCGTGCGGCACTGTCAGCAGTGTCTGCCTGCCGCGGCTCGCGAAAAAATACCCCTTTCCGATCCACGGGATCTTAGAGGCGGGGGCCGAGGAGGCGCTTCGGGCCGCGAAGGACGGCCGTATCGCGATCCTTGGGACCGAGGCCACGATACGCAAGGGGACCCTTGCCGCGCTTTTGCATAAGGGGAGAAGGGGGCTTTCGCTCCGTGGGATCGCCTGCCCCTTGTTCGTCCCTCTCGTCGAATGCGGGTACACCGATCCCTTCGATCCCATTCCCCGCATGGTGGCGATCCGTATGCTGGCCCCGCTCGGGGGCTTCTCGCCCGAGGCGATCCTGCTTGGCTGCACGCATTTTCCCTGGCTTTCCCGCGTGATCGGCCCGCTTTACCCGAAGGCCAAGCTGATCGATTGCGGCAAGGCCGCCGCCCGTCGGCTCGCCCCCCGTCTTACGAATACCGAGGAGGAGGGGAGGACTGTTTTTTATCTGACCGAGGAGGCCTCCACCTTCCGCCGTACCGCCGAAAGGATCTGCGGGAAATTTCCCGAGGGAGAATACCGCGCTCTCCCCTGAAAAAGTAAAAAATCCGAAAAGGAGAAGGACATGTCAAAATACAGAAGAGGAAGAATCAACGACGCCGTAGCCGAGGAGCTGGCGATCGCTTTGCGCGAGGCGCGCGATCCGCGTATCCTTGATAACTTCGTTTCGATCACAAGGGCCGAGGTCGCCCCCGACCTGAAGGTCGCCCGTGTGTATTATTCTGCCTTCGGGGACGCCGTCGCCGCGGGCGAAGGCCTGCGCGCCGCCCAGGGGATGCTTCGCCGCCATTTGGCCATGACGCTCAACCTGCGTATTACCCCCGAGCTTTTGTTCTATGCCGACGGCTCGATCGCGCACGGCGCCCGCATCGCGGAGCTTTTGGAGGAGATCAAGACCGACAAGCCGAAAACCGAAGCCGAAGAGGAAAACGCCGATGCCTGAAGCAAAAAAGCTTTCAAAAAGCGAAACCGTCAGGCGGCTGCTTTCTTTTTCCTCGGTCGCCGTCCTTATCCACCGCAATCCCGATGGGGACGCCGTGGGAAGCGGCGCCGCCTTGTGCCTTTTCCTGCGTGAAGCGGGCATTGACGCCGGGCTTCTTTCGCCCGATCCCATTCCCGATCGCCTTGCCTTTCTTTCGGAGGGGGTCCCGCTTTGCCGTGAAGAAGCCCCTTCGTGCATGGTGACGGTAGACGTTGCCTCGCTTTCCCAATGCGGGCGGCTTGAAGCCGCCGTTTCGGGGGCAAGTGAGGTCCTTTCGATCGACCATCACGCCTTCTCTACGCCCTTTGCTCCCCATTATACCGTGGGGAGCGCTTCGGCGACGGGCGAGGTGCTTTACGACCTTTTCAAGGCGTCGAAAAGGCCGCTTACCGAAGGCGTCGCCACCCGCCTTTATGCCGCCATCTCGTCGGATACCGGGTGCTTCCGCTTCGCGAACGTCACCCCAAGGACCCATACGGTCGCCGCTTCGCTTTTGTCGGCGGGGGTTGACGGGGCGAAGCTTAACCACCTTCTTTTTGAAACCAAGGAGGAGGGGGTGCTTCGTGCGGAGGCCTATACCGCGACAAACGCGCGGCAATTCTTCGGCGGCCGCCTTTCGCTGCTGTCGCTTTCGCTTGCCGAGTGCCGCGCCATTGGCTGTACCGAGGAGGATTTTAACGGCGTGATCGATATCCTTCGCTCCCGCCGCGGGGTGGAGATCGCCGCGCTCTTACGCGAAAGAGGGGACGGCAGCTTGCGCCTTTCGCTTCGCTCGACGGGTGCGGACGTTGCCGCCCTTTGCGCCCTTTTCGGCGGCGGCGGTCACCGCCGCGCCGCGGGCTGCACGATGCCTTTTCCCGATTGTAAGTCGGCCGAGGAGGCGCTTCTTTCCCGCATGGGGGAAGCCTTTTTCGGGTCGTGATAAAAAAATGCGTATCCCCCTTGATTTTGCCCCCGAAAAGCAGTACAATAAAGTGAAAACAACAGGAGGTTCATTATGAATAGAACGTATATAAAGGATATCACCCCCGATACCGTATGCCGTATCTCGGGCTTTGTCGAAAACATCCGCAATAAGCGCACGATGGCTTTCCTCGTCATCCGTGACGTCAGCGGTAAGCTGCAGCTGACCATCGAGAAGGAAAAGTATCCCGCCCTTGCCGAGATCGTGGATCAGCTTATGCTTGAGTCGGTCGTAACCGTCACGGGGAAGGTCGTGCTGAATGAGTACGTCAAGCTCGGCGGCATCGAAATGCTGCCCGAGGAGATCAAGATCGAGTCGCTGGCCGAGGCGCTGCCGCTTCAGCCCGACGCCAATATCGACACCCGTCTTGACTACCGCTGGATCGACCTGCGTACCGAAAAGAACCTTCTGATGTTCCGCGTGCAGACCTGCTTTGTCAACGCCATGCGCCGCTTCCTTGTGGAGAAAAACTTTATCGAGATCCATACCCCGAAGCTGATCGGCGCCGCCAGCGAGAGCGGGGCGGACGTATTCGAGCTGAAGTATTTCGACCGCAAGGCCTACCTTGCCCAAAGCCCCCAGTTCTATAAGCAGATGGCGATGGCCTCGGGCTTTGAGCGGATCTTTGAGACGGGGCCCGTCTTCCGCGCCGAAAAATCCTTCACCAATAAGCATACCACCGAGTTCACGGGCTTCGACCTTGAATTCAGCTACATCGATTCGTACGAGGACGTCATGAAGATGGAGGAGGAGCTTCTGACCTACGCCCTCGGCGAGGTAAAGGCCGCCTACGGCGACGAGATCGAAAGGCTCTTCGGCCTGCCCGTCGTTGTGCCGACCCTGCCGTTCCCCCGTATGAAGCTTGCCGACGTTTATGCCGAGCTGAAGGAGCGCTACGGCTACGAGTGCCCCGAATCCGAGAAGGGCGACCTGACGACCGATGCCGAGCGCCTGACCGAAAGGCTCGCCAAGGACAAGTTTGGCCACGAATTCCTCTTTATCACCGATTACGCCGCCGAAAAGCGCGCCTTCTATCATATGCGTGACGAAAACGGCGTCCCGATGGGCTATGACCTTATCTGGCGCGGCGTCGAGATCACGACGGGCGCCCAGCGTGAGCATCGCTACGATATCCTCAAAGCCCAAGCCGACGAAAAGGGCCTTGGTGAAGATGTGCGCTTCTACCTCGAATTCTTCCGCTACGGCTGCCCGCCCCACGGCGGCTTCGGCCTCGGCGTCGACCGTCTCACCATGCTCCTTACCGGCCTTCCGATCAAGGACTCCATGTTCCTCTTCCGCGGCCCCAACCGCTTAAATCCTTAAAAAAGAAAACAAAAAAGAACGCCATAGGTGCGTCACTCATAGGGATTTTTTAGACATTATAAAAGGATAGCAAAATTTTGCTATCCTTTACTTTTTGCTTTGCAAAACACACGACTTTCTTTTGAAAGTATAGTGTGCTACACTTTTGAAAATTTTTCCACAAAGAATATCAAATCGATAAATTGGAATTTGACATTACTTATTCGAATTTGATATTTCCCGTGTTTGTTTTTATTTCGCATCTTCCGCCGATTGCTTCTCCGATGGGGACTTTAGGTATTTCCATTCTGCCTGTGTTAGTTCGAACTATAAACGCCATATTAGACGGAAGTCTGCCACGAACGCTTCCCGTGTTTGTTTTTACAAAAATCTCACGGGCAAAGCAATCATTTAATGAAACCTTTCCGGTGCCGCGTTTGATTGAGATATTCTGTGTTGCAGTCAATTTGTTCAACGAGATGTGTCCTGTGTTTCCTTTTGAATTAAAAGCTTGACAGAAGACACTTTCTAAATTTATTTTTCCTGTGTTTATTTGGATATCTATAGCGCCATTACAAGTTATTGAGGATATATCAACGTATCCTGTATTGGATCTTACCGAGATTGTTTCAAGTGTTGATTTAGGAACATATAGTCTAATTTCCGAACGATCAATACCAATTCTTAAAAAATTGTACCATCTCGTTTTTACTAATTTGATCGTAAGTGTATCGTCTTCAATGAAAAATTCATATGGATGTTTTTTGTTTTCGAAAAAAACTAATTTTGTGCTATCGTCGTTGGACGGTTCTATTTTTACGCTCGCATCTTTTGCATCAAGCAATAATTTTTTATACGTATCTGTTATTACATATGTGTTTGTAACGTATTTTACAATCATTTTACGCCTCCATACAAATTCGTATTTATCGGTGAGTTTATTATAACATAAAATAAAATTTGATTCAACTTGTTTTGCGTGGACAAAAGAAAACTCGGCTTGTTAAAAGTCGAGTTTTATAAGTTGCATATTTAAATCCCTATGAGAAGAGCGGTTAATTGCGTCTTTTTTATTTATCTATTAAATTTATTCAACTAAAACTCTTTTCTTGTACTGCGAGAAAATAATTTTATAAATTCGTTTAGTGGGTCTTTACCTTCATATAATATTGAATATACCGCATTTGTAATTGGCAATTCAACATTATATTTAATACCAAGCTCTCGCATTGCTTTAGCAGTAGAAACACCCTCTGCAAGTTTTGAAAACTCTTCGCCCTTTACATATTTCTCCCCAAAATTCCTATTGTTAGAATATGGAGAAAATAAAGTTGTTTCATAATCTCCCAAATGGCAAAGCCCATAAGCAGAAA
>JAZNDS010000052.1:0-26654 GCA_045588145.1 Eubacteriales bacterium | reverse complement strand
TCGGCACCGTGCTTCTTCTTTCTCATCCTCATGGTTCGACCTCTGAATTAAACGTTAAAGCGGAAGAGAACTATATCTCCGTCCTTCATCACGTAGTCCTTGCCTTCGCTTTGCAAAAGGCCCTTTTCGCGAACCGCGTTCATGCTGCCCTCCCGCATCAGGGCGTCGTACGCCACGACCTCGGCGCGGATAAACCCACGCTCAAAATCGCTGTGGATCTTACCGGCGGCACCGGGGGCCTTGGTCCCCTCGGTGATCGTCCAGGCCCTGACCTCCTTGGGGCCGGCCGTTAAAAAGCTGATAAGCCCCAAAAGCTTATAGCTGGCCTTGATCAGCTTGTCAAGCCCGCTTTCGCTGATCCCAAGGTCGGAAAGGAATTCCTTCTTCTCCTCCCCCTCAAGATCCGAAAGCTCGGCCTCGATCTGGGCGCAGACCGCGATGATCCCCGAATGCTCGCTTTCCGCATAGGCGCGAAGGGCGGCGTAGGCAGGATTTTCTTCGTAAGAGCCGTCTACCTCGTTCTCGGCGATGTTCGCCATATAGATGACCGGCTTTTTGGTAAGGAGGCGGGTCTCGGTGAGCAAAAGCTCCTCATCCTCGGTAAATTCAAGCGTTCTCGCGCATTTTCCCTCATCAAGGGCCTGCTTGATCCGCTCTAACAGCGCGCTTTCCTTCGCGGCCTCCTTATCGCTTCTCTCCAGCTTTTTGGTCTTTTCAAGACGGCGCTCCACGATCTCAAGATCGGAAAGGATCAATTCAAGATTGATCGTATCCACATCACGCACAGGGTCTACCCCCCCATCGACGTGAACGATGTTGCTGTCCTCAAAGCAACGGACGACGTGCACGATCGCGTCGACCTCGCGGATATTGGCCAGGAACTTATTTCCAAGCCCCTCGCCGCGCGACGCGCCCTTGACAAGGCCGGCAATATCCACGAATTCAATAACGGCGGGCGTATATTTTTCGGGATCGTACATCTTCGCCAGCTCGTCCAGCCGCTTATCGGGAACCGCCACCACCCCAACGTTCGGGTCAATGGTGCAGAAGGGATAGTTGGCGGAGGGGGCCCCTGCGTTGGTGAGCGCATTGAAAAGCGTGCTTTTTCCTACATTCGGTAAACCGACGATACCAAGTTTCATAATTGCCTCTTTAAATCTATTGATAATAATTTCCATTAGTATACCACATTCTTCGGGGATTGGCAAGCGCTTTCCCGAAAAAGCGAAAAAACATTGGTTCTTCACACAGAATTCATCTGCCATTCTTGACTTTATTGGTGAAATATGGTATAATACATTCCGAAATTGCAGCTTTTTTGTTTTTACCGTATATAGCGACATCTTTCGAAAGGATCCGGATTATGAACGAGATTAAATTACTGATTGCCGACGACGACCCCAATATCTGCGATATGATGCGCCTTTATTTTGAAAACGAGGGCTATAAGATCAAGATCGCCTACGACGGTGTAGAGGCGCTGAACACCTTCCGTTCCTTTGACCCCGATATCGTTTTGCTTGACATCATGATGCCGAAGAAGGACGGGCGTCAGGTCTGCCGTGAGATCCGTGAATTTTCACAAAAGCCGATCATCATGGTCACCGCCAAGGGCGAGGTCTTTGATAAGGTGCTGGGGCTTGAGCTGGGGGCTGACGATTTTGTCATCAAGCCCTTTGATCTCAATGAGCTTTCGGCCCGTGTCAAGGCGGTCCTGCGCCGCTATAACGCGCACGGCGGACAGAACGACGAGGTCGTTCGCTTTGAGAACATCGAGATCAGCCGCCAGAAATACGAGCTGAAGATCAACGGACGTGCCATTGATATTCCCCCGAAGGAGCTGGAGCTTCTCTATTTCCTGGCCTCGCACTGCAACATCGTTTACACACGCGATCAGCTGCTGGACAAGGTCTGGGGCTTTGAGTATTACGGCGACAGCCGCACGGTCGACGTTCACGTGAAGCGCCTTCGTGAAAAATTAGAGGGTGTTTCGGACAAATGGACGCTGAAAACCGTTTGGGGCGTTGGCTACAAATTCGAAACGCTTTAAAGGGCATCAAAAAAGCCGAGGAAATTCCTCGGCTTTTTTCTTTATCTCAATCCTTTTTTGTGGTCGTCCAGCAGCTTGTGGATCCGCTTGGACTGGTCGAGAAGCCCCGCAATGCTCTGCTCGTGGTTAAGGGTATCGATGATATAGGCCAGATACTTACACATATTGACCTCGTGATACCATTCTCTCTCCAGAAGCTCGGGCATACGGTAGATAAGGTTGGTGGTCATGATGCGGGTGAAGAGCCCCTCCTCATACGCCTTATCCATCAGCTCAAGGCCGTTGCAGAAAAGGCCGAAGGCGGTAAAGATGAAGATACGGTTTGCCCCTCTCTCCTTCAGCTGGGAGGCAACGTCGATCATCGATTCACCCGAGGAGATCATATCGTCTACCACGATAACGTCCATGCCCTTGGGATCCTTCCCCAGATACTCATGGGCGACGATCGGGTTTTTCCCGTTTACGATCACCGAATAGTTGCGGCGCTTGTAGAACATCCCAAGCTCCAGCCCCAGCATAGAGGAGTAATACATACAGCGGGACATGGCCCCCTCGTCAGGCGAGACGATCATGATCTTTTCTTTATCGAACTGGATATCGGGATACTCGTGCACAAGGGCCTTGATCATCTGGTAGGTGGAGCGGAAGTTATCAAAGCTGGAAAGCGGGATGGCGTTCTGCACACGGGGGTCGTGCACATCGAAGGTGATGATGTTGGCGACGCCCATATTCGTCAGCTCCTGCAAGGCGATCGCGCAGTCAAGCGACTCACGGCTGGAGCGCTTATGCTGACGCCCTTCATACAGCATCGGCATCAGAACGGTGATTCTTTTTGCCTTACCGCCGATCGCGCCGATAATACGCTTCAGATCCTGAAAGTGATCGTCGGGGCTCATCGGTACGGTTTTGCCGTACATATTGTAGGTGACACCGTGATTGAAAACGTCGGAAATAATGAAAACATCGCGGTTGCGCATCGTGTCCTGGATAAGGCCCTTTCCCTCACCGCTTCCGAAGCGGGGGCAGGTGGCCTTGGCGATGTAGGTCCCTTCCCCGTCGTGGCGACGCCATTCCTGAATATAGCGGTCTACCTCGGCGACGAATTCCTCGCATCCGCGCATTGCGATAATACTAAGCTCTCCAAATGAACTGTCTTTCATCCTTGCACCATCCTCGATTTTATACAAATGTAATTTAATTATACAGGTGAAGCAAAGAAAAGTCAATAGCTATCCGCCGAAATACTTTCCTAAATGGTCTTTTTGTGCTTTTATCCGAAAAACGGTAGCAAGGCCCCCGATTTTTACATATACTGTTACCACTACGCTTCAAAGGAGCCTTATGGAGAACACGAGCCAATTCAGAAAAGTGCAAGCCCCCGTATCAAGTGAGGGGTACCTTTCGCTTCGCATCGGAACGGCGGGCGGGGCCCTTCCCGTCGTTGGGGCCGACGTGCGCATCGCCGGCACGGATCCCGAGAACCGAGGGGTCCTGTATCTTCTGACCAGCGACCAGAGCGGAAGGATCCAAAGCATTGCCCTTCCCGCCCCGCCGAAGTCGCTTTCCCAGACCCCCGAAAACGCCGCAAAAAGCTATTCGACCTACGATATCACCGTCTTTAAGGAGGGGTTTTACACCCAGCGCGTCTTGCGCCTGCCGATCTTTCCTACGATCACCTCGACGCAATTTGTCGAAATGATCCCTCTGCCCCCCTTTGAGCCGATGAGAAATCCCCCGACGAGCGAATTGATCACGGTCGAAAGAACGCCCTTTTCGGAAGGAGAAAGCCGCTGATGCCCAATCTGCCTACGATCCCCGAGACCATCACCGTCCACCTCGGCGCTCCCGCGTCCAACGCCCAGAACGTAACGCTTCCCTTCTCGGATTACATCAAAAACGTCGCCTCCAGCGAAATTTTTCCCACCTGGCCCGAGAGCGCCATCCGCGCGAATATTTACGCCCAGATCTCCTTTGCCCTCAACCGTGTTTACACCGAGTTTTACCGCAATCAGGGCTATAATTTTGAGATCACCAACCAAACGGCCTACGACCAGGCCTTTGTGCGGGGGCGGGATATTTTCGAAAACATCAGCCGTATCGTTGATGAGATCTTCGACAGCTACGTCCGCCGCCAAGGAACCGTCGAGCCGCTTTTCACCGCCTACTGCGACGGCATTAGGGTCAGCTGTGAGGGACTTTCCCAATGGGGCACCGTCGCGTACGCGGAAAGGGGCTTCACCCCCTATTCGATCCTGCAGCGCTATTACGGGGAGGACATTGATATCGTCACAGACGTTCCGATCGAGCCCTTGAGCGAAAGTGCCCCCGCGATCCCGCTTCGGCGTGGCAGCGCCAACAACGACGTGCTTCTTTTGCAAACGCGGCTGAACCGCATTTCGACCAATTTCCCGGGGATCCCGAAGATCTATCCCGTGAACGGGATCTTTAATACCGAGACCGAAAACGCCGTGCGGGCCTTTCAGGGGATCTTCGGTCTTACCCCCGATGGGATCGTCGGGCGCAGCACCTGGTACGAGATCCAATACATCTACAACGGCGTAAAGCGCCTGAGCGAATTGAATTCGGAGGGGCTTCGCCCCGAGGAGATCCCAAGCTCATATCCCGAGGCTCTCTCGCTCGGAACCGTTGACCCCGGGGTACGCGTTTTGCAGTATTACCTCAATTACGTTTCGCAATATATCGCCACCGTGCCGAGCGTCGCGATCGACGGGGTCTTCGGCCCCGCGACCGAAGGGGCGGTTATCGCCTTTCAGACCGCCTACGGCCTTACCCCCGACGGGATCGTCGGTGAGCGGACCTGGGACCTTTTGTATAACACCTACCTCGGCTTCATTGCCTCGCAGGACATTTCCTATACCGAGGGGGTCGCGCTTCCCTTCCCGGGGCAGAACCTAACAAGAGGGGACAGCGGCCCCGACGTGCTGGTGCTGCAGGAATACCTTCGCTATATCTCGGAATATTATCCTTCCATTCCCACCCCCGATGCCGACGGCATCTTCGGCCCCGAGACCGAGCGGGCTGTCTCGGCCTTTCAGGAGATCTTCGTCCCCTCTTACGTGACCGGGGTCGTGGGAGCCGGGACCTGGGGAGATATCGTTTCGGTATACAGCGATCTTTTTATCGGAAACCAGGTAAACGACGGGCAATTCCCCGGCTATACGATTGGGTAGGTGAATTATGTATAACATTCGAAACGAAAGCGTGGCGATCCGCCAGATCCAAAGCTTTTTGCTGGAGCTTCATTACGCGGGAGCCGATATCCCCTTTGTGACCATTGACGGGATCTACGACGAAACGACGCGGGAGGGCGTATCGAAATTTCAGGAGAGCGCGGGGCTGCCGATTACGGGAAGTGTCGACTATTTCACCTGGACCCGCCTTTACGAGGCCTATGAAAAGGCGTATGCCGCACGCGTTTCCCCCGCCACCATTCCGCCCGACACCCCCTTTCCCGTTGCCATTGGCGCGAGCGGGGTCGGGGTCGGCAGCCTGCAGCGCCTTCTGAATGCCCTCGCGATCCGCTATTCGCTTCCCGTCACCGCCGACGAAAACGGGATCTATTCCTATTCGACCGCCGCGCTCACCTCTGCCATACAGGGCATCTACGGGGAGCCGCAGACCGGGATCGTTACCGCCCCTCTTTTTGAAAAGATGCTGCGCGATTACAACTATCCGACGGCTCTTTGAATAGAAAAAAACGGTCGTGTCAAGAATGAAAGCAGCACGATAAATAAGGAGACACGACTTGACGCAAAAATTTACGTTAAAGGCGCAGAACGCGCTGAAAAGGGCCGAAGAGACCGCCTCTCTTCTCGGGCATACCTACATCGGGAGCGAGCATCTTTTATACGGTCTGATCGCGGAAAAGGAGGGGGTCGCCGCCCGCGTCCTTGAGGGGATCGGGATCACCGCCGAGCAGATCAAGGAGGCGGTCTCTCTTTTCACGGGGGTCGGACATAAAACCAAGCTTTCCGCCGCCGATATGACCCCGCGCACCCGAAAGATCATCAAAGAAAGCGCCAAGGAGGGGGGGCTGGGTACCGAGGGGCTGATCGGAACCGAGCATCTGCTTCTTTCGCTTTTAAAGACCGACGATTGCGTGGCGGTCAAGCTTTTGCATTCGCTGGGGGCCAACCGCGCGGAGCTTTGCGCGGATCTTTCGGACATTCTGGAGTCTCCCGCTAAAAAAGAGAGCAAGAAACGCAATGCTTTGAAGGAGCAATGCCCCGATCTTTTCGCGTTTGGAAGAGATTTGACGGCCGCGGCCGCCGAGGGAAGGCTTGATCCCGTGATCGGGCGGGAAAACGAGATCGGTCGGGTCATCCGCACGCTTTCAAGACGCCAGAAGAACAACCCCTGTCTGATCGGAGAGCCGGGGGTCGGCAAGACGGCGGTCGTGGAGGGGCTGGCCCAGCGCATCGCCTACGATACCGTTCCTCCGCCCTTGCGCGGAAAAACCGTCTTCAGCCTGGATCTTTCCTCGATGGTGGCGGGGGCAAAATACCGCGGAGAATTTGAGGAGCGAATGAAGGGGGTGGTCGCCGAGATCCGCAAAAACCCCGATATCATTCTTTTTATCGACGAGATCCACACCATCGGCGGGGCGGGGGCGGCCGAGGGCGCGATCGACGCCGCCAACATCTTAAAGCCGGCCATGGCACGGGGGGAGATCCAGGTGATCGGAGCAACGACCGTGAAGGAATACCGCCGTTACATCGAAAAGGACGCGGCGCTCGAGCGCCGCTTTCAGCCGGTTACGGTCGAGGAGCCGACCCCCGAGGAGACCAAAAAAATCCTATTGGGGCTGAAGGGAAAATACGAGCAGCACCACGATCTTGTGATCGAGGAGGCGGCCCTGGATGCCGCCATACGTCTTTCGGAACGCTATATCCCCGATCGCTTTTTCCCGGACAAGGCCCTGGATCTTATTGATGAGGCCGCCGCCGAGGTCCGCCTTCTTTCCTCCTATGAAAGCATGGAGCTGAAGGCGGAAAAGGAAAGGGCGGAGCAGCTGGCCGCCCAAAAGGAAAAAGCGATCCTTGCCCAGGATTTTGAGAAGGCGGGGCGCTTGCGTGACGAGGTCCTTTCCCTGCAACGGGAGATCGAAAAAAAAGAAAAGGCGCTATCGGAAAGAACGCGGTCCCGCGTCCGCGTATCGGCCGAGCGCATCGAAAGAACCGTCAGCGGGATCAGCGGCATCCCCTTGGGTGAGGTGCAAAAAAGCGAGAGTGAACGCCTTTTGCATCTGGAGGAGGAGCTTTCCGCACGCGTGATCGGGCAGATGCCCGCGATCTCCGCCCTTTGCCGCGCGGTACGCCGCGGACGAAGCGGGATCAAGGACCCGAAAAGGCCGATCGGCTCCTTCTTTTTTCTCGGCCCCACGGGTGTTGGAAAGACCGAGCTTTGTAAGGCCCTCGGCCACGCGCTTTTTGGAAGCGACGATGCCCTCATCCGCTTTGATATGTCGGAATACGCCGAAAAGGAATCGATCTCTCGGCTTCTCGGCTCGCCCCCCGGTTATATCGGATACGAGGAGGGCGGCCAGCTGACCGAGCGGATCCGAAGCCGTCCCTATTCGGTCGTCCTCTTCGACGAGATCGAAAAGGCGCATCCCGAGATCTACAACATCCTTTTGCAGATCATGGAGGATGGGATCCTGACCGATTCACACGGAAAGGGGGCAAATTTCAAGAATTCGATCCTGATCCTTACCTCGAATGTCGGGGCCGAGGAGATGGGAAGGGCGTATCCCTTTGGGTTTGCGGATATTGCCCTATCCAAGGAGGATGAAGCAAGAAAGATCAAGGAAAGCGCGATGGAGGCCCTGCGCCGCCGCTTCCGCCCCGAGCTTCTGAACCGCATCGACGAGATCGTGGTGTTCGGCAAGCTCTCAAAAGGGGATCTTTCAAGGATCGCCGAGCTTCTCCTTTCGGAAACCGCTGACCGCCTTGCGGGGGAGGGGATCCTTCTCTCCTATACCGAGGCCTTAAAGGACCGATTGGTAGAGCTCGGATATTCGCCTCTTTACGGCGCGCGGGCGCTGCGCCGTGTTATCACAAAGGAGATCGAGGACCGTATCTCAAGCCTTCTTCTCAAGAAGGAGGCGACGAGCGGATGCCGTATTCGGCTCGACTGTGTGGATAAGGAGATCCTTCTTCATACGGAAAGCGCAACCGAACCGGTAAAGGCGGGCTGTTGAGGCCCGCTTTTTTCTTAATTTTATATTATATATATTATTTTTCAAAAAAGGCTTGACAAACCGCATTTGGGGTGGTATACTTGTCTTACCTCTGTCGGAGGTTTTTTTGTTGTGCGCATCTTTTGGGACGGATGGGCGCACTCCGATCTGAGGGAGGTACAGTATGGGTGTTACCCAAATTCGATTTAGGAGGTGCCGATATGAGAGTCAAGATCACGATGGTTTGCACGGAATGCAAGCAGAGAAACTACGAGACCACGAAGAACAAGAAAAATGATCCCGATAGACTTGAGATGAACAAGTTCTGCCCGTTCTGCCACAAGCATACCCTGCACCGTGAAAGCAAGTAAGTAGGGAGGAAACAGAATGGCTGATATGGAAAAAGATATGCCGAACGCCGAGGTCAACGAAGAAGTCGTTACCGAAGCCGCGGCAGAAGAGGTCTCCGCTTCCTCTCCCAAAAAGGGTAAAAAGGAAAAGGCTAACAAAAAGCCCAATTTCTTTGTAAGGATCGCCAAGCGTATCGCGAAATTCTTCCGCGACTTTATGAGCGAGCGCAAGAAGATCGTTTGGATGTCCTGGAAAAACGTATGCAAAAGCGCGGCCGTCGTCGTCGTTTTGGTCTGCGTTCTTTCCCTTCTCCTGCTTGGCGTTGACACAGCTTTCAGCAAGCTGTTCCAATTGCTCAGCACGATTTTATAATTGAAGGATAGGCTGTAAAATGAGTGATATCAATGAAATGAACCTCGGTCCCAGATGGTACGTTGCTCACACCTATTCCGGCTACGAAAACAAGGTAAAGCTCAGCATTGAGCAGATCGTCAAGAACAGAGGGCTCGGCCATCTGATCTTTGAGGTGCTGATCCCCACCGAAAAAACCTTTGTGACCAACGATAAGGGCGAACAGAAGGAGGTCGAGACCAAGCTTCTGCCGACCTACGTCTTGATTCACATGGTCATGAACGATGAAAGCTGGCACGTCGTGCGTAATATCACGGGTGTTACCGGCTTCGTCGGCCCGGGGTCAAGACCCGTCCCGCTTACCGACGCGGAGCTTAAGAATCTGCGCATCGAATCCAAGCCCGTCGAATCCGGCTTCAAGGTCGGTGACAGAATCTCGGTCGTTTCCGGCGCGTTTGCCGGGTATAACGGCGTGCTCCAGGAGATCAGCGAGGACGAAAAGCAGCTCACTCTGCTCGTTTCCACCGAGCGTCGTGACATTTCGATCATGATCGATACGCAGGACGCGCGTCTTGCGGAATAAGGGATCTCTTCCCTATACCGCCGTCCGATTTTCGGACAACCTGTGGGAGGGAGAAAATAATTTCTTTCATTCTCCCGATTTTACACCACATTTTGGAGGATTTTTATCATGGCAAAGAAGATTTCCGGCTACATTAAGCTGCAACTGCCCGCCGGCAAGGCAACTCCTGCCCCCCCGGTAGGTCCCGCCCTTGGTCAGTACGGTGTTTCGATCCCGAACTTCACCAAGGAATTCAACGAAAGAACCAAGAACGATATGGGTCTTATCATCCCTGTCGTTATCACGGTTTATGCCGACCGTTCTTTCTCTTTCATCACCAAAACGCCCCCTGCCGCCGTTCTTATCAAGAAGGCTTGCAACATCGAGACCGCTTCCGCTTGCCCCAACAAGGACAAGGTTGCCTCGATCACCAAAGAGCAGGTTCGCAAGATCGCTGAGACCAAAATGCCCGACCTCAATGCTGCCTCCATCGAGACCGCTATGAGCATGATTGCCGGCACCGCCCGCAGCATGGGTATCACCGTGGTTGACTGATAGGAGGATAGAATAATGGCTAATTTCGGTAAAAAGTATACGGACAGCGCAAAGCTGATTGAAAGATCCAAGCTCTACGACAGCGCCGAAGCGATGGAGCTCGTCGTTAAGACCGCCACGGCGAAATTCGATGAGACCATCGAGATCAACGTCCGCCTGGGTGTTGACTCCCGCCATGCCGACCAGCAGGTCCGCGGCGCCATCGTTCTGCCCAACGGTACCGGTAAGACGGTCCGCACCCTCGTTTTTGCGAAGGGCGATATGGCCAAGGCCGCCGAGGAGGCGGGTGCCGATTACGTCGGCTCTGACGAGTTTGTGAAGAAGATCACCACCGAGAACTGGTTCGAGTTCGACGTGGTCATCGCCACCCCTGACATGATGGGCGTTATCGGACGTCTCGGTAAGGTTCTCGGTCCCAAGGGCCTGATGCCTAACCCGAAGGCCGGTACGGTCACCACCGACGTTGCCCGTGCTGTTAAGGAAGCCAAGGCCGGTAAGATCGAATACCGTCTTGACAAGACCAACATCATTCACTGCCCCATCGGAAAGGCTTCCTTTGGTGCGGAGAAGCTTCTCGAAAACTTTAACACCCTCATGGGTGCCATCATCAAGGCAAGACCCGCCAGCGTCAAGGGCCAGTACATCAAGAGCTGTGTCCTCGCCGCTACCATGGGCCCCGGCGTTAAGGTCAATCACGCGAAGCTCGGCAACTGAACTGATCATAAAAGCGAAAGCGGCAAGCAAGCTTGCCGCTTTTTCTTTGTATAGCGAGGCTTCACGAAGGACCTGCTTGAAGAGAGACACCACGTTAACAACCGAAAATTATCGGTGAATATTTTTGAAAACCGCCTATAAAGGTAAAGAATCCTTTACAGACGGTTTTCTGTTTTATTTTAATTCGACGACGGTAACACCCGCATCGCCCTCGCCGTACGCGCCCATACGGTGTGAGGAAACGCGGCGGTCTCCCTTAAGATAGCGCTGCACGGCGGCGCGAAGCGCGCCCGTGCCCTTTCCGTGAATAATACGAACCGTGTGAATCCCCGCCATCAAGGCGTCATCGAGATACTTATCAATGATAAACCACGCATCGTCCCCGATCATACCGCGCACATCCACCTCGGGATGAAAATCGGCCTTAATGACCTTTTTCAGCGCTTCACGCGGAGGGGGCGGAGCCTTGACCTTGATCCTTTCATCGCCCTCCAAGAGGCGCAGGGCCGTAAGCGGTACCTTGGCCTTCAAAATGCCTGCCTTTACGCTGACGCGGCCGCTTTTATCGGCAAGGGCCGTGACCTCCCCCTCCTGACGGTAATCCACAAGGTAAACGCGGTCACCGATACGAAGCTCTCTTGGCAGCGTGTATTCATCATCGAGCGAGATCTCGCGGAATTCGGCCTTATCGTAAAGGGCGTTGCCCTCACGCAGGCGCTCTCGCACAGCCTCCTTGGCTTTGCCGAGCTCTTCGGCGAAGCGGGCGTGATCCTGCTTCTTACGAACGGCATCCAGCTCCTTGAATATATACTCGCTTCCCGCGCGCGCGCTGTCCAAAAGCTCTCGGGCGCGGCGGAGAGAGACCTCAATCTCTTTTTCGGAGGCGGCGGTCTTTTCCTTAAGCTTGCGCTCTGCCTCCGTGCGGAAGGCCTCATACTCACGGCGTGCCCTTGCTGCCTCTTCCCGATCCTTTTCCATGGCCGAGCGCGATTCATCCAGCTGCTGGATAACCGTTTCAAAGCGCTTGGTATCGCCCGAAAGAAGAGCGTCCGCGCGGCGTACGATCTTATCCGAAAGGCCAAGCTTCTCGGAGATCGCGAAGGCGTTGGATTTACCGGGCATACCGACGATCAGGCGGTAGGTCGGGCGCAGGGTCTGCACGTCAAACTCGCAGGAGGCGTTTTGCACCCCCTCGGTCTCAAGGGCGTACACCTTTAATTCGGCATAATGGGTAGTAGAAGCCGAAAGAGCCCCTCTTTCCCGCACCTCCTCAAGGATCGCCTCGGCAAGGGCGGCCCCCTCGACAGGGTCGGTGCCCGCCCCCAGCTCGTCAAAGAGAACGAGGGAATTTTCGCCTACGTTTTTTAAAATATCAACAATATTGACCATATGGGCCGAGAAGGTAGAAAGCGACTGCTCGATGCTTTGCTCGTCTCCGATATCGACAAGGACCTCAGAAAAGAGGCCGATCTCGGTTTTTTCCTCGGCGGGCAGCTGCAGGCCCGATTGGGCCATCAGGGTGAAAAGCCCCAGCGTTTTCAGGGCGACTGTTTTACCGCCTGTATTGGGGCCGGTTATGATCAGGGTATCGAATTCCCCGCCAAGCGAGATATCGATCGGCACCACACGGTCCTTTTCAATAAGCGGGTGGCGCCCTTTTTTGATAACGATCCTTTTTTCTTCGGTAATGATAGGCTCGCAGGCGCCGATCGCGTCGGCGTAAGCGCCGCAGGTGAAATAAAAGGCGATCTCGGTCATGTTGCGGCAATCGGCCGAAACAGCCCCCGCATGCTGGGAGACCGAGGCCGAAAGCTCAGAAAGAATACGCTCGATCTCGTGCTGCTCACGCGAAGAAAGCTCCCGCAGCTCGTTGTTGGCCTCAACGACCGCCATCGGCTCGATGAATACCGTGGCGCCCGAAGAAGAGGTATCGTGCAAAAGCCCCTTGATCTCCCCGCGGTATTCGGCCTTGACCGGTACGACGTAGCGCCCGTTTCGCATGGTAACGATATTCTCCTGCAAAAAGCGCGAGCGCTCGCCGCCGATATAGGTCTGCAGGGTATCCTTGATGCGGTTGTTGGCGGCGCGCATCTTGCGGCGGATCTCGGCAAGCTGTGGACTGGCCTCATCCGCGATCAGATCCTCCCCGATGATGACCTTGGTGATACGGTCCTCCAAGGGACGCACCGAGATCAGCCGTCCAAACAGCTCGTCAAGCGAGGTCTCAAAGCCTCGGTTGACCGAAATGTAATCCTCAAAAAGGCGGGCGGCGCGCAGGACCGAAGCGATCGACAGCAGCTCCCTTGGGGTAAGAGTCGCCCCCTTTTCGGCCCGCTCGACCGCCTCAAGCACCCCATCGTCCGAGGTAAAGGGCGGAAAGCCCTTCTCCCCGATCAGAGCCTTGGCATCCGCTGTACGGCGTTGCCGAAGGAGAACGGTATCGTAATCGTCCGAGGGGGAAAGCGAAAGCGCCCTTTCCCGCGCGCCCTTGGTGGGGGCATACGAGGAAAGAGCCTCTACGATCTTTTCATATTCAAGCGAATAGCGGGTCTTCTGCGAACAGAGCATGAAATAACTCCTTACGGTCTACCTTTGGTGACCTCTTTGTAAAATTGAAGGGTACGGAAGCCCCTTTCAAGATGATTTAGCAGATATTCTTCGGCGGCCCTTTCAAAATATAGGGCATCCTCCTCCAAAAGGCGGAAGGAAAGGAACCGCTCGATCGGGCATTCGCATACGTAAGCGATCGCCCTTTGGGCAGCCGGTGTCAGAATGCAAAGGACCGAACGGGCCGAGGAAAAGCTTTCCTCTCCTCCAACGGGCAGCAGCCTTTGCAGCTTTTCGTGGCAGGCGGAGCAGATGAGCCCCCCGTTCATCACGTCAAGCAGCATATCCCCCGATGGCTCCCCACAGGAGCCGCAGCCCGAAAGATCGGGCAAAAAGCCAAGGATCGTCGCCGCGCGGAACTCGAAGGCGGCCTTGATATGCGAAAGCGCATACTTCCCTACCGATATGGCGTAAAGGGCATTGAGCGTTAAACGCAAAAGGGCGGGTTCGGGCTGCTCCGGCACCACGGCATCGGCCGCGACCTCCGAAATGTAGTTGGCAAGCGCCGTCTTTTCGATATCCAGGCGAATATCAAAAAAGTTTTCGATCAGCTCGACCTCACGCACCCAATAGCGGTCGCTTCGGTTCTCAAGAACGAAGGAAGCGTAGCAAAACAGCTGGGCCGAGGAAAGGTATCGGCTTTTTAAGGACTTGCTCCCATTGGCGACGGCGCTGACCAGCCCCTTCTCCTCGGTGAAGACCGTCAGAAGCTTATCGTTCCCCGAAAGGTCGATCACCCGAACAACGACCCCTTTTACCTCGATCAGCATCTTATTCCTCGCGGTAGCCGAAATTGCGGACGGCCACATCGCTGTCCCGCCAGTTTTCCTTCACCTTGACCCAAAGATCAAGGAATACCTTGATGCCGAAGAAGGCCTCCAGATCCTCTCTGGCGTAGGTACCGACCTTCTTTAAGGTCGCGCCGTGCTTGCCGATGATGATCCCCTTATGCGAGGTCTTTTCGCAAAAGATCTCGGCGCGGATGCGAAGCATTTTTTCTTCTTCCTTAAAATCCTCGATTATGACCGCGGTGCCGTGGGGGATCTCCTCCTCCAGAACGCGAAGAAGCTTTTCGCGGATCATTTCGGCGGCGATCTGTCGCTCGGTCTGGTCGGTGACGGTATCGGTCGGGAAAAAGAAATTACTTTCGGTTAAGTATTGCTTACATTCTTCCAGGAAAATATCCACTCCCTTGCCCGATTTGGCCGACATCGGGATCACCGCGTCAAAGCGGTGGCGCTCAGCGTAGGCGGCGATGGTTTTGGCGATATGCTCCTTGCTGGTGGTGTCGATCTTGTTGATGACGAGGATAGAAGGGATCTTCGAGGCGGCGATCGACTGAATGATGCCCTCCTCGATATCGCCAACACTATCCCGCGCCTCTACCACGAGAACAACGGCGTCGGCCTCCCCAAGCGTATCCCCCGCGGCCTTGACCATATAATCGCCAAGGCGGGTGCGCGGGCGATGGATCCCGGGGGTATCGAGAAACACGAACTGCTCCTCTCCCACCGTATGGATCCCCGTGATGCGGGTCCTTGTCGTTTGCGGTTTTTTGGAGACGATCGAGATCTTCTCCCCGAGAACGGTATTCAGCAGCGTTGATTTTCCTACGTTCGGTCTGCCGACGATCGCTAAAAATGCAGTCTTTGTCATTGATTGTTTTCCTCTTCCCAAGCTTTTATAATGGTTCGCTGTCTTTGGCACATATCTTCCTCATCCGCCTTTGAAAGCTCGTGGTCGTACCCGAGAAGGTGAAGAGTAGAATGGACCGCCAGAAAGGCGACCTCGCGAATAAAGCTGTTCCCAAGCTCCTTTGCCTGTTCCCTCGCCCTCTCCCCCGAGATCACGATATCACCAAGCGGAATTCGCCCATCCTCCTTTTCAAGCGAGGAAAGCTCGTCCTTCTCGTAAAGCGGAAAGGAAAGCACGTCGGTGGCGCTGTCCTTGTTGCGATAGGAACTGTTGAGCACACGGATGCTTTCGTTATCACCCAGGGTGATCGATACCTCGGCATCATTCAGAAAGCCCTCGTAGCAAAGGGTTTGCGCGATCGCGCTTCGGATCGCCATCTTCAGTCTATAGGGGAATTCGCTTACCGCCCCGTCGGTCGCAAAATCGAGAAAAAGGCACGGCCCCGTCGGCGCATAATGCTTGATCTTCCTTTTCATAGTCTTTCTTTTCCTTCTTTTTTGGAAAGATAGCGCATCGGCCGCTCGGCGGCGCGCTCGGCCCCCTCGCTCTTTCCGTAGTCTTCATAGGCCTTGATGATGTCCTGCACCAGGCGATGGCGTACAACATCTCTGCCCGTAAAATGATGAATGGCGATCCCGTCGATCCCCCGAAGGATCCTTTCGGCGACCGCGAGGCCGCTTTTTTTCCCAAAGGGAAGATCGATCTGCGAAAGGTCCCCCGTTACGACCATGCGGGAATTGTGCCCGAGTCGTGTCAGGAACATCTTCATCTGCTCGACCGTCGTATTCTGCGCCTCGTCAAGAATGATGTAGGAATCGTCCAGCGTGCGGCCGCGCATATACGCAAGGGGCGCGATCTCAATGGCTCCCCTCTCTACCTGATGGGCGTAATTCTCGGGCCCGAGCATTTCAAAAAGCGCGTCGTAAAGCGGGCGGAGATACGGATCGATCTTGCTTTGCAGATCCCCCGGCAGAAAGCCGAGCCGCTCGCCCGCCTCCACGGCGGGGCGGGTCAGAAGGATACGGTCGACCTGCTTGTTCCGCAAAGCGTCCACCGCCATAGCGACCGCGAGAAAGGTCTTTCCCGTACCCGCGGGGCCAAGCCCCAGGGTCACGGTGTTTTTCTTGATCAGCTCTACATAGCGTTGCTGACCCGCGGTCTTCGGGCGGATCGGCTTTCCCTTATTCGTCAGCGCGATGACCTTTCCGTCCAGCGCTGTCAGCTCCTCGGCGCAGCCCTCGTATACCGTATGGATGACGTAATCAACGGTTTGCTCCTCGATGTAATCGCCCTCGCTTACCATACGCGAAAGGATCTCGATCACCTCGGCGGCCTGCTCCACCGCGCCCGCCTGCTCTCCGCTGATGTTGACGGCGGCACCGCCAAGCCCCTCTCCCCCGTCTACCGAAAGGCGTACCGAGAATTTTTCCTCGATACGGCGGGCGTTTGCGTCGGCCGTGCCGAAAACGGCGGAAAGGATCCCCCCCTCGCGAAGCGTGATGAGCTTTTGCGGCATAGTACGTCCCCCTACTGCTTGTTATCCTCTACCGTAAAGGCAAGCGGCGAAGAAATATCCACCACCGCCTCTACGTAGCATTCCAGGCTATATCCGTCCTCTCCTAACGTCGCGCTCGTATTCCGGTACACCAGCATACCGTCCCGAAAGGCGGCCGAAAGTGTCGCTTGCAGGGTTCGGTGGGCCGCGATCACCGCCTCCTCCTCCGAAAGTCTTCTTTCGGAAAGCGTGTAAAGGCGGGCGGTTTCGGATACCCGATAGATCGGCAAGCGCACGGTATCGAAGAGAACGATCTGTTCTTTTCTTTTTATTATATCATACTCTTCCCCGTAATTTCCACCAAAATTAAAAAGATTTATCTCTTTTCCGAAAAAAAGAAGCGAAAAGGACACTCTTTTTTCTTCCTTAAGGACTTTTTCTTCGATAACATAGGGTTGCTTGATCTCAAACCTTTGCCCGATCCGCCCCATGACCTCCCCCTTGGCGTAGACGGCGCGGATCCCCGTCGCGCTGTCGTAAAGGCCGCTGATAAGAAGATCGCCCTTCTTTACGGTTTCCCCGACCTCGACCGCCCCGCGCCCCGCCGTAACGCTGATGCGCTCGATAACCGCGTCAAAGGCCGCCACCTGATTGGCAAAGCCCCCCTCCGAGTCAGGGGGTGAAGGGATTTCGTCCCGCTCCCGAACCTGCACGCTGACCGTCGTACCCTTTACGTAAATGCTGACGAAGGAAAGCGCGGGATAGCGTGAAAGAAGGGCACTTTGGGCCTTATCCGCCTCGATCCCCGCGGAAAAGGAGCCAACGCCCACCCCCACCTCCTCCAAGAAGGAAATAAGCTCCCCCTCTCCCAGCTTTTCGTTTCCCGTCACCTCCACCCGCCAGACGACAAGGCTTGAGAGCGTGAAGAGCAGCGCGCCCAAAAGAGTACCGACGCAAAGCCCCGGGTGATGAAGCGCGCGCCCGATGAGAACGGGAAGCCCCCTATCCTCCAGCCTCTCACAGGGAAGCCCCTCAAGAAGCGGCCGATCCCGCAGGAGAACGAACAGGAGAGCTTCCCCCTCCTTTCGCTTTTCCATACGGTTAACAAGCCCCCGCCGCAAAAGGAAATTCAGGACCGCCGCCGTATCCTTCGGAAGAACCGAAAAAACCGTATAACCGAATAAAAAAAAGAATAAGCGCTTCATCCTCTCTCCCCTATCTCCTCGGCACTCACCGATAAAACCACACCGCGGATGCTGACCGTCCCCTTGACGTAGGACGTGGCGAAAAGCCCCCTCCCCAAGAAGGTAAGGCGCCATCGCCCCGCGAGAAGAACGATCCGCTCCTCCAAAAGGACCGAGACCTTTTTCGCCCCGCTGATGAAAACACGGCTTTCCTCCCCCACGGTATCCGATTCGATATGGACGCCGCCAAGAAGCGGAGGCGCCAGCTCGGAAAACAACAAAAGCCGTCCCTTAAGCGAAGGGTGCCCTTCCTTTTTCGATGTCTTCATTTTCTTCCTCCCTCGGTATAAATTCGGGTGTATCACTCGTAATTATAGTATGAGAAAGGAGGGATACGCATGCAAAATGCCCGCGCAAAGCGCCTTTTGTTTTTTGCCTGTTTTTTTCTCCTTCTTCTTTTTTTGCTTTTTGCCCGGCCGATGCTGGATTCCCTGCGTGCGGGGCTCTTTCTCTGCGCCAATACGATCGTTCCCTCGCTTTTCCCCTTTACGGTGCTTTCGGGTCTGCTTATACGTCTGGTCCCCGACGAGAATCTTCCCGGCGGGCGGGCATTTGAAGCGCTTTTCCGTATCCCCGGGGTGGGGCTTTTCGCCCTTTTTATCGGGGCGCTGTGCGGCTTCCCCCTCGGGGCGCGCGCCGCGGCCGATCTCTTTGACGCGGGATACCTATCCAAAAAAGAGGCCGAACGGCTGGCCGCCCTTTCCAACAACACAGGCCCCGCCTTTTGCGTGGTGGGAGTCGGGGTCTCGCTTTTCGGCTCTCCCCGCATCGGATGGCTTTTATATGGGATCCAGCTGTTTTCCGCCCTGCTCATCGGGTTTCTTTTTGCGAGGGGAGAGCCGATGATCCTGCCAAAAGAAAAAGGGGGGAGCCGTGTTGCGCCTTCCCCTCCCTCGCTGTCCGAAAGCATTTACAGCGCCTCGCTTACCCTGCTTTCGGTCACGGGCTCGGTCCTTTTCTTTTCGGCACTCTGCTCCCTGCCAAAGCTGCTTTTACCCCCCACCGCCTTCGCGCTTTTATCTTCTTTTCTGGAGATCGGGAACGCAACGGCCGCTTCGGGCGCGCTTCCCCCCTCGATCGGTCTTCCGATCGCCGCCTTCGCGATCTCTTTTTCGGGGCTTTCGGTCCATATGCAATCGGCCTCGGCGCTATCGCCGCGCGCCCTTTCGGTCCTTCCCCTATTTTTCTTCAAGCTTTTGCAGGGGGGGCTTTCCTTTTTGCTCGCGTTTTTCCTGCTTCGCTTTTTATAAAAAGAAAACGGCACGAGTTTCGTGCCGTTTTCCATTATAAGCTGCGTAAAAGCGATCAGCCGAGGCGCTTTTCAAGCGCCGCAAGCTCTTCAAACATTTCGGCGGGAACGCGCGCGCCGACCTGCTGATAGAATTCCTTGATGTTGGCGATATCCTCAAGCCAGGCCGCCTTATCGACCGAAAGAAGGTCGGCAAGCGTTTCCTTGGAGATATCAAGGCCGGTAACGTTGATATCCTCGACGCAAGGAATGTAACCGATCGCGGTCTCCTTGGCGTCTACCTTACCCTCGCAGCGGGCCAGGATCCACATCAGGACACGCATGTTGTCACCGAAGCCGGGCCAGATGAAGTGACCCTCGTCATCGGTGCGGAACCAGTTGACGTGGAAGATCTTGGGGGCATTCTCCATCTTCTTGCCCATGGCAAGCCAGTGTGCCCAGTAGTCACCCATATCGTAGCCGACGAAGGGACGCATGGCCATCGGGTCGCGGCGAACGACGCCAAGGGCGCCGGCAGCGGCCGCCGTGGTCTCGGAAGCCATGATCGAGCCAACGAAGGCACCGTGCTGCCAGTTGAAGGACTGGTATACCAGCGGAGCGGTCTTGGCGCGGCGGCCACCGAATACGATCGCCGAGATCGGAACGCCTGCGGGATTATCGAATTCCTTCGAGATGCAGGGGCAGTTCGCGGCCATCGCGGTGAAGCGGGAGTTCGGATGGGCGGCGGAGGTGTTGATCTTATCCGCCTTGTCATACTTACGGTAATCCCACTGCTCACCCTTCCAGTTGATGCAGTTTTTGGGCGGATTATCGTTAAGGCCTTCCCACCAGACCGAGTTGTTGTCAAGGTCGTGACCGACGTTGGTGAAGATGGTGTCACGGACCGTGGTGTGAAGGGCGTTGGGGTTCGAATGCTCGTTGGTGCCGGGGGCAACGCCGAAGAAGCCGTTTTCGGGGTTGATGGCATAAAGCGTGCCGTCCTTAACACGCAGCCAGGCGATATCGTCACCGACCGTCCAGATCTTGTAGCCCTGCTTGCTGTAGTATTCGGGCGGGATCAGCATGGCAAGGTTGGTCTTACCGCAGGCAGAGGGGAACGCGGCGGCGATATACTTCACTTCACCTTCGGGATTTTCAAGGCCGAGGATCAGCATATGCTCTGCCATCCAACCCTCTTTGCGGCCGAGGTACGAAGCGATACGGAGCGCAAAGCACTTCTTGCCGAGCAGAACGTTTCCGCCGTAGGCCGAGTTCACGCTCCAAATGGTGTTATCCTCGGGGAAATGGCAGATATAACGGTTCTCGGGGTCGAGGGTAGCCGTGGCGTGCAGGCCCTTAACAAAGCTGTCGTCCGCGGGCATAGCCTCAAGGACGTGCTTGCCGGCACGGGTCATGATCAGCATGTTGAGAACGACGTAGATCGAGTCGGTCAGCTCAATGCCGTACTTGGCAAAATCCGAGCCGACCTGGCCCATGGCGTAAGGAATGACGTACATCGTTTTTCCCTTCATCGAGCCGCAGTAAAGCTTTTTCAGCTTGGCGTAACATTCAACAGGATCCATCCAGTTGTTGATATTTCCCGCATCCTCTTTCGTTCGGGTGCAGATAAAGGTCCTGCCTTCTACACGGGCAACGTCATTGACGGCGGTGCGATGGAGGTAGCAGTTGGGAAGCAGATCCTGATTCAGGCGAACCAGCTCCCCGGTGGAGCAAGCCTGCTCACGCAGAGCGGTCGTTTGCTCATCCGACCCATCGATCCAAACGATGCTGTCGGGCGTGGTCAGAGCGGCCATTTCATCAATCCATTGATTGATATACTTGTTGTTGGTCATTTTCTCTCTCCTTACTTTAAGTATATGAAATTTATCACAAATTCCTACATTTTACATTATAGCATAGGACTTTTTGTTTTGCAAGCAATTTTCTGATTTTTTCCATGACTTTTTTTACTTTTACAAACCGTTAAAGGTTTATTCTTCTTTCCTTTTTCTTTTCCCCCCTCTTCCCCGCTTTTTCCCCCTTTCCTTCGCTTATCCACGCCAAAAAAACAGGATTTGTATAGGTTAACCAACAAAAAATAGAAAATTTTGGCATTTTTTTGGTGGAATAGGGGTTGCTATTTCTGGAAGAATATGGTAGAATTAGGATAATCCAACATTTACCAAAAAAGGAGAATTTTTCTATGGACGTTACAAAAAAGATCTTGATCGCGGACGAAAGCGCAGACGCGCGCCGCACCCTTCGGGAGCATTTGCAGAAGGCGGGCTATCGGGCGATCGAGGAGGCCTCAAACGGCGAGGAGGCGCTCCTTCGGATCAACCGCACCGCTCCCGATTGCGTGATCGCCGACCTTTGGCTCTCCAAAATGGACGGGATCGGGGTCATACGCAACGCGCGCTCCCTGCGCTTCCCCGGCGGGAAGATGCCGATCTTTATTCTGGTCTCTATGATCTCCAATCAGAATATTTTCGTCGAAGCAACGGCAGCGGGCGCCGATTACTGCATCCTAAAGCCCTACGACTGCCGCACGCTGATCCATGAGATGGAGGCGCTTTTTGCCGCAAGGGACGGCAAAACGGCCGAAAAGCCGCAGAGCGACGACGATAAGCCCGGCAGCCACGAGATCGAAACGCAGGTCACCCGCATTATTCATCAGATCGGCATTCCCGCCCACATCAAGGGCTATCAGTATCTGCGTACCGCCATTATTATGACCATCAACGACAACGAGATCATCAATTCCGTGACGAAGATATTATACCCCTCGGTCGCCAAAAAATATGCGACGACCACCAGCCGTGTTGAGCGCGCCATCCGCCACGCGATCGAGGTCGCCTGGGACCGCGGCGATATCGACACCCTGAATTCCTATTTCGGCTATACCATCCAAGGTAGCCGCGGCAAGCCCACCAATTCGGAATTTATCGCTATGATCGCCGACAATCTTCGTTTAAAATACAAGCTGTATTAAAAGGAAAAAGGCAACTCCTATGAGTTGCCTTTTTGTTTTATTTTTCCTTGGAAAGAAGGGTTATCTCTTCCCCGTCGCTCGTGAATATCACCGTACCGTGGAGATCGGTGCGGTAGGTCGTGATCCCCGCCTCCGAAAGCCGTTCAACGATCTCGTCGTGCGGATGGCCGTAGCTGTTGTCTTCGCCACAGCTGATCACGGCAAAATCGGGATCCACGGCGGATAAAAACGCCCCGCCGCTGGAGGTGGTGGAGCCGTGATGCCCCACCTTCAGAAGGTCGGCCTTCAAGGCTTCACTCCCGAAGCTTTGCAGCATCTCTCCCTCGGAAAGAAGCTCGGCATCGCCCGTCAGCATCAGAGCCGTGCTCCCGAAAAGAACACGAAGGACCACGCTGTAATCGTTCGTTTCGCTGTACTCCTTGGCACGCGGCGCCAAGATCTCCAGCACCATATCCGAAAGCGTAATACGGTTGCCCGCCACCGCCTCGATCACGTTGACCTCGCGCTCTTCAAGCGCGGTAAGCGTATCCTCGAAGATCTTCGTGGTGGCAACGGCATCGGGCATCAGACAATTCCTGACCGTAAAGGCGTTGATGATATCGGGCGCGCCGCCGATATGGTCGGCGTGCGGATGCGTTAACACAAGGTAATCCAGGGTCGTTATTCCAAGCCCCGTAAGGTGAGAGATGATCTTGTCGGTAACGGCGTTCTTTTTATAGCCGGTGTCGACAAGGACGGTGCTTTCCTCGCTGCGAAGCAGAATGCAGTCGGCCTGCCCTACGTCAAGAAAGGTGATCTCGAGGATCCCCTCCGCCGCAGGCGGCGGGGTGAATGTCGTCGTAACCGCGGTCGTTGTAACGGCGGTCGTTTTGACCGTGGTGGTAACAGCGGTCGTCGCGCCGGCCGTGGTGTCGCCGGGAGCCGTAGGAACACAGCCGAAAAGAGCCCCGACGGTAAGAAGAAGCGAAAGGAAAAGACACAGCGAACGTTTTGCCTTCATCATGACAGATCTCTCCTTCCCATAAGCGCGCGGTTAAGCGTGACCTCGTCGGTATACTCAAGATTTCCGCCCACGGGGATCCCGTAAGCAAGGCGGGTGATCTTTACGCCATAGGGGGCAAGGATCCGCGCTATGTACATAGCCGTCGCCTCCCCCTCAACATCGGGGTCGGTGGCCACGATGATCTCCTTGATCGCTTCGGTCTTCACCCGCTCGATCAGCGCTTCAATACGCAAGCTGTCGGGGGTGATGCCGTTCATCGGGGAAAGCACGCCGCCAAGGACGTGATAAAGGCCGCGGTATTCCCGCACCCGCTCAAAGGCCAGAATATCCCTCGCCTGCTCAACGACGCACACAAGGCTGCGGTCCCGCTCGGGATCCGCGCAAACGGGGCAAAGCTCACCGACCGTGATGTTCCCGCACACGCGGCAGGGGCGGATCTTATGCTTGGCGTCGTGGATCGCCTCGGCAAAGGCATCCGCCTCCTCCTCTGAAAAGGAAAGGACCGAAAAGGCCATACGAACAGCGCTTTTTCCGCCAACACCCGGGATACGGCGGAATTGCTCGACGAGGCGCTGCAGGGGCTCAATATACTCCTGCATCAAAACAGCCCCGGCATTCCGGGCAGGTTCATCTGCCCCGTGATCTTGCCCATCTCTTCTCCCGCGGCATCCTCGACCTTACGGATGGCCTCGTTGATGGCGGCCATTAGGATATCGGAAAGCGTTTCAATATCGTCGGGATCGACGATCTCCTCGGCAATATCAAGCGAAAGGATCTCCTTTTTTCCGCTGATGCGAACGGTAACGGCACCGCCGCCGGCCGAGACGGTGTATTCGGCCGCCTCCAGCTCTGCCTGCTTTTCCTGCATATCCTGCTGCATTTTCTGGGCCTGCTTCAGCATATCGGCCATGCCGCCGCCCTGAGGAATTCTTACTTTCATGGTTATATTCCTTTCTTATTTATCCTTTAAGGCCGCCTCAAGCTCATCTATGATCGTATGACCCGAGGGGGCGTCTTCGGTTTCAAAATGGATCTTTCGCACCGTGATCCCCGCGATCATCGAGGCGGACGCGCGGATCGAGGCAAGGATGCCTTCGCTTTGCAGCATCCCGACGAAAAAGGGATTGCCGACGCGGATAAGCAGATCTCCCTCCCCCGAAAGAAAGGCCGAGGAGCCCTTCAGGGTACCCGCAAGGCTTCGCTGGGCCCGTATCAGCTCGTCCATCACCTCACGCCAGGCGGCAAAGGGACGGTACAGAGGGCCCTTTTCGGTCGGCTGCGTCGGCGCCTTTTCTTCGGAGGGCGCAGGGGCCGCCTCGCGCTTCGGGGCGGGCTCTTTCCTTTCGGGGGAAGGCGCGCCTCCCTCCTCCGCCTTGGAAGAGGCGGCAGGGGCGGGGGTAGGGATTCCGCTTTGCAGCGCCACCAGGCGCCTTTCCAGCTCGCTGATCCGTAAAACAAGGCTTTCGGGGCTGGTGGAGAGCTGCGGCTCGCAAAGGCGGGTCAAGGCAAGCTCTGCCAAGGCGCGGCGCGAAAGCGGAGAGCGAAGCATAGCCGAAAGCGCATCCTCCAAGATCCCCGTATGGTATATCATCTGCTCCATCCGAAGGGGGGCGGCAAGGGCCGTCAGCCTTTCGGTCTCGCTGTCGGTAAGATCGAGGTAGGAGGCGCCGTTTTTGGCGGTCTTGAGTACCATCATATCCCGATAGCAGTCGATAAGATCCTGCCAGAATACCGAAATATCGCGGGAGGACATGGTAAGCTCGTGTATCTTCCCGTAAAGGGTATCGTAATCCTTTTGCTGTACCGCTTCGATCAGGCGATAGATGCTTTCTTTGTCGCCGGCGCCGCAGGTCGAGGCGACCAACGCTTCGTCAATGGTCTCCTTTTTCCCCGCGCAAAGCTCGAGAAGGCTGATCGCGTCTCGCATGCCGCCGAAGGCCAGGCGGGCCAAAAGGCGGGCGCCCCCCTCGGTTAAGGAAATATCCTCTTTTTGGGCGATATACAGCAGGCGCTTGGAAAGCACCGTGTTGGAAATGCGCTTGAAATCAAAGCGCTGGCAGCGCGAAACGATGGTGCTGGGAAGCTTATGCAGCTCGGTCGTCGCCAGAATAAAGATCACGTGAGAGGGCGGCTCCTCCAGGGTCTTCAAAAGCGCGTTGAAGGCGCTTCCGCTCATCATATGTACCTCGTCGATGATATAAACGCGGTACCGAAGCTCGGCGGGGGTGAAAACGATCTCGTCGCGGATATCGCGCACATCGTTAACGCCGGTGTTGCTGGCGGCGTCCATCTCCACAACGTCGGTAGCCGTTCCCTCATCGACCGAGCGGCAGGCCGCGCAGCGATTGCAGGGGTTGCCGTCCTTCGGGGAAAGGCAGTTGACGGCCTTGGCTAAGATCTTGGCGCTGCTGGTCTTTCCCGTACCGCGCGAACCGCAAAAAAGGTAGGCGTGGTTGATCTTCCCGTTCGCTACCTCGTATTTCAGAATATCGGTGACCTGCTCCTGCCCCCATACGTCATCAAAATCATAGGGGCGGTATTTTCGGTATAGCGCTCGATACATAGCATCCTCCGTAAAAAAAGGGCCGTCCTTGTGGGGGTCCCCACAGGACGAGCCCGAGGCGGAAATTTCCAAAGCCCGGATAAGACCATACACCGTAATGTCGAAACCGAATTTATGCACGGAAGCCCTGCCGCCCACTCGGGACAGGCAACCCTGCGGCACATCGGGGAAACTGCTTAATGCTGCTTGGTCTCCCACCTGACATGGTTCACAGCACCCGATTGCACAAGACCCATCCGTCACCGTAAGCCGCGCAAAGCGCAGACTGCACAAACCGGCCCCTCTATACGGAAATCACCCCTGCTATAGCGGATTTCAGGTACAAGGCACCGCTACCGCCCCGGCCAGTATGGTCCTATCCGGTCTCTGGAAATAACACATATATAGTATAACAGATAATAAAAAGATATGCAAGAGGAAAAGAAGATTTTCCCGAATATTTTAAAGAAGAAAGCCCCCATCGACCGTCAGCACCTGCCCGGTGATAAAAGAAGCGCCCTCCCCCGCAAGATACAATAGGGCCTCGGCCACCTCGTCGGGGGTCCCCATGCGTCCGAGCGGCGTATCCTCGCAAAGCGCCCGCTTGTCCTCTTCGCCAAGGCGGCGGTTCATATCGGTGTCGATCACACCGGGGGCCACGCAGTTGACCGTGATGCCCGAGGGGCCGACCTCCTTGGCCAAGGCACGCGTTAAACCGATCAGGGCCGCCTTGCTGGCCGAATAATGCACCTCGCACGAGGCGCCGCTTTGCCCGAAGATCGACGAAAGGTTGATAATGCGCCCCGCTTTACGGCGGATCATTTCGGGCAGGACCGCCTTGGTGTAATAAAAGGGGCCGTTGACGTTCACGGCGAACATACGCGAAAATTCCTCGTCGGTGATATCGGTAAAAAGCGAAAACGAGGAGATCGCGGCGTTGTTGATGAGAACATCGATATGCGAAAGGGCTTCATAAGCCGCCCGCACCGCCTCCCTGACCTCGGAGGAGGACGAGGAATCCGCCCGTATGGCAAGGGCCCCGCACTCCTTGGAGAGCTTTTCCGCC
>JAZNDS010000051.1:0-60357 GCA_045588145.1 Eubacteriales bacterium | reverse complement strand
ATAAGACGGGTAATACCCATACCGAAGCCGATGCCGGGCAGGGCGGGCCCACCAAGCGACTCAACAAGCCCGTCATAACGGCCGCCGCCGCAGACGGTGCTTTGGGCGGCAATGCCCTCGGCGATAAATTCAAAGACCGTGCGGGTATAGTAATCAAGCCCGCGAACGATCGCGGGGTCGACCGTATAGGAAATGCCCATACCGTCGAGCATCTTGCAGAGCGTATCGAAGTGGGCGCGGCAACCGTCGCACAGATAATCGACCGTGCGGGGGGCCGATTTCGCCAACGCGGCGCAGGGGGGATTTTTGCAGTCGAGCAGGCGAAGCGGGTTTTGCGAAAGGCGGGTCTTGCAGGTATCGCACAGCGTTTCCTTTTCGCCCTCGTAGTATTCGATAAGCGCTTGGCGGTAGGCGGGACGACAGCATTTGCACCCGATCGAATTCAGATGCAGCTTCACATCATGCAGCCCCAGGCGGCGAAGGACCGAGGCGGCAAGAGCGATGGCGTTGGCGTCGGCCGACGGGGATTCGGCCCCGAAGCACTCGACCCCGAACTGAAAGAACTCACGGCTTCGGCCCGCCTGCGGAGCCTCGTGGCGGAAGCAGTTGATGATGTAATAGAACTTCTGCGGCATGGCGCCCACGTGGCGGCCGTTCTCAAGCAGCGCGCGCACGACCGAGGCGGTTCCCTCGGGGCGAAGCGAGATCGATCGCCCCTCGTCACGGTCGGCAAAGGTGTACATTTCCTTTTGCACGACGTCGGTGGTGTCGCCTACGCCGCGTACGAAAAGGGCGGTGTTCTCGAAGGTGGGGGTGCGGATCTCCCCGTACCCGTACCGCTCGGCCTCCTCACGCATGCAGCTTTCGATATACCGAAACAGGGGGGTCTGCTCGGGTAAGATGTCCATGGTTCCTTTAATCTTCTGAATCACTCTTTTTGTCCTCTTTTCGGTTGGTATAGTTTTCGTAAGCGGCGTCAAGCAGGGCCTGCAGGCGCGCCTCCTTTTTCAGGGTATACAGCATTCCCAAAAGCGCCTCAAAGCCCGTGGCACGCCGATATTCGGCGATCTTCATGTGCTTCGGGCGTTGCAGGTGATGGGAATTGGCCGCGCGGCGAACGGTTGCCCGCTCGTCCTCATCCAGAAGCGGCTCGATCGAAAGGAGCATCTCGGCCTGGGCCGCCGCGTTCACGTATTCGGTTACAAAGCGATGCAGGTCCTCCGAGCGCGAAAAGCCGCGCGCGACCGCGCGCCCTCTCATATCAAGGCTATGCAGGGCATCGCCGAGATACGCAAGGGCCGCCACCGACGGCAGACTCGCCTGTATGATCTTTTCTTCCATACGCCACCTCATATTTCTTCTTTGTATTGTAGCATATTTTTTGCTTTACCGCAAGGGCTTTTCGTACTTTTATCAACTAAATTACCGCTTTTTTTATCAAATTTTCGAAATGTTGCGTTCACGCTTGCCGTTTTTAATTTTTGGAAAAAAGCTTCCCCATTTTCAAGCAAGCCTTGCAATCGGCCCTTTTTTGTGTTATACTGTATAATGATAAAATATGTATTAAGGGAAAGTTCTATGGAAAGCACGTACAGCTATATAAAAGAAAACCTTGAAAGGGTGCGGGCGAAGCTAAAGGCCGCCGCAAAAAAGAGCGGCAACCGGGTACCGAAGCTCCTTGCCGTGACCAAAAGCGCAACGAACGAGGAGGTAGGCGCGCTTCTCTCCTTTGGGGTAGAGGCGATCGGGGAAAACCGCGCCCAGCTGTTCCGTGAGCGCTTTGCGATCGTTTCGGAAATGGGCCTTACCACCGAGGTGCATCTGATCGGCTCGCTGCAGACCAACAAGGTCAAGTACGTGGTGGGAAGCGCCGCGCTTATTCAATCGCTGGATTCCGAGAAATTGGCCGCCGAGATCGAGCGGCTGGGCGAAAAGCGCGGGGTAAGCGTTCCCGTTCTTATTGAAGTCAACAGCGGCCGCGAGGAGGCAAAGGGCGGCCTTATGCCCGAAGAGGTGCTTCCCTTCCTTCGCTCGCT
This sequence comes from Eubacteriales bacterium, assembly GCA_045588145.1. Classification (GTDB taxonomy): domain Bacteria; phylum Bacillota; class Clostridia; order Oscillospirales; family CAG-272; genus UBA1740. The sequence continues at coordinate 58,321 of JAZNDS010000051.1, read as the reverse complement.
TCGTGCCCTGCCCCATCTTTCCCCCGTTGGGCTGATGACGATGGGGCCCGACTGTGACGACCCCGAGGATTACCGCCCCTATTTCCGTTTAACGCGCGCCCTTTTGGAGGAAGCGAAGCGGGAGCGACTGTTCACCACCGAGGAGCCTATCCTTTCGATGGGCATGAGCAATAGCTACGAGGTGGCCGCCGAGGAGGGCGCGACACTGGTACGCGTTGGAAGAACGCTTTTTGAAAAGAAGAACTGAAAGGAGCCTATTATGTCTTTTTTCCGTAAGGGAGGCGCCCCCCGTCAAGCGGCGTCCTATGAAGCCGAAAAAGAAAGCAAGCCGAGCATCAGCTTAAAGGTGATGCGCCCCGAGAAATTTGCCGACGCGCCACTGGTGGCCGATGAGCTGCTGGCGGGGAACACGGTGGTCATGAACGTTGAGAAGGTCGAGCGGGACGAGCTTCGGCACCTGCTTGATTTCATCAGCGGGGTCGTGTATTCGCTTGACGGCGGCATGAAGAAGATCGCGGGGAACACGACCTTTATTCTGACCGGGGGCAACGTAACGCTTTCCGAGGCCGAGAGCTTAGGCCTTGGGGCCGAAGCGCCCGAAAGAGAGCAGAGCCCGGTCTCCTCTCTCTTCTCCACCCCGGCCGATACCGAATAAATGAGGGGTCTTCTATGATCGTGTTAGCCGTGCTGAAAAGCACTGTATTTCTCCTTTTGGAGGCGGTGCAGCTTTGTATGTTCATCACCGCCATTCTTTCCTGGTTTCCCCCTTCGGGCGAGGAGGGGCCGATCCGCCGTTTTCTTTATACGGTGACCGACTTTGTCGTTGCCCCCGTGCGGCGCTTTATGGATCGGTTCGAGTTTGCGCGCCGCTCTCCCATCGATCTTTCCTTTCTCGTCACCTTTATCCTTCTTTCGATCCTTTCTGCATTTTTCGCGTAAAGAGGTTTTTCTATGAGCAAACGAGTGCTTTCCAAAAAATGGCTGTGCCCCCTTGTTTTCGTTCTGGGGCTTGCGCTTGACCAGCTGACGAAGTGGCTGGTCGTTACGCATATGACGCTGCACCAATCGATCCCGATCATCAAGGACGTTATCCATATCACCTATATCCGCAACAGAGGCGCCGCCTTCGGGATGCTTGCCGAGCATCGCTGGGTCTTTCTGGTGCTTTCGAGCGTCACGATCGTCGCCGTCGGCATCTATCTTTTTTACACGAAGAACAACAGCCCCTTGTATCTTGTCTCGCTTTCGATGATCCTTTCGGGGGGCGTTGGCAATATGATCGACCGTATCGCCCTTGGCGAGGTCATCGACTTTATTGATTTCACGCTTATTGATTTCGCCATCTTCAACGGGGCGGACAGCTTTGTTTGCGTGGGGGCGGCGCTTTTCTTCCTTTCGGTTTTGTTAGACGAAATAAAGGCAGAAAAGGCAAAAAAAGCCGAGGTCACCCTCAAAATACAGGAGAAGAACGATGATTCTCTTGGCGGATGAAAACGACGGCCTTGGCCGTTTAGACAGCTTCCTCTCGGAAAAGAGCGGGCTTTCCCGCTCGGCCTGCGCGAAGGCGATCGAGGAGGGGGCGGTATCGGTCAACGGAAGGGCCGCGCGCCGCAGCTATACCGTGAAGGCGGGGGACGAGATCGTCTTTACCCCGAGTGAGCCGACCGAGTCCTTGGCCTTACCCGAGGATATCCCGCTTTCGGTCGTTTACGAGGACGCCGATCTTTTGGTGATCGACAAGCCGAAGGGGATGGTGGTGCATCCTGCCCCCGGGAACGAAAGCGGCACGCTGGTCAACGCCCTGCTTCATCATTGCAAAGGGCAGCTTTCGGGCATTGGGGGCGTTTTGCGCCCCGGGATCGTGCATCGCATCGATAAGGACACAAGCGGGCTTCTGGTGGTAGCCAAGAACGATATGGCCCACCGCGGCCTTGCCGCGCAGCTTGAGCATCACGGCATCGAGCGTGAATACCGCGCCTTGGTCAGCGGCGGCTTTACCAATGACGAAGGGACCGTCGATCTGCCGATCGGGCGCCACCCCATCGACCGCAAGCGTATGGCCGTTCTTTGCGACGGAAGCGCGAAAACGAGAAACGCCGTAACGCATTATACGGTGCTTGGGCGCTTTGCGGGCATCAGCTATCTTTCGCTGCGCCTGGAGACCGGGCGTACCCACCAGATCCGCGTGCATATGTCGCACCTTGGGCATCCGCTGCTCGGGGATACGGTATACGGCGGCGGAAGGACTCCCTTTGAAAAAAAGCACGCGCGCCTTCTTTCGGGGCAATGCCTGCACGCCGCGCGTCTTTCCTTTATTCACCCCAAAACCAAGGAGAGGGTCTCCTTTGAAAGCCCTCTCCCCGAAGAATTTCAGAAGCTATTAGCCATTCTTGATACAGAAAAGCCGTAAGCGGCTTTTTTGTAAATTTGCGACAGGAGCTTTTTATGGTCATCTTATCCGCCTCCAATCTTTCCCTTGCCTTCGGCGAGAACACGGTTCTCGACGGGGTCTCTTTTTCGGTGAACGAGGGGGATAAGCTCGGCATTATCGGATCGAACGGGGCCGGAAAGACCACGCTCTTCCGCCTGCTGCTTTCCGAGCTTGCGCCCGACTGCGGGCAGGTCTATTTAGCCAAGGGAAAAAGCGTTGGCTATCTTTCGCAAAGCACCGCCCTTTTTGCCAAGTCCTCGGATAAGACCCCGCTTTCCTTGATGTACGAGGCCTTCTCGGATATTCTGGGACTGGAGGACGAGATCGCCTCTCTTTCCGAGGAGCTGCAGAACACCCCCGCCGAAAAGACAGGGCGGATCGCTTCTCTTTCGGCTTCGCTTGAGGCGGCGCATCGCCGCTACGCCGAGGGGGGCGGGGCTGAGGCCCGCGGGCGCTGCCGCTCTATGCTGCTTCGCATGGGCTTTCGGGAGAATGAGCTTTCCCTGCCGATCGCCTCACTTTCGGGCGGACAGGCCACCCGCCTTTCTCTTTGCCGCCTGCTGATCGGTGAGCCCGACATTTTATTTCTTGACGAGCCGACCAACCACCTGGACGCCGATGCCCTTTCGTGGCTGGAGGAATTCCTGATCGGCTATAAAAAGACGGTTCTGCTGATCTCGCACGACCGTTATTTTCTTGACCGCGTTACCAACAAGACCTTAAAGATCGAGCGCAATCACGCGCGTCTCTTTCCCGGCAATTACAGCAAGGCAAGGCTTCTGGAGGCCGAGGAGCTCGCCTCCCAGACCAAGCGCTATAAGGAGCAGCAGAAGGAGATCGAAAAGATCGAAAAAAACATCGCCTTTCAGCGAAAGTGCGGGATGGAGCATAACTTCGTGACCATTCGCTCCAAGCAAAAGCAGCTGGACCGCATGGAAAAGGTCGAAAGGGTCAAGGGACCCGAGAGGACCATCCGCCTTTCCTTCTCGGGGGAGGAATCGGGGAACGACGTGCTGACGGTAAAAAACCTTTCCTTCTCCTACGGCGAAAAGCCGCTTCTTCACGAGCTTTCCTTCTTCGTCCGTAAGGGAGAGCGTATCCTGTTCGTGGGGGATAACGGCTGTGGGAAATCGACGCTTATGAAGCTGCTTATCGGGGCCCTGCCGAAGCGAGCGGGAAGGATCGAATTCGGATATAACGTCGAGATCGGGTATTTTGACCAGGAGAACCGCCTGTTTTCGGAGGAAAAGACGGTCTTTGAGGAGATCGCCGATACCTACCCCGCGATGAAAAACGAGGAGATCCGCGCCTCGCTTGCCCGCTTTCTCTTTTTTGCCGAGAATATCGACAAAAGGATTGCCTCTCTTTCGGGCGGGGAGCGGGCGCGTCTGACCCTTTGCAAGCTGATCTTAAAAAAGACCAATCTTTTGATCTTAGACGAGCCGACCAACCATCTGGACATCGGCTCCCGCGAGGCCCTGGAGGAAGCCCTCTTGGACTTCCCCGGCACCATTCTCGCGGTATCGCACGACCGCTATTTCATTGATACCCTTTCCACCCGTATTATCGAGCTTTCCCCCTCGGGGGCGAAGGATTATCCGCTCTTCGGGAGCGAAAATCCGTACGCTGCCTATCTTTCCCTGCGGGAAGCGAGCCGCACCGAGGCCTCTGTGCCGAAAAAAGAGGACGAGGAAAAGCAGAAGCGTCGCGAGAGCTACGAGGAAAAGCGCAAAAAGGAGGCCGAGCGCCGCGCCGCCGAGCGAAGGGTGGAGGCCGCAAAGAAAAAGGCGCCGCTTTTAGAAGCGCGCCTTTCGGAAATTGACGAGGAGCTGTTTGGTGAGGCGGCCAGCGATTATATCCGCGCCGCCGCCCTTATCGAGGAAAAGCAAAAAATCGAGGAAGAGCTTCTTTCGCTTTACGAGCTGATCCTATAAGGGCATAGGTGGCCCTTCGGGCATTGGGGGCTCCGCGGGAGGTGGGGCCTCGCCGCCCGGCGGCACGCTTGGCAGGCCGATGCCGCTGCCCGCGATCAGAAGCGCCTCCCCCTCGATAAGCGGCAGGTAGCAGTCCTCCCGCACGGCGACCTCCACACGCACTCCCTCGATATGCAGATACCGCGCCCGATCGAAGCTGTAATCCGAAAGCCTTCGACCGTAAGCATCCTCCGAGTGGGCGGCCACCAAAAAGTCCTCCCCCTCCTTCCCGACAACGAGAAGCGTGTGGTAATAGCGCTCCCCCTCTCTTCCCAGCTGGATCACGTCCCCGACCTCACATTCGTCGGTATTCACCTCCCGACCGAAGGGGCCCTCCCCCTCGTTGGAGAGGAGAAAATCGTAAAAGTATTCGACCCCCGTGAAGGAAGCGGTACGGTCGTTTGCGTCGAGATAGTACCAGCCGTAGATCGGGGTAAAGTTCATACGGCAGGAGCCGGCAAAAACACATTGAGAAACAAAATTGGTGCAATCGCCGCCAATGCCCGAAAAATCGGTAAAAAGCGGATTGCGGGAAAAGGCCCAGGCCGAAGCGTAGCTGCGCGCCCGCTCCCGATTGTAATTTTTTATAACAAGCATAATTCCTCCATACGGCCGTCTTTGGCCGCAAGCCTTACCCTTTCAGTATATGCAGATCGGCTTTCTTTGCCATTTGGGAAAGTAAGCTTTACAAAAATAACAAAAAGAGGTATTATATCCCATGGACATCAAAGACATCGCGCTCGCCCCAAAGGGACAGGAGAAGATCGACTGGGTACGCTCTTATATGCCCGTGCTTTCTTCGATCCGCGAGGATTTCATAAAAAGAAAGCCGTTCGCGGGGATGCGGATCGCCACCTCGATCCATTTGGAGGCCAAAACGGCGTATCTGGCCACCGTCTTAAAGGACGGCGGGGCCGAGGTATACGCCACCGGCTGTAACCCGCTTTCGACCCAGGATGACGTGGCGGCCGCCCTTTCCACCTACGGCGTAAAGGTCTTCGCGCGCCACGGCGTCAACGAGGAGGAATATAAGCAGCATCTTCTTTCGGTGCTTTCCTGCCATCCCCACCTTATGATCGACGACGGCGGGGATCTGACCGCCCTTTTGCACGGAGAGGCCCGTGCGTTTGGCGATTGCCTGATCGGCGGGGCCGAGGAAACGACGACGGGGATCCACCGCCTTTTGGCCAGAGAAGCCTCGGGCGGGCTTTCCTTCCCGATGTTTGACGTAAACGACGCCGACTGCAAGCATCTTTTCGATAACCGCTACGGCACGGGGCAGTCGACGCTGGACGGCATTATGAACACCACCAACCTCGTCCTGGCGGGCAAGGTAACGGTTATTGCCGGCTACGGCTGGTGCGGCAAGGGGGTCGCGATGCGGGCCCGCGGCATGGGGGCGATCGTTATCGTGACCGAGGTCGATCCCGTGAAGGCGATCGAGGCGGCGATGGACGGCTTTTCGGTCATGCCGATGGATAAAGCCGCGCCGCTCGGCGATCTCTTTATCACCCTGACCGGCTGCCGCGACGTGCTTACCAAAACACATTTTGATCGGATGAAGGACGGGGTCCTTTTAGCAAACTCGGGCCATTTTGACGTAGAGATCAACAAGGAGGATCTGGCGGCCGACGCTACCGAGATCTTCGAGCGCAAGCCGAATATCACGGGATACCGCCAAAGGGACGGGCGGATCCTAAATCTCCTTGCCGAGGGGCGGCTGGTCAACCTCGCCGCCGGAAACGGACACCCCGCCGAGATCATGGATATGAGCTTTTCCATTCAAGCCAAGTGCCTTGAGTACCTGGCCGCGAAGCGGGGAACGCTTTCTCCGCGCGTATACCGCGTCCCCGCCGAGATCGACCGCGAGGTCGCCCTTTGTAAGCTTTCGGGCATGGGCCTTTCGATCGATCGCCTGACGAAGGAGCAGAAGGCCTATCTTGCCGCCTTTGAATAAAAGAAAAAAAGCCCGTGGCTTTCTTTGAAAGGGAGCCGCGGGCTTTTTTCGTATTTTTCTTCCTTTATCTTCATATATAGATAAAGGAGGGATCTATGGATTTTACATACCGAACGCTTCAAAGGATCTATAAAAAGGGTGCGGTCCCGCTTCTTTCGCTTTCGGTCTCGCTTCCCCATCTTACCGAGGAGGGAGCTCCTTTTGAGAGGATCAATGCCTTTTATCGGGAAATGGAGCAAAGGATCGTTACGGTAGCCGAGGAAAAGCTTTACCCCGCCCTGCTTCGGCAATACGGGGAGGGAGAGGGGCAGGGGGGGCGCTTTTCACATAGCCCGCACCGCCTTTCGCTTTCGACCGTGTGTCGCGAGGAGGGGGATCATCTTGCCTGTGAAAGGCGACTTTCGCTCTCGCATCGCGGGCGTACCGTAAGGGAAAGCATCCACCGGGAAGCGATTTTTCCAAGCGGCCTTCTTCTGCCGCTTCGCGCGCCGAAAAAGAAAGCCGCAAGAAGGGATAAAAAAGAAAAAACGCGAGAATAGCTCTCGCGTTTTTCTTTTTTGGTTACGGGGCGACGTTGGGAGTGGGCACTCCGTCAACATAGCTCCATTCCCCGTTGAAATAGACCGTCTTGGCCGTCCACTTATTGGTATCCCAATCCGCGGGTCTTTCGCCTTCGCAGAAGATGGCCGTAAGGGTCGAAACGTTATCAAGAAGGCCGCTGCCGCTGATCGTTACGCCTTCCCCGATCAAGACCGAGGTAAGCGCGGTCTTACGGTTCAGGGCATTCACGGCGGTCGCGTTGATCTCGCCGCTGTTGACCGTCAGCTTTTCGATCGTAGCCGGCAGGTTAAGCGCGGCCTTGACGGTAACGTTGGCTTCACGGAGCGAAGCGCAGCCGCCAAAGGCGTTTGCGTGGAAGCCGTTGTTTACCGAAGAATCGACCATCAGCCTCGTAAGACCGGTGCAGGACGAGAAGTTTGTGGTGAAGTTCGAGGTTCCGTTACCGCCGTTGATGTAAAGCTCGACAAGCGAATCCTTCACGATCGAAACGAAGGTGGAATTCAGAACCAAGGTAGGCGCTATTACGCTTTCCAAAGCCGTACAACCCACAAAAACGCTGTTATCCAGTCTGCCGATCCCCGCGGGAAGCGCTAAGCTCTTCAGCGCAGCGCATTCGCTAAAGGCACCTGCGCCGATCGCGACGACCGTATCGGGAACCACGATGCTCGTTAAGAGGCCGTTTGCAAAGGCGTAATCGGCGATCTTCGTAACCGACGTGGGAATGGTGAAGGCGGTCTTTTGCGCGGGAACGACGATAAGCGTCGATTTGTTCGCATTATACAGTACGCCCTCTTCCGAAGCAAAGGCTTCATTCCCGGCGGCGAGCGTCACGCTCGTAAGCGCCGAGCAGCCGACAAAGACACCCTTGCCCAGCTCGGTAAGCGAAGCGGGGAGCTGAATGCTTGTCAGAAGCACACAGCCGCTGAAGGCACCGTCGCCAAGGCTCACAAGTCCTTCGGGCAGGGTGACCGAGGTAAGATTCAGGCTGTTCTTAAAGGCCTCGTTCTCCAGCGCGACCCCGTCGGTGATCGTGACGGTCTCAAGGAATTTCTTGTGGATGGAGGAAACGACCGCGGCGGGAATGCTGACCGTGCGAAGCGCGGTGCAGTCCGCAAAGGCATTCTCCCCAATGCTCGTTACGCTGACGGGAATGAGAAGCGTTTCGATCGCCTCACAACCGCGGAAGGCCTCCTTCCCGATCACGACGTTTTCGGGAATGTTGACCGAGGCGGCTCTAAGACAGCCCCGGAAGGCGTTGTCGCCAACCGCTTTAAGGGTAGCGGGCAGGGCGATATCGGCGATCTCGCTACAGCCGAGGAAGGCCCCGTTTCCGATGTACTGAAGGCTTGCGGGGAAGCTGACCGCGGTCAGCGCGGTGTTACCCGCAAAGGCGCTGTTGGCGATAAGGGAGGTGTTTTCCTTCACCGTGAACGCGCCGCTCACCTCACCCTTGGCAAGGATCAGGCAGTTGTTGATGTAAAGCGTCTTTCCGCCGTCGCTCCAGTTCGAAGCGTCTTTATAATAGGCGGTATCGTCAAAGGCGTTGGCGCCGATGGCGGTAACCCCGGCACCGAGAGTAATGCTGGCAAGGCCCGTGCAGCCCGCGAAGGCGTTTTCGGGGATCGAGCCGCTGACGATGGTGATCGAGGTAAGGGCGGAAAGGGGCATCGAGGAAAGAGCCGAGGCGGGAACCGTGGCGGCGTTGACCGAAACACAGTTCTTAAAGGCTTCCTTTCCGATGCTGACGACGGTTTCGGGGAGAACGACCGAGGTCATTTCGGTGTTGCCCGCGAAGGCCGCGGCCGCAACCGTTACAACACCCGCGCGCACGGTGCATTCACCGCTGACATTCTTGGCGGCGATCAGGTGATTGCCGATGTACAGAAGCTTTCCTTCGCCCACGGCCGTCCAATTCGCGTCATCGTTATAATACGCGGTGCCGGTGAAGGCGTTGGCGCCGATGGTGGTAAGCGAATCGGCCAGAACGATATCTTCCAGATTTTCGCAGTTGTAGAAGGCCTTTACGCCGATGAAGCTACCGCCGGTGATGGTCAGCTTACGAAGGTTCGCCTTCTCCAGCGCAAGGGCTACGTTGGCGGGAACCGAGGCCTCGGTCACAGACACGCAGCCGGAAAGGATCCCGTCTCCAACCGTTTCAAGGGTAACCGGCAGGACGACCGTCTCAAGGCCGGTGCAGCCCGCAAAGGCGTTGGCGCCGACCGAAAGCGTCCCGTTCGGTAAAGAGATGGCAGTAAGGGCGATGCAGCCCTCAAAGGCCGAGCGGCCGACCGAAAGGATACCCGAGGGCAGGTGAACGATCTCCATGGCCGCGCAGTAGGCAAACGCGCCGTCGGCGATCGTTTCGACCGCAGGATAAACGTCTACGGTGCCGGTCGTTTGGGCGGGCACCAGCAAAAGCGTTTTAAGGTCTTTTGTATAAAGGAAGCCGCCCTGTACGCAGAACGCCGTGTTTTCGGCGTTCACGGTTACCGTTTGAAGCGAATAGCAGCCGTAGAAGGCAAGAGAGCCGATATGGTTAAGCGAAGCGGGAAGAGAAACAGTTTCAAGCAGGGGGGCATCGGAAAGCGCGCCGTCCGGGATCGAGACCCCGGCGGTCACCGTAAGCGTACGCAGGTTGGCCTTGGAGATCTCGTGCAGCCAGCCGGCGGGGATCGCCGCCTCGCGCAGCTTGACGCAGCCGACGAAAACGTTGCTTTCCAGCGTCGGGTTACCAAGCACCGTAAGCGAGGAAAGCTCGAGGCAGCCGAGGAAGGCACGGTTTCCGACCTTACGGACCGAAGAAGGAACCGTGACCGCCGCAAGGCTGTGGCAGGCGGAGAAGGCGCTCTCCTCGATCGTCTCCACCTGGGAGCCGATCACAAGGGTACGAAGCGCATAGCAGTTGGCAAAGGCGCCGTGCCCGACGGTCTTGACCGAATCGGGGATCGTGACCGCCGTAAGCGAACGGCAATCGAAGAAGGCGTATTCCCCGATGGTCTCGACAGCGGGGATCGTGATCGAAAGGAGGTTTTCACAGCCCGAGAAGGCCTGATCGCCCATCGACACGATCTCTCCCAGGAAGAGGATGGTCTGCATGGGGTGGTTCAGGAAGGCCTGGGCGCCGATCGCCTTCACGGGATAAGCGACCGTCTGGTTGTCGGCGTTCTTCATCTCGTAGGTCGCGGGGACGATAACGGTCTTGCGCTCGGCCCTGCCGTTATAGCCGATGACCTCGACGTAAGGATCACCCTCCTCGGGCGTCACAAGCGCATAGCTCAGCCCATCGGTCCCCTTCTCCAGCGAGGTATATACCGCATTGACCACAATATCCTTCGTGCCAAGGGTATAGGAATCCCATTCGACGATATACCCGTCGATCGGGGGGCAGGCAGGCTCACTCACCGAGGTATCCCCGGGAGCGAAGGTGACCTCGCCGACCGTATTAAACGGGGCGCCGACCGTCCCGTTCTCGCGCAGGGTGCCGGCCTTGAAGGTTATTTTGTGGGTGACGGCCGCCGTGGTAACGGGGGCAGTCGTCGTTGCACCGGGATCTGCGGTGGTGGTGACCGCTGCCGTTGTGGTGGTGGCAGGATCGTCTCCGCAGGATGCAAGCAAAAGTCCCAGCGAAAGAATCGCCGCAAGGACAAGTACGAACCGTAACGTGTTTCTCATTTTCGCTTTGCTCCATTCATGTAAAGGTTTTGCGTGTTATTAATTCATAACAATACAACTTAATATAACATACAACCCCGAAAAAGTCAAGCATTTCGTCAAGCAAGTCGCAAAATACCGCAATCTGCACACAAGCGCCCCCCTTCTCTTGAAAAAAATGCCGAAAATTTAAAAGAATTTATGAATTTTTCGCTTTTTTCCCCCGCCGTCACGGTGCGACAAAATATTTCCTTTTCCTTTGCTACAATAGCCTTACCGGAAAAAGGAGGAAACGTATGACAAAGGAAAATCTTTTCGTGGAATTTACCTATAAGGGAGGGTCGCTGACGGCGCGGCTCGCGGGCGAGATCGACCATCACAGCGCCAAGGGGGCCCGAGAGGCGATCGACGCTTCTCTTTTTAAATATCACCCCAAGACCCTTGTGCTTGATCTTTCGAACGTGGCGTTTATGGACAGCGCGGGGCTGGGGCTGATCCTCGGGCGGTGCGCGCTTTGCCAGGAGCTGCAGATACCGGTATCCCTGCAAAGTCCCTCACCCCGTGTGAAAAAGATCCTCAGCATCGCCGGGATCGGACGTCTGAAAAATCTTACGATAGAAGCATAAAAGGAGAAAAACATGAAACCGAAGAAGATAAACGAATTAAAGCTTACCCTCCCCGCCCTTTCCGCCAACGAGGCGGTCTCCCGCGCGATCATCGGGGCCTTTATCGCGCAACTCGATCCCACGATCGAGGAGGTGGCAGACCTGAAATGCGCGGTGTCGGAGGCGGTCACCAACTGCATCGTACACGGCTATCGGGGGGAGATGGGCCCTATTTACATATCGGTAACCCTTTTTGAGGACAGAAGCCTGACGGTCGTGATCCGGGACCGCGGCTGCGGCATCCCCGATGTGAAGCTGGCACGACAGCCCCTGTATACCACCAATACCGACGGAGAACGAAGCGGCATGGGCTTTTCGGTGATGGAGACCTTTACCGACCGCCTCTTCGTCAGCAGTCGCGTCGGCAAGGGAACAAGGGTAAGTATGAAGAAGTGCCTCTCCTGACTTAAATATAAATGGAAAAAACAAAATTCAGTGAAAACCTGCCCCTTTTGCTCCGCTCCCGCGAAGGGGACAAAAAGGCGACCGAGGAGCTGGTACGCCTGAACGGCGGGCTGGTCCGCGGCATTGCCCTGCGCTTTTGCGGAAGAGGGACCGATCTTGAGGATCTGATCGAGCTTGGTAACCTCGGCCTTATCAAGGCCATCCGTACCTTCGATCCCCAAAGGGGCTGCGCCTTTTCGACCTATGCCGTTCCCCTGATATTCGGCGAGATCCGCCGTTTTTTGCGGGACGACGGCCCGATAAAGATCTCCCGCACGCAAAAGCGCCTCGGTGCCCGACTGATGGCGGCACGAGACCGCCACATCGCGGCAGGAGAGATCGACGTACGTATCGAGGTTCTTGCCAAGGAGTGCGAGGTAAGCCCCGAGGAGGCGGCGGCCGCGCTTGATTCGGTCACGCCCGTAGCGTATCTTTCGGATAACCTGTTCGGCGAGCAGGAGGGCGTCACGCTGGAGTCGACGCTGTATGACGAGGAGGAAAATCAACGGAGCTTTGACCGCCTCGTGATCGCCGATGCCATTTCCCACCTGCCCGACCTTCGGAAAAAGATCATTCTCCTGCGCTATTTCAGGGACTATTCGCAGGAGGAGACCGCGCGGGCCCTGGGGCTTACCCAAGTGAAGGTCTCCCGCGAGGAAAAGCGCATCCTTTCCTTCTTTCGCGAGTTTCTGGCGGAGTAGGCCTTTTCGCATTTTTTCCTCTATTTGTTAATTATGTGTGAACAATGGAAAAATGCCTTGATTTTTCCCACGAAGCATATTAAAATAGAACAAGAATTAGCACTCGGGTTCTTTGAGTGCTAAAACCGGATTTTGTTATTTCCCCCAACGGAAGGGGAAGGATTTTAGGAGGGTTATTTATGAAACTGAAACCGCTTGCAGACCGTGTCGTCGTCAAATCGGTCGAGATCGAGGAAACCAGCAAGGGCGGCATCATCCTGCCGGGCTCTGCCAAGGAAAAGCCCCAGGTCGCCGAAGTCGTGGCCGTTGGCCCCGGCGGTCTTGTTGACGGCAACGAGGTAGAAATGATCGTTAAGGTCGGCGATAAGGTCATCACGGCCAAGTACGCGGGTACCGAGGTAAAATACGACGGTACCGAATACAGCATCGTCCGTCAGAGCGATATTCTGGCAATCGTAGAATAAGGAGATAATCGATCATGGCAAAAGAAATTCTTTACGGCATCGAAGCGAGAAACGCGCTTCTTCGCGGGGTTGACAAGCTGGCCAACACCGTAAAAATCACGATGGGCCCGAAGGGACGCAACGTCGTTCTTGACAAGAAGTTCGGCACGCCCCTCATCACCAACGACGGTGTGACCATCGCCAAGGAGATCGAGCTGCCCGACGCTTCCGAGAATATGGGGGCGCAGCTGGTCAAGGAGGTCGCGACCAAGACGAACGACGCCGCCGGAGACGGTACCACCACCGCTACCCTTCTGGCGCAGGCCCTTATCCACGAGGGAATGAAGAACATCGCCGCGGGCGCCAATCCCATGGTGCTTCGCAAGGGGATCTTCCGCGCGGTCGATACCGCGGTATCGAGCCTCGTTAAGATCTCGAAGAAGGTCAACGGCACCGAGGATATCGCCCGTGTCGGTACCATTTCCGCCGGAGACGAGGTGATCGGAACCCTGATCGCCGACGCGATGGAAAAGGTGACCTCCGACGGGGTCATCACGGTCGAGGAATCCAAGAGCGCCGAGACCTACAGCGAGGTCGTGGAGGGTATGCAGTTTGACCGCGGCTACCTTTCCCCCTACATGGTAACCGATACCGATAAGATGGAGGCGGTGCTTGATGACGCCCTCATCCTTATCACCGATAAGAAGATCTCCACCATTCAGGATCTTCTGCCGCTGCTCGAGCAGATCGTTCAGTCGGGCAAGAAGCTTCTCATCATTGCCGAGGACGTCGAGGGCGAAGCCCTTACGACCCTGGTCCTCAACCGTCTGCGCGGCACCTTCACCTGCGTGGCCGTCAAGGCCCCCGGCTTCGGTGACAGAAGAAAGGAAATGCTTCGCGATATCGCCATTCTTACCGGCGGCACGGTCATCACCGACGAGCTTGGTCTGGATCTGAAGGATACCTCGATCGCCCAGCTCGGTAAGGCCCGTCAGGTCAAGGTCAACAAGGAGAACACCCTGATCGTTGACGGAGCCGGCGACAGCGAGGAGATCAAGAACCGCGTCGGCCAGATCCGCACGGCGCTGGAGACCACCACCTCGGATTTCGACCGCGAAAAGCTGCAGGAGCGTCTTGCGAAGCTTGCGGGTGGCGTTGCCGTTATCAAGGTCGGCGCCGCGACCGAGACCGAAATGAAGGAAAAGAAGATGCGTATCGAGGATGCGCTGAACGCCACCAAGGCGGCGGTCGAGGAGGGCATCGTCGCGGGCGGCGGTACTGCCTACGTCAACGTGATCAAGGACGTCAGCAAGCTGCTTGACACGGTGGACGGCGACGAGAAGACCGGTGTGAAGCTGGTCATCAAGTGCCTTGAGGCCCCCATGCGTCAGATCGCCGAGAACGCCGGCTTTGACGGCGGCGTCATCATCGACAAGATCCTCTCCTCCGGTAAGGCGGGCTTCGGCTTTGACGCCTACAAGGAGGAATACACCGATATGATCGAGGCCGGTATCGTAGACCCGACGAAGGTGACCCGCTCTGCCCTGCAGAACGCCGCCTCGGTCGCCGCTACCGTGCTGACCACCGAATCGGTCGTCTTTGATATCAAGGAGCCCACGCCCCCGATGCCCCAGGCACCGATGGACGGCGGCATGGGCGGTATGTATTGATCCGCTCACCGAAAGAAAAAGAACCGCGAATGCGGTTCTTTTTCTTTTTGTCTTTGTTCAAAATGCATCGTTTTCTTTACAAAATTATCGGTATCCGTCAAAAATAAGCTTGGTTTCGGTGGTCATTGTGGCAAAGGCCTCTTCAAGAAGCCCCTCAAAATCGACCTTTTGAAGCTCCGCCATGACCGCCTCAAGCTTCGGGCGGGTACGGGGGTGGCGGGGGGTGAAGACCGTGCAGCAATCCTCATACGGAAGGATAGCCGTATCGTAGGTACCGATCCGACGGGCGATGGTGATGATCTCCTCCTTATCAAGGCCGATGCAGGGGCGGAATACGGGGATATTCACCACGCTGTCGGTCACCCGTATGGCTTCAAGCGTCTGGCTGGCGACCTGCCCGAGGCTTTCCCCCGTGATCAGCGCGCCGCAGCCGAAATAGCCGGCGCACCGCTCGGAAAGGCGCATCATAAAGATGCGGAGAAGCAGGGTGAAATATTCTTCCTCACACCGGTCGCGAAGCTCCTCCTGGATATGGGTAAGCGAGATAACGTGCACGTGAATGCGGGAGCAATAGGCGCACAGCTCCTCGGCGAGCGTCATGACCTTTTCCTTGGCCCGCTCACTGGTATAGGGGAAGCTTTCAAAGTGAAGCGCCTCGATCTGCAAGCCCCGCTTCGCCATCATATAGCCGGCGACCGGGCTGTCGATCCCCCCCGAAAGCAGAAGCAGTCCCCGCCCCGCCGAGCCGCGCGGCATACCGCCCGCGCCCTTTTCCTGATCGGCGTGGATAAAGGCGTATTCCTCGCGTATCTCCACCCACACGGTCACGTCGGGATGATGAAGATCGACCCTAATCCCCGGGAAGGCGGAGAGCACCGCGCCGCCAAGCTCGGCCGCCAGCTGGGGCGACTTTAAGGGGAAGCGCTTATCCGAGCGCTTCGCGTCGGCACGGAAGGTCTTGGCACCAACGAGATAGGGGCGAAGGTATTCCTTCGCGACACGCAGAATATCCTCTGTATTCTTCTCGGCCACCGCCGCGCGCACGACCCCCGTGATCCCGAAAACACGGCGGGTGGTCTCAAAAAGCCCATCCATATCGCAACCGTCGTCCAACGGCTCGATGGTCAGTGTGCTTTGCACGCTGCGTACCGAAAAACGGCCGTACCGCTCCGCGCGCTTACGCACCTCACGCAACAGGTCGTTTTCAAAGGCGGCGCGATTGGCGCCCTTCAGGACGATCTCCCCGAATTTACAAAGTATGATCTCTTTCATAGCAGGTCCTTTTTTTGTTTTTGTTCGCTTCATTGTAGCATACTTTTCTCCGCTTTGCAAGGGGAACGCGCGCATATACGCGCGCATTCCCTTATAAACTTTTTCATTTATTGGAAGCTTTCGTCTTGACTTTTCGTTTTTCGTATGCTACAATAGCACCGTATGGCCTTGACGGGAAAGTACGGTAAGAGTGGGAATAAGAGAGCAAGCGGTCGGTGCAAGCTTGCCGATGCCTTACCGTTGGTCGTCCCCGAGCCGCGGGAAGAAGAAAGCCCTGCTTTTGGTAGACCCCGCCGCCCCCCGCGCGAAAGTCGGTAATGAAGGGCGTGCCGTAAGGCACGAATACAGGTGGTACCGCGCTTCTTGCGTCCTGTTGCAGGGGCGCTTTTTCTTTTGTAACGATTATAACCGAAAGGATCTATTATGAGAAAAGAATTACCGAAGACCTATTCCCCGAAGGATTTCGAGGATCGCATCTACGAGAATTGGTGCGAAAAGGGATATTTCAAGCCCGATCCCGATAAAAGCAAGAAAAGCTTTTCGATCGTGATCCCTCCCCCGAACGTGACCGGGCAGTTGCATATGGGCCACGCGCTCGACGAAACGCTGCAGGATATTCTGGTGCGCGCCAAGCGCATGCAGGGATACAGCACCCTTTGGGTGCCGGGGACCGACCACGCGGGCATCGCCACCCAGATCAAGGTCGAGGAAAACCTGCGTGTGAACGAGGGGCTTACCCGCTACGATCTCGGGCGCGAAAAATTCCTTGAGCGCGTATGGGATTGGAAAAACCAATACGGCAACCGCATCATCAGCCAGCTGAAAAAGCTGGGTACCTCCTGCGACTGGAGCCACGAGCGCTTTACGATGGACGAGGGCTGCTCCCGCGCGGTGCGTGAGGTCTTTGTAAACCTTTATAACAAGGGGCTGATCTACAAGGGGAACCGCATCATCAACTGGTGCCCCCACTGTGTGACCGCCCTTTCGGACGCCGAGGTCGAATACACCGAGCAGCCCGGCCATTTCTGGCATATCCGCTATCCCGTGAAGGACAGCGACGAATATGTGATCATCGCCACGACTCGCCCCGAAACCCTGCTTGGCGATACCGCCGTCGCGGTGCATCCCGAGGACGAGCGCTATACGCATCTTGTCGGAAAGAGCCTGATCCTTCCGCTGATGAACCGCGAGATCCCGGTGGTTGCCGACGAATACGTCGAGAAGGATTTCGGGACCGGGTGCGTAAAGATCACCCCCGCCCACGACCCCAACGACTTTGAGGTCGGAAAACGCCATGACCTGCCGATCATCCGCGTGATGAACGACGACGCCTCCATCAACAAGGAGGGCGGCAAATACTGCGGGCTTGACCGTATGGCGGCAAGAGAGGCGATCGTTGCCGACCTTGAAAAGGAGGGCTATCTCGTTAAGGTAGAGGACTATACCCATAACGTCGGGACCTGCTACCGTTGCCATAAGAACGTAGAGCCCTTAACGTCGGATCAGTGGTTCGTAAAAATGAAGCCCCTGGCCGAGCCCGCCCTTGAGGTGGTTAAGAACGGCACGGTGAAATTCCAGCCCGAGCGCTTCTCGAAGACCTATATCAACTGGATGGAAAACGTGCACGACTGGTGCATTTCCCGCCAGCTGTGGTGGGGCCACCGCATTCCCGCCTTCACCTGTGCCGATTGCGGAAAGGTGACGGTCTCGAAGGAGGATATCACCGTCTGCCCCGCATGCGGCGGCAAGGTCACCCAGGAGAGTGACGTGCTGGATACCTGGTTCTCCTCCGCCCTTTGGCCCTTCTCGACGATGGGCTGGCCGGATAAGACCGAGGATCTTGACCGTTACTTCCCCACCGACGTACTGGTGACCGGGTACGATATCATCTTCTTCTGGGTCGCCCGTATGATCTTCTCGGCGCTGGAGCACACGGGAAAAGAGCCCTTCCATACCGTCTTTATCCACGGCCTTGTACGCGATAAGCTCGGCCGTAAGATGTCCAAATCGCTTGGAAACGGCATTGACCCCCTGGAGGTCATTGATAAATACGGAGCCGACGCCCTGCGCTTCGCGCTGGCTTCCGGCAACTCCCCCGGGAACGATATGCGCTTCTCGGAGGAGAAGATCGAGGCGGCCCGCAACTTTGCCAACAAGCTCTGGAACGCCTCGCGCTTCGTTCTGATGAACCTTTCGGACAGCGACGAGGATTATACGCTTCCTGCCGAAGAAAAGCTGAAGACCGAGGACAAGTGGATCCTTTCCCGCCTTTACGGGCTTTCCACCACCGTAAACGACGCCCTGGAGAATTACGAGCTGGGGGTCGCCCTTTCCTCGATCTACGATTTCACCTGGGATATCTTCTGCGACTGGTATATCGAGCTGTGTAAGAGCCGCCTTGCCGATAAGGGCAGTGAGGATGCCTACGTCGCCTCGCACGTGCTGGTGTACGTGCTGACCCGTATTCTGCAGCTGCTTCATCCCTTTATGCCCTTTATCACCGAGGAGATCTACGAAAGCCTGCCGCACGAATGCGAAAGCATCATGATCAGCCGCTTCCCCACCCCGCTTGAAAGCTGGAACTACAAGAAGGAGGCCGAGGAGCTTGACCGCGTGCTGGCGGCGATCCGCGCGATCCGCGCGCGCCGCTCGGAGATGAACGTACCCCCTTCCCGCAAGACCAAGCTCTACCTTGTGACCCCGCATCTTGACACCTTCCGTGCCGCCTCCCCCTTCTTCCAAAAGCTCGCCTCGGCAAACGAGGTGCTCTTCCCCGCATCCTACGGGGCCGATGACGCCGTTACGATCGTTACCGATTCGGTGACCGCCTATATCCCGCTTTCGGATATGATCGACGTGGAAAAGGAAAAGGCGCGCTTAACAAGCGAGCTGGAGAAGAACGCCGCCGATATCGAGCGCACCGAAAAGAAGCTTGCGAACGAAAGCTTCGTAGCAAGGGCGCCGAAGGCGGTCGTGGATATCGAACGGCAGAAGCTTGAAAAATTCCGCGCGACCCGCCTGTCGCTGGAGGCCGAGCTTGCAAAGCTTGGCGGATAAGGGCCGATCGTTTTTCTTCCCTTCAGAAATTTTATTTAATCCCTTCAGAGCCTCGATTTTAAAAAATCGAGGTCTCTTTTTTCACATCAAGTATCTTGTATTTTTATGGCTTTCTTGTTATAATCAATCAGTAGTAAATAAAAAATGAACGGAGATATGCAGTGAACGATATTTTGGCAAAAATACTCGTCTGTTTTATAGCGGGAGCCGGCGCGGGCATCGGAACCGGCTTTGCCGGTATGAGTGCTGCCGCCGTTATAGGACCTATGCTGACAACCTTTTTGGGTATCCCTGCCTATGATGCGGTCGGCATAGGCCTTATCAGCGACGTTTTGGCAAGCTCGGTCAGCGCGTATACCTACAAAAGAAACGGCAATTTGGACGTCAAAAACAGCATACCCCTGCTGGTGAGCGTTCTTGCCGTAACGACGATCGGAAGCTTTGTGGCAAGCTTCCTTCCCGAACGGGCCATGAGCGGCACGATGCAGATAGCCCTGATCATCCTCGGCTTACGCTTTCTTCTCCTGCCTGTTGGCAAAAAGAAGGATCGATCTGCCTCTTCGCCCAAAGGCAGAACGATCAAGGCGGTCCTTGGAGGCATATTTGTTGGGTTTATCTGCGGCTTTGTCGGCGCAGGTGGAGGAATGATGTTGCTGCTTGTTTTGACCGCTTTCCTCGGTTACCCCACGCATCTGGCAGTCGGAACAAGTGTATTTATTATGGCCTTCACGGCGCTTACAGGGGGCATCAGCCATTTTGTAATCGGTGGATTTCCCGATATTCTGTGCCTTTCGCTTTGCGTTTTATTTACGTTGCTTTGGGCAAGGATCGCCGCTAAAATCGCCAACAGATCCAACGAGAGGACCTTAAACCGCGCGGTCGGTATCGTTATGATCGTCACGAGCCTTGTGATCCTTTTTGTCAATTACCTTTAACGAAAAACCGAAAAAGGATAGCGAAAACGCTCGCTATCCTTTTTCGGTTTCGGGAAGCCTTAACGAAAACCGCCTGTCGCGGTTCTTTTTTGGGTCCTTTTTTCATACCGTATAACGGAGAGTGGTATGAAAAAGTTAAAATTTTTTTCTGTTTTTCTGCTTGTTGCCCTGCTTTTTTCCTGCGGAGCAAAAAGGGATCGGGGGGCAAAGGATACCCTTTTTGAATTTATCGGGGCGCTACCCGATCTGCCGCCGGGGGCCGTCTATCAAAGCGCGGCTTCGCCATACGGCGAAAAAAAGCCCCTGACCGAGGAGCTGCTTCTCTCGCTTTACGCCAAGGAGGACGGCAGCTGTGAATACGCGGAGCACGTTGAAGAAGCGGCGCTTTATCTCGGCACCTCGGCCGAAGGTCCCTTTGAGGTGGCGGCCTTTGCCGCGTTTGCCAACAGCGATACCGACGCGATCCTCGCGATGTGCCGCCGCCGCGCGGCCCTCGTTTCCCGCCTGTTTCCCGAGGCGGCGGGGAATGCCCGCTATTTCGTCCTCGATAACCTTGTCCTCTTCTGTCTTTCGGATGACCCCGCTGCCGCCGAAGCGGCCTTCCGTCGCCTGAAATGAAGCGAAAAAAGCCTGCGTTCCCGCAGGCTTTTTTTAATGGGAGAATTCCTTCTCCTTGATATATTCGATAAAGGTCTTTAAGCTTTTGGAGAGCCATTTGTTTTTATGGTAGATCAGCTGCTTCCAGATATCGACCTTCATATCGCATACGTCGAGATAGCAAAGCTCCCCCGTTTCGATCAGCTCCTTGGTAACGAAATCGGGCAGGTAGGAGACCATCTCGCTTTCGGCCAGAATGCGCGTGATGATATCGGTCCTTCCGATCTCAAGAACGGGGGTGATATCCAGCGAGCGCTTGGCCAGCTCCTTATCCAATACCCGACGGTAGCCCTGGCCGTATTCGGTCAGAATAAAGGGCTCGGCCGCAATGTCCTTGATGGTAAGACGCCGCTTGGCGAATTTGGATCCGGCCCCCGCGACGAAATGCATCGGGAGAAGCTCCTCCTTAACGATCACGTAATCCTTTCGGTACGAGTGGCTGTCCAGCGTGATGATCAGATCCGCCTCGTTATGATCGAGCATATCGAACATGACCGAGGTATCGGCGGTGGTGAATTTAATCGAGATATGGGGATATTTTTTATGAAAATCGATGTAATGGGAATAGATCATCTCCTCACAGACCGAATCGGGGGTAACGATATGGATATGCCCGTTGCAGTCCTCCCCGTTCTTCAGGTTTTCCTTGAATTCATCGGTCAGGGCGCGGACCTCGTGCGCGTAGGAGACCAGCTCCTTGCCACGCTCGGTCAGCGTGATGGTATGATTGATCCGTTCAAAAAGCAGGCAACCGAGCTCCTCCTCCAGCTGCTTGATCTGAAAGGATACGGTGGATTGGGAATAGTCAAGCTGCTCGGCGGCCCGCGTGAAGCTTCCAAGCTCGGCTACATAAATAAAGGTGATCAGATTTCTTAATTCCATATGTCCCCCAAGGATCGGTCAAACCGATGCGCTTTCATCGACCGATCGGCTGTTTCGATGCTACGCTTATTATATACCAAGCCGCGATGAAATGCAAGGGGCTTTTCTTTCCCGGAAAAAAAGAGCCGCGGGGACCTCCCCGCGGCTCTTCCGTTCAGGCTTGCTTTTTTATTTTTTCGAGATCGTTTTTGCGGATCTCCACGCGGCGGACCTTTCCGCTTATGGTTTTGGGAAGCTCCTCCACGAATTCGACGATCCTCGGATATTTGTACGGCGCCGTATGCGTTTTTACGTAATCCTGGATCTCCTTTTTCAGGGCATCCGTGCCCACCGTCCCCTTGACGAGCACGATCGTCGCCTTGACGATCTGGCCGCGCACCTCATCGGGAACCGGGGTGATGGCGCATTCCAGAACGTAAGGAAGCTCCATGATCACGCTTTCGATCTCAAAGGGCCCGATGCGGTAGCCCGACGATTTGATCACGTCGTCGATACGGCCGACGTACCACAGGTATCCGTCCTCGTCCATGGTCGCCTGGTCACCCGTGTGGTAATATCCGTCGTGCCAGGCCTCGTGGGTCTTTTCCTCGTCCAGGTAATACCCGATAAAGAGGCCGCAGGGGATATGATCCTTGGTGCGGATGCAGATCTCCCCCGTATCGCCCGTTTTGCATTCGTTGCCGTCGGGATCCAGGATGACCACGTCGTAAAGCGGGCTCGGCTTACCCATAGAGCCGATCTTCGGCGTGGAGCCGACGAAATTGGCGATCGAGAGCGTGGTCTCGGTCTGCCCGAAGCCCTCCATGATGGTAAGGCCGGTCGCCTTCTTGAACTGATTGAACACCTCGGGATTGAGGGCCTCGCCCGCCGTTGTCGCGTATTGGATCGAGGAAAGATCGTACTTGGAAAGATCCTCCTTGATGAAGAAGCGGTACATCGTCGGCGGCGCGCAGAAGGTCGTGATATGATACTTGGCGAACATCGGGAGGATATCCTCGGAGTGGAAGCGGTCGAAGTCATAAGTAAAGACGCCCGCCTCGCACAGCCACTGCCCGTAAAGCTTTCCCCACAGGGCCTTCCCCCAGCCGGTATCCGAGATGGTGAAGTGCAGGCCGTTGGGATCGACGTTATGCCAATGCCTGGCCGTCGGATAATGCCCGAGGGCGTATTTATAGGAATGCGTCGCGATACGGGGGTATCCCGTGGTCCCCGAGGTGAAGAGCATCAGCATCGGATCGTTGCCGCAGGGGGTCTGCTCGGTGCGGTCGTAATGGGTGCTGAAGCGCTCCATCTCCACGTTGAAGTCGTTCCAGCCCTCCTTCTTGGCGCCGACCAGGATCTTCAGCATACCGGGGAACGCGGCGGCGGCCTTCTCGGCCTCCTTCGATACGTCCCCGTCAGCGGTGCAAACGATCGCCTTCACCCCGGCGGCCTTATAGCGGTAAGCGAAATCGTGCTCGACCAGCTGATTGGTGGCGGGAATGGCGATCGCGCCGATCTTGTGAAGCGCGAGCATGCAGAACCAGAACTGGTAATGTCGCTTGAGAACCAGCATAACGGTATCGCCCTTTTTGATGCCGAGCGATTCGAAATAATTGGCGGTCTTGGCCGAGTATTTTTTCATGTCGCCGAAGCTGAAGCGGCGATCGCTCTTATCGTTGGCGACCCACATCATGGCAAGCCGATCGGGATCCTTCTTCGCGATCGCGTCCACACAGTCGAAGGCAAAGTTGAATTGATCGTCGTTCTTGAAGCGGATCCCGTTGAATACGCCGTTTTCGTCGTAAAAGGATTCGACAAAACCATCGGCGACCGTATTTCGGGTCTCCTCCTTCTCGACCGCCTTCGGGGCAACGTACGGCGCCTCGGGATACTCCTCACTCACCTGCCCGTCCTGGGGATTTAAGACCACGGCGTGGAACTCACACCCCCCCTCGCTGACAGCGATCATTCCGTGCGGGATAAGGCTGTTATAAAAGATCGAGTCTCCCTCGTGCAGAACATCCACGTGCGTGCCGACCTGCACCTTCAGGGAGCCCTTCACGATCACGTCAAATTCCTGCCCGTTGTGGGAATTCAGCTTGATCGGTGCCTCCTGCTCCTCGGGAAGATAGGGGAACTTGACCAAGAAGGGCTCGGCCAGCTTCTCCTTGAATTTGGGGGCAAGGTTGTTGTATTCAACCCCGTGCTGCTTTAAGATCTTAAGCCCCTCTCCCCTTCTCGTGATGGCAAAGGAGGTAAGCGTCGTGCTTCTTCCCTCCAGAAGATCCACGACCTCCACGTCACACGCCTTCGCGCACTTATAGATAAAGGTGAAGCTGAAATCGGTCTCGCCAAGCTCCAGCAGCCGATAGTCCTCCACCGATACGCCGGTAAGCTTCGCCAGCTCCTCCTGCGTATAGCCCTTGGCCTCGCGCAGATCCTTGATTCTGCCCGCGACCTCCTTTAAGCTGTACTCCATTGCTTTGTCTCCTTTCATTCCGTATTTTCATGGTCACCAATTTGAATAAAACAAAAAACCCGCCTCAAAAGAACCTCTTTGAGACGAGCTGTTAACCCGCGGTACCACTCAAATTACGGAAAGAAAATTCCGTCACTCTCCGGGCTCTGACAAGCCCTTTGCCTTTACGCAGCAATACGGAAGGAGTCTACTTGCTTTTGGCTTTCGGTCCTCCGACTCGGAAGTGATAGGCCCTATGGATTGCTCTGCCATTGTCTTGCACCAACCGACAACTCTCTGTAGGCTTGCGCCCCGACCCTCTTCGTCACAGTCTTTTTTGTGATATTCAAATTTGACTAAATTGTAGCACGCGAATTTCGATTTGTCAATGCCTTTTTCAAATTTTTTTATTCCCCGCGAAAAACGTTTTTAGGGAGGTGCGCTTTTTCGGGGATCGGGTCGCTCGGTAAGGGGCGGCTCCTTCCTATTTTTTATAAAAAGCCATAGCATCTAAAATTTCGATGATAATTATTAAATCCATTCACTTGACTGATGGAAAAGCATCGTGTATACTGTAAACGTGCAAAAAAGCTCTGCTATTTTCGGGAAAGAAAAAGCAGAAAAGACCATAGGAGGATAGGAGCATGCAAGACGCACAAATCTATACGATCATCGCCCTTGCCGTATACGCGGTCATTATGGCCCTGATCGGGTGCTTAAGCTACGGAAAATCCAAAACGCTTGACGGATTTCTGATCGGCGGAAGAAAGGTCGGCGCCTGGGCGACCGCCTTTGCTTACGGAACGACTTATTTTTCGGCGGTGGTATTCATCGGCTACGCCGGGCAGCACGGCTGGAACATCGGCATCGGCGCCATCTGGATCGGGATCGGCAACGCGGTTCTCGGCTGCCTGCTCTCCTGGCTTCTTTTCGCCAACCGAACGAGAAAAATGACGAAAAAGCTGAACGCGCGGACCATGCCCGATTACTTTGAGAAAAGATACGGCTCCCGGGGGATGAAGATCCTTTCGGCAATCATCATCTTCGTCTTTCTCGTTCCTTATTCCGCGGCGGTTTATAAGGGCCTTGGCTCCTTGTTCAGCGCGGTGTTCCCCGGTGTCGAGACCTGGGTATGGATGCTGATCATTGCCTGCCTTACAGCGGTCTACCTCGTAGCCGGCGGATATATCGCCACGGCATACACCGACCTTATTCAAGGGATCGTTATGATCGTGGGTGTCGTTTGCCTTACCGTAGCGGTCCTTTCCCACGGCTCGGTCGGCGGTCTTTCGGGGCTGATCGAGAATCTTGGGCGCTTTGAATCGCTTCCCGGGGATCCCAACCCCACGACCGGCGCGCAGCTGACGAATCTCTTCGGCGGCTCTGCCTTCAAGTTCCTTTGCGTCAACATCATGCTGACGAGCTTCGGTACCTGGGGACTTCCGCAGATGATCGGAAAATTCTACGCGATCAAGGATACGGCCGCCATTAAGCGCGGCACGATCATTTCGACCGTCTTCTGCGCCGTGATCGGCTGCGGCGCCTACCTGATCGGAAGCACCTCCCGTCTCATTCTGAACGGAACGCTTCCCGAGGGAGGGGTCGATTCGGTCATCCCTACCCTTCTTATGGAGGTCCTTTCCGGCGGAACGCTCGGCATTATCCTTTTGGCGGTCATTATGATCCTGCTCCTTTCAGCGTCCATGTCCACGCTGGAGGCGGTGGTCCTGACCTCGGCCTCGGCCGTAGCGGTCGACCTGATCCCCGCGGTCCGCAAGAAGGAGACCTCGCCGAATACCCAGATGCTGACCACGAGAATTCTATGCCTTGTCTTCGTCGCCTGCTCCTTTATCTTCGCCACGCAGAATATTCCGATCATCGTCAGCCTTATGTCCTTCTCCTGGGGTATCGTTTCGGGCTGCTTCATCGGCCCTTACATCTGGGGGATCTTCTCCAAGCGGATCACGAAAGCCGGGGCGTATGCCGGTATCCTTTCGGGGCTTCTGACGGTTGGGGGGGCAACGCTTGTGATCTCGCTTCGCTCCGGCTTCAGCGCGGCGGCCGCCAAATCTCCCGAAATGGGCGTTTGCGCCATGGCGATCTCGCTCGTCATCGTTCCCGTCGTAAGCCTGCTTACCAAGAACCGGGATGAAAAGCGGGTCGAGGAGATCTTCTCCTGCTACACGGAGGAATAAATAACCGAGGGAACCGACGAGTATACGGAAAAACCGACGGTAAACGAATATTTTTTCATAAACCTATTGACATGTTTATGTAAAAGTGATACACTTTACTTATCAAATGCGAGGATCAGAAACCAGTAGGTCGGAAAGAACCTGGAGAGAGTTGCCGGTCGGTGCGAGGCAAAGGGGGCGTCCTTCTCGAATTCATTCTGTTAGCAGTGCGCTGAATGAGAGCAATCTTTAGTAGGATGCAACGGGAGTTCCCGTCACAGAACTAAGGTATGAAAGTACCTGATAAGGCCTTATCCGTGAGGGTAAGGCGAACTGAGGTGGTACCACGGGATATGTTTTCTCGTCCTCTGTATTCTTTTCGGAATGCAGAGGACTTTTTGTTTCACCTCTCATCCGATAAGCCGCGCAAGCGGAAAGACCGCTCCAAAACAGAAAGGATGAAAGCAAATGGCACAGAATTATTATCAAAAAGAAATTGAGACCATGCCGCTTGAGGAAATGCGAAAGCTTCAATCCGAAAAGCTCGTCAAGCAGGTCCGACACGTTTACGAAAACGTGCCGTATTACCGCGATCTGATGGATAAAAAGGGGGTCACCCCCGACGATATTCAAGGCATCGACGATCTTTATAAGCTCCCCTTCCTTACCAAGGCCGACCTTCGTGACGCCTATCCTTACGGCTTGCTGGCCAAGCCGCTGGAGGATTGCGTCCGTATCCAGTCCACCTCGGGAACGACGGGGCGCCGTGTCGTTGCCTTCTACACGCAAAAGGATATCGACCTGTGGGAGGACTGCTGTGCCCGCGCGATCACCGCGGCCGGCGGGACCAAAAAGGCCGTATGCCAGCTCGCATACGGCTACGGTCTTTTCACGGGGGGGCCGGGGCTTAACGGCGGCTCGCACAAGGTCGGATGCCTGACCCTTCCCCTCTCCTCCGGCAACACCGAGCGCCAGATCCAGTTTATGACCGATCTTAGCGCCACCATTCTTTGCTGCACGCCCTCCTACGCCGCCTATATCGGGGAGTCCCTGAAGGAAATGGGCTATAAGCCCGAGGATATCCCGCTGAAGGCGGGGATCTTCGGCGCCGAGCCCTGGACCGAGGAGATGCGCCGCGGGATCGAAGAGTCCCTTGGCATCAAGGCCTACGACATTTACGGCCTTACCGAGACGTCGGGCCCCGGTGTCGCCTTCGAGTGCTGTGAGCAGTCCGGCATGCACGTCAACGAGGACCACTTCTTCGCGGAGATCATCGATCCCGAGACCGGCGAGGTGCTTCCCGAGGGAAGCAAGGGAGAGCTGGTTTTCACGTCCCTGGACAAGGAGGCCTTCCCGCTTCTGCGCTACCGTACCCGCGATATCTGCGTGCTTTCGCGCAAAAAATGCTCCTGCGGGCGTACGCTTATCAAAATGGCGAAGCCGATGGGCCGTACCGACGATATGCTGATCATCCGCGGGGTCAACGTATTCCCCAGCCAGATCGAGACCGTGCTTCTGAAGGAGGGCTATCAGCCGAACTATCAGATCATCGTGGACCGTGTGAAGAACAACGATACCTTTGACGTAAACGTCGAAATGACCCCCGAGATCTTCACCGATAAGGTCAGCGATATCATCAAAATGGAAAAGGCGCTGGCGGGAGCCCTGAAGACCATGCTCGGCATCAATCCCGCGGTCCATCTCGTTCCCCCCAAGACCATCGCGAGAAGCGAGGGCAAGGCCGTCCGTGTGATCGACAAGCGCAAGCTGATCTGAACGAAAGGAGAAAGCAACTATGGCAATCAAGCAGTTAACCGTATTTATTCAAAACAGAAAGGGGACCGTCGTATCGGTCACCGATATTCTTTCGAAAAACCACGTCAATCTGCGTGCGCTCTCGATCGCGGAAACGCAGGATTTCGGGATCCTGCGCCTGATCGTGAACGATGAAAGGACCGCCGAGGCGGTTCTTGCCGAGAGCGGCTATCTGATCAAGGTGATCGACGTTGTCGGCGTTAAGATCAGCGACGAGCCCGGGAAGCTTACCGAGGCGCTTGATGTTCTTGACAAGGCGAATATCAACGTCGAATATCTCTACGCCTTTATGGCCCGCACCGAAAAGCACGCCTACGTCGTGCTTCGGGTCGAGGATAACCAAGCGGCCGAGGCCGTGCTTACAGAGGCCGGCTTCAAGATGATCTCCGAGGCGGATATCAATAAGCTTTAATATTTCTTTTCTTTGCAGTTTCAACAAGGCGAACAGCTTTCAGCGCCCTTGGAGCTTACGGGTCCTTTGGGCCTACGGTAAGCGGGCGAAGGCCGTTCGCGGCGCTATGACCTCACTTGTGAAGCAAAGCAAGTGGGGTCTTCTATTTTGAAAGGGATACAAACATGGCAAACAAGCTGGAAGAAGCACGAAGGATCATCAACGAGGTCGATACGCAGATGGCTTCGCTTTTTATCAAGCGCATGAAGGCGGTCGAGGCGGTCTACGAGCATAAGAAGGAATTCGGGCTTCCGATCCTCGATCAAAAAAGAGAGGACGCGGTCATTGAAAAAAACGCCGCCCTTGTAGAGGATGAGACCCTGAAGGGATATTACATTGACTATCTGAAGCACCTGATGTCGGTTTCGCGCGCCTATCAGTACCGTATGCAAAGCGGTCTTACGGTGGCGTACAGCGGGGTTGAAGGGGCTTTTGCGCATATAGCGGCGGGAAGGATCTTTCCCGAGGGAAACCGAACCCCGTACAGCGATTTCAAGGCGGCCTACGACGCGGTGGCAAAGGGAGAATGCGACGTGGCTGTCCTTCCCATTGAGAACAGCTACGCGGGAGAGGTCGGCCAGACGATCGACCTTATCTTCTCGGGCAGCCTTTTTATCAACGGGATCTACGAGCTGCCGATCCGCCAAAATCTTCTCGGCCTATCCGACGCGACCGTGGAGGATATCAAAAGAGTGACCAGCCATCCGCAGGCGTTGAGCCAATGCCACGACTATATCGAGCTGCGCGGCTTTCTGACCGAGGAATCCAATAACACCGCCCTTGCCGCAAAAAGAGTGGCCGAGGGAAAGGACAAAGCCCTTGGCGCGATCGCAAGCGCCGAAACGGCGAGGATCTACGGGCTGAAGGTGCTGGAAGCCGACATCAACAAAAGCGGTGAGAACACCACCCGCTTTGCGGTCTTATCCAAGGTAAAGGCGTCCGCTTCCCCGCTGACGAGCACCGTTTTGATGTTCTCGGTCAAGCACGAGGCGGGATCCCTGGCGAACGCCATCGGCATCATCGGTCGGTACGGATACAGCATGACCGCCCTTCGAAGCCGCCCGATGAAGAAGCATTCCTGGCAATACTATTTTTACGTAGAGATCGAAGGCTCTACCGATACCGAGAACGGAAAGAAAATGATCGAAGAATTAAACGGGGTATGCGACAAGCTGAAGATCGCCGGAACGTTTGCCCCGCACACCGAGATATAAGGGAGATCGCTATGACGATTCATATGAACCTTGGTAAGGACAGCTACGATATCGTGATCGAGCGGGGGCTCCTCCCGAAAGCGGGGCAGCACCTCCGTCTTGACCGGCGCGTCCTCATCGTGACCGATTCGGGTGTTCCAAAGGAATACGCGCAAGCGCTTGCCTCGCAATGCAAAAAGAGCGTGATCCACACCGTCAAGGAGGGGGAGGGCTCCAAAAGCCTCTCGGTCCTTGGAGAGCTGCTTAAGACCATGCTTGATCACGGCTTTTCGAGAAAGGATTGCGTGGTGGCGGTCGGCGGCGGCGTTGTCGACGATCTTTCGGGATTCGCGGCCTCTGCTTACATGCGGGGGATCGACTTTTACAACATCCCAACGACCCTTCTTTCCCAGATCGATTCCTCGATCGGCGGAAAGACGGCGATCAATTTCGGCGGGGTCAAGAATATCGTCGGCGCGTTTTATCAGCCCAAAGGGGTGCTGATCGACCCTACGTTGCTTCGCACCCTGCCGCCAAGGCAGATCGCGAACGGCCTGGCCGAGGCGATCAAGATGGCGCTTACCTCCGACGGGGAGCTGTTTGACATCCTTGAAAAGAAGGATATATGCGAAAGCCTTGATGAGATCATCACCCGCTCCCTGCTGATCAAAAAAAGCGTGGTGGAGCAGGACGAGAAGGAGGCAGGACTTCGTAAGATCCTCAATTTCGGTCACACGGTTGGCCATGGGATCGAAAGCAGCGAAGGGATGGCCTCACTTTATCACGGCGAATGCGTGGCGCTTGGCATGCTTCCGATGTGCGGCGAAGCGATCCGAAGCCGCGTGATCGAGGTCCTTAAAAAATGCAAGCTGTACCGCGTCCTTGACTACGATTGGGAAAGGATCGCCGAGGCGGCGTTTCACGATAAGAAGGCGGACGGCGATGCCGTAACCGTGACCACGGTCGAAAGGATCGGCTGCTTTGAGATGAAGAGCATGAAATGCCTTGATGTGATCGAAAGGGCAAAAACAGTTTTGGAAGGGTTAAAGGGATGAAGAATACGATTGGAAGCAGCGTAGCGGTCACCCTCTTCGGGGAAAGCCACGGCGCCTATATCGGGGCTGTGATTGACGGCCTGGCCCCGGGGATCGAGATCCGCGAGGACTATATCGCCCATATGCTTACCCTTCGCCGCCCCGCGGGGAATATCTCCACCAAAAGGGCCGAAAGGGACGAATTTTCGCTTATCAGCGGGGTCCTTAACGGGAAAACGACCGGAACGCCGATCACCGTCCTCATTCCGAATGAGAACGTAAAAAGCGGGGACTATTCCCAAATGAAGACCGTGGCCCGCCCTTCTCACGCCGATTATACGGCCGAATGCAAATATCACGGCTATCAGGATGCCCGTGGGGGCGGCCATTTCAGCGGGCGCATCACGGCGGCCCTTGTGGCCGCGGGCGCGATCTGCAAATACGCCTTGGAGAAAAAGGGGATCCGGATCGGGACGCACGTCAAAAGCTGCGCGGGGATCCGGGATCGGGATTTTCTCTCGCTTCCCGCGGATATCGCGGCGCTTGATCAAAAGGAATTCGCCGTGCTGGACGGAAATTGCGAGGCCCCGATGAAGGAGGCGATCCTGGCGGCCGCCGCCGAAGGGGACAGCGTGGGCGGCGTGCTTGAAACCGCCGTTATCGGAATGCCCGCGGGCGTTGGTGAGCCGTGGTTCGATACGGTAGAGGGGATGCTTTCCCATATGATGTTTTCGATCCCCGCCGTAAAGGGCATCGAGTTCGGCGCGGGCTTTGCCCTTGCCGACATGCGCGGCAGCGCCGCCAACGATCCC
Source organism: Eubacteriales bacterium (assembly GCA_045588145.1). GTDB lineage: Bacteria > Bacillota > Clostridia > Oscillospirales > CAG-272 > UBA1740. The sequence goes on along the minus strand of JAZNDS010000051.1, from coordinate 27,103 downwards.
TTGCGGATCGAGGAAGGAAGGATCGTTACCTCGACCAATCGAAACGGCGGCATCAACGGCGGCATTACGAATGGGATGCCGATCCTCTTCCGCACCGTCATCAAGCCGACCCCCACGATCTTCAAGCCGCAGAGCACCGTCGATTTCGGGAGCATGACCGAAACCGTCCTTACCCCCCACGGCCGCCACGACCCCGCGATCGTTCATCGCGCAAGGATCGTGCAGGACGCGGCCTGTGCCATCGTGCTGTGTGACGCGCTGGCCCTGCGCTTCGGCACCGATTTTCTGAAATAAGCGGCCAAAAAGCCTTACTTTGCGAAACGAATGGAAAAAACGAAATGATAGCAACCTTAAAGCCTTGCACGCTGCGCGGAAAAGTAGCGGCGCCTCCCTCCAAAAGCATGGCGCACCGATACCTGATCGGCGCGGCCCTTTCGGGGCAGGAATGCGTGCTGACGGGTATGGATTACAGCGAGGACGTCCTCGCGAGCATCGACTGCCTTACCGCCCTTGGCGCGAAAATTTCGACCGATAAGGATACGGTGACCGTTGACGGGCGGGGCTTCATGCAGGTAAGTGAAGCGATCCTTCCCTGCCGCGAGAGCGGCAGCACGCTTCGCTTCCTTATCCCGCTTTCCCTCTGCCTTGGGAGAAGGGTGACCCTGCGCGGCAGCGAGCGGCTTTTGGAAAGGCCCTTAACGGTTTACGAGGATATTTGCCAAAAAAACGGCTTTTTGTTCGAAAAAGGTAAAGATTACATTACGCTTTGCGGAAGCCTTGCAAGTGGAAGCTACACCGTGCGCGGGGATATCAGCAGCCAGTTCATCACGGGGCTTATCCTTGCCCTCGTGTATCTTGGCAAAAGCTCAACGGTAACGATCCTGCCCCCCTTTGAGAGCCGCTCATACATCGACCTGACGCTTGAGGCGCTTCGCGCCTTTGGCGCGGACGTACGCTTTGCGGACGAATACAGCATCAAGATCCACCCCTCGCCGCTGCACGGCTTTTCGGGAAGGATCGAGGGAGATTATTCGAACGCCGCGTTTCTTGACGCCTTCAACTGCCTTGGCTCCCGGGTGGAGATCGAAAATTTACGGAAGGACAGCCTTCAGGGGGATCGGGTGTATGCCACCTATTACCAAAAGCTCTGCTGTGGCACGCCGACGCTGGATCTTTCCGACTGTCCCGACCTTGGCCCCGTGCTTTTTGCCCTTGCGGCCCTGAAAAACGGTGCGATCTTCACGGGGACCGAACGCCTTAAGGCGAAGGAAAGCGACCGTGGAGCCGCTATGCGCGAGGAGCTTTTGAAGCTTGGCGGAGAGCTTTTCATCGGGGATAATACCGTTACCGTGCCGAAGCAGTCGCTTGCCTATCGCGGCATTCCGCTGAACGGACACAACGACCACCGCATCGTTATGGCACTTTCGGTGATCCTTTCAAGGACAGGCGGGGTCATCCTTGGAGCCGAGGCGATCCGAAAAAGCTATCCCGGCTTTTTCGAGGATATCAAAAAACTTGGAGCAAAGGTAGAAACAGAATGATCGTTGACGTAAGTAAAAAAATACTCATCGTGGGGCTTGGTCTTTTGGGCGGAAGCTACGCCAAGGTATTAAAGCGCTTCGGCTTTTCTATCAGTGCCATCACCCTCGAGCAAAGCGACATCGACTACGCGATAAGAGAAAAGCTTATTGACGAAGGCTCCACCACCCCAAACGAGCGGATCATCGGGGAGGCCGATCTTGTGATCTTTGCCCTGTATCCCAACGTATTCGTGGAATGGATAAGGCAAAATCAGGGGCTTCTCAAAAGCGGGGCCCTGCTTACCGACGTGACCGGTGTCAAGCGCAGCATCGTATATACGATCCAGGATATGCTGCGGCCCGACGTCGAATTTATCGCGGCGCACCCCATGGCGGGGCGGGAGGTATCGGGGGTGCAAAACAGCACCGACCGTATGTTCATTGGGGCAAACTATATCGTGACCCCCACCGAAAGAAATACGCCCGAGGCCATACAGACCTGCATAGAGCTTGGGCGCCTTCTGGGCTTTTCGAACGTTTCGACCCTCTCCCCCGAGGAGCATGACGAGATGATCGGCTTTCTCTCCCAGCTGACGCACTGCATCGCGATTGCGCTGATGACCTGCAGCGACAAGGAGAATATGGAGAAATTTACGGGTGACTCCTTCCGTGATCTCACCCGCATCGCCCGCATAAACGACCTGATGTGGAGCGAGCTGTTTTTATCCAACAAGGACGTTTTACTGGAGCAGATGGATCTGTTTCTTGATAAATTCAACGAGCTGAAGCATCTGCTCGAGAACGACGACGTAGACGGCATGCGAAGCATGATGCGCCATTCCACCGCGCGCCGTGCGCTGTTTGACAAAAAGTAAGGAGACCGAAAACATGAACATGGAATTCAAGCGTAAGCTTCCCATCCCGATGGAGATCAAGGCACAGTTCCCCATCACGCCCGAGTTGGAGGCGATCAAGGCCAAGCGTGACGGGGAGATACGGGCGATCTTTGAGGGCAAGGACGATCGGTTTATTCTGATCATCGGCCCCTGCTCCGCGGATAAGGACGACAGCGTGATCGATTATATCGGGCGCCTTCGCGGGATCCAGGAGCAGGTAGCGGACAAGATCCTGATCATTCCCCGCATCTATACGAATAAGCCGCGAACGACGGGAGACGGCTACAAGGGTATGCTTCACCAGCCCGACCCGCACAAGGGGGCGGATATGCTGAAGGGGGTCGTCGCGATCCGTAATCTTCACATCCGCGCCATTCGCGAGACCGGCTTCACCTGCGCCGACGAAATGCTGTATCCCGATAATTACCGTTACCTTTCGGACATCCTTTCTTACGTCGCGATCGGGGCAAGATCGGTGGAGAATCAAAGCCACCGCTTAACGGCGAGCGGTCTTGATATCCCCGTTGGTATGAAAAACCCTACGGCGGGCGATATTTCGGTCATGATGAACTCGATCACCGCGGCCCAGCACGCGCATACCTTTATTTACCGCGGCTGGGAGGTCCAAAGCCACGGCAACCCGCTGGCCCACGCGATCCTGCGCGGATACGTGAATAAGCACGGTCAATCGATGCCCAACTACCACTACGAGGATCTGATCCACCTTGCGGAGATATACGAGGTCTCCGGCCTTCGAAATCCCGCCGTCATCATCGACACCAATCACGCGAACTCCGGAAAAAAATGGATGGAGCAGCCGCGCATCGCCAAGGAGGTGCTTCACAGCTGCCGCCACAGCGAAAGCGTAAAACGGATCGTCAAGGGACTGATGATCGAAAGCTATATCGAGGATGGCGCGCAAAAGCCCGAGGAATGCATCTACGGCAAATCCATCACCGACCCCTGCCTCGGCTGGGAAAAGACAGAGCACCTGATCCTCGATCTTGCCGATAAGCTGTAAGACAACGGCTTTTCCCTTACGGGGCCGCCAAGGCCCTTCGGATCAAAAAAGGACTGAACCTTTCGGGTTCAGTCCTTTTTCATTAATCGTATTGCCAGTAATTGAATTTCGGGTCGCTGACACCGAAGCCGCCACCGTACTTTTCGTTGATGATCAGCGAGAAGCTTTCCTTATAATCGGGATCGTAGCTCTGCATCGCCGCCTCGATCCTTTCCCAGGCATCGTCGGGGATCTCATAGTCGTATCCGTCGGCACCGGGAACGATCTCGGTATAATCGTAATACATAAAGTTTCCGACCGTCATCGTGGAAGCGCGGGTATCAAAGCCGAGGCGCTCGTCGATCGCCAGAACGCTTTCCTCCGCCACCTCATTGCCGACGGGCTCCCCATCCTTATCAAGGGTAGCGGGGGTGCCGCCGAGAATGATGTTGTTGGAGATCACGCAGTTGCTGGGGGCACGGTCCATTCTTTCCATGGCCGCGATCTCCTCATAGCTAAGGGTGACACTCCCATTCTCATCCGTCTCAACAACGTGCTGCTCCACCTTTACCACTTCCCCGTTTTCGTCAAGGTAGCTGTATTCGGGAATGGTGAAGGTGGTCCCTTCGGGCGCTTCGGTATAGGTGAAGCTTTGGCCCGAAAGCTTTTGCGGCAGGTAGAAGTAGCGCACCGAATAATCGGTCTGCTTATAGGCCTCCAGCACCAGCTTTACCCCGTGCAGATAGTTCATATAATCGGGGAAACGCGCCGCCCAGGCCTCGGCGTTATAGTTCTCCATATGGTTGTTGAATTCGGTTTCGCTTTGCTCCTTCCACCAATGGGCCGCAAGATTCTGCTTGTAGGACGTACGGCCCGTAACGTCGCTCTTCTCGGTAAGAAGCTCCTGCTTTTCGGAAAGCAGCGCGATCTCCTCCGCCGTGGCGGTTCCGCCCTTCACCTTTGCCTGCAGGGCGGCGATCTCGGTCTTCAGGGCCTCGATCTCCTTTTCCTCGGCATAGCTGAAAATATAACGGGTCGCGTTATTGGTGGCCGAATAACCGGTATCCGAGTAGAAATAGTAGAAGAGCGAGGATTGGTGCAGGTTATCGCCCGAGCCGCGATGGGTCGTGACCCCGGTCTCTTCCCCGCTGGCGGCGTTATCCGCCTCGGCCCTTTGCATCGGGTTGCGGAGCAGAATGATGTTGCCGAAGCAAACGTTTCCGTTCCCCGACGACGAATACCAGGCGTTATAGGTCGATTTGGTCATACCGCCGATGGTCGAGATGATATTGCCGTAGCAGTAGTTTCCGTTGCACTGGGTATCGCAGTAGAAGGCGCGGTGCGAGGCCTTGAACATATGGCACAGGTTATACCGGCAATGGTTCCCCCTGGCCGTACCGCCGCCAAGATACATCATCCCGCCGTCGATAACCGAAAGGCTGCCGCCGTCAAAGCGGTTGTATTCGATCACGCACTCAACGGCAAGGCCGGTATGATAGAAGCAGTTCTTGAAGAAGTTATGCGAGGCGACCGAGCGGTAGCCGCCCATCGCCAGACCCTTTTCGCTGTTCACGAAGGGATCGTGGAAAACGTTATTCTGAATAACGTTATTGGTAAACCGAAGCTGCCGTACCGAATCGCAGGTATTGTTGTCGACCTGCACCATAATATCGTCGTAGCAGCGCGAGAAATCCGAATACAGGATCGCCGTATTGGTGACGCTGTATGCGTGAATGTTGCTCTTGACCGTGTTCTTAACGGTTATGTTCTGCAAAACGAAGGAATCGGTGTAGGTAAGGCGGATACCGTAATCGGACGAGCCGTCGACCGTAATGCCGTCGATCACCACGTAGGAGGCGTTGGCATTGACCGACTCGATCGCCGCGTGCGCGTCTCCACCCGAATACGCGATATCCTCGCCGTTGAAGAATTCCTCGGTCGGATAGAGGTAGATGATGCCCGTATTCTTATCGTAGAACCACTCACCGGGAACGTCCATCGCCTCGATCGCGTTGAAGAGATAGAAGGTGTTACGCCCCGCGGCCGAGTTTTTCGAGGGGCCGCAGCCGTTCGTGGACGGATGCTTGGATTTGAGGAAGTAGTACCCCGTCTTTTGCGAGGATTTGCCGTTTCGGTCATACGAGGTGACGGTGATGCCGTTCGGATCGTCACGCCAGCCGCCGAGCAGGCGCTCGCCATCCTCGGAATAGTGCCAGTTCTGGACACCCTCCTCGTTCAGGCTGATGTTATAGTACCCGGTCTCCCACCCCTCGTAGGTGTTGCCCGAATACCAGATATTTCCCGTGTTGACCCAGGAGGTGACCTCGTCGGCCAGCTCCTGCGCGTTGCTCCATCCCTCGGAGTTGTTGTCCTTCGCGTTATCCTTTTCGTTGATAAGGCGGATCTGCCAGCCGATGACCGTATCCCGGGAGATGCCCGAGGCGGCACAACGCTGAGCCCAGCTTACGTAAAGGCCGCTGGTGGTGGCGCTGACGGTACCCGTATCGTATACGTGGGTAAAGTACAGAAGATCACGGCTTTCGGTCGTTTCATTGGGGAAACGGGCCAGATTATAAGCCACCTCGCCAACATAAAGCTTCGGCGCGCCGGCGGCCTGGGTGATCTCGGCCATATCCCCGGGGGTCAGCCCAAGGTCGCCAAGCGTCGTGTAATAGATATCGTCGCCGCTGTCCTTCACGCGATCGGGCAGGCGGTTGGCGACGGGATCGGACGTATAGTCCACGACCTGCCAGGCGCCGCTGTCGTAGCTGTCAAAGATCCGATTGGTGGTGATCTTTACCTCGTCCTTTTCGTAATTCTTTATAAAAAGCGGGGAGATCATCGTACCGCTGTGCGATTCGTAGATCTTCAGGGCCTCTCTTTGCTCGTAGGTCCCCTCCATCAAAAAGATCACGCCACCCTTTTTCCCCTGGACCGCCTGCAAAGCACGCGCGATCGTTTCAAAGGGGGTCTCGGGGGTCAGACCGTCGTTTCCGTCATCCCCCTTCTTGGCCGAAACGTAAAAGCTTCTCGCAAGGCTGAAGGGATAATCCTCTACCTTCAGGGGCTCCAGCACCGTGATCTCGTCGGGCAGCTCGTCAACCGTAAGCTGAAAGCGGTCGAACACGGTTTCGGACGAGGTCTCGGTCGAATATTTTCCCTCCAGGCTCGAAAGCTCTCCCATATTGGTCTGATACAGGCCCTCCTTGCGGTGGGAAGCGATCTTTTCCGCAAGATCGATCGAAAGAGTCGAGGCCGTAGGGGCCTTCACGATGTTTTCATTCAGGAAATCCATCACGGCAAAATAGCCGGCATAGCTCGAACGGCCGCCGAGGAATACCTTGGTGCCGATCTGCTTAACGAGGTATTTCCCTTCCTCGGGATACGCCGCAAGCTCCTCGCGGGCAACCTCCCCGATGACGATCTCATAAAGATCGCCCTCGACCTCGGCCGTCTTCAGGGGAAGCTCATGCCCCGTCCATTCACGGATCTTTTGCTGAAGGTAAAGCGCCGTATCCTTGTTATTGGCATCGCGGACGATGGTATAACGGTCGATGCCGATGCCGCCGAGCAGAAGGTTCTCAATGGCGTAGGCATCCGTAAAATCATAAGCGGCATTGGGGATCTGAAGCGTTTGCCCCACGAAGAAGGCAGAAACGGTAAGCAGCTCCTCAAACGCCTTTTCGATCGAAGCATCGCTTCCGCCCGCGATCACGATGCAATCGCCGCGCTTTTCAATGCGGAAATCGTTATAGCGAAGCGTATCAAAGCTCTCCGCGCGGTTGGTGCCGCCGATAAGGATCTCCTTGGTATCGGTGGGCGCGCTTTGGCCGTACAGCAGAACGTCCGATATGACCGAAAGGGTCACCCCCGTTTTTTCGGCAAGGCTCGCGACGAAATCGCGGGTCGCCGCCTTCAGCTCCTCACTCGCAAGCTCGGGCAGAACGACGGTATACGCCGCAAGATCGCTGACCGCCGAGAAGGACAGCGTACCGACGTCGGTACGATGAGGATCGGTCGTAACGACCGGGCCCGTTGTCGTAGGCGGGACGGTGCCCGTCGTGGTATTCTGGGGGGGCGTCGGCGTACAGGCGGCCAAGGGAAGAAGCAAGCAAAGGGCAAGCAGGCCGCAGAGAATTTTTTTCGCTGTTTTTTTCATAAAAGGGCGATTCCTTTCAAGATTTATTCCATACATAATTTATTATATTAAATCCATACGTCAAAGTCAAGAAAGTGCCACCTGAAAACAACGTTTTTTTCAAAAAGAAAGCGCCTCGCCGAAAAGGCGAGGCGCCGAAAAACCGTTATTCGTATTCTTCGTATTGTTCGTAATCGAACATCGGGTCACTCATACCGAATTCCCACCACGCTATATCCGTGAAAATATCGGCAAAATCGTTCCCCATCCTTGCGCGAATAAGATCCCACCCTTCCTCTTGAATCTCATACTCATGGATGTCGGCATAAGGAATGATATCGGAATAGGTGAAATACAGGAAATTGTTTTCCTGCCAGACGGCCTTCTGTGGATCAAAGCCCTCCAGCTTCGCAACATAGATCGTCGAGCTTTCCCAAACCGAATTATCAACAATGGTGTTGCTTTCGCTCATAGGCTTGCTGTTGTTCTTAAGGTTTCCCGGCGTACCGCCGAGAATGATATTGTCCTTAATAACACAGTTGGCAGGCGCGCGATCCATCCGTTCGATCGAAGCGATCTCCTCATAAGTAAGGGTTATCTGCCATTCTCCGTCTACGAGCGTAGGATATTTCAGCTCACGGGGAACCGTGACCGTCTCTCCGTTTTCGTTCTTATACTGATATTCGGGAATAGTAAAGACAGCGCCCTCGATGGTCTTGTAGGTATAACTCTCCCCCGAAAGCTCGGCCGGCTGATAGAAATAGCGAATATGATACGTAGAGGACTCATACGCTTCAAGCACCAGCTTTAAATTTTCCAGGGAGTTTATATAATTGGGGAAGCGCTTTCGATACGCTTCGGTATCCCGCTGCGTGAGATACTTATAAAGCTCATCCTCCACGTAATCCGCCCACCAGCTGCCGGCCTCGTCCTGCTTAAAGGAAACACGGCTGCTATCGGATTGCGGCTGAAAGTGCGCCCAAAGCTCGGCCTCCGTAGCATCGAGAAGCCCCGCCTCGGCCACCTCTTTATAGCTGAAGAAGTAGTGCGTCGGATTATTCCCCATCACGAAGCCGGTATCGTTCCAATAGTAATAAAAGAGATCGGATTGCGAGAGCTTGTCGCCCGAATTGGGAACCGATACGGTCCCCGTCTCCTGCCCGCCGGCTACCGCGGAAAGCGCGCACTGCAAGGGATTGCGCAGGATGAAAATATTGCCCCAGCAAACGTTTCCGTTCCCCGACGATGAATACCAGCCGTCATAGGTCGCCTTCGTAAAGCCGTCCAGCGTGGAAATAACGTTTCCGTATGCATAGCCGCCGCTGGCCTGTGTATCAAAATACACACCGCGGTGGGTCGCTTCGAACATATGGCAGAGGTTGTAACGGGCATGGGCGCCACGAGTCGAAAAGGCACCGAAATATATCATACCGCCGTCAGACATCGTTTTACTGCCACCGTCAAAGCGGTTATATTCTACGATCGGCTCTACGGCTGCCCCCGTATTTATAACCGTATTCTTAAAATAGTTGTGTGAAATAACGGTTCGCACCCCGGCGTAGAAGATCGCGATATCCTCATTCATGATCGAATCGTGGAAAACGCAATTCTGAATAAAGTTGTTGGAGGGGGTCAGCGTCAGCATCGATTCCTCGGTGTAATGGCTGTTGAAATCTACCCAGTACCCCTCGTAGTTGCGGGAAAAATCGTTGTAGATCAGGGCCGAGTTCGTAAGGTTTACCGCATAGATGGCGCCGTTTCCGGTATTACTGAATTTACAGTTTTGGAAAATAAGCGAATCGCCATAATTGATATTTATACCGCGAGCCCCCGTTCCGTTGATATCAATGCCATCGAAAATGATCTGTTCAGCCTCGAAGCATTTGATAAGATCATACGTATCCTTGCCCGAAAAAGCAACAGCCTCGTCCTGATAAAAATCATCGGTAGGATAAAGGTAGACGGTTTCGGTTTCTTCCTCGTAGAACCATTCCCCGGGCACGTCAAGCGCCTCGATGGCGTTAAAGAAGTAAAGGGTGTTACGGCCGGCACCCGAATTGGTGGAGGGACCGCACCCGTAGTAGCAGGGATGCTTGGATTTAAGGAAATAATATCCCGTCTTTTGGCTTGCTCGTCCGTTTTTGTCATAAGCGGTTACGGTGATCCCGTTCGGATCGTCCCGCCAGCCGCCAAGAAGCCTCTCGCCATCCTCGGAATAGTGCCAGTTCTGGACACCCTCTTCATTGAGAGAAAGGTTGTAGTAAGCGGTTTCCCAACCCTGGTACAGGCTGCCGTAGCACCAGATATTACCGGTATTGACCCAAGAGGTGATCTCATCGGCCATCTCCTGCGCGTTGGTCTCCCCTTCACTGTTCACGAAGCTGCCGTTATCCTTTTCGTTGATAACGCGGATCTGCCATCCAACGATCGAATTAAGGGTCAAAGCTCCGCCCGAAGCGGCAACGCGGGCAAGCCAACTGCTGTAATGGCCGCTGGTCGTACGCCCGACACTACCGATATCGTATGTTTTGGTAAAATAAAACAGATCCGTCGCGTTGCCCGTATTATTCGGATAACGGGCGATCGTGTACGCCGTTTCTCCGACGTAAAGCTTCGGTTGATTGGTTTGCGTGATATCGGCCATATCGGCCTTGGTCAAGCCAAGATCGCTAAGCGTAGCGTAATAGATATCGTCGCCGCTGTCCTTTACGCGGTCCGGAATACGGTCGGCCACCTCGTCGCCGGAATAATAGCTGACGGGATTCCACGCGCCGCTTTCGAAGCCGGGCCAGATACTGTTGGAGGTAAGCGCAACGTCTTTATCCTCATAGGCCTTGATAAACAAAGGCGAGGCGGGGGTCCCGCTGACGGCCGAGGAAAGGGTAACGGTTTCCTTCAGCTCGTACGTGCCCTCCATCATCCAAATAACGCCGCCGCCCTTGCCAAGCATGGCAGAGACTGCCCTTTGCAGCGTCTCGAACGGGGTTTTCGGGGTAAGACCGTCGTTCGCGTCATCCCCCTTCTTGGCGGATACATAGACCTGCTTCTGCAGGCTTAAGGGATAATTGCTCACATCGATAGGATCAAGAACCGTGATCTCCTCGGGCAGCTCGTTTTTTGCCAGCTGAAAGCGCTGGAAGGCGCTCTCTGCCGATATTTCGAGATCGATCTTGCCGGTAAAATCGGAAAGCTCAAGCGGAAGATTCGTGATACCGAAGGGAACCGTCGTGAACGGAACGGCACTCTTATCGGCATTGATCGTAAGGGCAGAAGCCGAAGGCGCTTTTAAAATATATTCGTTCAAAAAGTCCATCGTAGCATAATAGCCGGCATGCTCGGTCGTCCCACCAAGGAACAGCTTGGGCCCGACCTGTTGGACCATATACTGCTGCCCCTCCGGATAAACGCCGTTCTCCCCACGTGCGGCGTTGCCAACGAGAATTTCGTAAACGTCCGCATCGGCCCGGGCGTTTTTCAGAGGAAGAACATGCCCCGTCCACTCACGGATCTTGGTTTGCAGATATTCGGCGATCTCCCGGCTTTCGTCGTCAAGAACGATGCAATACTCGGAGATATCGGTTCCGCCCAGGATCAGCGTTTCGATAGCATAAGCGTCGTTGAACGCATACGCCGCATTCGGGACCCGCAGCATTTGTCCGTCAAAAAAGGCTTTCTCCGAAAACAGCTTGTCAAGCGCGCGAGAAAGGGCAGCGTCACTCCCCCCGCGATTACGACGCAAGAACCACGCTTTTCGATAAGAAAATCGTTATACCGCAACGAATCAAAGCTCTCCGAACGGTTCGTATCACCGAGAAGGATCTCCTTCGCGCCGACGGGCACACTTTGGCCGTACGAAAGCGTATCGGTTACAACAGGAAGCGTCACTCCGGTCTTTTCCGCAAGCCTTTCAGCAAAGGACGCAGCCGTCTCGCGAAGGGCAACGCTTGCCAGGCTCGACAGAACGATCGTGTATTCACTAAGATCGTTAACCGTGGTAAAGGAAAGCGTGCCGATATCGGTGTAATGCGGATCGGTCGTGACGATCGGCCCCGTAGTCGTAGGAGGTACGGTGTCGGTCGTGGTATTCGGCGGCGTTGTCGGCGTGCAGGCCGCCAAGGGAAAAAGCATCCCGAGAACGAGCAGCATGCAGAGAGTTTTTTTAGCCGTTTTTCTCATAAAAGGAGATTCCTTTCAACATATATTCTAAGTTTAATTTATTATAACAAACCCCATTTTTCTTGTCAATCGACTTTTTGTTCGAATATATGCACTTATTGTCCTGCAAAAAAACGGCTGTAATCAAGCTTTTTTCATTTGGAAAGGCCCTTGTTCCAAGAAGGCTTCTGCCCTGCCCCTTAAGACTTCTCAAAAACGAGGGCAAGCCCTTGGAACAAAGCGCTATCCCTTGGCAGGATCTAAAAAAAAAAGCGCCTCGCCGAAAAGGCGAGGCGCAGGGCTTCTTTAGTCGTAAATATCGTAGTAGTCGTAATTGAATTTCCGATCGCTCATACCGCAGTCGTACTGATCGAGCTTATCGAAGAGCGCGACGAACTCGTCTCCCTTCGTTTCGCGGATCAGATCCCAGCCCGCTTCACAGATCTCGTATTCATTCTCCATGGCCCCGGGGATGATATCCTCGTAGGTGAAATACATGAAGTTGTTGTCGATCATGGTCGAGCCGCGCGTATCAACGCCGAGCCCCGTTGAGACCGCGATGGTCTGGATCTCGTTCAGCTCGTTTCCGACAGCGGGATTGTCTTCACCCATCGGCTTGCTGTTATCCTGCAGCTGCGCGGGGGTACCGCCGAGAATGATGTTATCCTTGATAACGCAGTTGCCGGGCGCGCGCTCCATCTTTTCGATGGCGGCGATCTCCTCGTAGGTAAGGGTGATCTGCCATTCGCCGTCAACCAAGGTCGGATACTTCACCTCACGCGGGACAGTGACCGTCTTTCCGCTCGCGTCCAGATACTGATACGAGGGAATGGTGAAGACCGCGCCCTCGATCGTTTTGAAGGTGAAGGTCGCTTCCGAAAGCACGGCGGGCTTATAGAAGTAACGGACGCTGTAGGATGTCCCCGCGTACGCCTCGATGATCAGCTTCATGCTTTGCAGCGAGTTCATATAGTCGGGGAAGCGTTTGCGGTAGGCTTCGCTGTCGAAGGTCGTTAAGAACTTCGTGACCTCATCCCTTCCGGAATTCAGCCACCAGCCACCCGCTTCATCCTGCTGATAGTAGCCACGCGTTTTATCGTTCTCTACATCGAAATGCTCCCAAAGCTCGGCCTCGGTAGCATCCAGCAGGCCGGCATCAGCTACCTCCTTGTAGCTGAAGTGGTAGTGACGCGGGTTATTCTCTAACGAGAAGCCGGTATCGTCCCAATAGTAGTAGAAGAGCTTCGACTGCAGGATGTTGTCGCCCGAGGTCTGGCCCGATACGACACCGGGCTCGTCACCGCCGGCGATACCCGCCAGGGTACGCTGATAGGGGTTACGCAGCATAAAGACGTTCGCGTAACAGACGTTTCCGTTACCCGTCGACGAATACCAGGCGTTATACGCCGATTTGGTTATGCCGTGAAGGGTCGAAATGATGTTACCGTACGCATAGCATCCACTCGTCTGCGTATCGAAATAGACGGCGCGGTGCGTCGCGTATTCCAAGTTACATACATTATAACGGCAATGCGCGCCACGGGTATTCAAGGTAGAGAAATACATCAGACCGCCGTCGGACATCGTTTTACTGCCGCCGTCAAAGCGATTGTATTCAAGGATCGCCTCAAACGAGTTACCCGACTTTACGACCGTGTTACGGAAGTAGTTGTGCGAGATGACCATATGGGCGCCGCCGTGGAAGAGGGCCACGTCTTCACCGGGAATCGGATCGAAGAAGACACAGTTCTGAATAAAGTTGTAGGAATTCACCAGGTTTTTCGAGGTCTCCTCGCGGTTACCGTTGGTGTTGAAGTCTATAATACGCCCACTGTAGTTGCGGGAGAAGCTGCTGTAGATAACGGCGGTCTCGGTGCAGTTGGAAACGTACAGACAGCCCTTCTTGGTATTGGTGAAATTGCAATTCTGGATCACCAAATTCTTGCTGTAGGAAAGGTGCATACCGATCGAGCCGGCGCCGTTGATGTCCAGCCCGTCCATGACCACATATTCCGCCTCGTAGCCCTTGATGGCGTAGTAATCGTCAAGACCCGAATAGGTGATCGCGTCGTCCTGATAGAACTCGTCGGTGGGATAGAGATAAACGGTCTCGGTCTCGGGATCGTAGAACCATTCGCCGGGCTGATCGAGCATTTCGATCGCGTTGAAGAAGTAGATGGTGTTACGGCCGGCACCTGAGTTGCCGGAGGCACCCGCGCCGTGCTGACAGGCGTGCTTGGATTTCAGGAAGTAATAACCGGTCTTCTGCTTGGAGACACCGTTCTTATCGTAGGTCGTGACAGTGATGCCGTTCGGGTCGTCACGCCAGCCGCCGAGAAGCTTTTCCCCGTCTTCGGAATAGTGCCAGTTCTGGATGCCTTCCTCGTCGACCGAAAGGTTATAATACCCGGTCTCCCAGCCCTGATACAGGCTTCCGTAGCACCAGATGTTACCGGTGTTGACCCAGGAGGTAACAAAGTCGGCCATTTCCTGCGCGTTGTTCTCTCCCGCCGCATTGACGAGCTTGCCATTATCCTTGGCGTTGATCACGCGGATCTGCCAACCGATGACCGAGCTGGGGGTCAGCGTACCGCCGGAGGCCGCAACGCGGGCCAGCCAACGGCTGTAGTGGCCGCTGGTCGTGACCACAACGCTACCGGCGTCGTATACACTTGTGAAATAGAAGAGGTCCAGCGCGTCTCCCGTATCGTTCGGGTAACGGGCGATCGTATAGGGCGTGCCGCCTACGTACAGCTGGGGCTGGCTGGCCTTGCTGATCTCCGCCATATCCGCCTTGGTAAGGCCAAGGTCGACGAGCGAGGCGTAGTAGATATCCTCCCCGCTGTTCTTTACCTCCTCGGGGATACGGTCGGCGACCTTGTCGCCCGCGTAGTATTCGACCGTACGCCAGGCGCCGCTTTCAAAGCCGGGCCATACCGTGGTGGTAGTAAGGGTAACATCCTTATCCTCATATGCCTTAATGAAGAGAGGCGAGGAGGCAGAGCCCTTGACCGCGGCGGAAAGGTTCAGCGAATCCTTTAATTCGTATGTACCCTCCATGACCCAGATCACGCCGCCGCCCTTACCGAGCATGTAGGAGATCGCCTTCGGAAGCGTCTCAAAGGCGGTTTCGGGGGTCAGACCGTCGTTTGCGTCGTCACCCTTTTTGGCCGATACGTAGATCTGCTTCTGCAGGCTTAAGGGGTAATCGTTCACGTCGACGGGCTCAAGGACCGTGATCTCCTCGGGCAGCTCGTTCTTCGCGAGCATAAAACGGTCGAAAACGTTATCGGCCGACATATCCAGGTCGACCTTGCCCGTAAAATCAGCGTATTCCTCCGGCAGGTTGGTAACGCCGAAGGGGGCCGTCGTGAAGGCGGTGGGCGCGATGCTCGCGCTGATCGAAAGGGTGGAGGCGGTGGGCGCATCCAGAACGTATTGGTTCAGGAAGGCCATCGTGGCGTAATAGCCCGCAAAATCGGCCGTGCCGCCAAGCACGAGCTTCGTGCCGATCTGCTGAACGACGTATTTCTTTCCCTCGGGATAAAACCCGTTGGTCTCGTCACGCTCGACATCCCCGATAAGGATCTCGTAGAAGCCGACGTCTGCGGCGGCGGTCTTCAGAGGAAGCACGTACCCCGTCCACTCACGGATCTTTTCCTGCAGGTACGCGGCGATCTCGGCATTCTCCTCGTCACGCACGATGCTGTATTCGGAAGCGTTGACACCCCCGAGAAGGAGGGTATCAAGGGCGTAAGCATCGCAAAAGGCATAAGCCGCGTTGGGGGCCATCAGGACTTCACCGTTAAAGAAGGCCTCGACCGTAAACAGCTCCTCGATCGCTTTGACAAGCGCCTCGTCGCTGCCGCCCGCGATCACGATGCGGTTGCCGCGCTTTTCGATCAGAAAATCGTTATAGCGAAGCGAATCGAAGCTTTCCGCACGGTTGGTCGCGCCGAAAAGGATCTCCTTCGTGTCGGTGGGGACCGGCTGGCCGTAAAAGGTCGCATCGGTCTCGACCGAGAGGGTGACCCCGGTCTTCTCGGCAAGGCGCGTGGCGAACGCCTGTGCCGAAGCGTACAGCGCGTCACTCGCCATGGCGGCGATCACGATCTTGTATTCGCTAAGATCGTTAACGGCGGTAAAGGAAAGCGTACCGACGTCGGTGCGATACGGATCGGTCGACACGATGGGACCGGTCGTCGTCGGCGGCGGGGGCTGGGTGCCCGTCGTGGTGTTTTGGGGTGTCGTCGGCGTACAGGCCGCCAAGGGAATCAGCATCCCCACCACAAGAAGAAGCGCCAGGATCTTTCTACATGCGTTTTTCATAAGGGTTTTCCTTTCTGATATGCGTTTGCATCAAAATTACAGTTTAAATTATATCAAAAAAAGCCCATCGCGTCAATAAAAAAATGAGATTTTTCTCTTGTCAAACCAAACCAAAAATCAACTTAAATTTATATGTTTTCGACAAAAAAGAAAAGTGTTTTTCCGCCGAAAAGATGTATTTTTCCGTCAAAAAAACGCTCCCTAAAAAAAAGAGGGGCGCATACCCGTATGCAGGCACCCGTCCCTCTTTCAAAAATATGTAATGTTTTACTTACGTTTTAAAGCTTTTTGTCGACGTGCGTGGAAAGATCCGCCAAATAATCCTCTTTCCCCATATAAACGACCTCGGTCCCCTTATCGCCATAAAGCACCTTGGTCAGGCTGGCGTTGCCCGGCCAGGGGATCTCGGCCATATAGGAGAGAGGCTTTCCCATCAGGCCGCAGACCGCGCTGCGGATGGTGGTGGCGTGGGCGGCGACGCACACGCTCTTTCCCTCATTTTCCCCGGCGATAGCCGCAAGGGCGGAAAGGGCGCGCCGCTGCAGCTCGGCCACGCTCTCCCCTTCCGTCGGGCGGGCAAGACCGATGTTATGGCGCCAGGTATCCATTTCGTCGGGGTATTTTTCGGCGATTTCATCAAAGGGCATCTCCTCCCACCTCCCCGCGTAGATCTCGCGCAGATCCTTTCGCAGGTGAAGCGAAAGCCCCCGTTGACGGGCGGCGGGCGTCACGGTCTCTTTTGCCCGCATAAGGTCGCTGCTGTAAAAAACGTCAAAGCGCATATCGGCCGTTCCCCGCGCGAAGGCCTCGGCCTGCTGCCTTCCAAGGGGGGAAAGCGCCCAGTCGGTATGCCCCAAAAAGATCCGCTTCGCGTTGCCGAGGCTTTCGCCGTGGCGCACAAGATAGAGTGTCGTTTCCTTCATAGTCCTCTCCCCCTTTTTCTTGCTTTATTGTATCGCAGGCGGGCGAAAAAGTCAAACCTTTTTCAATATTTTTAGGTTTTTTCTTTCTTTTTTTGATCAGGCGTGCTATAATGTAAGCAATTTATAAAAAGCAAGGAGGGTCTTCTTTTGGAATTCTCGGTCAATCATCCCCTGATCTTCGTCCTGGTCGGTGTGATCGTCGCGTTCGTTCTTTTTCAGTCGGTCTTCTTCCTGTGGCGTGCCCTTCGCCGCGCGAAGGAGCTGGGGCTTGAAAAGAAAAAATTGAAAAAGATCATCGTCACGGCATCGGTCTTCACCGTTGCCCCCGCCGTATCGATCGTGATCGGCGTCATCGTGCTCTCGCAAAGCTTGGGGCTTGCGCTTCCCTGGCTACGCCTTAGCGTCATCGGTTCGCTTTCCTACGAAATGGTAGCGGCCGGCAACGCCGAAAGCGCGATGGGCTTAAAGCTTGGCGAGGCCATTGCGCTTTCGGCCTCGCAGTACGTTACCATCGTCATCGTTATGACGGTCAGCATCCTTGTCGGCATTTGGCTGGCACCGCTCATCGGCAAAAAGCTGCAGACCGGCATGATCAATCTTGACAAGCGCGACAAGAAATGGGGCGCGATCTTCCAGGATTCGCTTTTCCTCGGTATGATCTCGGCCTTCGTCGGCTTTGTTTTCTGTGATTTTTCGTCGGTCTTTACCGGGAACACCGCGGGGCTTATCCCCGTGCTCGTTATGCTGGCTTCGGCGATCGTCACCCTGCTTTGCGGTCTGATCCTTAAAAAGACCGGCTGGCGTTGGGTGTCGGATTACGCGCTGCCGATCAGTCTTGTGCTGGGCATGGCCTCGTCGATCCCGCTGACGAATTGGTTAGGATAAGGAGGAAAAAGGAATGAAAAAGCTTTCTTATATGGATTCGGTACACCGCGACGGAAAGATCTTTAACTTCACCGCCAGTGCCCTGATGATCCTTTTCCCGATCCTGCTTTGTATCCTTTTTTCGACAACGCCCGAATGGGGACCCCTGCTTAAGGGGCTTGTCGCCACCGCCCCGATGTACTGGGCGGTCGGCATTGTTGAAACCATTACGTATTTCCCGATGCTCGGCGCGGGTGGGGCGTACCTCTCCTTCGTCACGGGCAACATCTCCAATCTCAAGCTCCCCTGCGCCCTCAACGCCATGGAGCAGGCGGGCGTCAAATCGAACTCGGAGGAGGGCGAGGTCATCTCGACCATCGCGATCGCCACCTCCAGCATCGTAACGACGCTGATCGTCCTTCTCGGCGTCATCCTGATCGTGCCGCTTTCGCCGATCCTCGAGGCTGAGGTCCTGCAGCCCGCCTTCGAGCAGATCCTGCCCGCCCTCTTCGGCGCGCTCGGCGTGGTCTTTATCTCGAAGAACTGGAAGATCGCGATTGCCCCCGTTACCCTGATGCTGATCCTCTTTATCGCGATCCCCGCTCTGAACGAGGGAACGGTTGGGATCATGGTCCCCGTCGGCGTGCTCTTTACGCTGGGGATCTCGCGCATCCTTTACAAAAAGCATCTGCTTGATTAAGGAGAAAAAACATGCTGTACGCACTTTACGGCTTCTTGGCCGTTCTCGCCGTTTTGCTCGGCGTGATCCTTGTAAGGACCCTCCGCTTTACGCCGAAGGCCCCCATTACCCCGGCCGAGGGCGAGGTACACTTTGACCGTGAGGCGGCCATCGCCGCCTTGCAGGCCCTTGTCCGTTGCAAAACCGTTTCCCGCTATACGCACGAGGAGGAGGACGAGGCCGAATTTGAGAAGCTGATCGCCCTGCTCCCCTCGCTTTACCCCGCGGTTTTTGAAAAATGCACACTGTCCCGCCTGCCCGACCGTGCCCTTCTCTTTCACCTGAAGGGGAAAACACAGGGGAACCCATCGGTGCTTATGGCGCACTATGACGTCGTGCCCGCCCTTGAAGAATGCTGGAAAAAGCCGGCCTTTGAGGGGATCATAGAAGACGGCGTGATGTGGGGGCGCGGCACCTTGGATACCAAGGCGACCTTCAACGGCGTGCTTTTCGCCGCAAACACGCTTCTTAAGGAGGGCTTCCAGCCCGAAAACGACCTCTATTTCGCCTTTTCGGGCGGGGAGGAGGTCAACGGCCCCGGCGCCCGCCATATCGTCAACTACTTCCGGGAAAACAACATTCCCGTCGCGATGGTGGTGGACGAGGGGGGCGCGGTCGTAGAGAACGTGTTCCCCGGCGTCAAGGCCCCCTGCGGCCTCATCGGCATCGCCGAAAAGGGGATGATGGATCTTGAATACCGCATCACCTCGGGAGGGGGGCACGCCTCCTCTCCTCCGCCGCGTACCTCGATCGGTCATCTCTCGGCCGCCTGCTGCGCGATCGAACGGAACCCCTTCCCCTCTCACCTTACCAAGCCCGTGGCGGAAATGTTTGATACGCTTGGGCGCCACTCAAGCTTTCTTTACCGTATGATCTTCGCGAACCTTTGGTGCTTTGCCCCGCTTCTCGATCTCATCTGTAAAAAGAGCGGCGGCGAGCTGAACGCCCTTATGCGTACCACGGTCGCCTTCACCCAGATGAAGGGAAGCAACGCCTGCAACGTGCTGCCGCCCGAGGCCTCGATGGTCTCCAATATCCGTCTCAACCCCGAGGATACGATGGAGGGCGCCAAGGCGTACCTCGAAAAGGTGATCGGCAACGAAAGAATCGAGCTTTCTCCCATTCAAGGGATGAACCCCAGCCGAATCTCGCGTACCGATTGCGAGGAATACCGTCGCGTTGCCTCGGCGATCGCCGGCACCTGGCCGGGAACGCTCGTTTCTCCGTATCTGATGGTCCAATGCTCGGACAGCCGCCACTACGGCCCCATATCGGATAAGGTCTACCGCTTCTCGGCGATGGATCTGACGAGCGAAGAGAGGCGTACCATCCACGGGCACAACGAGCGCATTCGTTTGGAGTGCGTGGGACGGGCGGTGGAGTTTTATATTCGCTTGATGAAGCAGTGTTGACCCGATCGGAAAAAGAGCGTTTTTCGCTCTTTTTCTTTTTATCGGGCGCCGCTTTCTTGACTTACCCGCTTTTATATTGTATAATAAGCGGGAAGATCATTTTACATAAGGAGTTTACTATGAAAGCCGTTATCACCGTTACCGGGCGCGATACCGTGGGGATCATTGCCGACGTTTCGCGCGTTTGCGCCGAATCGGGCAGCAACATTTTAGAGATCACCCAAAGCGTTCTTTCCGAATACTTCGCCATGATCATGCTGGTGGAGATCGATAAGCTGAACCAGCCCTTTGCCGCCTTCGCCGATAAGCTTTCCGCCCTCGGCGCCTCGCGCGGTCTCGATATCCGCGCCGTACACGAAGAGATCTTTGACGCGATGCACCGTATTTAAGGGGACATTAT
This sequence comes from Eubacteriales bacterium, assembly GCA_045588145.1. Lineage (GTDB taxonomy): Bacteria > Bacillota > Clostridia > Oscillospirales > CAG-272 > UBA1740. Next base: position 6,727 of record JAZNDS010000051.1, on the reverse strand, counting down.
GCTGAACACACAGGATATTCTTGAAACCATTCAGATGATACGCGAGGAAAACCTCGATATCCGCACCATCACCCTCGGCATCTCGCTTTTCGATTGCGCCTGTGACGACAAAAAGCGCCTTTGCGAGAGGATCTACGATAAGATCACCAAAACCGCCAAGGACCTCGTTAAGATCGGCGAGGAGATCGAAAAGGATTACGGGATCCCGATCGTCAATAAGCGCGTATCGGTCACCCCCATCTCGCTCATTGGGGGCGACGCCACGCCCGATGAATACGTTATGATCGCCAAAGCCCTGCAAAGGGCGGCCACCGAGACCGGCATCAACTTTATCGGCGGCTTCTCGGCCCTTGTGCAAAAGGGGATGACCAGGGGGGCCGATGCCCTGATCGAGGCGATCCCCGAGGCGCTGACCGAGACCGATATCGTTTGCTCGTCGGTGAACGTGGCTTCCACCAAGACAGGCATCAATATGGACGCTATTCGCCGTATGGGCAGCGTGATCAAAAGGACCGCCTACCTTACGCGTGACAAAAGCTCGATCGGCTGCGCCAAGCTCGTGGTCTTTGCCAACGTGCCCGAAGATAACCCCTTTATGGCGGGGGCCTTTCACGGGATCGGAGAGCCCGAAAACGTCATTAACGTAGGCGTATCCGGCCCCGGGGTCGTCAGCTCGGCGATCGCGCGGGCGGGCAACTGCGATCTGGCCGCGCTTTCCGAGCTTATCAAGCGTACCGCCTTTAAGATCACGCGCGTCGGGCAGCTGGTTGCCAGCGAGGCCTCCAGGCGCCTCGGTATCCCCTTTGGGATCATCGACCTTTCCTTGGCGCCGACCCCCGCGATCGGCGACTCGGTTGCCAGAATTCTTGAAAACATGGGGCTTGAGGCCTGCGGTGCCCACGGCACGACGGCAGCGCTCGCGCTTCTCAATGACGCCGTGAAAAAGGGCGGCGTCATGGCCTCGGGGCACGTTGGCGGGCTTTCAGGCGCCTTTATCCCCGTATCCGAGGATGAGGGGATGATCGCCGCCGTTAACCGCGGTGCGCTTTCGATCGAAAAGCTGGAGGCGATGACCGCGGTTTGCTCAGTGGGTCTTGATATGATCGCCGTTCCCGGAGACACCCCCGAGGAGGTCATCTGCGGTGTGATCGCCGACGAGATCTCGATCGGTGTTGCCAACACCAAGACCACCGCCGTCCGTATCATTCCCGCTTACGGAAAGGGCGTTGGCGAAAGCGTGGATTTCGGTGGACTGCTCGGCACGGCTCCCATCATGCCGCTTCGCCCCTTCTCCCCCGCCGTATTTGTGAACCGCGGCGGCCGTATCCCCGCCCCCATTCACAGCTTAAAGAACTGATCTTCTTTGCAAAGAGAGGCTTTTTATGGATTTTTCGGAATTTCTTTACGGGCTTTGGCAAAACATTGAGCTTTTGGCGATCCCCGTTCTCCTTTTCCTTTCCTACCGATACCTAAGGGCTCTCTTTAAGCGTTTTTCTCTTTTGCTGCGTTTGCGTAGGATCGCCCGAAAAAAGGGGTATACACTACGGCGTGGGCGCGGCTTTTACCTCTCGGTATTCTTTTCCCGAACCGCACCCGAGCTAACCGTAAAGGCAAAGGGAAAGACCTTTTCGATCAAGATGTTCGCCTGCTTAAAGCGCAAGCACACCTATATTCTGACCGGGATCAACAGCTACTACACCAAAAGCAACTTTCACCCGATCGTAGCCTCTCGCCACAATATGCGCCACCACTTTTTCTTTCCTTCCCCCCGTCAGCTGCAGATAAAAAACGATTATATCACCGAGATCAAGGAGGGGAAAGAGCCCGAGGAAAGCCCCGGCGACCGTACGGTCAAGATCCTTTGCCTTTCCCCGGTTCCCGTCAGTATCGAGGCGGTGCATACCAACCGCCCCGAGCCGCTTTTTGACGGGGATCTCTTTCACGGCTACACCGTTCTTTCGGGGAACGCGCTTTGCGAATTTCTGGAAAACGGCTGCCCTCCCTCTCGGCAAAGCAAAGAAGCATAACGTTTTGTTTACACAAACGGCGTGTTTTTAAAAAAAATACGCCGTTTTTCCTTTTCTTTTCCCACGAGCCTCGCCCCTCATTCTTTTTTCCCCGCCTCCTCCCCTTTTTCGAAAAAGGCGAAAAAAGTCGTAAGTTTTTTTGATTTTGGGATTGACAAGTGAAGAAATTAAAGCTATAATAGATAGCGATGCAGATGTAACTCAATGGTAGAGTGTCCGCTTCCCAAGCCGAATACGCGGGTTCGATTCCCGTCATCTGCTCCAAAAGAAAAAGCCCCCCTGTGGGGCTTTTTCTTTTGGAATAGATCCGGCCGAGCCCGGCACGTTAGTGCCGTGGGTTCGCAACATTGGCTCGCCTCCGTTTTGTGAAGAATTAATACTAAGGTTGGCGAGCCAAATTCCCGTCATCTGCAGATACGCTTCGACCCGGCACATCGAAGATGGGCTGCGGGTGCGTAACATTGGCTCGCATCCGCTTTGCAAAGAATTAATACTGAGGTTGGCGAGACAAATTCCCGTCATCTGCTCCAAATGAAAAGAACCCCCACAGCGGGGTTCTTTTCATTTTCAGCAGATGCGGAAGAACTCGGCACATCGAAGATGCGCAAGGGTGAGCAAGCCAAAACAGCACGTTGTGCTGTTTTGGCGAAGCGATACCCCACAAAGCAAGGAAAAACGAAGCGAATGAGAATGAGCGCGCGTTTTGACTATGCGACTGGGGAGCAAGCAACATTGGCTCACCTCCACCTTGCAAAGAAATAAAACGCCGCTTGTGAGCCAAATTCCCGTCATCTGCCAATAGAAAAAGGCATAGCCGAGGCTATGCCTTTTTTCTTTAAGCCTTTTGGTCATCCAGATACCGACAGGCGGAAAGGGCAGCATGATGCGGTCCATCGGAAACGCCGATTTCTACAATAGGCCCCTGCGTGACCTTTTCTTTTTTCTTTATAAAAAGATTGATTTTTTAACTCGGTTATGATATTATTATTTCGTAATGTTTTTTTCGGAGGAAAAAATGGAAAGTTGGCGCTTTAATAATATTTCCGTCATGCCCGCTTGTGTCCCACACAAGGTCCCGAATTTAGAAATAGCAAAAAACGGGAAGCTTTTTAAGCGTTATAAAAAAGCTATGTTAATTCAATGGGTTACCGATTTTGATTGCGGATATGAAACAAATTGGTGGTATACCATTAAGGATACACCTTTTGACATAACCGAATTAAAGTCGAAGCGCCGATACGAAATAAACAAGGGGAACAAATTTTTTGACGTAAGGATCATTTCATCCAAGGAGTATGCGGAAGAAATCTATGCTGCTCATATAAAATCCTTAAACGGTTATATCAAAAAAAGAGTACCCGAGCATGATGCCTTCATTCAAAGTTTGATCAATTGGTCAAACGCGACACATCTGACCCTTTACGGAGCTTTTTTCAAAGAAACGCAGCAGCTCTGCGGTTATGCCTTGATCGCCGCACAGGAAAATACCATTCACTTATCTTCGCACAAAACCGATCCGGAATATGAAAAATTCGGAATCAACGCAGCCATTGTCCACAAAATCGCAGAGGATAACAAGCAAAAGCTCAACAACGGTTTTTATTTATGCGACGGATCGCGTCCGATCCGCCACCGAACCGCTTTTCCAGATTATTTAGAAAAATATTTCGGGTTTCGAAAGGCATACTGCCACCTTCACATAAAATACAAGTTTCCCTTCGGACTCGCTGTAAAAATGCTTTATCCTTTCCGAAAAATCTTACAAAAACTTGATAAAATATCCGTTGTGCATAACATTAATGCTATTTTAAAATTGGAAGAATACAAAATCGAACGAAGCAAAAAGGCATAGCGTGCGCTATGCCTTTTTCTTTATTTTGTTTTTATGCTTTATGATCGTCCAGATACCGGCAAGCGGAAAGGGCGGCAACGGCGCCGTCTCCCGTCGCGGTGGTGATCTGACGAATGCGCTTGGTGCGGCAGTCGCCCGCCACGAATACAGCGGGGTCAGCCGTCAGGCAATCCTCGCCCGAGGCGATGTACCCACGTTCATCAAGCTTGCAAAGCGAGGCGAAGGGCCCGTTTTCGGGAACCTGTCCGATGGCAACGAAGATGCCGTCCACCGTCAGCGTTTCGATCTCGCCGTTTTCCTTGGCAAGACGAAGGGCGGTAAGCTCCCCTTCCCGATCGACGAAGCCCGCGACCGTGCGGGAGAGGAGAAACTCTACGTTTTCCTTCTTCTCCAGCTGCTTGACAAGGCTCTCTTCCCCGGTAAGGAATGCAAGGTTCTGCACGACCGTGACCTTTTTGCAATATTCGGAAAGCATCACAGCCTCCTGCAGGGCGGTGTTTCCGCCGCCGATGACCGCGACCTCACGCCCGGCAAAGAAGGCACCGTCGCAGATCGCGCAATAGGAAATGCCGTGGCCGACCAGCCCCTCTTCCCCCTCGATCCCAAGGGTGCGGTGGTGGGAGCCCGAGGCAACGATCAAGGTTTTTCCGCTGTAGGTGGCGCATTCACCGTGGGCGATGAGAAGCTCGCCCGCCCGCTCGACCGAAAGAACGGTGTCAAGCTCGATCTCCGCGCCGAGGGCAAGCACCTGCTCGGTCAGCTTATCGGCAAACTCCAGCCCGCTCATTTCCTTATAGCCGGGGTAATTCTCCACCTTCGGCGAATGGGTGATCTGCCCGCCGAAGGTCTCCTTTTCCACAATCAGAACGCTCTTGCCGGCGCGGCGGGCGTAGATCGCCGCCGTCATCCCCGCGGGGCCCGCGCCGACGATCAGAACGTCGTATACCGTGCTGCTCATTGGGCCGTATGCTCGTCGATGTATTTACGGATGTTGGAGAGGTTGGAAATGCTTTCCACAACCTCGTTTTCATGCATGACGACAAGCGTCGGTGCCACGCGGACGCCGAAGGCCTTGGCCGAATCGGGATCCTTATCGGCAAAGATGACCTCGTAGCCGATGCCCGCCTTATCGAGGAACACCTTGGCCATCTTGCAGTTGGGGCAGGTGGTGGTGGCGAAGAGGATCACGCGGTCAGCACCCGCCACATTGGTGGTGGTAGTAGACTCGCAGCACGTACCGGCAGCCTCAACGTCGGCCTTTTTCTTATCGTTGGCATGACGGGCCATCGAGGAGGCGGCGTTATAGACACGGCGGTCCTTGTATTCCTGGGCCTTACCGTCGTTCCAGTTCTGGACGGGGCGGTAGTAGCCCGTGATACGGCTGTATACCTCGGTCTTTTCACCGCACTCGGGGCAGGTGAAGACCTCACCGGCGAGATAGCCGTGGTTCTTACAGACCGAGTAGGTGGGAGAAAGAGTATAATAGGGCAGCTTATAGTTCTCGGCGATCTTGCGAACAAGGGCGGCAGCCGCTTTCCAGTCGGGCATCTTTTCGCCGAGGAAGGCGTGGAAGACGGTACCCGAGGTGTAAAGCGTCTGCAGATCGTCCTGAATGTCGAGGGCGGCAAAGACGTCATCGGTGAAGCCAACGGGCAGGTGGCTGCTGTTGGTGTAGTAGGGCGTTTTGCCGTTTTCGGAGGCGGTGATGATGTCGGGGAAGCGCTTCAGGTCATGCTTGGCAAGACGGAAGCTGGTCGACTCGGCCGGCGTCGCTTCCAGGTTATAAAGATCGCCGTACTTCTCCTGGTAATCCGAGAGACGCTCTCTCATATGGTTGAGAACATCCTGGGTGAATTTCTGGGTCGCCTCGTTGGTCATATCGGCGCGGAGCCACTTGGCGTTCAGACCGACCTCGTTCATACCGACAAGGCCGATGGTCGAGAAGTGGTTTTTGAAGGTACCGAGGTAGCGGCGGGTGTAGGGATAGAGCCCCTCGTCGAGCATATGCGTGATCACATCACGCTTGATCTTCAGCGAGCGCGCGGAGATATCCATCATATGGTCTAAGCGGCGATAGAAGTCCTGCTCGTCCTTGGCAAGATAGGCAATTCTCGGCATGTTGATGGTAACGACACCGACAGAACCGGTGCTTTCGCCCGAGCCGAAGAAGCCGCCCGATTTTTTGCGCAGCTCACGAAGGTCAAGACGCAGACGGCAGCACATACTGCGGATATCGCTCGGCTTCATGTCGCTGTTGATATAGTTGGAGAAATAGGGAGTACCGTATTTCGAGGTCATCTCGAAGAGGAGCTTGTTGTTCTCGGTCTCCGACCAGTCGAAATCCTTGGTGATCGAATAGGTGGGGATCGGATACTGGAAGCCGCGGCCGTTGGCGTCACCCTCGATCATGATCTCGATGAACGCCTTGTTGACCATGTCCATTTCCTTCTTGCAATCCTTGTAGCAGAAGTCCAGCTCCTTGCCGCCTACGATGACCTTCTGATCGGCGAGGTCGGCGGGAACCACCCAGTCAAGGGTGATGTTGGAGAAGGGCGCCTGGGTACCCCAGCGAGAGGGGGTATTTACGCCGTAAATAAAGGACTGGATGCACTGCTTGACTTCCTTCTGGGAAAGGTTGTCCACCTTGACGAAGGGAGCAAGATAGGTGTCGAAGGAAGAGAATGCCTGTGCGCCTGCCCACTCGTTCTGCATAATACCGAGGAAGTTGACCATCTGGTTGCAGAGGGTGGAAAGATGGCTGGCGGGAGCGGAGGTAATCTTACCGGGAACGCCGCCCAAGCCTTCCAGAATCAGCTGACGAAGGCTCCATCCGGCACAGTAACCGGTG
>JAZNDS010000050.1:0-33586 GCA_045588145.1 Eubacteriales bacterium | reverse complement strand
ATCCGACTTCCCTCCTTTACTCTTGAATGCGGGCGGGGGGAGAATCCGCTTCCCGATCGGGACGCTCCGCTCGTCTATGCTTCGGTCCGCCGCCTTTTGCTGCAAAGTATTATTTTGTAAGGAGGAGCTATGGCATCCTGTAACAGTGAGGATTTTCGCGACAAAGAGGTCATCTGTGTTTCGGACGGCCGCCGCCTGGGGTACGTATGCGAGATCGAGTTTGACGTGTGTGAGGGGCGCATCACCGCCATCGTCGTGCGGGGAGAGGGCGGCTTTCTGGGCGTCGGGAAGGGGGAGGAGCTGATCATCCCCTGGGAAAAGATCCAGAAGATCGGGGAGGATATCATTCTGGTGGACGGCATCCTCTTTCCCCCGCCCTGCGAGCGGGGAAGGGGGCACAGACGGGGCAAGGTATAGCCCCGTTTTTCCTTTTTTGCAATTGTAAACTTTTTGTAAACGTTGAAATTTCTCTTGCTTATATAATAAAAATGTGTTATGATTAGCGAGGTCGCAATTTTGCGATACATCAAAATTCTCACACAGCAAGGGGCTTCGACGGTGCTTGCAAAAGTCTCGGGGCCGGAACCTGCTGTGGCGGAAAAACCGAAGGAGGAACAGAAAATGTTCGTAGTTTCCATCAAGCAGCTGCTTGAAGCCGGTGTCCATTTCGGCCACCCCACCAAAAAGTGGAATCCCAAGATGGCGGAGTATATCTTCACCATGAGAAACGGGATCCACATCATCGACCTGCAGAAGACCGTCAAGAAGTTTGAGGAAGCCTATGCTTTCGTCAAGCAGATCTCCGAGGAGGGCGGCACCGTCCTTTTCGTCGGTACCAAAAAGCAGGCTGCCGACAGCATCAAGGAGGATGCTCAGAAGTGTGGTATGTACTACGTCAACGTTCGTTGGCCCGGCGGTATGCTGACCAACTTCAAGACCATCCGTAAGAGCATCAACCGCCTCAAGGAGCTGGAGAAGATGCAGGAGGATGGCACCTTCAACCTGCTTCCCAAGAAAGAAGCGGCCCAGAAGATGAAGGAGATCGAGGATCTCGAAAAGAACTATGGCGGTATCAAGGAAATGGATACCCTGCCTTCCGCTCTCTTTGTCGTTGACACCCGTAAAGAGCACATCGCCGTTATGGAAGCCAAGAAGCTTGGCATTCCCGTAATTGCGATCGTCGATACCAACTGCGATCCCGAGGATGCCGACTACATCATCCCCGGTAACGATGACGCGATCCGCGCCATCAAGCTGATCGGCACCACTCTTGCCGACGCTGTGATCGAGGGCCGTGGCGGCGAACAGCTGACCGATGCCCCCGCCGCCGAGGAAGCCGCTGCCGACGAGGCCGTGGCCACTGAATAAGAATTCGGAGGATAAGAAAATGGCATTTACCGCAAAAGACGTAGCAGAACTGAGAAAGCAGACCGGCTGCGGCATGATGGACTGCAAGCGCGCCCTCACCGAAGCCGACGGCAACATGGAGGAGGCCATCAAGGTCCTTCGTGAAAAGGGCATGGCCGCCACCGCGAAGAAGGCCAGCCGTATCGCCGCCGAGGGTATCGTCGATATCCTCACCAAGGATAACGTGACCGCGATGATCGAGGTCAACTCCGAGACCGACTTTGTTGCCAAGAACGAAAGCTTCCGCGCTTTTGTCAGAGAGGTTCTTGAAACCATTATCGCCACCCGTCCCTCTTCGGTCGAAGAGCTGATGGGCAAGACCATGGCGAGTGGGGAGACGGTCGAGGCCGCCTTCCAGGAAAAGACCTTCACCATCGGTGAAAAGCTCAGCCTGCGCCGCTTCATCATCGTTGACGGTGTCGTCAGCACCTACGTACACGGTGGCGGTGCTACCGGCGTTATCATCTGCTTCGAGGCCGATGCTGCCGCTGTAGCGCACGAGGGCTTTGCCGAATTTGCGAAGAACATCGCGCTGCAGGCCGCCGCTCTTCCCAGCCAGTACGTTGACCGTGCCGCCGTTCCCGAAGCCGTTATCGCCGAGGAGCGCGAGATCCTTACCAAGCAGATGGAGCAGGATCCCAAGTTCGCCGGCAAGCCCGCCAAGGTTCTTGAGGGCATCGTAAACGGTAAGCTCGGCAAGTTCTACGAGACCAATTGCCTCGTTGAGCAGGCCTATGTTAAGGACGATTCGATGACGGTCGCGAAGTATATCGCCGCCTCCGCCAAGGAATTCGGCGGCGCCATCAAGGTCACCGCCTTCCATCGTTACGATAAGGGCGAGGGCATCCAGAAGCGCGAGGAGAACTTCGCGGAAGAGATCGCCAAGATGGTCCAGAAGTAATTCGGGCTGCGAATTTAAGCATAACCGCAAACAAAAAAGAGTTGTATTGTTTTTGCAGTACAACTCTTTTTACTATCTTTGGTATTCTTCCGACTTTGTGGGCAAAAACGCAAGGCTTTCGCCCAATTTATTGTATTTTTTGTTTGCTACCGCCGTTTTCGTTTTTCGACGTACGTAAGTACGCCTATCAAAACGAAGAACGGCGCTTTCTGCTCTAAATTCGGGCGCCCTTTGGATAATTTTTTTCCTATGCCGAAATTCGCGTTATTTTTTTCTTGCAATCAAACCTTATTTATAGTATAATAAACTTGTTATAGTATATTTTCCTCTAAAAGCGCCGCGCGGCGACTACGAAATGAAAGAGAGAATGGGTATGAAACCGAAGTTTAAAAGGGTCCTTCTGAAATTATCCGGGGAGGCGCTGGCCGCCGGTGGAGAGGGGATCCTGAATCACGATTTTGTGGCGAAGGTCGCCTCGGCCATCAAGCGTTGCCTTGACGAGGGGGTCGAGGTCGGCGTGATCGTCGGGGCCGGCAACATCTGGCGCGGCCGCCAGGGCGGGAAGATGGACCGTATCCGCGGCGATTATATGGGAATGCTGGCGACCGCCATCAACTCGATCGCCCTGCAGGATGCCTTTATCGAGGCGGGGATCGACGCCCGCATCCAAAGCGCTATTGAAATGCGTGAGGTCGGTGAATACTATACGCGGGATGCGGCCGTGGCGCACCTTAAGGCGGGACGTGTCGTGATCTTTGCCTGCGGCCTGGGAGAGCCCTTCTTCTCCACCGATACGGCAGGGGCGCTTCGCGCCATTGAGATCGGGGCCGACGCGATGCTGATGGCGAAGAATATCGACGGCATCTATAACGCCGACCCGAAGGTCTGTCCCGATGCCAAGCGCTATGACAGCATCACCTATTCCGAGATCCTTTCGAAGAACCTGAAGGTGATCGATTCGACCGCCGCCGCCCTTTGTATGGACAACGGCCTGCCGACCCTCGTTTTCGGGCTTACCGACGCTGAAAACATTTACCGTGCCGTAATGGGTGAGGCCAACGGCACGATCGTGACCCAATAATTTATAAGCCAAAGGAGACTGTTATGAAATTCAACACCCAAGAGCATGAAGCAAGAATGAAAAAATCCGTGGAAAGCTACGCCAAGTCGCTTTCTACCCTGCGTGTCGGCCGCGCCAGCCCCGATGTGCTTTCCAAGATCTCGATCGACTATTACGGCACGCCTACTCCCATCCAGCAGGTAGCCGAGATCAAGGTCAGCGATGCCCGCACTCTTACCATCAATTCCTGGGATAAGTCGCAGCTGAAGGCGATCGAGAAGGCGATCCTTGCCTCCGATCTCGGCCTGAATCCGCAGAACGACGGCAGCGCGATCCGCATCACCTTCCCGCCGATGACCGAGGAGACCCGCCGCAATATGAGCAAGCAGGTCTCGAAGATGGGCGAGGACGCCAAGGTCGCGATCCGTAACATCCGCCGCGACGCCAACGACGCCATCAAGGCCGCCAAGAAGAACAGCGAGATGACCGAGGATGAGGCGAAGCAGGGCGATAAGGCCGTGCAGGATCTGACCGATAAATACATCAAGGAGATTGATAACGTCACCGCCGCGAAAGAGCGTGACATCATGGAGATCTGATGGGCTTTTTTAAGAAACAAAAAAGAGAAGAAGTAAAGGTAGACGAAAGGCTTTCGCATATCGCCTTTATCATGGACGGAAACGGCCGCTGGGCAACCAAGCGCCATCTGCCGCGCCCCGCGGGGCACGTGGCGGGGGCCAAGGCCTGTGAGCGTGTTTTCCGCTATTGCAAGAAGATCGGCATCAAAACGGTTACGATCTATGCCTTCTCCACCGAAAACTGGTCCCGCCCCCGTGAGGAGGTCGAGGCTCTGATGACGCTTTTTTCCCGCTATATGGACACGCTTCTTGCGAAGTATCGGGAGCTTGGCGCCCGCTACGTGATCCTTGGGGACAAGGGCGCATTACCCGAGGAGCTTCGCCTGAAAATGGAAAAGCTTGAAGCGCTTTCGGCCGAGATCCCCACCGACTACACCCTGAATATCGCCATTAATTACGGCGCGCGCGCGGAGATCGTTTCCTCGGTCAACCGCTTGATCGCCGCGGGGAAAACGAGCGTGACCGAGGCGGATATCGGGAAGGGGCTCTATACCGCCCATTCACCCGATCCCGATCTGATCGTCCGTACGGCGGGCGAGGCGCGCCTGTCGAACTTCCTTTTGTGGCAGGCCTCCTATGCCGAGCTGTATTTTACCAAAACGCTTTGGCCCGATATGCGGGAGGACGACGTGGACGAGGCGGTCCTTGAATTTTATCGCCGCACCCGCCGCTTCGGGGGTGTGAAATGAAGACACGGATCCTGACGGCCCTCGTTCTTCTTTCGATCTTCGTCCCGATCCTCGTCTTTTCGGATACCGTCGTATATCCGATCGCCCTTACCGTTCTTTGCGTTATGGGGATATGGGAGCTTTTGCACTGTCTTTCGCTGCATAAAAGCCCCTTTGCCCTTGTTCCCGCCCTTCTTTTCGGCGGCTTCCCCCTTTTGGCCTTCTTCTTCACGGGAAGGACGGAAGCCTTTTTAGCAACGCTTGTGCTTTCCGCCTTTCTTCTGGCCGTTTTCCTTTTTGCGGTCTGCGTGTTCAGCGAGGGGCGCTTTAGCTATAAGAGCGCTTCGTCTGTCTTTATGGGGGTCGTGTATCTTTCGCTTGCCTTTTCGGCGCTTTCGCTCCTGCGGTACATCGAAAACGGGGTCTATTGGTTCCTGCTTCCCTATATCGGGGCCTGGGTAAGCGATACCTTTGCTTATTTCGTCGGGCGTCTTTGCGGAAAGCACAAGCTTTCCCCGATCATCAGCCCGAAAAAGACGGTGGAGGGAAGCCTTGGCGGCATCCTCTTTTGCGTCGGGGCCTTTGCGGGTTACGGTGCCATCGTCTCCTCTCTTGGCGGCCTTACCGCCAATTATCCCGCCCTTCTTCTTTGCGGCTTGTTCGTTTCGGTCGTTTCCCAGATCGGGGATCTTTCCCTGTCGGCGATCAAGCGCGAATACGGCATCAAGGATTACGGAAGGATCTTCCCGGGACACGGCGGGGTGCTTGACCGCTTCGATTCGGTCATCGCCACGGCGCCCCTGTTTTTGATCCTGACCCTTCTTGGGGGCGGCCTTCAACTATTCATTTGACAGCAGGCGGGGCAAAGGACCTCGCCTCTGTCTTCCTCGGGGAAGGATATTCCCCCTGTAAAGGAGAAGCTATGATCAGTAACAGAAAGGACGGATTGCCGGATACCGTTGCCGTGCTCGGCTCGACCGGCTCGGTCGGTCGGCAGGCCCTTGCGGTCGCGAAGGCGCATGGGATCGGGGTGGATCTCCTCTCGGCCAAGCGCTCGGTCGCGGCGCTGGAGGAGCAGATCCGTGAATGGAAGCCCCGGTTTTGCGCGGTCTTTGACGAGGCGGCGGCCCGCGACCTTGCTATACGGGTAAAGGACACCCCGACAAGGATCCTTTCGGGGGAGGAGGGGCTTCTTTCGGCGATCGCCGAAAGCACCGCCCCCGTCACCGTAAACAGCATTTTAGGCAAGGACGGCCTTTTGCCGACGCTTGCCGTTCTAAAAAAAGGGGGGCGCCTTGCCCTATCCAATAAAGAGTCTCTCGTCGTTGCGGGACGGCTGGTGAAGAAGGCGCAGAGGGAAAGCGGGGCCGAGCTTTTGCCGGTCGACAGCGAGCATTGCGCCATCTTCCAGTGCCTGATGGGAGGGAAGAAGGAAGAGGTCAAGCGCCTGATCCTTACCGCCTCGGGCGGCCCCTTCTTCGGGGCAGACGAGGAAAGACTTCGCCGTATCACCAAGCGGGAAACGCTGGCACATCCCACCTGGCAGATGGGGGAAAAGATCACGGTCGATTCGGCGACCCTTATGAATAAGGGGCTGGAGCTGATCGAGGCCGCGCATCTGTTTGACGTTGCCCCCGCGGATATTACCGTGCTTATCCAACGCGAGAGTATAATCCACTCGGCGGTTGAATATATTGATAATACTGTCATCGCGCAGCTGTCGGTTCCCGATATGCGCTCCTGCGTGCAATACGCCCTTTCCTATCCGAAACGGGAAAAGGCGGTGATCGAGCCCCTTGATCTTTGCAAGCTGGGAAGCCTGCATTTCGCTTCGCCCGACGAGCGGCTCTTCCGCCTTTTGCCGCTGGCAAGGTATGCCTGCGAGGTAGGGGGCGCCGCCCCCGCTATTCTCAACGCGGCCAACGAGGTCGCGGTCGCCGCCTTCCTGAAGGAGGAGATCGGATTTTTGAAAATAGCGGAAATTGTCGAGAAAACGCTCGATAAATGTAAAGGATACTTTGCGGGAGAAAATCTTGAGGAGATCCTGGCCGCCGATCGGGAGGCGCGCCGCGCGGCGACTGAAATTCTGTAAGACCCGAAGGAAATGGTATGGTAGTTTTGTATATTCTTTTGGCGATCCTTGCCTTTGGCGTGCTGGTGCTGGTGCATGAGTGCGGCCACTTCTTTGCCGCGCGCGCGGTTGGTGTTACGGTGAAGGAGTTTTCGATCGGCATGGGGCCGACCCTTCTTTCGTACACCTCGAAAAAGAGCGGAACGGTGTATAAGCTCTGTATGCTGCCGATCGGCGGCTATGTCAGTATGCTGGGGGAGGAGGAGGAATCCGACGACCCCTCGGCTCTTTGCCGCAAAAAGCCCTGGCAGCGCCTGATCATCATGGCGGCAGGGGGGATCGTGAATATTCTGGTCGGGGTCCTGCTCACCTTTCTGCTTGTGGCGTCGATGCCCAATATCCGCGCCTCCTGCGAGGTGGGGCCCTTTGCCTCGCCCGAGGATACCGGCTTTTCCTACTCGAGTGCCGACAGCGGCCTTCGGGAGGGGGATATTATCCTGAAAATTGACGGAAAGCGCGTGCATGTGGGCGCCGAAATGGATTACGAGATCATGCGCCGCGGCATTCGCCCCATCACACTTACCGTCCTGCGTGACGGGCGGCAGATCACGCTCCACAACGTTGTTTTTCCGACCTACGAGGAAAGCGGGCAGGTGCTTGGCGGGCGGGATTTTTACCTGCGTGCCGACAAGGCGCCGCTTCCCGTTTTACGCCATACCTTCTACCGCTCGCTTATGACGGTGCGCATGGTATGGGAGTCGCTCTACGATCTTATCACGGGCCGCTTCGGTGTCGATGCGGTATCGGGGCCTGTGGGGGTCGCCTCCGCTATGACGACGGCGGCGGAAAGCGGCTTTTCGAATTTTATCTATCTTGTGGCCGTGATCAGCTTGAATCTCGGCGTCGTCAACCTTTTCCCGCTGCCCGCGCTGGACGGGGGGCACATCGTTTTCGTGCTTCTTGAGATGATCACGAGGAAAAAGGTGCCCGAGCGTATCGAAAACGCCATTCACTCGGTGGGGCTGATGCTTCTTCTCGGGCTGATGCTTCTTGTGACGGGAAAGGATATCGTGACCCTTTTCAAATAGAACCGCTTTGATAAAGACAGTTTGGAGGAAGCCGTATGCCGTTTTTGCGCCGCAACGCGAAAAGGATCGCCGTCGGCCCCGTCGCGATCGGGGGAGACGCGCCGATCCTCGTTCAATCCATGACCAATACCGACCCGCACGATTTCGCCGCTTCGCTTCGCCAGGTACAGGCGCTGGAGGCGGCGGGGTGCGGGCTTGTCCGTCTGACGGTGCCCGATAAGGAGGCGGCAGGCGTTTTCTCCTATTTGCGGGAAGGGGGGGTCAGGATCCCCCTTTGCGCCGATATTCATTTCGATTACCGCCTGGCCCTTGAAGCGGTGGCAAGCGGGGCGGATAAGATCCGCCTGAACCCCGGCAATATCGGGGGGCGTGAGCGGGTCGCGGCGGTGGCCTCTGCCTGTAGGCAAAGAAAGGTACCGATCCGCATCGGGGTCAACAGCGGCTCCTTGGAGGCCGATCTTCTCGAAAAACACGGCGGCCCCACGCCCGAGGCGCTGGTGGAAAGCGCCCTTCGCCACGCCTCTCTTTTGGAGGCCGCGGATTTTTACGACATTGTTCTTTCGGTCAAGGCCTCCTCGACCGAAAATATGATCAAGGCCAATCGCTTGCTTGCCGAGCGGACAAGCTATCCCTTGCATCTCGGGGTCACCGAGGCGGGGGACAGCGAGGAGGGGATCGTCAAAAGCGCCGTTGGGATCGGCACGCTGCTTTCCGAGGGGATCGGTGATACGGTCCGCGTTTCGCTGACGGCCGACCCGCTTTGCGAGGTCAAGACCGCCTACGGGATCCTCGATTCCTTGGGCCTTTCCACCCGCCCGCGCCTTCGCGTGATCTCCTGCCCCACCTGTGGGCGGACTAAGATCGACCTTTGCCGCCTTGCGGCCGAATTCCGCCGCGCCGTGGAGGAGGAGGGGCTTTCCTCTCTCCCCCTTACCGTAGCGCTGATGGGCTGTATCGTAAACGGCCCCGGGGAGGCCAAGGAGGCCGATATCGGGATCGCGGGGGGCGATGGAGAGGCGGCCCTTTTCAAGGGGGGGCGCATCCTTCGCAAGGTCCCCGAGGAGCAGATCGTTAAGACCTTGATAGCAGAAATTAAAGGGATAGAGAAATGACCGAACAGCAAGTGTATGAGATCATCGCCAATAAATATCAGCCGAGCGATGAGGCAAGGCGCCGCGTGCTTTCCATGGGAAGCGGACAGCGGCTTCGCTTCGCTTCGCACAATCCCCCTCGGCTGGAGCTGAATATAAACTTTGAAAGGCGGCAGGATGCCGAGCTTTTGTATCGGATCGAGGATGACCTTTGCGCCTTGTGCGGGGCCTTCTCCTTCCGTATTTTCCCGCATTACCCGCCCACCGAATTCACCCTTGGGGCGATGGAGGAGATCTTCACCGAGGCTTCGAAGATCGGGGCGGTCGTCAGCGGTTATTTTTACGAGGCCTCCTGCTACGAGGAGGGCGAAAGGCTGATCGTGGAGATCCCCTTCCTTTCGGGAGGGCTTTCGATGGTGGAGGAAACGCCTCGCTTGCTTTCGGCGATCCTTCAAAACCGTTATGGGATCAAGCGAAAGATCGAGATCCGCCCCTCGCGGGATGCCGCTGAAAAAAGCCGCCTTCGGGCCGAGCGTGCCGCGGAGGAGGACCGCCGCCGTATGGAGGAAAATCTCAAGCGTGCCGCGGAAGCCGAGAAGGCACGCGCCGCCGTCCTTTCCCCCTCCCAAAACCCCGATTTTTCCAAGGCGGACAGCCTTTCAAGAGAGGGAAACGAGGTAGAACGGCCGAGTGACGGCATCGTGAAGATCGGGGGCTACCGCTACGATATAAGCGAGCCCGAGGCGGTGCTCGGAAAGCCCTTTTCCCCCACCTCTCCCATCTCGATCGCCGAGGCCCAGCACAAGGAAGGGCAGGTCCTTCTTTTCGGCAAGGTCTTTAAGACCGAGCTTCGTGAAAGCCGCAACGGCGAGCGGGTGACGGTCATCATCGGGATCAGCGACGGGACCTCCTCGGTCTATCTGCGCCGCTCCTTTTCCGCCGAGGCCGCGGCCTTCGCGAAGGGGATCAAGGAGGGGCAGGTCCTGGCTGTACGCGGCAAAATGTATATCGAGCAGTATATGAATAACGAGCCGGTATGCAACCCCTCGGATATCGTGAAGATCAAGCGCCTTTTCCGTGAGGATAACGAAGAAGAGAAGCGTGTCGAGCTTCATTTACATACCAATATGTCCACGATGGATGCCCTGACGACCCCCGATGAGATCGTGGATGCCGCCAAGCGCTGGGGGCATACCGCCATCGGGATCACCGACCACGGCACGGTACAGGCCTTCCCCGAGATCATGCTGAAGGCCGAGAAGAAATATCCCGAGCTGAAGGTGCTTTACGGGATGGAGGCCTATTACGTCAACGATACGGCCGCGGTCCTTTACGGCCGTTACGAGGGGGATATAGATGGGGACGCCGTCGTTTTCGATATCGAGACGACCGGCCTTTCGGTGGCCACCTGCCGCATCACCGAGATCGGCGCCGTCCGCGTTCGCGGCGGGGAGGTGGTCGACCGCTTCCAAAGCTTTGTAAACCCCGGGATCCCGATCCCCCCCTTCATTGCGGAAAAGACCGGGATCACCGATGAAATGGTGAAGGATGCCCCGAGGATCGCCGAGGTGCTGAAGGATTTTTTGGCCTTTGCAGGCGAATCGCTGCTGGTTGCCCATAACGCCAATTTTGACGTCGGCTTTATCCGCGCGGCGGCCGAGGAATGCGGCTACGCTTTCCATAACCCGTATCTTGATACGCTTTCTCTTTCGCGTTATCTTAACCCCAAGCTTTCGAAGCATACGCTGGATTCGGTCGCCAACCACTACGAGCTCGGCGATTTCAATCACCACCGTGCGATCGACGATGCCGAGATGCTTTCGAGGATCTATTTCAAAATGGGCGAGCAGCTGCTGGATGAGGGGGTGCGTACCTTCCCCGAGCTGACGGCCGCTATGCAGGATAAGACCGATCCTTTGCTCTTAAAGCCCTATCATATGGTCATCTACGCCCAAAACAAGGTGGGGCTTAAGAACCTTTATAAGCTTGTCTCCTATGGGTATCTGAATTGCTTCCGCCGCTTTCCGCGTATCCCGAAAAGCGTGCTTGACCGCCACCGCGAGGGGCTGATCATCGGCTCGGCGTGCGAGGCGGGGGAGCTTTTCCGCGCCTTGCTTGAAAACCGCTCGGAGGACGATATCGAGGCGATCGTCCGCTATTACGATTATTTGGAGATCCAGCCGATCGGAAACAACCGCTTCCTGATCGATGAAAAAACCGTGCCCGACGAGGACGCCCTTCGTAACCTCAATCGCCGTATCGTGGCGCTTGGGCGCAAATACGAGAAGCCGGTCGTCGCGACCTGTGACGCCCATTTTCTGAACAAAGAGGACGAGATCTACCGCAAGATCCTGATGGCGGGTATGAAATTCTCGGATGCCGACCGTGACATCGGGCTGTATCTGCGTACCACACGCGAGATGCTGGATGAATTCGCCTATCTCGGCGAGCAGACCGCCCGCGAGGTGGTCATTGAAAACCCGCAAAAAATTGCCGATAGCATCGAAAAGATCCGCCCGATCCCCGAGGGGAACTATACCCCGAATATGGAGGGGGCGGAGGAGGATCTGCAAAAGCTTTGCTGGGACCGTGCCCATGATTGGTACGGGGAAGAGCTACCGTCCTTGGTAAAGGAGAGGCTGGATAAGGAGCTTACCTCGATCATCAAAAACGGCTTTGCCGTGTTGTATATGATCGCCCAGAAGCTGGTCTGGTACAGCGAGAGCCTTGGGTATCTTGTCGGCTCGCGCGGATCGGTCGGCTCCTCCTTCGTCGCCAGCATGGCGGGTATTTCCGAGGTCAATCCCCTGCCGCCGCACTACCGCTGCCCGAAGTGTCGCTATTCTAAGTTCTTTACCGACGGCAGCGTAGGCTCGGGCTTTGACCTTCCCGATGATGTTTGCCCCGAATGCGGCACCCCTCTGATCGCCGACGGACAGGATATCCCCTTTGAGACCTTCCTTGGCTTCTACGGCGAAAAATCCCCCGATATCGATCTTAATTTCTCGGGGGATGTGCAGGGTAAGGTCCACCATTACACCGAAGAATTGTTCGGGGAAGGGAACGTTTACCGCGCGGGGACCATCGGTACGCTTGCCGATAAGACCGCTTACGGGTATATCATGAAGTATCTTGACGAGCGTAAGATCGCGCTTCCGCGTGCCGAGATCGACGCCATGGTCGCCAAAAGCGTGGGCATCAAGCGTACGACGGGTCAGCACCCCGGCGGTATCATCGTTATCCCCCGTGAATACGACGTATACGATTTTACTCCCATCCAGCACCCGGCGGATGACCCGCATTCGGATATCATCACCACCCACTTCCAGTTCTCGTATCTGCACGATACGATCCTGAAGCTGGACGAGCTCGGACACGATATGCCGACCAAATATAAAATGCTGGAGCGCTATACCAATACCAGCGTTTTGGACGTTAAAATGAACGACCGTGAGGTCTACCGCCTCTTTACCTCGATCGAGCCCTTGGGGATCACCCCCGAGGAAGCGGGAAGCGAGATCGGAACCCTGGGGCTTCCCGAAATGGGCACGCGCTTCGTGCAGCAGGTCCTTGTTGACGCGCAGCCGAAGAACTTCGCGGACCTGATGCAGATCGAGGGGCTGACCCACGGCACCGATGTATGGCTCGGCAACGCGCAGGACCTCATCAAGGACGGCATCTGCACCATTTCCGAGGTCGTTGGAACGCGTGACAGCATTATGCTGACGCTCGTGCGCTATCAGCTTGAAAACGGTATGGCCTTTAAGATCATGGAGGACGTCCGTAAAGGAAAGGGCTTAAAGCCCGAATACGAGGCCGCGATGCGTGAGCATAACGTGCCCGATTGGTACATCGATTCCTGTAAAAAGATCAAATACATGTTCCCGAAGGCGCACGCCGCGGCGTATGCCATGTCGGCCATCCGTCTTGGGTGGTATAAGATCTACTACCCGATGGAATTCTACGCCGCCTACCTTTCGGTCGCCCCCGGCGGCTTCGACGCCGAGACGGTCATGGGCGGGATCCCCGCCATCAACCGCCTGCTTGCCGAGATCGAGCAAAAGGGGAAGGAGGCGACCCAGAAGGATAACGAGCAGCACGCCGCCATGCTTCTTGTGCGGGAGGCGCTCCTGCGCGGGATCCGCTTCTTGCCCATCGACCTTTATAAGTCCGACGCCAAGGCCTATCTTCCCGAAAACGGCGCGATCCGTATGCCCTTTTCCTCGCTTGCCGGTCTTGGGGATACCGCGGCCGCCCGCATTGTGGAGCTGCGCGAGGCAGGGGAGATCTACTCGGTCGAGGAGCTGCGCCGCAAGGCAGGCCTTTCCAAAACGATCATCGAGCTGCTTCGCAGCAATCACGTTTTGGACAACCTATCCGAAACCGATCAATTCAGCTTCTTTTAGCCAATATTGTAAAGAAAACACTACGTTATTTAATAAGCAACAGAAAGAGGAGCGCAAGCGGGAGAAGCCCGTCTTCCCGGTTCGCGGTGAAAAGAAGCAGGGCGATCGCCAGAAGAAGCAGGTCCTCGGCTTCGATGCCGCCATCCCCGAAAAGTCCCCGAAGGGAGGATAAAAGGCCTCCCTCGCCCCCATAGGGGGGAGGGGAAGCGCCGTGGGGCGGCTCCCGATGCGCGGGGCGGTCAAAAAGACCCGCGCGAACCGCTTCCTCGTCCTTTTCCTCGGGCCTCTCTCTTTTTTCTTCCTCACTTTCCCCGAATGCTTTTTCGGGGGGCGGCTCCTTATCCGATCTTTCCTCCCGCCTCTCTCTTTGCAGGGCGGTTCCCGCGTATTGGGCGGGAATATCCTCGGGGGCCGATCGGTCTGAAAAGCTGCGGCTATACATAGTTTCCTCCGTTCATTCGGTCAAGCGTTTGTAAGACCTCCCCGATCCGCAAAAGCGCGTCGAGGGTCGTTTGCCGCTTTCTTGACAAAAAGGGCCGAAGCGCCGCCAGCAGGCAAAGCCTTGGGTCGCTTTCCCGATAAAACGGCCTTGGCGGTGAGCAGGGGGGAGGGGAAAAGACGCATCCCTCCTTATCGCATCCCTTTTCGGGGGGCGGACAGGGCGGCTCCCCCTCGGGCGGCCTGCCCGGCACGGGCCCGCATCCCGGGGGATTTGGGGGCTTTATATCCCCAAGAAGCCCCCCAAGGCTCTTCAGCAGGGTGGGGTTGGAAAGAAGATTGCCAAGAAGGGCAGAAAGATCGGGTGCCTCGTTACTCATGCCGTTGCTTCGCCTCTTTCACGATGCGAAGGGCTTCTCCCACGTCGGCGCTCCCCTTTCCCGAAAGCGCTTGCCGCAGCCTTGCCAGCTCGGCAGCGGGCGGCTGCCCTTCGGGCAGGGAGATCCCGTTGCTTTTCGCGACCGCTTTGACGGTCTGCCACAGGGTGTTGTCGTCCAGGGCCAAAATGGCCTTCATCATGCTCGGATCGAATTGCATCCTCTCACCTCATTCGTTGGAATTATTAGCAGTATATGCCGCGCTCTGCGGCCTTGACAGGATAAGATATGGTTAAGCTACTCGTTTTTTCGGATTCGCACGGAAGCTTTTATGAAATGAAGCGGGTCGTTGCCGCCCATCCCGACGTCGATCGGGTGCTTTTTCTCGGGGATGGGCTTTCGGATGCCGAGGGACTGCTGCTTGGCGGCGATCTTCCTTCGCTTATCGGCGTTATGGGCAATTGCGATCCCATTACCTCGCCCTACGGCCTTGTACGTCGGGGGGAGGAGACCTTTAGTGTGGAGGGCTACCGCCTTTTGCTTCTCCACGGCCATACCGCGGGCGCCAAGGGCGGCCTTGGCGGTCTTATCGCCGCGGGGCGCCGCCATGCGGCCGATCTCGTGCTTTTCGGGCATACGCATGTTCCCTTTGAAGCCTATATCGGGGAAGAGGAGGGCGGCCCTATGTGGCTTTTCAATCCCGGCAGCATCGGGCAACCCGCAGACGGGAATAAGAGCTACGGACTGATCACGCTTTCCGAAAAGGGCGTTCTTTTATCCCATGGGAGGGTCAACGACTGAATGAATACGATTCTATGCTCGATCGGCGCCTTTATCGGGCGGGTGAACGACCGTGATCACCGCGCCTTTTTGCGTATCGCCGATCGCCTTACTCCCGATGCCTACGAGTTTCTGATGTACGAGGCCTGGTACGAAAGAGAGCGTGCCGTTTTTACCGATTTTTCGGCAAGCGGCCTCTCCTTCCCGGTTTTTCACATGGAAAAGAGGATCGGCGAGCTGATCGGGCTTGGCGGGGCGGAAAATATCGCCGAGTCGGAGCGCCGCTTTATAAAAAACTGTGAGTACGCCCGCCGTCTCGGCTCCCAAAAAACCGTCCTGCACCTTTGGAACGGCCTTCCCAGCGACCATTGCTTCGGGCGGCATATCGAGGCCTACGGGCGCTTTGCCGAGCTTTCGGCCTCATATGGCCTTGCGCTTACGGTAGAAAACGTTATTTGCGCCAAGGGAGCGCCGCTTGCGCGTTTTCGGGAGCTTTTGGCGGCGTATCCCACCGTTTCCTTCACCTACGATACGAAAATGGCCGAATTCCACGGCGAAACGCTGGCTCTTTTCGATGATATAAACGTTTCTACATTGCAAAGGGTCGCGCACATCCATCTGAACGATTACGGCGGCGGCTACCGCGATTACGCCAACCTGCGCGTTCTGCATCTCGGGGAAGGGCACGTAGACCTTCGGGGCTTTACCGCCCGCCTTCTGGATGCGGGGTACAGGGGCACGGTCACCCTTGAATGCAGCTCCATGAACCCCGATGGCACGCTTTCCCCCGAAAAGACCGAGCGCTCGCTTTCGTTTGCCCGCGCTCTTTTTACCCGATAAACCGAAAGGAGATCCGTATGCCACCCCCACTCCCCCCTATGCGTACACCCCCGAAAAGTGATCTCCCAAGGCCGAAAAGGCTGCGGGAATGGCCCTCTTACCTTCGGCGGCTTATCGGCGGCTTCTTCAAGCGGCTCTTTTATATCGTACGCCTGGTGCATGAGACTAACCCGTGGCTTCTTTTCCTTATGGCCTTTTTTTGCCTGGCCAACGGTCTTTTGCCGCTCCTCGGGGCCTTTATCACCAAGGATCTTCTCAACGCGGTGGCAGCGCTTCTCGGTACGCCGCTTGGGGAGCTGCCGCCGATCGGCGAATTCTTGCGCGAATGCTTCGGGGGGCGCTTTTGGAACGTCACCTTCCTTCTTATCTTCCAATTCGTCTATCTCTTTTTAAACCGCCTTTTGGGGCGCCTTTCCACGCTTACGAATAATCTTTCGGGCGAGCTTCTGATCAATCATATCAAGCTTAAGATCATGCATAAGGCCAAAAGCGTCGATATGGCAAGCTTTGACCGCCCCGCCTTTTACGAAAAGCTGGAGAACGCCAACCGCGAGGCAGGCCAGCGCCCGCTTTCGATCCTGCGTGCCTCCTTCGATATGATCAGCGCCCTGATCAGCGCGGTCAGCTTTGTCGTCATTCTGTTCGGCCTGCATCCCCTTGCCCCCTTCTTTATTATTCTGATGTCTTTACCGGGGGCCATCGTCAACTGCGTTTTCCGCAACCGCACCTTCCGCTACGTCCGACGCCATTCCAAGGAAAGGCGGAAGATGGAATATTTCTCCTCCCAGTTCGTGGATAAGGACAAGGCGAAGGAGGTCCGCATCATGGGCCTTTCGGATACCTTTACCCGGCATTACAGCGAGGCCTTCGGGACCTATTACGGCGGGGTCAAGCGGCTTGTCTTCTCCGAAACGCGCTGGCAGCTCCTCACCGTCTTTCTTTCGCTTCTTGCCAATGCTTTTCTTTTGTTCTTCGTGGTCTATCGCGTCCTTTACAGCGGCGGGCAGATCGGAGATTATTCCCTGTATACCGGGGCCCTTACCTCGATCGGCGCCTACGTCGGCACGATGATCAGCTCGCTTGCCACGATCTACGAGGGGACCCTCTTTATCGATAATATGATCGTCTTCATGAACGAGAAGATCGGTATCCTTCCGACAGCCTCCCCCGCCCTTATTCCCTCGGTGGAGGGAGAGCATACGGTTGAATTCCGCTCGGTCAGCTTCCGCTACCCGGGAAGCGAGCACTACGTGCTGCGGGAGATCAGCTTTACGCTGAAAACCTCCGAGACGGTGGTGCTTGTCGGGCTGAACGGGGCGGGGAAGACCACCCTTATCAAGCTTCTTACACGTCTGTACGACCCGACCGAGGGGCAGATTCTTCTGGACGGGCGTCCGCTTTCCGAATATGACGTTCCCTCGCTTTACCGCCTTTTCGGGGTCATCTTCCAGGATTTTGGCCGATACGCCGTGACGGCGGGGGAAAACATCGCCTACGGCGATATCAATGCTCCCCGCGATCCGAAAAAGCTGGAGGAGGCGGCGTGCCGCGGCGGGGCGGACGCCTTTATCCGCGCCCTGCCCGACGGATACGAGACCCCGCTTCAGCGGTATTTCGAGGAAAATGGGATCGAGCTTTCGGGCGGCCAATGGCAAAAGCTTTCGATCGCGCGTGCCTTCTATAAGCATTCCGCCATCCTCATTCTGGACGAGCCGACCGCCTCGCTTGACCCGCTTGCCGAGGACGCGGTGTTTGAGCAGTTTGCCAAAAGCGGCAGGGATAAGATCACGCTTCTCGTCTCTCACCGCCTTTCGGGCGCCACGGTTGCCGATCGCATCATCGTGCTGGAGGAAGGGCGGCTTATCGAATACGGAAGCCATAAGGAGCTGATCGAAAAGAAGGGGCGCTATTACACCCTCTTTACCACGCAGGCCCGTCACTATCAAGAAAAGAAAAACGGGAAAAACTGATCCCCGAATGCAAAAACGGTGCTTTTGTAAAGAAAACTTTATAAATCAAAAGGGGCGGTTTTGACCGCCCCTTTTTACGTCATAAGAAAAAGGCGGGAATTTCCCGCCTCTCTTTTTATAGGGTCTCATAGTTTTTTTCCAGCAGCGCGGCTCCGATGATACCCGCGTCGTTCCCAAGCTCGGCCAAACGGATGACCGCCTTTTTGGAGGAATTGCGGGAGAATTGCGCCCGATCGATCTTGATCAGCAGATCGTCGGAGAGCAGGTTCTCTTTTTCGTTGCAGATCCCGCCGCCGATCGAGATGACCTCGGGCTGAAAAATGTTGATAAGGTCCACCAGCCCCTCGGCCAGAAGGTCCTTGTATTCGTCGATCGCTTGCTTGGCGTACGGGTCACCCAGCTTCATCGCGTCAAAGGCCACGCGGGCGTTGACCCGCCCATAGCGCTCGGCGCATGCTTCAAGCGCGGTCCTTTGCCCGTTCTTTTGGCAGCTCTCCAGCATTTCCTTGGTCGATTTGATCAGGCCCGTGGCCGAGCAGTAGGTCTCCCAGCAGCCGCGGCGCCCGCAGCCGCACGGCCTTCCGCCGTACCGGATCACGTGGTGCCCAAGCTCCCCGGCACCGCCGTTGAAGCCCGTATAGATCTTGTTGTTGATCACGATACCGCCCCCAAGCCCCGTGCCGAGGGTGATCATGACCGAAACGGCGCTTCCGCGCGCCGCCCCGCACATCGCTTCGGCAAAGGCCGCGGCGTTGGCGTCGTTTTCAAGATACATACGCCCGATCGGCAGGCTTTGACGGAGGGTATCCAGGAGCGGGAAGAAATCGAAGCCGAGGTTTTCGGCTCGCTCCACGACCCCCAGCTTGGGAAGGACGGTGCCGGGCGCCGCGACCCCCACCGAGGAAATATCCGAAAGCGAGAGCCCCGCCCGCTTGATCAGCCTGTGCGAAAGACTCGCCATATCCGAAACGATCTCCTCGTTTTTGCGGTGGGCAAAGGTCGGGGTAGTCCCCTTACAAACGATCCGATTTTCACGGTTCACGATACCGACGGCGATGTTGGTGCCGCCCAGGTCAATTCCGATCGTATACATAGGTCTCTCCTTGCGATGTTCTTGTGCGATCTCATTATATAAGAGAATGGGGGCTTTGTCAAGCGGAAAGCCTTGTAAAAAGCGCCCAAAGGTCCCCCAAAGAGGGCATTGAGCTGGTTTTTTTGTTCAAAAAAGCAGGGCGTAGAAAAAAAGAGGCGATTTTTGTGTAAAATTGACAAAACGAACACGCGGGGAAGCTTTTTGAAAAAAGCGAAAAGAATGTTAAAACAGAATAACACTCAAATCGTATTATTTCAAAAATACCTTAAAAAACAAGGATTTTTTGTTAAATATCATTGAATTTTTTGATTTTTCCAAAAAATCAAAAAATCTTCTTTTTCAAAAAAAGGAATTTGTGGAAAAAATAACCAGATAAAATCGGGGCAAAGGGCCGGAAAAATCGGTGGTATAAGGGAAAAACCGCTTTTTCGGTCGCTTGACAGATGAAAAGGAATATGTTAATATATATGCATGCGTATTACGGCCGCGTGTCCGCATTGCTTTATCTATTGCGCCGCGCAGCCGAAGAAGGCACACATCAATTTCATCCCGAGGAGGAAGATCCATGAAAAAAACCAGCTGTAAAAGGGCGCTTGCACTCTTCTTGGCGGTTCTTATGGGGCTGGGGGCGTTTGCCGTTTTGCCGGTAAACAGCTCCGCGGCGGCGCAAAACGGCTCGTCATCCATTTTGTCGCAGCAGCTTAACGCGCAGTCCTATTCCGCGTACAGAGCGTTCTTAGACGACCCTATCGCAAAGCAGATAAGGGCTAAGGCAGAGGCCGAGGCCGCGGGGGGGCAAGACAAGATGTCGCCGATCAACGTCGATATCTTTAACCCTTACATCCCCTCTCGCGATTCGATCGATCCCGAGGATATTTCGATCCTCTCGAACGAGATCTGCTATATCGAGGAGGTTCCCGCCGGTACGAATATCGACGAGGCCTGGCTCGGCAGCTCGGAAACGACGCCCGGCAAGGCTTACATAATGAACGATCTGGACGGCAAGAAGGCGCTCTTCACGCCCGATAGCGGTACCATGACCTGGAAGTTCCTTGTTCCCCAGTACGAGCTGTTGGGGGCGGGGCAGCAGGACCTGAGTTATGTTTACACCATTGAGATCGATTATTACCCGATCAACGTAAACGATAACGTCGCGACGGTAGAGCGCTCGCTGATGATCGACGGCGCGATCCCGTTTTCCGAGGCTCGCTCGCTCTCCTTCTCGAAGAACTGGGTCTACGGCTACCGCGACGAGGCGGGGGCCATCGTCTTCGGTTATAAGAGAGCGGAAGGAAGTAAGAGCGTTTTCTCCGGAAAAACGCACGGCTTCTACCACGATCAGGATATGGGCGGAAACGACCTGCGTTATACGGCCTTCCAGAAGCCCGAGTGGCGCACCTACGCCTGCTCGGACGTAGACGGCTTCTATCACGGCAAATTCTATTTCCGCTTTGAGCCCGGTGAGCATACCATCTCCCTGACCGGTACGCGTGAAAACCTCGCGATCGCCGCGATCCGTCTGGTCCCGGTTCAGTATGAAGAGGAAAACAGCCGTACCTACGCGGAATACGTGGCCGAGCATCCCACCTATTCGGCGGATACCAACGGCGGCTCTGTCACCGTCATCGAGGCCGAATATCCGACCTTTGTTTCCGACACCTCGGTCTATTCGTCGAATGACCGTTCGTCGGCCATCAACTCTCCCTCCTCTCCCTCCGCGCAGCTTTTCAACACCATCGGCGCGCAGAGCTATAACACGGTAGGGCAGTGGGCCGCCTATTCCTTCACCGTGGATAAGGACGGCTGGTACAACTTTACGATGCGCTTTAAGCAGACCGCGCTTGAGGGTCTGTTCGTTTCGCGTACCATCAAGCTTTCGGGTGGCGAATACGGCCTGCCCGACGGTACGCCTACCGTTCCCTTCAGCGAAGCCTATAACACCCGCTTCGAGTATTCCAAGGAATGGCAGGTCTCCTCTCTCGGCGACGGCAGTGACGAGCCGTTCCGCTTCTACTTTGAAAAAGATGTGGTCTATACTGTTTACCTGGAGGTAAGCCTTGGCCAGATGGCCGGGACGATCCAGGAGGTCGAATCGATCCTTGCGCTTATCAACCAATGCTACCTTGATATTATTAAATATACCGGTACGAGCCCCGATGAATACCGTGACTACAACTTCTCCGAGATCATGCCCGACACGCTCAGCGATCTGCAGGACGCCAACAGAAGACTGAAGGCGGTTTCCGAGCAGTTCGTCGCGCTTTGTGACGGGGTCAAGGGCTCCCAGGTCGCGACGCTTGATCAGATCGTCGTTCTTCTGGAAAGAATGAAGGATGAAAGCAAGATCGCAGCCAACCTTTCCAACCTTAAGTCTTACATCGGTACGCTGGGTACCTGGCTCAACACCTGTAAAAAGCAGGGGCTTGTCTTCGACTACGTTTCGGTACAGCCGATCGGCAGCGAAGCTCCCCGCGTAAACGCCAATTTCTTTGAATCGGCCTGGTTCGAGATCCGCGCCTTCTTCGTCAGCTTCTTTGTTGACTACAACAACATGGGCGTGAAGGAGGGAAGCGATGAGATGGGTGAGGCCATCGACGTATGGCTTGCCTACGGCCGTGACCAGTCGCTCATTTGGCGTAACCTGATCGACAGTGAATTCACCCCCGTTTATAACATCCCGGTCCGCTTGAAGCTGGTAACCGCCGGTACGCTGCTGCCGTCTGTTCTGGCAGGGCAGGGGCCTGACGTTTACATCGGCCTTGGCTCGGCAGACGTTATCAACTACGCCATCCGCGGTGCCATCGAGGAAATTCAGGACAGTGAAGGATATACGCAGACCTACGGCTACGATATCAGCCTGACCGAGCAGGGTGAGAGCGATATGACCCGCACCTATTACATCGATGAGTCGGTGGCCGATCTGCCCGAGGATGATCCCAATCACATCACCCACTATCCCGAGCCGATCCCCTACGAGACCACCGATGAGAACGGCAACACCGTGACCCGCTATAAATATAAGGTATATAAATCCGAGGTCATCTTCAACTACGCCAACACCATTCCGATCTCCCTGTACGGAAAGACCTACGGCGTTCCCGAGACCACCAACTTCCCGATGCTCTTCTATCGGAAGGACGTTCTGGCCGACCTTGGGCTGGAGGTTCCCAAGACCTGGGATGACGTTTTGGAATGCATCCCCGATTTCCAGGCCAACAACGCCGAGATCGGTCTTACCTGGGCCTCGGCGCTGACGACCCTTATTTATCAGAAGGGCGGAAGCCAGTGGCTGTATGAGGACGATCCCGAGTACGCGGGTGCCCACGTCGGCTACGGAAC
This sequence comes from Eubacteriales bacterium, assembly GCA_045588145.1. Lineage (GTDB taxonomy): Bacteria > Bacillota > Clostridia > Oscillospirales > CAG-272 > UBA1740. The sequence continues at coordinate 11,419 of JAZNDS010000050.1, read as the reverse complement.
CGACACGGCGCTGGATGCCTTCCAATGGGTATGCCGCCTTTACACCGACTATTCCTTCCCCGTAACCTTCGATGCCGCCAACCGTTTCCGTACCGGTGAGATGCCGCTCATCATCACCGACTACTGTACGATGTACAACCAGCTGACGGTATTTGCCACCGAGATCCGCGGCATGTGGGCCTTTACCTCGATGCCCGGCTACAAGGATCCCGCGACCGGCACGATCAACAACTGCTCGGTCGCGACGCTGACCGCCACGGTCATGCTGTATAAGGATGCCGGCCGCCGCGATTCCGCTTGGAAATACATGAAGTGGCAGGCGGGCGCCGACGCGCAGGCAAGCTACGGTAACCAGATGGTCGCTCTCGTAGGCCCTGCCGCCAAGTACGCGACGGCCAACATGCAGGCCATCGACAACCTGTCCTGGACCTCCTCCGAGCTGAAGGAGATCAAGGCGCAGCTGGATAACCTTGCCTCGATCCCCAACTACCCCGGAAGCTATATCATCAGCCGTTACGTTCAGTTCGCCTTCCTTGCCGCGAACAACGACGGAGCCGATCCTGTAACCGAGATGTATTCGTATCTGAATACCATCAACAAGGAGCTTTCGCGTAAGCGTGAGGAGTTCGGCTTGAAGACCCTCGAAATCGGACAGACCCCCGAGGAAGCTCGGGCGGCTGAGCAGGCATCCAAGTGATGTCGGTATCAAGAAAGAAGGAGATTGCTATGTCTACGAATACGGCGACGAAACGCCCCGTAGCCCGGACCGAAATGACAAAAGCGCAATGGACCTGGAAGGAGATGAAGCGCAATAAGGTCGCTTACCTGATGGTTGGCCCCTTTATGCTGCTCTTCTTCGTCTTCACGGTTCTGCCGGTTTTCCTTTCGGCGATCCTGAGCTTTACGGATTTTAACCTTCTGCAGCTGCCCAACTGGGTCGGCTTTGACAACTACATCCGTCTGTTCCTGAACGACGATATCTTCATTATCGCCATCAAGAACACCCTGATCTTCGCGGCGATCACGGGTCCTGCCTCGTATATCATGTCGTTCCTTATCGCATGGTTCATCAACGAGCTTCCCCCGAAGATCCGCGCGGTCGTTACCCTCGTTTTCTATGCCCCCTCGATCTCGGGCTCTGTCTACACGATCTGGGCCACCCTCTTCTCGGGTGACGCCTACGGTTGGGTAAACGGTACCCTGATCGATCTCGGCATCATCTCGTCCCCGATCCTGTGGTTCCAGGATGCCAACTACGTTATGCCTCTTTGTATCGTGGTCGCCCTGTGGATCTCGCTCGGTACCGCCTTCCTTTCCTTCATCGCCGGCTTGCAGACGGTTGATAAGAGCCTTTATGAGGCGGCGGCGGTTGACGGGATCAAGAACCGCTGGCAGGAGCTTTGGTATATCACGCTGCCGAAGATGAGACCGCAGCTGATGTTCGGCGCGGTCCTGTCTATCACCCAGTCCTTCGGCTTCGGGGCGGTCGTTACGGCCCTTTGCGGCTTCCCGTCGGTCGACTACGCGGCGCATACCATCATGCACCACCTGGACGACTACGGCGGCCAGCGCTACGAGGTCGGTTATTCCTCGGCGATCGCGGTGCTTCTGTTCGCCATCATGCTGGGCTCGAACTTCCTCGTCAAGAAAGCACTTTCAAAGGTAGGGCAGTGATATGGCAAAGAAATTAAGAACAAGATCGCACAGGGTCGTATTAAACCGTTCCCGCGGGGGCGACGCCGGTATCACCTTTGTCCTTACCATTATGGGTATCTTTATGTTCCTGCCGATGGTATATACCGTCATGCAGTCCTTAAAGCCCTTGGACGAATTGTGGATGTTCCCGCCTCGCTTCTACGTCGTTAACCCGACCTTCGCTAACTTCAGTGACCTGTTTTCGCTTCTGAACGATTCTTGGGTCCCCTTCTCCCGCTACATATTCAATACCGTATTCATTACGGCGGCGGGTACGATCGGAAACCTTCTGCTGGCCTCCATGGCGGCCTATGCGCTTTCCAAGATCAAGTTCCCCGGGCGGAAATGGATGTTCACCCTGATCGTTACCTCGCTGATGTTCCACTCCACGGTCAACCAGGTAACGCACTTCATTATCTTAAGCTCGATCAAATGGGTCGATACCTATCTCGCTATCATCGTGCCGGCCCTGGCCAGCACCATGGGTCTTTACCTGATGAAGCAGTTTATGGAAAGCTCGGTATCCGACGCGGTTCTCGAGAGCGCGCGACTGGACGGTGCCTCCGAATTCCGCACCTTCTGGGTCATCGCGATGCCGATGGTAAAGCCCGCCTGGCTGACGCTTATTATCGAGACCTTTAAAAACCTCTGGAATACGGGTGCCTCGATCTATATCCATTCCGAGCAGCTTAAGACCTTTAACTACGCAATTTCGCAGATCACAACAGCCGGTATCGCCCGTGCGGGCGCCGGCGCCGCCGCTTCCGTCGTTATGATGATCGTACCGATCACCTTCTTTGTTATCAACCAAAGTAAGATCATCGAAACCATGGGTACCAGCGGTATGAAAGACTGATGAAGGGAGAAACAGAATGAAAAAGAAAATACTCGCTCTCTTTCTCCTTTTGATGTGCGCTGTCACGGTATTCCCGGCCTTTACGGCCTCGGCGTCCGAGCCGTATCAGACCTATACCTACTCGATCGACGGGAAGGCCCTCTTCTCGCCGGCCGCGTACGTTCCCACCCCTTATGTGATCGATTCGGATTACATGGGGCTTCTCGATCCCGAAAACGGCGGTCTTGCGTTTGATGAGCCGGCCGATATTTACGCCGACGAGAACGGGAACATCTATCTTGCCGACAGCAAGAACAACCGTATCATCGTTCTGGACGAATATTACAAGCTGAAGTTCATTCTCAGCGCCTTCGCGAACGAGCACGGGGCCACCTACCAGCTTTCGAACCCGCAGGGCGTGTTCGTTACGAAAGAGAAGGGGGAGCCCGGGGAAGCCGATTACGTTCCCGCCTATATCTACGTTTGCGATACCGGTAACAGCCAGATCGTCCGCTTCTTTACCGACGGCAGCTTCGATAAGATCATTCCCCGCCCCGAATCCAACCTTTTCGGGAACAGCGCGGCGTATAAGCCGATCGCTGTGGCCGTTGACCAGTACGGCCGTATGTTCGTCGTTTCCTCGACCACCTATCAGGGTGTTATCGTTATGACCGACGAGGGGGTCTTCACCGGCTTTATCGGCGCGCAGAAGGTTACCTACAGCCTGATCGATATCATCTGGCGCCGCTTCCAGTCTGCCGAAAAGCAGCAGGGATCGGTCGACTATGTATCGGTCGAGTTCAATAACATCTCGATCGACGACGAGGGCTTCGTCTATGTCACGACCGACGCCATCGATGCCAACGAGCAGCTGGCTGCTATCGAAAGCAAATCGGCTGACTTCTCGCCGATCAAAAAGCTGAACTCGGCGGGTGACGAGATCATGAAGCGTAACGGCTTCTTCGATCCCGGCGGTGAGGTCGACGTCGCTTCCTTCGCGAAGGATGAGGCGGAAAAGACCGGCCCCTCGCAGATCAAGGACGTGGCCATCGGTCCGCAGAATACCTGGTCGATCATCGACGTCAAGCGTAACAAGGTCTTTACCTACGACCAGAACGGTAGCCTTTTGTTCGCCTTCGGTGACGAAGGGGAAATGCGCGGCCAGATGAAGAGCCTTTGCGGCATTACCTACCAGGGCGATCGGATGCTTCTGCTTGATAAGGCGACCGATTCGTTTACGGTCTATCGCCGCACCGAGTACGGAGACAGGCTCATCAACGCCATTCAGCAGGAAAACGACCGTAACTATACGGGCGCTATCGCCGCCTGGCAGGAGGTACTGAAGTACAACAACAACTTCGATACCGCCTATATCGGTGTCGGTAAGGCTCTCTTCCGTGAGGGTAATTACGAAGAAGCGATGGAATACTTCCGCGCCGCCTACGACGAAGAGAACTATTCGAACGCGTACCGTGAGGTGCGTACCGCCTGGATCTCGGATCCCTTGCATCTTCTGCTTATCCCGCTCGTGGTCGTTGCTTTCTGTCTCGGCCTTTCGCGGCTTCTGCGCTTTGCCTCCAAGGTCAACGCCGCCGTTGCCGTTCGCCCGAATCGGAAGACCACCTATTGGGAGGAGCTGCTTTACTCGTTCTACGTTCCCTTCCATCCCTTTGACGGCTTCTGGGATCTGAAGCATGAAAAGCGCGGCTCGCTTCGTGCCTCACTGACCATTATCGGTCTTGTCATCATCTGCTTCTACTATCAATCGGTCGGTACCGGCTACATCATGAATCCCGACGGCGTCTATTCGTCCTTCCTGTCGCAGGTCATTTCGGTCGCGGTCCCGATCCTTCTGTGGGTCGTTGCCAACTGGTGCCTTACCACGCTCTTTGAGGGTGAGGGCTCGTTTAAGGATATTATCATTGCGGTCGGCTATTCGATCGCGCCGATGATCTTCTTCCTTATCGTCGGGACCCTTCTCTCCAACATCGTCGCCATCGAGGAAGCGGCCTTGGTCACGCTTCTGATCACGATCGGCTACATCTGGTCGGGCTGCCTGCTCTTCTTCGGGCTTATGGTCACGCACGACTACCGCATGGGCAAAAACCTCTTGATCACCATCTGCACGATCGTAGGTATGGCGGTCATCATCTTCGTGGCTCTCCTGTTCTCGGGTCTGCTTACCAAGATGGTATCCTTCGTATCCTCGATCATCACAGAAATCAGCTATCGCATGTAACGGGCAAAGGAGGAAAATTGAATATGAAAAAGATTTTATCCGCCGTGCTTGCGTTTGTCATGGTGATAGGAAGCTTTATGACGGTCCTTCCCTTTATGGAAATTCCCGTCTACGCCGCCTCGGAGGAGGGCGAGCAGCCCTACGTCCAGGCGACCAACGCCGCTACCTCGCTTTCCTACAAGTCGGTCCTTGACCGCATCAACGGAACCAAGGAGCTCAATTACGTCGATAAGATGGATCTTTCGCTTACGCTTAACACGCAAAAGGGAAAGTTCCAGCTCTACGTTTCGCCTTATACCGGTGAGGTCATCTATTATAACGCCACCACCGGTGAGGCCTTGACCACCAACCCCATCAATGCGGGTGCGAATTCCCTGATCTCGGCCAACGTAAAGGCCCAGCTTATGTCGCAGGTCGTCGTTTCCTATAAGGACAGCACCGGCAACCTGCAGTATATGTACAGCTATACCGAGGCGGCCCAGAGAGGGCAGATCCAGGTAAAGAATATCAAAAACGGTATTCGTGTGCTGTATACGATCGGCCGTGAGAACGCCACCTACCTTCTGCCCCGCTGGATCACGGAGGAGACCTTCCGTGAAAAGATCATGGCTCCCATTATGGAGTATATGGCCAAGATCTGCGAGGAAGCCGGTATGGAAATGCCGGAGCTGCACGAGAACCCCGCCAAATGGTCGATCCAGTTCTCCAACCTCGCTACGATGGGTGGAAGCTACGGCTTCAAGGATTATCCCGAATACAGCGTTCCTGTTCTTCAGATCGCGAAGTTCCTCGCGAAGTATAAGTACGCCAGCCCCGAGTATTCCTCGGAGGCGGAGTGGGCGAAGACCGTAAAAATGTTCGAGACCGCCGCCACCTACAAGGATGCCAACGGCGAAACGCAGAACCGTGCCTTCTTTACCTTCGAGGATGCGACCGAGGTGCAGAAGGCGGTGGCCGAGTCTTATCTGAAGACCTTCTGCCCCGACTACGGCTACGACGATCTGGATGAGGACCACGCCGAGACCGGCTACGTCTCCAAGGAAGCCACGCCTCCGCTCTTCAAGCTTTCGCTTGAGTATACCATTGACCCCGAGGACGGCGCCCTTAATGTCCGTCTCCCCGCCAACGGTATCCGCTATGACGAGACGCGCTTCCAGCTGGAATATATCAGTCCTCTGAACTATTTCGGCGCCGGCTTTATGAGCACCGATACCTATGCCGATCACGCCGTGTATAACGAAAAGGGACAGCTGACCGGCGTTTACGGCGGTGAGTATTCCGACGAGGAGCTGTACAGCGGCTATGTCTTCTATCCCGATGGCTCGGGTACGCTCTTCGATTTCAACAAGCTGTATACCGAAACCAAGAAATCCGCCATTTCGTGGAGCGGTAAGGTCTACGGTCAGGACTATGCTTACTATACCGTCAGCGGTCAGAACCAAGAGGTCATCCGCCTCCCCGTCTACGGTATCGCCAGCACCAGCAGCATCAAGGAAACGCAGCTCTATGATGAGCAAAACAATCCTCTTGTCAACAGCAACGGCCGTTATCTGTACGATTACGAGCCGATCAAGACCGGCTTCTTAGCTACGCTTGAGGAGGGTGACGCGCTTGCGAATATCGCCGTCTCCTTCGACTCGATGCGTCATAACTACGCGTCGGTCTATACCACCTATTATCCGCGCCCGAAGGACACCTACGACCTTTCGGATTCGCTTTCGGTCAGCGGTAACACCGAATGGACGGTCGTTGCCGACCGTAAGTATACGGGCAGCTACCGTACCCGTATCGTCATGCTTTCGGATGCCGAGGGCAGCAGCTATCCCGCCAGCTGGGTGGGTATGGCTACGGCGTACCGCGACTACCTGGAGGGAACCGGTGTTCTGTCCCGCCTTACCGAGGACGACGTGCAGGATAAGATCCCGCTTTACATCGAGACCTTCGGTGCCATCGAGACCACCAAGCAGATCCTTTCGGTTCCCGTAGACGTAAAGGTCCCGCTTTCCTCGTTCACCGACGTCAAGGCGATGTACGATGATCTGAAGCTTGCGGGCATCACCAACGTCAACTTCAAGCTGACCGGCTTCGCCAACGGCGGTATGGAATCGACCTATCCCACCAAGCTGAAGTGGGAAAAGGCCGTCGGCGGTAAGGGTGGCTTCTCGACCCTTATCAAGGAGGCCGAGGAAAACGGCTTCGGTGTATACCCCGAGTTTGATTTCACCTATATCAGTCACGAAAAGACCTTTGACGGCATCTCCCTGAAGGGGGCCGGTGCCCGTACGGTCGATAACCGTTATTGCAGTAAGCAGATCTACAACGCCGTATACCAGAAGTTCGACAGCTTCTTCGATATGTGCGTTGCCACCAACGTGATCGAGACCTATTACGATAAGCTTTCGGGCAACCTTTCCAAGTATAAGGAAGACGGAAGCTTCGGCATTTCGGTCAGCACGCTTGGGTCGGATCTCAACTCGAGCTTTGACGAGGATAACCCCATCAACCGTGAAGAGGCCAAGGGCGATCTTACCCGCCTGCTCACCTCGATCAAGAAGGAATACGGATCGGTCATGACGAGTGGCGGTAACGCCTATTCGCTCGCGTATACCGAGCATCTTCTCAGTATGCCGATCGACAGCAGTAACTACCGTCAGCAGAGTGCCGCGGTTCCCTTTATGGGTATGGTGCTTCACGGCTACGTGAATTACACCGGCAGCGCGCTGAACCTTGCGGGCGATACCGATTACAACGTCCTTAAATCGATCGAAAGCGGCGCCTATCCTTACTATCTGCTTTCCTACAACGCCACCAACACGATGCTCCTGAAGCAGGACGAGATGCTGAACAAGTATTATTCGATCCGCTACGACATCTGGCGTTACCGTGAGGATCCCTTCACGAAGGAAAAGACCGACGGCTCGGTCGTAGAGCATTACAACCGTCTGAACAGCGCCCTTGGCGATCTGCAGACCTTTGTGATCTCCGATCACGTCTTCCTGATCGGTGAAAGAAGCCTGAAGGCGTACGAGATCGCGGAGAATAAGGCCGCCATCCGTCTTTCGATCCTTTCGGCGGTCGAAGCCAAGCTGCAAGCGGTCGAGGAAGCGATGAAGAAGGACATCCGTGTCCGTCTTGACCTTTACAACCTGGCTGAGAGCCTTGACAGCATCCTGCAGCAGCGTGTTGCCGAGGATGCGATCAATCCCGGCTCCGAGAGCCTTTACAGCTACATCTTCAACGAAAGCGAGTCGGCGCCCTTCTACGCCTACTCGAATGAGCTGAAGACGATGGTATACGAGGCGTATAACGACGGAGAAGGCCTGGATGACCTGAAGGTCCTGGCCCGCCCCGAGGTAAAGGTAAACGTCGATTACGACGCGCTGTGGAATTCGATCCTTTCGCAGATCCCCGAAACCATCCGCAAGCAGTACTACGCCATGACGGGCACGACCCTCGGCGAAGAGCTTACGGCTCTGAAGGCCGAGATCCTGAAGTCTGCGAAGGATAACAGCTATACCGAGCAGTTCAACGTTCTCGCGAGACTCGAAGCGATCTACGGGCAAGCCGCCACCGACGAGCAGATCAGCGTATTCAATCAGCTGGTCTACAGCCTTGCCGATGAAGCGACCGTCCGTGCCAAGCTCAGCGAGACCCTTTCGGGCAACGCCCTTACGCAGTACGCGGCGCTTGTGATCGAATGCCAGAACGCGAACATCGTGGTGGCCCGTGTGGATTCCGCCACCGTCGGTTACGACTTCAATCTGACCGATTCGCTGGCTACCGAAACCATTACCTATGATAAGACCGATTATACCTTGGAGGATGAGCGTCTCGTCATGGTGACCTACTCGAACGCCACCAAGACGGCGGCGGCGACCAAGGAAGTGAAGTTCATTCTGAACTACAACATCTTTGACGTCAATGTTCGTCTCGATAACGGCGAGGTCATTACCATGAAGCCGTATTCGTGCATCCGTATCAATGTGGAAGGGGGGAATTTGACCTATGTCGAAATTTAAGGATTTCTTAAATACCGTCAAGGAAAAGGTGGTCAAGATCGCGAAAGCGGTCAAGGAAAAGATCCTGGTCGCCTGCCGTTTCATCAAGGTCAAGACCGCCCCCGCCACGGCGGTGATCGCCAAGGGTGCGGGCAAGGTCAGCGGTGCCGTCCGCAAATTCAACGATAAAACGGGGATCAGCAAGGTTTTGCACCCCGCCTCGCTTGATAAGCGGAAGGCCCGCAACGGCTGGATCTTCGTTATGCCCTTCGTGCTCGGCGTTCTGTTCCTGTATCTGCCGGTCATGATCGACTCGATCTGGTTCAGCTTCAACAGCTTCAAGTATACGGCAGACGGCTTGAAGATGACCTTCGTGGGGCTTGAATACTACAAGGAAGCCTTTGGTAACGCCGACTTTGCCCAGACCCTTTTGGAGGGTATCAAGCAGCTTGTGTTTGACGTACCCGCCATTGTTATCTTCTCGCTCTTCATTGCGGTCGTTCTCAACACCAAGATGCTGGGCCGCGCCGTTTTCCGCGCGATCTTCTTCGTTCCCGTTATTATCGCGACGGGTCTGATGGATAGCATCAACGTGCAGGACGTTCTGGCCGATCAGATGGGGGCCGAGGGCGGCATCGAGACCGGTGCCTCCGGGGATACCACGGGACAGATCGTTTCCGCGATGGATATCGAAGCGCTCTTCTCGGGCATGAAGGTCGGTACGCAGATCGTCGTCTACGTTACGCAGCTGGTCAACGATATCTACGATATCATCAACCGCTCTGGCGTACAGATGCTGATCTTCTTGGCCGGTCTGCAGTCGATCTCTCCCGCGATTTACGAGGCGTGTACCATTGACGGCGCGACCCCGTGGGAGACCTTCTGGAAGATCACCTTCCCGATGATCAGCCCGATGATCCTCGTCAACGCGATCTACACGATCATCGACTCGTTCACCAGCAAGTCAAACGTGGTTATGACCTATATCGCCGAAAAGGGCGATATGGGCGGAAGCCTTCCGACGGCTATGTCCTGGATCTACTTCTTAACGATCATGCTGATCATTGGTGTCGCGGTAGGTCTGATATCGTCGTTCGTGTTCTATCAAAAGAGAGATTAAGGAGGTGGAAAAATGAATACTGAAGCCAATTCCGCGGCCAAGGTTACGAAAGTAACGAAAAACCGCATTCATGTTGACTACGAAGGCAAAATGTCCTTCTGGCAGCGTTTAAAGCTGAAGGTCTTTTCCACCTACTTCTTAACGCAGGTCATCGGTAAGATCTTCCGCTTCGTTCTGATGCTGGGTATCTCCTTCGTCATTCTGTTCCCCTTCTTTTCGAAGATTGCGGGCTCCTTTATGGGCATGGAGGACTTCGTTGACGTTACGGTCCGTATCGTTCCGAAGCATTTCACCTTCGATACGTATAAGGCTATCTTTGTAGAAAACAACTACCTCGATGCCTTCCTTAACACCACGCTTCTTTCGATCGCCTCGGCCCTTTTGCAGACCTTTGTGTGCTGTATGATCGGCTATGGGCTTGCGAAGTTCAAATTCAAGGGACGTGGGCTGGTGATGATCCTCGTTGTTCTTACGATGATCATCCCGCACGAAACGCTTCGTCTTTCCTTCACCGCGCACTTCCGTTCCTTCGATATCGGCGGTCTTGCGACCATCACCGATAGCGAAACGGGCCGCCGCCTGATCCCGGGTCTTTTGCAGATCTTCGGGGTAGACGTGCAGAATCTGCGGCTGCTGGATACCTTCTGGCCGATTTTGATCATTTCGGCTACCGGCCTTGCTTTCAAGAACGGCCTTTACATCTTCATGCTTCGCCAGTTCTTCAGCGGCGTTCCCGATGAGCTGGAGGAATCCGCGTACGTAGACGGCTCGGGCGTTATGCATACCTTCTTCACCATCATCCTTCCGCTTTCGGTTCCGATGATGATCACGGTATTCCTCTTCGCCTTCTCCTGGCAGTGGACCGATGAATTCTACACCGGCCTCTTTATGCCCGGAGATAAGTTCACCCTGATGCGTGACATCGTAGCGGTTCCTACCTCGCTTGTCACCAACTACGCAGGGCAAAGCCTGTTCTACAACGCCATACGAAATACCGCGGGTATTATGATCATATTCCCGCTGGTCATCGTATACCTGTTCTGCCAGAAATACCTTGTACAGGGTATTGAGCGTTCGGGTATCGTCGGTTGATCTTACTCCAAAAAGGGCACCGTGCCTCGGCACGGCGCCCTTTTTCTTTGGGAATATCGGGGGAAAAGTAAAAACGCCCACGGCAAATGGGTGAGGTTCTTAGCGGAGAATTTTCACTTTGACAAAAGTGCAAGCATCGCATTTGCTCGGACAAATGCAATATGGACTAAGCCTAAACCTTTATACAAACAAAAAAGGAACAGACCAACTGAGTGGCTGTTCCTTTTTTCTCTAATGAAATGTGCTGCGCACTTGAAATGATTGCTTTGCAATCTTGAAATGTACTCCCTTTGGTCGTACTTGAAATGAAATAAATCCTTATGCCCGCAGGCATTTCACGCTTGGTAAGACCAAGCATTTCAAGACCGCAGGTCATTTCACAAATCCGCCTTTGGCGGATTTATTTCATTGCGTGTTCTCCGTTAAGGATAACACGCTAA
>JAZNDS010000049.1:0-74146 GCA_045588145.1 Eubacteriales bacterium | reverse complement strand
GACTTGGATGCATATTTGTTTCACCTTGGACGATTGCCTGATTATTATGTCAATAAGCAAACGGCGCAACAAGCAGGTTGGCAAACAACAAGCAAGAAATTGAGTTCGATATTCCCCGGAAAAATGCTTGGCGGTGATATTTATGTTAACGATGATTTTAAATTACCGTCGGCTCCCGGAAGAATTTGGTATGAAGCAGATATCAATTATGGCAGTGGGAAACGAAATCGCCAAAGGATTGTATATTCAAACGATGGATTGATGTTTGCAACGTATGATCATTATCAAACTTTTTACGAAATAACAAGATAAGGAGAAAATAATGAAAAAAGAAAAGTATACTATAGATTTTACCAAAGTAAACCATTACTTGGAAATGCATGCTGTAATTTGGCACGCGCTTGATTTCCCCGATTATTACGGTTGTAATTGGTCTGCTTTTTGGGACTGCTTAACCGATATGTACGGCGATCCCATACACATCGAAATCATCGGACTTGAGGTGATAGAAAGAAAGTTCGGCGATGCCGCGAAGAAAATGATCGAAATTTTGAAGCGCTTTAAGCATTTCAACAACGACTTGTTTTCCGATCGCATCCAAATTGAAATCGTCAGCAAAAGCACGCGAACGATCTTACCGTAAAAGCAAGCAAAAAAAGAGGGGACGCTTCGGTCAAAAGCCGATTTGTCCTCTCTTTTCTTTTATCCGATATTTTTGTAAAGAAAACTTTATTTATCCAGCGGGAGCTCGAACCAGAAAACGCTTCCCTTGCCGAGGGTGCTTTCCACGCCGTAGCGGGCGCCGTGCTCCTCTAAATTCTTGCGTACGATCGAAAGCCCGAGACCGCTGCCGACAACGCTTCGGACATGCTCCTTATCCACGCGGTAATAGCGATCCCAGATGTTTTTAAGATCCTCCTCGGCAATGCCCGCCCCGTGGTCCTCGACCTCAAAGCGGCAGAAGCCCTCGGGGGTCCCGAAGAGGCGCAAAAGGACCGTCTTATCCTCGCCCGCGTAATTAACGGCGTTGTTGATGAGATTGCGAAGCGTTTGGGTGATGCGGCGGCGATCGGCCAAAACGAACAGCTCCTCTTCGACCGTATCCTGCACCGTATACCCACGGGCGGCAAGGAGAGAGCGGTATTCCTCACTCATTCCGATAAGCTCGGCGGAGAGCGAGAAGCGCTCCTTCTTCACCTCGTCGGCGTTGCCCTCGTAGCGCGAGATGCTGACAAGATCCTCCACCATCGAGGAAAGCCTGTGCGCCTCGTTGATGATGATCTGCATATTTTCGGGCGTGTTTTCGTCCGGCATATCCCGCATGACCTCAGCATAGCCGATGATCATGGTAAGGGGGGTGCGCAGATCGTGCGAGATGTTGGCGATCAGCTCCTTTTTCATTTTATCGACCTTGCCGATCTCCTCGGCCGCCTCGGAAAGCGTTTGCGAAAGCTCCGCCACCTCGCGATAGCCGCTTTCACGGTAATCCTTGGGGTATCGGCCGCTTGGCAGCCGCCGCGCCGCGATATTCAGGAAGGAAAGCGGCAGGGATATACGGCGAGAGATAAAATAAGCAAGCAGGAAGGAGATCAGAAGAAGGAAGGCCGAAAGAACGCTGAGCTGGACCGACAGAACATTCGTCGTCGCTTCAATGGGGGTAAGCGGGCAGTCCATCAGGATGAAGATCTCCCCCTTGTCGGGGCTTTGGACCAGGCGGGCGTATACCTTGCGCTCGTCGATGATCTTCCCCTCCACGGGCTCCTCCTCCAGCTCGTCCGCAAAGCGGAAGCCCTTCCCCTCGATCAGCTGATAGGCGGTATGATACCCCCCGCCCGCGGCGTGGGCGCTTTTATACAGCGCATTCAGCTGGCGCTGCGAAAGGATGTGGATCACGCACCCAACCTCGGCGTCGACCGAGCAAAGGCAGACCGCCTGCAGATCCTCGATCCGATAGACGTTGATGCACGCGCTGTTTTTCCGCGAGGCGGTCTCCACCGTCTCATACAGGGCTTCTCCATCCACCCTCCGCGCGATATCCTGGGCCGCCTTTTCCAGCCGCGCCTCGGTAATGGCGGTATAGAAACGGCCGAGAAGCAGGATCTGAAAGACCCAGAGCAGGATCAGAATGATCAGGGAAAAAAGCAAAAACCAGGCAAACAGCTTTCCCCCAAGGCCGCGAGGGGCCCTTTCCTTATTTTTCATCAAAGCGATACCCCACGCCCCGCAGGGTCACGATATGGCGGGCGCTGTGCCCAAGCTTTTTCCGAAGAAGTTTGATATGTGTATCCAGCGTGCGGTCGACCCCCAGAAAATCGTAGCCCCACACCTCGGTGATCAGCCGCTCACGCGTAAGGGCGATGTTTTTGTTGCGGATCATATAAAAGAGCAGGTCGTATTCCTTGGGCGAAAGCTCCAGCGCCTCTCCATCAAGAGTCACGGTGCGGGCGGTAAGATCGGCGCAAAGCGCCCCAAAGGTATAGACCTCCTTCTGAAGGGCGGGCCCCTCCTTCACGGCGCCGCAACGCTTCAAGATCGCCTCGACCCGCTTCATCAGCTCTCGCGGGGAGAAGGGCTTGACCACGTAATCGTCCGCCCCGCACTCAAAGCCGTTGATGCGGTCGTATTCCTCACCCCGCGCGCTTAAAAAGAGGACCGGCACCTCGGAGAACCGACGGATCTCTCGCACGGCCGAAAAGCCGTCAAGCTCCGGCATCATAATATCCATGATCACAAGATCGAAGGAGCTCTCCCGACAAAGGCGCACCGCCTCCATGCCGTCCTTCGCCTCGCTGACCGTATAGCCCCCGAATTCCCCGTATTTGCGGATCAGGGCCCGGATCGGGGCTTCGTCATCCACTACCAAAATATGTGCCATATTCTTCTCCTTGTAAGAATCCCAAGAAGGGGGCATACGCCCCCTTTTTTTCAGTTACTGCCTGCGCTCTGACCGGTTGGCGCGGGTGTTTCATGCACCGTAAGATGCACCGTGATCTCCTGGTCATAATAGCGACCCGAGGAGCGAAGCAGCACCGCTTCGATCCGATCTCCCACCTTTACTTTGGAAAGCACACGGCGAATGTCGGCGGTCTCCGTGATCTGCACCCCGTTCAGGGATTGCAGGATATCGCCCGACTGAAGCGTTGTTTCCCCCGCGGCCGAAAGCTCGCTGTTATAGGCGTAGGAGGTCACCGTGATACGCTCTACCACCGAAAAGCCCGAGCTGTAGGTGGTGCTGGTAAAGCCAAGCCCCAGATAGGGCGTTTGGGAAACGTAGCCCTTTTCGATGATCTCGGTGGCGCGCTCAAGCGCAAGGTCGATCGGGATCGCGTATCCGAGCGCCTCGACCCCCTCCCCCGAGGATTTGGCGTTGACGATGCCGATCAGCTGGCCCGAAAGATTGAAAAGACCGCCGCCCGAGTTACCGGGGTTGACCCCCGCCGAATGCTGGATCAGCGTCATCGACACGCCCTCGACCGAAATGGTGCGGGCAAGGCAGCCGATGATCCCGTCGGTGATCGTGCCGCCAAGGACCCCAAGGGGGTTCCCGATGGCCGCGACCTCCTGTCCCAGAGAAAGGGTCGCGCTGGTGCCGATGCTGGCCTTGGTCAGCCCCGTGGCCGCAATACGGATGACCGCGATATCCGACAGCCAATCGCTGCCCATCAGGCCCGCCTCGTAGCTTTTGGGATCCGCGTCGTTCGTGTGTACGGTGATCACGCTGCTGCCGTCGATCACGTGCTTATTGGTAACGATATAGGTATAATCCCCCTGCTCGTAAATGATAACGCCGCTGCCGGCGCCCCCCGTTACGTAGCTGCCGTTATAGGAGACCGTCTCGGTCGTGATCGAAACGACCGAGGGGCTTGCCACCTCGGCAACGTACATATAGGTTCCGACCTCGGCCGTGGAATCCAGCTGGGGATACTGCGGGATGGTGATGCTGCCGATCCCCGATACCGTGGGATCCGACAAAAAGACCCGATCGGGCAGGGTGGTAACGGCAGACGTCCCCCCCTTGTTATCCGAGAGCGACAGGCCGCACGAGGTAACGAAAAGGCATAGCGCCGCCATAAGAAGGAGCAGAGAGAGGCGGCGAAGCGCCGTCGGCTTCCTTTCGCTTCCTTTTTTGCTTTGTAATGTCTTCATAGGTTTTCTCCCTTTGATTTTTCCGTACTTCCAGTATAATCGCTTCGTGTGAAAGCTATGTGAACGGAAGAAAGTTTTCGCTTGAAAATTTATTTTCGGGCGTCGAGATAATCCTGCAGTATGATCTCGGCCGAAAGGGTATCGACCGCCGCGCGGCGGCGCTTTCCGGCCGTGCCCGTCCGATTCAGGAACTCGTAGGCCTCCACGGTGGAAAGCCGCTCGTCGTAAAAGGTGATGGGGCAATCGGTGTATTCGGCAAGGATCGAGGAAAAGATGCGAACAAGAGAAGCCCGCTTGCCTTCGCTGCCGTCCATATTTTTCGGCAGGCCCAGCACGATAAGCCCGACCCCGCGCTCCGCAGCAAGGGCGGCGATATAGCGCGCGGTCTTCATCATCCCGCCGACCGAGATCGTTTCAATGCCCGAGGCAAGGGTCCCCCCCTCGTCGGATATGGCAAGGCCTGTACGCACGTCACCGTAATCAACGCCCAATACACGGCCGTTCTTCTTTTCACTCATTTTATTTTTCTCTCTTTCTTTTCGGCTATACCGCTTTTATTTTATCATCTTTTTTCTTGCCTGTAAAGTGCTTGACATCTTTTTCTTTTGGCCTTATAATGTTTACAATGAAAAAAGAAGGATCGCGTATGGAAACCTTGCTTCTTTGTCCCCATTGTCACGAGCCGCTCTCGCGAAAGGAGCGGCAGCTGGTCTGCCCAAGCCGCCATAGCTTCGACCTTTCAAGAGAGGGCTATGTCAACCTCCTTTTCGGGGGTGGCGCGCACGGCGACAACCGCGACATGATCGCGGCCCGCACCCGCTTTCTGGAGGGCGGACACTACGCCCCCCTGCGAAGGGCGCTTTGCCGTACGGCCGACGGGATCGGCGGCGGTGTGCTGGTGGATGCCGGCTGCGGCGAGGGATATTATACCGAGGCCCTGCGGGAGGGCTTTTCGCATACGGTCGGCTTTGATCTTTCCAAGGACGCCCTGAAGGTGGCCGCCCGACGGATCAAGGGGGCCGAGCTTTGCGTAGCGAGTGTATATAAGCTCCCCTTTCCCGACGGGGGGGCCGATCTTGTCAGCTGTATTTTCGCGCCGCTGGCGACGGCGGAGTATGCCCGCATCCTGAAAAAAGGGGGCTATCTGCTTCTCGCCATTCCCGATGAAGAGCATCTCTTCGCCCTGAAGGAGATCCTTTACAGGACCCCCTATAAAAACGAGGTGGCCGATACCGCCCTTCCCGGCTTTACCCTCGTTTCGAACGAGGCGCTTTCCTTTCCCTTGGTGCTGGATAGCCCCGAGGCGATCGGGGATCTTTTCAAAATGACCCCCTATTATTACCGCACCCCCGAGGAGGGGAAGGCGCGCCTGCTCGGCCTTTCCTCGCTTACCTGCCAAGCCGCCTTCCGTCTTTTGCTTTACAAAAAGGATTAACCGATAAAGGAGACCCGTATGGCTAATTTCATTGATCTTATCCGCCTGCCCGATAACGCCAAGCTCCAGGCCGAGGACACCCCCATCCGCTTTGAGGAATCGGGTGTGAACGAGATCGACGCCCTGGATTTTAAGATTGAAAAGAATTCTTTACAAATATACCTTCTTCCAACCGAAAGAAGGGTCAAAAGGATCCGTCTTCGCTTCCGCGGTGATATGGGCGGAACCCTGTCGGTATTCGGGGACGCGGTCGAGCGGTGCTGGGAAAACGAGCTTTGCTGGTAGGCGATGACCCCCGAGCGGATCATCCCCTGGGACTTCGCGACGACCGACGGGCTGACCACCCATTGCTATGGAGTCAAGACCGGGTGCAATTCCTTTGCTTTCTGGCAGTGCGACCGCTCGGGTATTACGCTGTGGCTTGACGTACGTAACGGCGTTGGCGGCATCTCGCCGAAGGAGCCCTTGCTCTGTGCCGAGGTCATCTGTCGGGAAGGAAAGGAGGGGGAGGCCCCCTTCTTCGCCTACCGTGATTTTTGCGCGAGAATGTGCGAAAGCCCCAATCTGCCCGACACCCCCGTGTTCGGCTTTAACAACTGGTATTGGGCGTACGGGGTAACCGACGAAAAAGCCTTCCTCGGCGAGGCCGACGATCTCGGCTCGCTTTGCGCGGGGCTTCCCCACCGCCCCTTCCTTGTGATGGATGACGGCTGGCAGATCAATCACACCGGCCCCAACCCCCGCGGCGCGATCTTCAACGGCGGACCGTGGGACAGATCGAACGAGCGCTTTCCCGATATGGCGAAAATGGCGGCTTCGGTCAAGGAAAAGGGCTGCCGACCCGGCCTTTGGTTCCGCCCGTTGCAGACCATGTCGCACGTGCCTTACGAGGCCAGCTACGCGAGCCCCTATGAAAAGAAGGGCTTTATCCTCGACCCCTCTCACCCCTTTTCGCTGGAAAGGATCCGCGAGGACGTTTCCCGCATCGTTTCCTGGGGCTACGAGCTGATCAAGCACGATTTCACCACGCTGGATCTGTTCGGCACCCGCTACGCGGAGCAGATGCCCCCGCATTTCTACGATACGACCCTTACCAACGCCCAGATCGTGAAAAAGCTTTTCCGCACCATTCAGGACGCGGCGGGGCGGGCGCTTGTCATCGGCTGTAACACCATCAATCACCTGGCGGCGGGGATCCACCAGATCCAGCGCGTCAGCGGTGACACGAGCGGGAACAACTTCGAGGTCACACGGCGGGACGGCATCCACAGCCTGATGCGCCTGCCGCAGAACGGTCGCTTCTTTACGGTCGACCCCGACTGCGCCGCCTTTACCGAAAAGGTCTCCCACGAGATGAACCTCGACTTTATGGAGGCGATGGCCATCTCGGGCACGACCGTGCTTGCCTCGGTCAAGCCGGGGATCCTTACCGATAAGGACCGCGCGCGTATGGCGGATATCTTCCGTCTGGCGGCGACCGTCCGCCCCGAGGAGCACGCCATTCTTGCCGACTGGCACCGCACCTGTACCCCCTCCGAGTTCTTCTTCCGCGGGAAGAACCGCGTTTTTGACTGGTACCGCGAATACGATGGGGTCCGTCAATTCTATACCTGGACCGAATAACAAAAACCGCTTCTCCGTAGCGTGATACTCTTAGCGGAGTATCACGCTAAGTTATGATTGCCCGAAGCTCGCTGCGCGAACTTTTGGGCGAAGTTATGAGTTATGATATGCTTCGCATAGTTATGATTGGCTTAGCCAAGTTTTAAGCTACAAGGGCAATCATATTATAACGCTTGCTATGCAAGCTCATAACGGCGAGCAAAGCGAGCTTCATAGTTCTAAACTAAAGCCAACAGAAAAAGAGCAGACACACAAGATTTTCAGCGTGTTTGCTCTTTCTGCTTGTTATAAGTGTTTGGGCTTAGCCCATTTACGTTTGACTAAACAAATGCGATGCTTGCACTTTTGTCAAAATAATAATTCTCCGCTAAGGATATCGCCCCACGGAGAAGCGGTTTTTTATTCAAGATAATCCTTTAGATGCACGAAAAAACCCAGCGTATGAAAGCTGCTTGAAAGCGTGGGATTCAGGGCAAAGAGATGCTTTTCGGGCACGCCGCCGTCGGTCTCGATGCGAAAGGCGTTGAAGGTGATACGCGCAAGCGGCCAAGCGATGATCTCCTTGGAAAGGGTGATCTCGACCCCGTAGTCATCCCCCTTCCGCTCTACCCGATAGGAAAGCCCGTCGGGCGGGGGAAAGCTGACCTTGAAGTTTCCGTCGGGATTCGTGACCCAGCCGAAAAAGGCCGCCCCATTCGGCGCGATCTCGACCTCGTAATAGTGGTGCGGGTCGCGCTCGTCCCCGATAAAGATCTCGCAAACATCGCCAAGCCACAGCCTTTCGTTATCCTCGGTATACGGACAGTATGCGCGGTTGCTTTTGGCGAAAAAGGAAAAAATATAGGCCTCCTCGCTTTCTTTTGCCGAGAACGCGGTCTCATATACGGCCTTCTCACCCTTTTTGTTTTCCAAAAGATAATGTCTCATTTTTGTTTTCTTTTTTTGAAAATGGTTCGTTTAGGCAAAGTTTTTCTCGGTTCTGATTGATAGAAATCGTCGTAGGGGAGGCGTAAGGGCGCAAAGGAGGTGACGGTGTAGTTACCTACTCCGAGCCGACTGCGTCGCCCGACAACGAAGCATACGGCGATTTATACGATCAACATCGCGTCGCCGAAGCTGATGCTGTATAAGACGAATTTGCTGATTAGGAGAAATTGCGTGAGACGAGGCAAAGCGAGCGATTAACGCGACGGCATAGTTACCTATGTCGAGCGTTATGAGTCGAAGCTTTAACAAAGTATCACACAATTTATACAATCAGCATCGCGTCGCCGAAGGAGAAAAAGCGATACCTTTCCTCTACGGCCTCGCGGTAGGCGTTTAACACATTCTCGCGACCGGCAAGCGCCGATACCAGCATGATAAGCGTGCTTTCGGGCAGGTGGAAGTTGGTGATCAGCCCGTCGATCGCCTTGAAACGGTAGCCGGGGTAGATAAAGATCCCGGTTTCCCCACTCATCGGGTGAACGATACCTTTTTCATCGGTCACGCTCTCAAGCACGCGGCAAGCCGTCGTTCCGACGGCGATCACGCGCCCTCCCGCCGCGCGGCGGCTGTTGATAAGCTCGGCGGTCTCCTTTTCGATATGAAAATGCTCTTTATGCATCAAGTGGTCGGTAAGCCTTTCGACCTTTACGGGGCGGAAGGTCCCAAGCCCTACGTGCAGCGTGACCTCGGCAAAGGCGGTGCCCTTCGCCTTCACCCTTTCGATCAGCTCGTTCGTGAAATGCAGGCCCGCGGTCGGGGCGGCGGCGGAGCCGCGCTCCTTCGCGTAGACGGTCTGATACCGTTCCTTATCCTTCAGCTTTTCGGTGATATAGGGGGGAAGCGGCATCTGCCCGACAACGTCGAGGACCTCATAGATCGAGTGATAGGATGCGGGATAGCGGAAGGAGACGATACGGTTTCCGTCCGGCAGGACCTCCTGTATCTCGGCGTCAAGGATCCCGCCAAAGGTAAAGGTGGCACCCGCTTTTGCCCGCTTTCCGGGGCGGACGAGCGTCTCAAAGCTCCCGTCCTCCCGTGCGCGGAGCAGCAAAAGCTCGATGGGCGCGCCGTTTCGGTTTTCGCCCAAAAGGCGGGCGGGGATCACGCGCGAGGAATTCACGACCAGAACGTCCTCGGGCCGCAGGTAGGAAAGGATATCCGAGAAATGGCGGTGCGAAAGCGCCCCGCTTTCCCGATCAAGGACCAGCAAACGAGAGGCATCCCGCCGGGAAAGCGGGGTCTGGGCGATCAGCTCCTCGGGCAGATCAAAATAAAAATCGTGCGTCGAAAGGGTGGTCTCGACCCGTTCGTTTACAATTATCTTTTCGTCCTTCATTAAGCACCTTTCCTCGGCTTTTCATATAATGACAGTAGCATTATAGTATATTTTCATTGGAATTGCAAGTCCTTTGTACAAGGAGAAGATATGAACCGTTCAAAAAAAGCCCCTCTTCCCTTCCGCGGGGTCGCCACGGCGCTGATCACCCCCTTTCGGAACAACGAGGTGGATATCGAAGCCTTTTTACAGCAGATCGACCGCCAGCTCGCCGCGGGGGTCGACGCCCTGGTCGTCACCGGCACGACGGGCGAGGCGGTCACGCTTGACGAGGGGGAAAAGAGTGCCCTGTTAGAGGCCGCCGTCGAGCGGGCGGGTGGGCGCCTGCCGATCCTTGCGGGGACCGGCTCGCAAAGCACGAAGACCGCCCGTGCCGCCGCCAAAACCGCCAAGGAGATCGGGGCCGACGCTTTGCTTGTCGTGACCCCTTATTACAACAAGGGAACCAAGGAGGGGATCATTACCCATTATCTGGAGATCGCGGAGGAGACAGACCTTCCCCTGATCCTTTACAACGTCCCCTCCCGCACAGGGGTCAACCTCTCGCTCGAGCAGCTGGCGGTGCTTTGTGAGCATCCGAACATCGTGGGGATCAAGGAGGCCTCGGGCGATATTGACCGCGGGGCGGATATTTTCGCCGCCTTTGGCGAAAGGCTGGCCCTCTACAGCGGCAACGACAGCCAGCTTCTGCCGATCCTGTCGCTCGGCGGGGTGGGGGTCATCTCGGTGCTTTCGAACCTCTTCCCGTCGGCCGCCGTGCGGCTGTACCGCCTCTTCACCGAGGGAAGCGTGCGGGAGGCGGCCCTTTTGCAGAAAAGGCTGCTTCCCCTCACCCGCCTTTTGTTTGCCGAAACCAACCCCGCCCCCTTAAAATGCGCCATGGCGCAGCTTTCGCTGGACAGCGGAGAGCTTCGCCTGCCGCTGGCCCCCGTGCCACCCCCGCTCGCGACAAGGATCGAGGAGGCGCTTCGCGCGCTGCCCGCCTCCCTTTTGCCTTGATCGACAAAAAAGCCCGTGGCACGCCACGGGCTTTAGAAATGTTTTATTTACAAAATTCGGTTATTCGGCGAGAATGACCTTCATATAGGTCTTTTTGCCCTTGCGAAGCAGGACCCCCTCGCGAAGCTTCTCTCCGCCAAGCACCGCACGGATATCGGCAACCTTTTCGCCGTCTACCGAAACGCCGCCCTGTTCAATGGCGCGCCGCGCCTCGGAGCGGCTGGCCGTAAGCCCTGCCGCGACCATCAGCGAAATGAGATCGCAGCCGCCCTCTTCGTTCAGAAGGGCCTTTTCGATCACGGTGGTGGGGGCATCGCCCTCGCCGCCGCCCCCGAAGAGCGCGCGGGAGGAGGCCCTCGCGGCCTCGGCCGCTTCCTCGCCGTGGACGAGCTTGGTCAGCTCATACGCCAAGATATCCTTGGCCTCGTTCAGACGGCTGCCCTCCCAGGAATCCATCTTATCGATCTCCTCCAGCGGCAGGAAGGTCAGCATACGGATGCACTTCAAAACGTCGGCATCCCCCACGTTGCGCCAATACTGATAAAAATCGAAGGGCGAGGTCTTATTGGGATCCAGCCATACGGCGCCCGAGGCGGTCTTGCCCATCTTCTTGCCCTCGGAATTAAGCAGGAGCGTGATGGTCATGGCGTAGGCGTCCTTACCCAGCTTGCGGCGGATCAGCTCGGTCCCCCCCAGCATATTCGACCACTGATCGTCGCCGCCGAACTGCATGTTGCAGCCGTAGTTCTGATACAGGTGGTAGAAGTCGTAGCTCTGCATGATCATATAGTTGAATTCGAGGAAGGAGAGACCCTTCTCCATTCTCTGCTTATAGCATTCGGCGCTGAGCATACGGTTGACCGAGAAGCAGGCCCCGACGTCACGAAGCAGCTCGATGTAATTAAGCCCCAAAAGCCAATCGGCGTTGTTGACCATCAGGGCCTTGCCTTCCCCGAAGTCGATAAAGCGGCTCATCTGTTTTTTGAAGCAGTCGCAGTTATGCTGAATGGTCTCGGCCGTCATCATCGAGCGCATATCGGTACGCCCCGAGGGGTCACCGATATACGCGGTGCCGCCGCCGATCAGAACGATCGGGCGGTTGCCCGCCATCTGCAGGCGCTTCATCAGGCAAAGCGCCATAAAGTGGCCGACGTGCAGGCTGTCGGCCGTCGGGTCAAAGCCAATGTAGAAGGTGGCCTTGCCGTTGTCGATCATGTCACGGATCTCGTCTTCGTCGGTCACCTGGGCGATAAGCCCTCTGGCGACCAGCTCGTCATAGATTTTCATTATTATTGTCTCCTCTTCGGCTTACGCCGTTTTTTACACGATTTCAATATGGCAGGAGCTTATATGCTCGGCATAAAGGCCCGAAAAGCGGCGGGGCAGCTCCTTTGCCCAATAGCGCGGAAGCAGGTCCTCGGTATAAAAATGCCCCGCCTCCAAAAGGTTGATGCCAAGCGCCCCGGCCTCGTTCACGCTCTCATAGGAAAGCCTGCCCGAAAGGAAGGTATCGGCCCCTGCCGCACGGGCTGCGGCGATCTCGTCCTTCCCGCTGCCGCCGCAAAGGGCACAGCGAAAAACGGGGCGACCCGCATCGCCTATCAGCACCGCGGGAGAAGAAAGCACGTCCTTTACCCGTTTCGCGAAGGCGGAAAGCGAGGCTTCCTCCTTAAGGGTCCCAATGCGGCCGATCCCACCGGGAAGAGGCTCTATATCCGAAAGCCCCAAAGCCTCGGCCAAAAGGTCGTTAACACCGCCCGAAGCCACATCCGCTCTTGTATGGAAGGAAAGGACCGAGATGCCCGCCGCCGAGAGCTTCATCAGCTTACGTGCCTCGGGCAGGGCTTCGGTAAAGGCACCGATCTTATGAAACAGCAGCGGATGGTGCGTAAGGATCAGGTCAAACCCTTTTTCGATCGCATGATCGATCACAGGGTCCGAGGCGTCCAGCGCGCAAAGCACACGCAGGACCTCTTTTTCCCCGTCGGGACAGCACATCAGCCCATCGTTATCCCATTCGGCCGAAAGGGCGGCGGGATACAGCGCCGACAGCTCGTTATACAGCTCTTTAACCGTCATAGTCAACACGCTCTCTTTCCAAAAGAAGGGCACGAAGAAGGGTCTCCTCCTCTTCGGTCGGAAGGCCGCCCTCCCGCTTCCCCGCCAGCCGCTTCCCGATGACCCTTTCCTGCGCGCCAAGATAAGCGAGATACGCACGCTTCTCCTCTTCGCAGATAAGGCGGGGGGCACCGATCTCGATCTCGGTCTCGGTGGGGACACGGGGGGGAGCGCCGTAGGTGGCCGCAAGGCAAAAATAGATCTTGCCGCTTGATGCCGCCACACGCTCCTCTTCGACCGTAAAGCCGTTTTCGTAAAGGTATTTCCGCAAAAGCGGGACCCTGGTCATCGGCTGCAGGATCAAACGGACAGAAGGATCCTTCACGAAGGGGGCCCGCGACAAGATCGAGGCGATCACCTCGCCCCCCATACCGCAGATCGCGATATCGGTAAGGCCGTAGCCCTCCATACCCGCAAGCCCGTCGGCAAGAAGAAGGGTGACACGCGCCAATAGCCCCGCGGCCATCACGTTGCGCCTGGCCCGCTCCAGGGGCCCCCTCGCGACGTCCGACGCATAGGCACGCGTGATATGCCCCTTCTGTAATAAGTAAAGCGGCAAATAGGCGTGATCGGTACCGATATCGGCAAAGACCGCCCCCTGCCGCACAAGGGCCGCGACGGTTAAAAGGCGCCCGTCCAGCGTGACCCTGCCGTCTCCGACCCCTTTTTGATTACTCACCGAGGAAATCGTTCAGCTTTTTGATCAGCTCGTCCGCGTCACACTCGTGCACGGCGCAGGCCTCCTCCACGCTTTCCATGCGCGAAACGGGGCAATCGAAGCAGTGCATCCCGATCTCGGCAAAGATCGGCTTTACACCCGCGTTAAAATCAATGATATCGCCAATAATCGTTTCTCTCGTTACTTTCATAACAGCCTCCAAATATTATAATAAATATACTATTCTTCATTTTACCATAGTTTCTTGAATTGTCAAGCAAAAAATAATTTTCCTTCCCCTTTACAAAGCGGCTTATTTTGTGGTATACTAATAAAAACGGTCGACGGATAAAACGAATATTCTTATTCTTTCCGTCCTTCTAAAAAATATGACCTTTCGGAGGAAGATCCCTTGATAGTTGCGCTGGAAGAAGCCAAGCGGCGTCTTCTGGAGCTTGCCGAGGCGGTAAGCGACCTGAAGCACGCCATTCGATACGACGATCTCTTGGAAAAGACCAAGGAAATGGAGGCCAGCACCCTGGCCGATAATTTCTGGGGAGACGCGGAGAAAAGCAGCCGCATCCTGCAGTCGATCAAGCAGATGAAGGATAAGTGCGAGGCCTACGATAAGCTTTTATCCACCCTGGAGGACACCTTAACGCTTGCCGAGATGGCGATCGAGGAAAACGACGAGAGCTCGGTCGACGAGGTGCTTTCCGAGCTTAAATTTGTGGAAGAGGAAAGCGAGCGTATGCGCCTGGAGACCCTGCTTACCGGCGAATACGACAAGAATAACGCCATTCTCTCCTTTCACCCGGGGGCGGGCGGCACCGAGGCCCAGGACTGGGCGCAGATGCTGTACCGTATGTATACCCGCTGGGGGGAGAAGCACGGCTTCACCGTCAAGCTGATCGACTGGCTGGACGGAGACGAGGCGGGGCTGAAGAGCGCCACGGTCATGATCGAGGGGGAAAACGCTTACGGATACCTGAAGAGCGAAAACGGCGTGCACCGCCTGGTGCGCGTATCGCCCTTTGACGCCTCGGGCCGCCGCCACACCTCCTTCTCCTCGGTCGAGGTCATGCCCGAGTTTACCGACGATAACGACACGATCGAATTGAAGGACGAGGATCTCGAGATCACCGCGCACCGCTCAAGCGGCGCGGGCGGCCAGCACATCAACAAGACCGACTCGGCCATCCGTATCCTGCATATCCCGACGGGGATCGTTGTCGGCTGTCAGACCGAGCGGAGCCAGCTGCAGAACAAGGAGACCGCCCTGAAGATGCTGAAATCCAAGCTGATGGAGATCAAGGCGAGAGAAAAGCTGGAGCGCATCGAGGATATCCAAGGGGTGAAGACCAACATCGAATGGGGCGCCCAGATCCGCAGCTACGTCTTTATGCCCTACACGCTTGCCAAGGACACGCGTACGGGATACGAGGATACCAACATCGGCGCCGTGATGGACGGCGAGATCGACGGATTTATCAACGCATATCTGAAACAAAACGCAAAGTGAGGTAACCCAATGAAAAAAGCAATTTCGATGCTGAAAAGCTCCCGTTTGGCGGTTTCCGTTTCCTTGCTCATTCAATCGCTTACCCTTTTCGTGCTCTTTTTGATCCTCTGGGCCAAGAAGAAGAGCATTGCCGCCGCCTTCCTCGGCGTTTCGGCGATGGAGGGAGCCGCCGGGGCCTACCTTTTCCTGCAGGCGAAGGAGGACCTGGAGGAAAACGACTTCGATCCCAGCGATTACCTGGATGAGACCTTGGATCTTGACGAGGATGAGGAATTAGACCTTAGCGACGCGATGCTGACGGCCGACCTTTACCACCGCACGGACGAGGAGGGGGACGCCCCCGAAAAGAAGGAGATCCCGCTTGAGGAGGAGGTCGACGAGGAGGAGTTCAAAAACTCTTGATCTATAGAAAAAACGGCGTTTTCGAACGCCGTTTTTTCTTTTTTGCCGTTTGCAAAGTTTTGTTTTCGAAGAAATATCAAAATTCCTCTCTTATCCGGTCAATAGCCGATTTTTCAAGGCGGGATACCTGCGCCTGGCTGATCCCGATCTCCTCAGCGATCTCCATTTGCGTTTTACCCGCGTAAAAGCGTTTTTCGATGATGAAGCGCTCTCGCCCTCCCAGCTTCTTCATGGCCTCCCGCAGCGAGATATCCTCGATCCAGCTATCCTCGGATTCCTCGGCGTCACGAAGCTGGTCGATCACGCATACCTCGTCCTCTCCGTCGCTGTAGACCGATTCGAAAAGCGAGACCGGCTCCACGATCGCCTCCATCGCGCGCCCGACGTTCTCCTTTTTCTCGCCCAGTGCCTTGGCGATCTCCTCGGTGCTCGGCTCCCGATTTTCCTCCCGCAGGATCTGTTCTCTCACCCCGAGGGAGCGGTACGCCAGCTCCCGCAGCGAGCGCGATACCCGTATCGGGTAATTATCCCGCAGGTAGCGCCGCACCTCCCCGATGATCATCGGGACCGCGTAGGTGCTGAATTTGACGTCCAGCTCAACGTTGAAATTATCGATCGCCTTCATCAGGCCGATGCAGCCCACCTGAAAGAGATCGTCGGCGCTTTCCTTCCGTTGCGAGAAGCGCTGGATGATTGAAAGCACAAGCCGCAGATTTCCGAGGATCAGCTTTTCCCTGGCCTCCTTGTCGCCCCCCTTGGAAAGGATCAGGAGCTCTCTTTTTTCCTCATCCGAAAGCGTTGTAAGGCGTGAGGTGTTCACGCCGCATATTTCCACCTTATGGGTATACAATCTTCTACCGCCTTTTTTGTATTTATCCCGATTATTCCCCTCTCCTTTGCCGCCTTATGCGGCAGGGCATCTGGGAAAATTTGCAATTTGGCGTCCTTTTCCCGAAAAGAAGGTTGACAGAGCGTTTTTTGTTGTGTATAATATTGTAGTATTATAATGTATATATAAGGACGGGAAAGGAAATGAGCTTCAAGATCGCACTCGCCGGAGATCTCGGCAGTGGGAAAAGCACGGTCTCAAAGATCCTGATCGAGAGAACCGGCGCCACTTACTATTCGACGGGCACCGTCTGCCGCGCGCTCGCCAAAAGACACGGCATGAGCATTGACGAATTTAACGTATATATGGAGACCCATCCCGAGGTAGATCGGGAGATCGACGACGGGCTTTGCGCGCTTTCCCGCGAAAGCGGCGATTACATTGTCGATTCGCGTATGGCCTTTCATTTTGTAGAGGGAAGCTTTTCGGTCTATCTTTCCACCGACCCTTTGGTCTCCGCCACCCGCATTTTAAACGATAACCGCGACGTGGAGCGGTTCGGGAGCGTGGAGGAGGCGGCCGCGCGGATCCGTATCCGCCGCAACAGCGAAAACAAGCGCTACTTTGAAAAATACGGCGTACATATCACCGACCTTCGCAACTATGACCTTGTGCTGGATACCACCTATCTTTCGCCCGAGGAGGTGGCCGAGGCGATCCTTCATAGCCTGAATGCCCGCCTTTCGTTGCCCGATTTCCGCCTCGCCCTGCTTTCCCCCTACCGTCTTTCCTACAAAAAGGATACCCTGTGCCTTGACGTTCTTGCCGGCCTTCGCGCCGAATTGAAATTCGGCATGCCCCTGCCGCTTCCGCGCGTGTGCGAAAGGAACGGGCGCTTTTATCTGCTTTCGGGGGCCGAGGTGGCCGAGGCGCATCTTTGTGACGGCAAAAAGCTGATCCCCTGCCGCGTAACCGGCGGGCGCCCCTCTCCCCTTTCCGCCTTTATTCCGCTTTCTTGTAAGGAGTCAGACCAATGATCGAATTGAAAAAAACAGCCGCCGCCCTGATCACGGGGGCCGCCGCGGCCTTCCAAGGAGAGATCCCCTGCGAAGAGGAGATCGTTTCCCTGCTTGAATATCCGCCCGACCCGTCGCTCGGGGATCTCGCTTTCCCCTGCTTCCGCCTTTCGAAGGCACTTCGTATGGCCCCGCCGAAGATCGCCGAAGCGCTGTCGGCCGCCATTTCGCACCCCGCCTTTACCGAAGTGCGCGCCGTTGGCGGCTACCTTAACTTCTTTATCAACACCGCCGAAATGGCCCGCCGCCTGCTTTCCACCATAAAAAGCGAGGGGGAGGAATACGGCTCTCCCCGTATCGGAAAGGGAAAGACGGTGGTGCTTGACTATTCGTCACCGAACGTCGCCAAGCCCTTTCACATCGGGCACCTCGGCACCACGGTCATCGGCCATTCGCTGAAGCTTCTGCACGAGTTCGCGGGCTACCGCTGTGTCGGCATCAATCACCTTGGCGACTGGGGAACCCAGTTCGGTAAGCTGATCGTCGCCTACCGCCTGTGGGGAGACCGCGCGACGGTCGAGGAAAGGGAGATCGACGAGCTGGTATCGCTTTACGTCCGCTTCCACGCCGAGGCCGAAAAGGACGAGAGCCTGAACGAGCAGGCGCGCGCCGAGTTTGCCAAGCTGGAGGCCGGGGACGAAGAAAACCTGGCGCTGTGGCAATGGTTCAAAACGATCAGCCTGCGCGAATACGAAAAGACCTATAAGCTGCTGGGCATCACCTTCGACAGCTACAACGGCGAAAGCTTCTATACCGACAAGATGCCCGCCGAGATCGCGCGTATGAAGGAAAAGAATCTTTTAACGATCGACGACGGCGCTTCGGTCGTATCGCTTGAAGAATACAAGATGCCGCCCTGCCTTATCCTGAAGCGTGACGGCTCGACCCTGTATCCGACCCGCGATATCGCGGCCGCCGTATACCGCAAGAAGACCTACGATTTTGAAAAATGCATCTATGTGACGAGCGCGGGGCAATCGCTTCACTTTGCCCAGTGGTTCAAGGTGCTGGAGCTGATGGGGGACGAATGGGCCAAGAAGCTCGTGCACGTGCCCTACGGCACGGTAAGCCTGAACGGCGCCAAGCTCGCCACCCGTACCGGCAACGTCGTTCTCTTGAAGGATCTGTTCCGCGAGGCGATCGAAAAGGTACAGGAGATCGGAGCCGAGAAGAATAACGTTTCGGCCAAGGACCGCGAGGTGGCCGAGGCGGTCGGTGTCGGCGCGATTATCTTCTACTATCTCTCCGGAAACCGTATGCACGATATCAACTTCTCGCTTGCCGACGCCCTTTCCTTTGACGGAGCGACCGGGCCCTACGCCCAGTATACCTACGCGCGCACCTGCTCGCTGCTTGAACGCGCGGGCGAAGTGACGGGCGAGGTGAAGTTCCTACGCACCCCGACGGCCGAGGAAAAGGAGCTTATAAAGGTTCTGGGCCTTTTCCCCGAGCGTGTGCTGGATGCCCTTGAGGCCTACGAGCCCTCGGTGATCACCCGCTATATTTTGGAGCTTTGCACCGCCTTTAACCGCTTCTATCATGAGTGTCAGATCCTCTCGGCCGAGAGCGAGGAGATCCGCTGTGAGCGTATCGCCCTGACAAGCGCCGTTCACACGGTGCTGGCCCGTGCTTTGCACCTGATCTGCCTGAAGACCCCCGAAAAGATTTAAGACAAGGAGTTACCGAATATGTCCGGACATAGCAAATGGAACAACATCAAGCGCAAGAAGGAAAAGACCGACGCCCAGAAGGGAAAGATCTTTACCAAGATCGGCAAGGAGATGGCGGTTGCCATCAAGGCGGGCGGTCCCAATCCCGACAACAACAGCAAGCTGCGGGATCTCATTGCCAAGGCCAAGGCCAACAACGTGCCGAACGATAACATCGAGCGCTGCATCAAGAAGTTTTCGACCGATAACAACATCGACTACGAGGAGATCACCTACGAGGGCTACGGCCCCAACGGCGTTGCCGTGATCGTGGAGACCACGACCGACAACCGCAACCGCACGGCGGGGGCGGTCCGCTCGTATTTCTCGAAATTCCACGGCAACCTCGGTCAGACCGGAAGCGTCAGCTTCATGTTTGAGGAGAAGGGGCTTATCACGATTGTGGACGAGGATGACGAGATCGACGAGGATACCCTGATGGAGGCTGCCCTCGAGGCGGGCGCCTCGGATTTTGAGGGGGACGAGGGCTGCTACGAGATCTACACCGAGACCGACGATCTTTCCGCGGTACGCGATGCCCTGGTGGCGGCGGGCTATAAGCTGGATTCGGCCGACCGCACGATGATCCCCTCCTCCTACGTCAAGCTGACCGACGAAGAGGATATCAAGATGATGGAGCTTCTTTTGGAGCGCCTGGAGGATGACGACGACGTTTTGAACGTCTTTCACAACTGGGAAGAGGAATAATTTTTGATCCCGAAAAGGAGAAAGAAAATGATCACTTATAACCAAGAGGACAAAATTCTTGCCCGCATTGCCAAAGCCTTTGAAAAGCGCCTGAAAAAAGGCGGCGACTACACCCTTCTTATCGACGAAGGCCTTTCCGAATACACCGGGAAGATCGAGGGGGGCGTTATAAGTGCCGGCTCGTATTCCGAGCTTCTCAACACCGCGGGGCGCGTTCTGCGCGATCCCTCGGTTGAAGGGACCTTTACCTCGCACAAAAAGGTCAGTGGGATGTATTTCGCGACCCATTTCCAGAACTATCTGGACGCGGCGCCGATCGAGGAGATCGAGGAATACGTTGCCGATCTCGCCTTCTGGGGCATGAACTCCTTTGCCGTCTGGTTCGATATGCACCATTATCACAATATGGCAGAGGGCAAAAAGTGCAGCGACCGTCTCTACGCGATGCTTGCCGCCGCCCGTGACCTTGGCGTAAAGACCCAGATCATGGTCCTTTCCAACGAAGCCTTTGCCGACAGCCCCAAGCATCTGCGCGCCGACTGGACGGCGGGGCATGACGGCTACGTATACCCGCTTAACTCGCACTATCACGTGGAGATCTGCCCCTCGGTCGAGGGGGGGATCGAAAAGATCGTGGAATACCGCAAGGAATGGCTGGAGGTCTTCCGCGATATCAATCCCGATATCATCACCATCGGTGCCTATGACCAAGGGGGGTGTAGCTGCCCCAAATGCGCCCCGTGGGGCTCGAACGGCTATGTCCGCACCTGCGAGGCCATCATTCCGCTGCTGAAGGAGGCCTGGCCGAACGTTGAGATCATCTGCTCGCTTTGGCAGTTCGGCACCTTCACGACCACCTCGGTCGAATTCGAGGGCATCAACGCCGCGATGAAGGCGGGTCGCCTTCCCGAGGTCAGCTACTTTATGTCCGAGCCGATGTGCAACCGCTACGCCGTGACGCACGAGATGGAGCGTCCCATCGTCGGCTTCCCCGAGATCAGCATGCGCGGCGCAACGCCCTGGGGCGGCTACGGCGCCAATCCCCTGCCGAAGCTTTTGCAGGAGGTGTGGGACCGCTTTGGCGATAAGCTGGAGGGCGGCTTCCCCTATTCCGAGGGGCTGTTCGAGGATCTGAATAAGGCGATCATGCTTCGCTTCTACCGCGACAACCAGAAGGCGATCGATACCGTCCGTGAGTATTTTTCTTACGAGTTCGGCTTAAGCGGAGAGCTTTTGGAGCTTGCTGTCAAAACCGTCGCCGATATGGAAGAAACGCTGTACCGCAAGCTTGACCGCGAGGCCCATACCGTCACCATTGATAAGCCCGAGAAGGTCTTCGCCATTGAGGAAGCGATGAAGCGCCTGAACGGGGCCGTATCCGAAGAGGTCCGTTCCTCGGCCCGCTGGCAGCTCTTTTACCTGCGCGGCCTCATTGATGCCGAGTTTATCCGCACGGGCGGGGAGCGCAACGAAAGGATCTTCGATTATTTCTACCGCCTGATCGATTGCTGCCATCTGCAGAACGCGGGCTCCCATACCAAGCCCGACGTCAAGACCGACGGCACTTGGGGAAGCGAATCGCACTTTGAGACCGAGGCCAACACCAAATAAGCTTCTCAAAAAGAAAAAAGGGCAACCGAAAGCCGAGTCCCTACAAGGGATTCGGCTTTCGGTTGCCTCTTTTCTTTACAATAAAAATCCCCCCGTAAAACGGGGGGTTTTTCATTTTCGGGTAAAACCCTAAATATTACTGGCGACGCACAAGTGCGTTTTAAATTGGCCTGCCAGCCATGCATCTGTTACTTACTACCCATAAATGGGTCCCGTGGGTCAAACATTGCTATTTGGTCGCTCTCCTTATCCTGTTTCAACTGTTCGGCTATATATTCTTTTATCGCTTTCGTATTTTTCCCCACGGTATCTACGTAATATCCCTTACACCAAAATTCGCGATTTCGGTATGCAAATTTCATATTACCCCACTTTTGAAATATCAATAGCGCACTTTTCCCTTTGAGATACCCCATAAATCCCGAAACGCTCATTTTGGGCGGGATGCTTACCAGTATATGTATGTGGTCCGGGCATACCTCTCCCTCTATTATTTCTACCCCTTTCCATTGGCATAATTTTCGCAATATTTCTCTTATCTCTAACCGTTTTTCTTCGAAAAACACCTTGCGCCTATACTTTGGCGCAAAGACAATGTGATACTTGCAATTCCACGATGTATGTGCTAAAATATTACTGTCTATGGTCTCTTTTTTCATAGATAAATCCTCCAATATGTTTTTTATTCTGACTGGCAGGTCACTTTATTATAACATATTGGAGGATTTCTTTTTACCGGTTAACCTTTTTTGAACCACGCGACTATCGCGTGGTTTTCGTTATACAACAAAAGAGGATGCGCCTTGCATCCTCTTTTCTCTCGGGGGACCCCCTTATTCGTCACCCTTCTTTTTCTTGCCCGTATACTTCTGCAAGCAGATGGTGGCGCCGATGATGATCCCGATGATCAGAAAAACGCCCAGCATGCCGGCAAGCATATACACAAGATTGTTAACGAAAGCGATAGGGCTGAAGATCAATCCGTCCATGTTTTATTCCTCCTTAAATAAAGAAACCAAGTACCAAAGCGCCCGCGATGACCGAGGCGATCTGGCCCGATACGTTTACCCCGATCGAATGCATCAAGAGGAAGTTCTGCGGATCCTCCTCAAGCCCCAGCTTATGCACGATACGGCCCGACATCGGGAAGGCGGAGATACCGGCGGCGCCGATCATGGGGTTGATAAGCTCTTTCTTGGTCATACGGGCGAAAACGTTATAAAGCTTAGCAAAGAGAACACCGCCCGCGGTATCGACGACAAAGGCGATAAGACCAAGACCCATAATAAGAAGCGTTTGCAGGTTAAGGAACTGCGAGGCCGTCATATTAAAGGCGATGGTGATACCGAGGAAGATGGTGATGAGGTTGGCCAGCACCTTCTGCGCGGTCTCCGAGATCGAATCGAGAACGCCGCACTCACGGATAAGGTTACCGAACATAAGGAAGCCGATAAGTGATCCGGCGCCGGGGGCGAAGATGCAAGCGACGACCGAAATGACGATCGGGAAGAGGATCTTGGTGGTCTTGGATACGTCGTTCTGCTTATAGGACATACGGATCCTGCGCTCCTCCTTGGTGGTCAGAAGCTTGATAACGGGGGGCTGAATGATCGGCACCAGCGCCATATAGGAATAAGCGGCTACCGTGATCGCCCCGATATAGTTCGAGCCGAGGGCGTTGGCAACGACGATCGAGGTGGGACCGTCTGCCGCGCCGATGATCGAGATCGAGGCAAAGTCCTTCGCCTCGGGGAAGAAGATCGAAGCCATGCAAAGCGTGAAGAAGATACCGAACTGCGCCGCCGCGCCGAAGATCATCAGCTTCGGATTGTTAAGCAGGGGCCCGAAGTCGATCATCGCGCCGATACCGATAAAGAGAAGCAGGGGGAAAAGCTCACTCGCGATACCCGCGGTATACAGGGTATGCAAGGGCTCCGCGATCCCGCTGTAGATCACCTCTCCGTTTTCGGCCACCGTCACAACGCCGGGGAAATTCATCAAGATCGCCCCGAAGCCGATCGGTAAAAGAAGAGTCGGTTCCATTTCCTTTTTGATGGCGAGGTAGATAAGGATCCCGCCGATGATCCACATCAGGATCATTTTCCAGTTGTCGCCCTCCGCAAAGCCGACAAGGCCGTTGAAAAGGGTCTTGAGTGCGTTCCAGATTTCCATAGTTCTCTCCCGTTCTTTTTTATGTAAATTTTAATAAATCCGAAATAAGTTGCGTTCGAAGCAAAGACATTCCCCTTTATCATAGCAAAAAAGTAATTAAGATGGGGTAAAGAAATGCAAAAAATCTTTATGCTTATTCCAGCGCATCCTTCATACGGTAGCCGACCCCCAGCTCATTCACGATGTAGCTGACGCCCCCGGGGAAAAAGCCAAGCTTTTTGCGGATATTCGCCATATTGACCTGCAGGCGCTTGATATTGCTTTCGCAGGGGCCCTCGCGCCACACGGCCTTGATGATAGCGGAATAGGTCATTACCTTACCCGTATGCTCGGAAAGGTAAGCGAGAATATTGTATTCGGTCTGTGTAAGCCGTATCTCCTCTTTTTCCAGGAAGACGCGTCGGGAATCGTAGCGGATCTCGAGCCCCGCGACACGGAATATCCCCCTTGCGTTCTCGCTTTGGTGCGTATTCCGATAGTCCCGCAGGGAGGAGCGCACCCTGGCCAAAAGCTCGGACGAGCCAAAGGGCTTGGTGATATAGTCATTGGCCCCCATATCGAGAAGCCGCACCTTTTCCCCCTCGGTATTGCGCGCGGAAAGCACGATAACCGGGGTAAGATCCCGCTCTCGTATCCTCTGAAGCAGGGCGCTGCCGTCCTTATCGGGTAAGCCGAGATCCAGAATGACAAGATCAGGAATATGCGAATAATACATTGTCTTTCCGGTTTCAAAGCTGTTGGCAAAAACCACCTGATAGCCGTTGGATTCCAAGAGGGCCCCCACAAGGGCCTTGATATTTTCCTCATCCTCTACAAAAAGGATCTTATATCGGTTATTGTTCATCACTTTGTACCTCGGTATCCAGGGAAAAGCCGAAAAGGGCGCCGCCTTCTTTGCGGTTTTTGGCAAAGATCCTTCCGTTATGGGCCTTTATGATCGAGGCACAGACCGAAAGGCCGATGCCGGCG
The DNA here is from genome assembly GCA_045588145.1 of Eubacteriales bacterium. Lineage (GTDB taxonomy): Bacteria > Bacillota > Clostridia > Oscillospirales > CAG-272 > UBA1740. The sequence continues at coordinate 49,846 of JAZNDS010000049.1, read as the reverse complement.
TTTCTCTTCTTGCTGTCCGAGGGGGCTTCCTTTGTACTGATATTTCCCTTGAAAATATCCGAAAGCCTTTCCTTCTCCACCCCGCAGCCATCGTCAAAGACCAGAAAATGCGCCTTTCCCCCTTCCAAGCGCACCGCAAGATCAAGGCGGGTCATCCCCTTGGCGTGCTGAACCGCGTTTTCAAGAAGATTGACCAGCACCTGCTCGATCAAGAGGGCGTCCATCGGGACACGGACCATTTCGTCGGGCAGCTCGAAATGCACGGTCTGTAAGGGGTATCTTTTTTGAAATTTGGCGTATACCGATTCGATCAGCTCCTCGGGCACCGTAGGGGTCTTGAAGAGGCGAAGCCCCCCGTCAAGCTTCGTGACCGAAAGCAGGTTTTCCACCATACGGATCAGCCATTCCGCATCCTCCTTGATGCCGCCGAGCAGCTTTTCCTTTTGCACGTCTGAAAGGCCGCCGTAATTTTCAAGCATAGCCGAGCTTGCGCCGTATATAGTCGTCAACGGGGTGCGGATATCGTGTGAAACGGCACGAAGAAGATTGGCGCGCATGATCTCCAGCTCCCCCTCCTTTCTGATGACCTCCCAACGCTTCAGGCGGGTGGTCAGCATACTGGTAAACAGCGAGATGATGAGCATCGCAAGGGCGGAAAGCAGGTTTTCAACGATCGTGAAATTAAAGGCAAAATAGGGGAAGGTGAACACGAAATTTACCGCCAGAATACCGACAGCCGAGGCCAAAAGCCCGTACCAATATCCATCGGTAAAAAGTGAGATAAGGAAGACCGCAAACACAAAAAGCGCCGTGACCTGCTCCCCGATCCCGACATCCTGCAAAACGAGGCAAACGGCAAAGGCCGCCAGCATAACCAAAACGGTGAGGAGAACATTTTTCAGCAATCTGTGACGGCGAAGCATAGGTCCTCCTTTTTTGTTCTTTCGCGCCGCTATCGACCTCTTACAGTCAAGAGCGGTTGGCCGTCGAAAAAGCCTTCTTTCTCAACTTGGCCAAATTTCCCATGTTACCATTTTAACACAAATTGTTTTGTTTTTCAACATATTTATTAAATAATCCTTTAAATTTACAAATAAAAAAGGAGCCGTAGCCCCTTTTTGATGTATCACGCGAATACGTTTGGAGAGAGGCCCCTGTACGGGACCCTCATCAGGCCTTGAAGGGCCGTCCTTTATCGGGTCTTGAATTGCATATTGTAAAGGCCCGCATACACGCCGCCCTTTTCAAGAAGGACATCGTGGTCACCCTGCTCGGTGATCCGGCCTCCTTCCACAACAGCGATCTCATCGGCGTTTTTGATGGTAGACAAGCGGTGCGCGACGACAAGGGTCGTGCGGCCGCGGCAAAGCTCGTCAAGCGCCCCTTGGATATAGATCTCGGTGGCGTTATCGAGGGCGCTCGTTGCCTCGTCGAGGATAAGGATCGGGGGATTCTTCAAGAAAACACGGGCAATGGAAAGGCGCTGCTTCTGCCCGCCCGAAAGCTTCACGCCACGCTCGCCGATCTCGGTGTCATACCCCTTTTCCAAGGACATCACGTACTCGTGAATGTTGGCCTTTTTCGCCGCCTCCACGACCTCCTCCTCGGTGGCGTCGGGACGGCCGTAGAGGATGTTATCGCGAATGCTGGCGTTAAAGAGATACACGTCCTGCTGTACGATGCCGATATTTTTGCGAAGAGAGGCCCGCGTGAAGTCGGCAATATCCACGCCGTCGATCAAAATTTTTCCTCTCTCTACGTCGTAAAAGCGCGGGATAAGATGGCAGACCGTGGTCTTACCGCCCCCCGAGGGGCCGACAAGGGCAAAGGTCTTTCCCTTCTCCACCGTGAAGCTGACGTCCTTCAAAACGTCTCCCTCTTCCCCGTAGCCGTAGGTGACCGAGGAAAATTCGATCCTCCCCTGCAGTGTCCCTGCGTCACGCGCGCCGTCCCGATCCTTTTCGGGCGGCTCGTCCATAATCTCAACAAAGCGGCGGAAGCCGGTCACGCCGTTCTGATACTGCTCCATAAAATTGATCAGCGTCATCAAGGGGGAAATAAACAGATTCACCGAGACCACGAAGGCGGAATAATCGGCAAAGTTGATCAGTCCGTTATACAGAAAAAGTCCCCCGGCGATCAGAACGATGACGTTGAAGATATCGGCCACGAAGGTGGTGGAGGAATGAAACTTGGCCATGGCGTTATAGGCCTTTTTGCGGGAGGCGACGAAGGCACGGTTTCCTTCCTCAAACTTCTCCCCCTCCACCGCCTCGTTATTAAAAGCCTTGGTGACACGGATGCCCGTAATGCTGCTTTCAAGGGAAGCGTTGATCACAGCGATCGATTTACGGCTTTCCATAAACGCTTCCTTCATCTTTTTGCGAAGCGTGGCGGCGATGATCGCAAGGATCGGGGCGCAGACGAAAACGATCAGCGTCAGCTCCCACCGTATGGTCGAAAGATAAACGAAGGAGATCACGATCGAAATGCCCGAGATCAGAATGTTCTCGGGGCCGTGATGCGCCAGCTCGCTGATATCCATCAGGTCGTTCGTCATGCGCGACATGATCTTCCCCGTCTCGTGGTTATCAAAGAATTTGTACGGAAGCCTTTCCAGATGGGTGAACATATCGCTTCGCATCTTGGCCTGCATCCGCACCCCCATGATATGCCCGTAATACTGAATAAAAAAATTAAGGAGCATACGGATAAGATAGACCGCCAGCAGCAAAAGGCCGAAAAGCACGATCAGCCTGTATTTCTGCTGCAGAATAAGATCGTTCAGCATCCGCCTTGTGATCATGGGATACAAAATGGCGGTAAGCGCCACCAAAAGCGATGCGATCATATCAGCCGCAAACAGCTTCTTATGCGGCTTATAGTAGGCCAAAAAGCGTTTTAACATGAATGCCTCCGGGGTTTCTATCAAAAGTTCTTTTTAAAAAGAGGTTCCTTTACTTCAGCATATCGAGAAGCTCTGCCTTCCGGCGGTAGCCGACAGAAGCCTTATAAAGCTTTCCGTTTTTAAAGAGAAGAACGGCGGGAATGCTGTTGATCTCAAAGGCCTCGGCCAGGGCGCCCTCCTTATCGACATTGACCTTGCCGACGCGAACATCGTCCCTTTCCTCGGCGATCTCGGCAAGGATGGGGGCCAGCATACGGCAGGGCCCGCACCAATCGGCGTAAAAATCAACGAAGATCGGCTTATCCGATTCGAGGACCTCCCTTTGAAAATTATCGGTCGTGATCACTATTTCTTTCATATCTTTTCTCCTTAATCCTTGGTTTTGTAATAAAGCATGCAATGGCAAAAGCCCTCAAAGTCGGGATCCTTGATCTGCTCACGGAAGGCGCGGCACATACATTTCGTATCCTCGCTCCTCTCACGGACGCACGGGCAATAGCCGCCCTTTTCCTTCAGCCCCTCCTTTACGATCCTTACGATCTCTTGATCAGGGTTCAGCTTGATCGCCATATCGGTCTCTCCCTTTTGCTTGATTTCTTTTATTATAACAAAAAATCAGCTCCTTGTCTTCTTAAAATGAATATTTTAACATTTTCTTAAAAAACTCGCTTCTTTCGCCCCTTTTTCCTTGAAAAGCGGAGGATTCGGTGTTATAATGGAAAAAATATGTATCCGCAAGGAGACCGTCCTATGAATAAGCCAAACGAGGCCTATCGGATCGAGCACGATTCGATGGGAGAGATCGAGGTCGCCGCCGATAAGCTATGGGGCGCGCAGACCGAGCGAAGCCGCCGGAATTTCAGGATCGGAAAGGGGCACGAGGAAATGCCCCGCGAGATCCTTTATGCCTTCGGGATCCTGAAGAAGGCCGCGGCCGCCGTTAACGCAAGCCTTTGCCCCGAAAGGATGACCGAGGAGAAGAAAGCCGCCATCACCCTCGCCTGTGACCGTATTCTTTCGGGTGAGTTGGACGGTCATTTTCCCCTTGTGGTCTTTCAGACAGGCTCGGGTACGCAGACCAATATGAACGCGAACGAGGTCATTGCCAATTATGCCAATTTTCACCTCGGCAAGCCGCTTCTGCACCCGAACGACGATGTCAATATGTCCCAATCCTCGAACGATACCTTTCCGACGGCGATGCACATCGCGGCGACCCTTGCGCTGAAGAAGCGTCTTTTGCCCGCCCTTTCCTCGCTGATCGACGAGCTTTTACGTCTGGAGGACGAGAACCGTGACGTGATCAAGATCGGAAGGACCCATCTGCAGGACGCGACCCCGCTCCTCTTCTCGCAGGAGATCTCGGGCTGGCGCGCCTCCTTGCAGACCGCCGCCTCGATGATCGAGGAAAGCCTTGCGCCGCTTTCGGCCCTCGCCCTTGGGGGGACGGCGGTCGGCACGGGGCTGAATTCCCCGAAGGGGTTTGATAAGGCCGTGGCCGAGGAGATCTCGCGCCTTGCGGGGATCCCCTTCCAAAGCGCCGAAAACAAGTTTCACGCCCTTACCTCCAAAAGCGAGCTTTGCTTTGCCCACGGGGCCCTGCGTGCCCTGGCCGCCGATCTTTTCAAGATCGCCAACGACGTGCGCTGGCTTGCCAGCGGCCCCCGTTGCGGGCTTTCGGAGATCTCGATCCCCGAGAACGAGCCCGGCTCCTCCATCATGCCGGGAAAGGTCAACCCCACCCAGTGCGAGGCGCTTACCATGGTCGCCGTGCAGGTCATGGCGAACGACGCGGCGATCGGAATGGCGGCGGCAAACGGAAATTTCGAGCTGAACGTTTATATGCCCGTGTGCATCTATAATTTCCTGCAATCGGCCCGTCTTTTGACCGAGGCGATGGATTCCTTCCGTGAAAACTGCGTCTGCGGCATCCGTGCCAATCGCGAAAAGATGAAAAGTAACCTTTACAATTCGCTCATGTTAGTGACCGCTTTATCCCCGAAGATCGGCTATGAGAATGCCGCGCGAGCCGCGCGGCTCGCGCACGCCGAGGGGCTTTCGCTGAAGGAGGCCTGCCTGCGCCTTTCGCTGCTTGGCGAAGAGGAATACGACCGCCTCGTACAGCCCGAAAATATGATTTAAAAATTGCTTGCATAAAGGAGAAAAAATGAAAGAAAGCATTCGCGAGGAATCGCTGAAAAAGCATTATGAATGGGGCGGCAAGATCGAGGTGATCTCCCGCTGTAAGATCAACGACCGCCGTGACCTCTCGCTCGCCTATACCCCCGGCGTTGCCGAGCCCTGCCTTGCGATCAAGGAGGATCCCGATCTTTCTTATCGGCTGACAAGAAGAAGCAATCTTGTGGCCGTGGTGACCGACGGAACGGCGGTTCTCGGACTTGGAGATATCGGCCCCTTAGCGGGTATGCCGGTTATGGAGGGAAAATGCGCCCTCTTCAAGGAATTTGCCGACGTTGACGCCTTCCCGCTTTGCGTAAGCTCGAAGGATCCCGACGAGATCGTTCGCACGATCGCCCTTATCAGCGGCAGCTTTGGCGGGGTGAATCTGGAGGATATCAGCGCCCCCCGCTGCTTTGAGATCGAAAAGAAGCTGCAGGCGGCCTGCGATATCCCGATCTTTCACGATGACCAGCACGGCACCGCGATCGTGGTAGCCGCCGCCCTCTTGAACGCCTTAAAGGTCGTCAAGAAGGAGATCGGTAAGGTGAAGGTGGTCATTAACGGCGCGGGCTCGGCCGGGTGTGCCATCGGCAAGCATCTTTTGGCGATGGGGGTCGAAAGCCTTACGATGGTCGACCGCTTCGGCATCATCAGCCGTGACGACGAGACCCTCTCGCCTGCCCACCGTGAGATCGCGCTTCTGACCAACAAGGAGCTTTTGCGCGGTACCCTGGCCGACGCGATGAAGGGTGCCGACGTCTTTATCGGGGTCTCTGCCCCCCTGATCGTCAGCCGTGAGATGGTCGCCTCGATGAAAAGCGACGCGATCGTCTTCCCGATGGCCAACCCCACCCCCGAGATCATGCCCGAGGATGCCTTGGCGGCAGGGGCCCGTATCGTCGGGACCGGGCGCTCGGACTACAAGAACCAGATCAATAACGTTCTGGCCTTCCCCGGGATCTTCCGCGGGGCGCTTGACTGCCGCGCCTCCTGCATCAACGACGCGATGAAGGTAGCCACCTCGTACGCTTTGGCTTCGCTGATCCCCGAGGAAGAATTGAACGAAGAAAATATCATTCCCCCCGCCCTTGACAAGCGGGTCGCCCCCGTGGTGGCCGAGGCGGTCATGCAGGCGGCGCGCGAAAGCGGCGTGGCCCGCCTATAAAATAAAGAACCGAAGAACACCCCTCTTCGGTTCTTTTTTGCTTTTTTCTCCAAATTTGCGCTTTTTTATTTCAAAAAACAGAAAAAACCGCTTGCCATACAAAAAAATATATAGTATAATTATAAAATAATACTGCATTACACGGTGAAAGGATACGCAACATGCCCATTACCGACATTCTCACCAAAAACGCCGATTTTTACCCTGATGACGTAAGCCTGGTGGAGATCAACCCGAAGCTTGAGAACAACAAGAATATGACCTGGCGCGAGTTCGCCCTTATGCAGGCAACGGCGGCCGAGTCCTATCGGCACGAGCTGACCTGGAAGGAATTCCAGCAGCACGCCAACCGCTTTGCCAACCTCCTTTTATCCCGCGGGATCAAAAAGGGAGAAAAGGTCGCGATCCTTCTGATGAACTGCCTTGAATGGCTGCCGATCTATTTTGGGATCCTGAAGGCGGGGGCGATCGCCGTTCCGCTCAATTTCCGCTATACGGCCGAGGAGATCGCTTACTGCCTTGATAAGGCCGATGCCGAATACATCGTTTTCGGCCCCGAATTCGTCGGACGGGTGGAGGGCATCTGCCATAAGGTGCGCGCGATCAAGATGTGGATCTACGCGGGCGAGGATTGCCCCGCTTACGCCGAAAGCTACGATAAGCTGGTCACCTACTGCTCTTCGCACACCCCGAAGATCCCGCTGTGCGATGACGACGATGCCGCGATCTATTTTTCCTCGGGCACGACCGGCTTCCCGAAGGCGATCCTACATAAGCACAGAAGCCTGATGCACGCAGCGAGGGTGGAGCAAAATCACCACGGCCAGACGAAGGACGACGTTTTCCTCTGCATCCCGCCTCTTTATCACACCGGCGCCAAGATGCACTGGTTCGGCAGCCTGATGGTCGGGGGCAAGGCGGTTCTCTTGAAGGGGACCGAGCCCGAATGGATCATAAAAGCGGCCTCCGAGGAAAAATGCAGCATCGTTTGGCTTTTGGTGCCGTGGGCCCAGGATATTCTCGACGCGATCGAGCGTGGGGAGATCGACCTTTCGAAATACGATCTTTCCGTCTGGCGGCTGATGCATATCGGCGCGCAGCCGGTCCCCCCCAGCCTGATCCGCCGCTGGAAGGCGGTCTTCCCCCATCACGATTACGATACCAACTACGGTCTCAGCGAATCGATCGGCCCCGGCTGCGTGCATCTCGGTGTTGAGAACATCGACCACGTGGGCGCGATCGGAAAGGCAGGCTTCGGCTGGCAGACGATGATCGTTGACGAGCACAGGAACCCCGTTGGAAAAGGCGAGGTCGGAGAGCTGGCGGTCAAGGGAGACGGCGTGATGACCTGCTATTATAAGGACGAGGAGGCCACCCGGGAGATCCTTTCGGACGGCTGGCTCTTCACCGGCGATATGGCCACCGAGGACAAGGACGGCTTTATCTATCTTGTTGACCGCAAAAAGGACGTGATCATTTCGGGCGGGGAAAACATTTATCCCGTTCAGATCGAAGACTATCTGCGTCGACACGATTCGATCTCCGACGTAGCGGTCATTGGCCTGCCCGACCGCCGACTTGGCGAGATCTCGGCCGCCATTATCCAAACGAAGGAGGGCTGCGCCCTTACCGAGGAGGAGATCATGGACTTCTGTCTGGATCTGCCCCGCTACAAGCGCCCCCGCAAGATCATTTTTGCCGAGGTGCCGCGCAACCCCACCGGCAAGATCGAAAAGCCGAAGCTTCGCAAGCTTTACAGCGTTGACGGGCTTGTGGCAATGGAAAACGAGCTGTAAGGAGTATACGGATATGAAAAAGCTTATGATCGGAAACGCCGCCGTAGCGAGAGGCGCCTATGAGGCCGGCTGCCGCGTGGTTTCCTCTTACCCCGGGACCCCCAGCACCGAGATCACCGAATCGGTGGTGGAATATCCCGATATCTATGTTGAATGGGCCCCCAACGAAAAGGTGGCGGGCGAGGTCGCGATCGGCGCCTCGATCGCCGGCGGGCGCGCGATGAGCTGCATGAAGCACGTCGGCCTTAACGTGATGGCAGACCCGGTCTTCACCGTCAGCTATATCGGTGCCAACGCGGGGCTTGTGTTCTGCGTGGCCGATGACCCCGGCATGCACTCCTCGCAAAACGAGCAGGACTCGCGCCATTACGCCATGGCCGCCAAGATCCCGATGCTGGAGCCCTCGGATTCCATGGAATGCAAGGAATTCACCAAGCTCGCCTTCTCGCTGAGCGAGACCTACGATACCCCCGTATTTATCCGCCTTTCGACGAGAGTCTCGCATTCGCAAAGCCTTGTGGAGCTGTGCGAGCCCGAGGAGGTCGAATTAAAGCCCTACGAGAAGAACATCCGCAAGAACGTTATGATGCCCGCCAACGCCGTGCTTCGCCACGTCGAGGTCGAAAAGCGCCAGCTGGCCCTTTCGGAACTTGCCAACATCACCCCCCTCAATCGCGTGGAGAACAACGGGAAAAAGATCGGCGTGATCACCGCGGGCGTTACCTACACCTACGCCAAGGAGGCGCTGGGCGATAAGGTCAACTACTTAAAGCTTGGAATGGTGTATCCGCTGCCCGAGGATCTCATTCGGGAATTCGCCGCCTCGGTCGATGAGCTTTTTGTCATCGAGGAGCTGGACCCTTTCATTGAAAGCTTTGTCAAATCGCTTGGAATCGCGGTAAAGGGTAAAGAATACTTTACTCTTCTTGGCGAATACAACCAGAATATGATCAAGGAAGTGATCCTCGGGGAAACGACCGAGGTCGTCGCCTCCGATAAGCCGACCCCTGCCCGCCCGCCGGTCATGTGCGCGGGCTGCCCGCACCGCGGCACCTTCTATGTGCTTTCCAAGCTTGGACTTACGGTCTCGGGGGATATCGGCTGCTATACCCTGGGGGCGGTCGCCCCGCTTGCCTCGGTCGATACCACCATCTGCATGGGCGCCTCGATCAGCGCCGCCCACGGCATGGTCAAGGCCCGCGGCCGTGATTTTGCCAAGCAGGTCGTTTCGGTCATCGGGGACTCGACCTTTATCCATTCGGGTATCACGGGGCTTATCGATACGGTGTACAACAAGGGTAATCACACGATCATCATTCTCGATAACTCCATTACGGGTATGACCGGGCATCAGGACAACCCCACGACCGGCTTTACCATCCGAAAAGAGCCGACCAAGCAGGTAGACCTTGTGGCGCTTTGTCGCGCCGTTGGGGTCGAGCGTGTACGGGTCGAGGATCCCTTTGATCTTGTCGGCTTTGAGAAGGCGGTCAAGGAAGAGATCGCGGTCGACGAGCCCTCGGTCATCATCGCCCAGCGCCCCTGTGCCCTTTTAAAGACCGTGAAATACAGCGGCCATTGCAAGGTAGACGAGGATGCCTGCCGCGGCTGCAAGAAATGCATGAAGCTTGGCTGCCCCGCGATCGTATTTGAGAACGGAAAGGCCAAGATCGACAAAACGCAATGCAACGGCTGTGGGCTGTGCCTTGGGGTATGCCCCTTCAAGGCCATTCAAAAGGAGGGCTGAAGGATGACGAAGAATATTATGATCGTCGGCGTCGGGGGGCAGGGGACCCTGCTTGCCAGCCGCATTCTCGGCAACGCCGTTATCAGCGAGGGCTATGACGTAAAGGTCTCCGAGGTTCACGGCATGAGCCAGCGGGGCGGAAGCGTCGTGACCTATGTCCGTTACGGCGAAAGGGTCGATTCCCCGATCATCGACAAGGGGGAGGCCGATATCATCCTGGCCTTTGAGCGGCTGGAGGCGCTTCGCGCCCTGCCCTACCTCAAGAAGGGCGGTAAGATCATTCTGAACGACCACGCGATCGCCCCGATGCCTGTCATCACGGGGGCGGCCGAATATCCCGAGGGGATCGTCGAGGCGCTTTCGGCGCTTTGCGACGTGACGGCGATCGACGCCACAGCGTTAAGCCTTTCCGCGGGCTCCGCGAAGGCGGTGAACGTTGTGCTGATCGGTGTTTTGGCCGCCGCCTCCGAGATCGACAAGGAGGTCTTTCTCCGTGTGATAAGAGAAACGGTTCCCCCGAAGTTTTTAGAGCTGAACCTTGCCGCCTTTGAGCTTGGTTACTCGCAAGGACGCTGAACCGATACACGCGCTTTTTTGAAAAAAGGAACGGATGCTCCGTTCCTTTTTCTTTTATCGCCTTGACCGATCCCGCCCTTTCCGCATACGCTGTTAAAAAACGATGGTGAAAGCTATGTCTTTGTTTTTGTGGGCGGTGCTGCTCTTTCCCTTTCTCGGGACAACGCTTGGCGCCTGCTCTGTCTTTTTGCTGAAGGGGGGCCTTTCAAAAAAATGGGAGGCGAGCCTTTCCGGCCTTGCCGCAGGGGTCATGGTAGCGGCCTCCTTCTTCAGCCTGCTTCTGCCCGCGATCGAGCAGGCAGCCCCACTCGGTCGCTTTTCCTTCTTCCCCGCGACCCTTGGGGTCCTGCTTGGGTTTCTTCTCTTCTGCCTTTTAGACCTTTTCTTCCCGACCGATCCGGAAAGCGGGTCGCTTCTTAAGGAAAGCAAGACCTCATCCCTGCTTTTCTTTGCGGTGACCCTGCATAACATTCCCGAGGGCATGGCGGTTGGCGTCGCGGCGGCCGCCTTTCTCGGGAATGGGGACAGCGGCTACGGTATGGCCGCCGCCCTGCTCTCCTTTGGGATCGGGGTCCAGAATTTCCCCGAGGGGGCGATCATCTCTCTTCCCCTCGCGGGGGGCGGCATGAAAAAGCGCCGGGCCTTTCTTTACGGCTTTCTTTCGGGTGCGGTAGAGCCCCTGGCCGCTGTTCTGACGCTTCTTCTCTCCTTCCTTATCGCCTCTCTTCTGCCCTATCTGTTAAGCCTTGCCGCCGGGGTGATGCTCTACGTCGTGATCAAGGAGCTTGCCCCCCGCGGATGCGAGAACGGGCAGGAGCGCGCCTTCTCTCTCTCCTTCGCCCTCGGCTTCTGCCTGATGCTGGCGCTGGACGTTGCCCTTGGATAAAAGAAAAAGTCCCGATCTTATCGGGACTTTTTCTTTTTTTGTAAACAAAACCTTTCTTATCTTGTTTCGATGATAAAGAAGAAGGGAGAGGTTTTGGAATTGATGATGCCGAAGCGGGTGACGCTGATCTGTCTACGGTCAAGCGTAGAAAGATATTCGGAAAGCATCTCGCCCTCTCTTTCCCCCTCCGCGTGTCCGGGGTATACGGCGACTAAGAGGATGCTGTCCTCGCCGAGAAGCTCGATCGCGGCCTTGACGGCGGGCAGGGTGGTCTTGCACATCGTGGTCAGCTCCTTGCGGTTGCTGCCGGGGAGATATCCAAGGTTAAACATCCCCGCCTTGATCGGCCCCTTGACGTAATCCTTTACCTTATGGTGCGAATCGTTGATAAGCGTATAGTTCTCGGGCGCTTCTTCGCGCTGAAGCCTTGCCTTGGTGGAAAGGAGCGCGTCGGCCTGGATATCGAAGGCGTATACCTTACCGCTTTCTCCAACCGTTTTCGATAAAAACAGCGTATCGTTTCCGTTTCCCATCGTAAAATCGACGGCGGTATCCCCCTCGCCGAGGTGTTGAAGAATAAAATATTTGTGCATATCAAGAAGATCGATCATCTTTTTTCCCCTTTGGTAAGGACGGTGTAACATACGCCGTCGAATTGGTCTTGTAGGTGACGAAGCCGCAACGTGCGCCCTGCGGCTTTTTGATATTACGGACACGGGTATAATCCACGGCGGTCACCGCGTCCCCCGCCTGCGAATAGTAGGCCGCGAGGGCGGCGGCCTCGGTATAATCCTCGGCGGGCGGCTCCTCTCCCCCGCAAACGAGAATAACGTGGGAGCCCCCTACCCCCTTGGCGTGGAACCAAAGATCGTCCTTTTCGGCGATGCGGAAGGTCAGCATATCGTTCTGCAGGTTGTTGCGGCCGCAAAGAAGACGGTAGCCGTTGCTTGTCGTAAACTCAAGCGGGCGGGCCCGATGTGCCTTTTCCTTGGCTTTTCCCTTTTCTCTCGCGAGATAGCCCGCCGCCGAAAGCTCACTGCGAAGCTCGGCAAAATCGGCTTCACTTTCGGCACGCTCCAAAAAGCCCTTAACGCCTACGATATAGGCAAGCTCCTCTTCGCCACTGACGATCAGCTCGGTAAGCTTTTGCTTGGCGGTCCTTGCCTTGGTATACAGCTTATACATCCGCTGGGCATTCGCGACGGGAGAAAGGCGGGGATCAAGCGTGACGGGGGTCTCCTTCGGTGGGTCGACGGTATAATCGGTCGCTACAAAGCGCTCATCCCCCCGCTTTAAGCGGTAGATGTTTTCGGTGATCAGATCCCCCGCCTTTTTGTATTCGGCGGCCCTTTCACAGTCGGCAAGCTCCCCGCGCTGGGCCTCCAGCTTACGGTGAAGCTGGGCCTCTCTTCTCGTCAGCAGACGAGAAAGATCCATCGACCGCTGGCGAATACGTTCCTTTTTATCCTTTTCCCCGAAATAAAGATCCAAAAGCTCGCAAAAATCGGCGGGGTGGCAAACGGTATAGCCGCCGCTATGGAGATCGGCGTAGCTGTAATCGTGGGGCTCGCCCTCTTCGTCAAGCAGAAGGGTGGGCGTATAGCGCCCCGCTTTAAGTGCCTCAAACCACTCGTACAGCACCCCGTAAAGCGCTTGGGGCTCGATCTCGGAAAGCGTTGTCTCTTCCCCTCCCGAAGCACGGTACGCCATCTCGCGGGCGTTTTGCGAGGAGATACCGAAATAGGAATCCGAAATAAAGCGGGAAAGCGTCCTTTCCTTGGGGTAGGCCTCCCAAAGCGCGTCAAACTCGCTTCGGTTTAAGAAAAGCGGATCGCCCTTTTCCTGCTTTGGGGGAAGGGTGTAATGCATCCCCGGCAGGACCTGCCGTACACGGCTGGCCGAAAAATCCACGATCTTTAAGGCGGAAAGGATCTTATCCTCCTCATCCAGAAGAATGAGGTTGCTGTATTTACCCATCATTTCGGCAATAAGATAGCGCTTAACGCCAAAGCCAAGCTCATCGCGCGAGGTAAAGGTAAAGCGAGTAGCGCGCTCAAAGCCCAGCTGCTCACATTCGATAAGCTTACCGCCTTGGAGATGCTTGCGAAGCAGCATACAGAACATCGAGGGGGTGGGGAGATTTTCGCGTTCCTTTCTCGAATAAGAAAAATGGGGGACGTTGCTGCCCGCGATAAAGCAGAGCCTGCGGCTGACGCCGCCCGCATGCAGAACAAAATCGAATTCTTCCTTCGCCGGCTGGCAGATCTTTTCTACCTTCGCGCCGCCGCAAAGCGTACCGCTGATCTCGTCGGTAACCGCGCGAAGCATACCCGCATCGAATGCCATATAAGTCCCTCCTTCCTTTCTTTTAAAATGACCGCATTGAATGCGGTCATTTCTTTTTTAATTTTAAGAAGCCGTTTACGATCTGCTCCTCGGCCTCCTCGGCCGAAAGCCCAAGCGTCATCAGCTTGATCAGCTGCTCGCCCGCGATCTTTCCGATCGCCGCCTCGTGGATCAGCGAGGCGTCAAGATGATTGGCCGTCAGCTCGGGGATCGCGGTCACGCGCCCCTTATCCATTAAGATGGCGTCGCACTCGGTGTGGCCCGTGCAGACGTTGTTGCCGTTGATGCGGGAGCGGAAGATCTGCACCGACTCGTCCTTCGCGACCGAGCGGGAAACCACGTCGGCGGCGCAGTCGGCCCCGTTCATATCGACAGTAAAATCGGTTTCGGCCAGCTGTTTTCCGTGCGTCATGATCTTTTCACGGATAATAAGCCTCGCGCCGTCGGCAAGAGTGGCGGTGGTGTTTCTCTTGGTGGAATCGATGCCCTTGATCTGGGTCGTTTCCATTTCAAGAGAGCCGCCCTCCTCGATCTTTATCACCGTCGTCGGGTTCATCACGCGCTCTCCTGTCCCGTCTCCCGAGCCGTAGTGCTTTTCGGTGTAACGCACCTTGGCGCCACGCCCGACGTAGAAGGTATGGATCCCGCTATGCTCGGAAAGGTCCTTGCCGCAGCTGTGGATCCCACAGCCCGCGATGATCGTGACCTCGGCGCCCTCGCCGATGTAAAAATCGTTATAGACCGCCTCTTTTATCCCCGCCTTGCTGATAATAACGGGAATATGCACGCTTTCGTTCTTGGTATTCGGTAAAATACGGACGGTGATCCCGTCCCCCTCTTCACGCGGAATGATCTCAATATGCTCGGTCGAGGCACGGCTTACGGTCTTCCCATTCTCACGGATGCTGTATGCCCCCGTCGGAATGGTATGAAGATCGGCGATCTCGGCCAGCAGCTGCTTTTGTATCGCTTCCATGGCTTACCCCCGTACCTTTTCGTTCAGCGTGCGGCAGGCGCCGTCCGCCGTGTCGGTCAGCCCCGGTACGATCGTCTCGGGGGTCCCGCTATCGGTTACCTCGCCGCCCGCGATCACAACGATCTTGTCGGCGATGCGCAAAATACGCTCCTGATGCGAAATGATCAGGATGGTGCCACCCTTTTCCTCGTGCATCTTTTCAAACACACGAATCAGGTTCTGGAAGCTCCAAAGATCGATGCCCGCCTCGGGCTCGTCAAACACCGAAAAGACGGTGCCGCGCGCCAAGACCGTGGCGATCTCGATGCGCTTTAATTCGCCGCCCGAAAGGCTGGCGTTTACCTCGCGATTGATATAATCCCTGGCGCAAAGGCCAACCTCGGAAAGATAGCGGCAGGCCTCGCTGACGCCGATCTTTTTCCCCGCCGCCAGGGTGATCAGATCACGCACCGTGATCCCCTTGAAGCGCACGGGGGTCTGGAAGGCAAAGCTGATGCCGCGCTTCGCGCGCTCGGTGATCGAAAGATCGGTGATGTCCTCTCCGTCAAGAAGGATCCTCCCCGATGTCGGGGCAATTATGCCCGCAATGATCTTGGCAAGCGTTGACTTGCCGCCGCCGTTCGGGCCGGTCACGGCGATCACACGGCCGTCAAGACGAAGGGAAACGTTTTTGAGAATATCCTTTCTCTCTTCCCCCTCTCCCGCCGTGTAGGAGATATTCTTTAATTCAAGCATGGTTACATCCTGTAAGGCCAAGGGCCTTTTTTAAATTCCGTTATAAAAGTTTTCCAAATTATGACCGATGTATTTGCTGCAATAGCATTTATGGCAGCGCGGACAGATATAATGCCCGCAGCGGTCGCAGATCTTCTTATACCGCTCGTGAAACTTGCGATGGCAGGAGAAGCAACGCTTTTTGTTCGCCCTGGCTTCGATGTAGTATTTGTCATAGCGCTCCACGTCAATGGTCGGAAGCGGATCGAAGAAGACGTACTTTTGGCGAACCTGCTCGTAGGCGTTCAAATAATCGCGCAGATCGTCCAGCTCCTTATCCGAAAGGGCCTTCTTCAGCTCGTTAAAGCGGATACGCTTGATCTCCTTCACGATGGTGAGATAATAGGATTTGACGTCGGCCGTCGGGATCACGCGTCCGTCAAGCTCGGCCGTTTCCTTATCAAAGCTGTGGAAGGTGGTGATATAATCGACAAAATCCATGTAGAAGCCGTTTTCGGCGTTCGCGTCGTGGCTGAATTTCTGCAAGAGCCGATTGATATTGGCGTCGATCAGCTTATACTGGTCCTCGGTGTAGGCACGGCGGTTGGCCTTGCGCCAACGCTCGGTCCGACGGACGAAGTCCACCTTCTTAAGAAGGATCCTTTCGCCCTCCTCCGAGGCGATGCGATAGAGATATTCCTCGTATTCGGCGCGAAGGCGCTCTCCCTCCTCAACGATCGATCTCGCCTTGTAGATCCGCCCTCTTTCTTCCTTTGGCACGACGTAGGTGCGCGCGTAGCGCTCGGCCTCCCCGACCATTTCCTTTTGCAGGCGCGAATCGGGAAAGAAGGGCAGGTGCTTGCTTTGGGTCCCCATCATCAGAAGACGGACGTAGGTATTGAGAAGATCGTCGTATTTCGGGGTCCCGGGGCGCGCGATGCGCAAAAAGGCCATCGCCAGCAGGCAGGAAAGCTGGCAAAGGACGACCGCGATCACGCATCCCACAAGCGTAAGAGGAAGCGCCTTAAGGCTTGAAAGCGCCGTGATCAGAACGGCAAGCGGAAGGGCGATCAGGAAAAGAAGGCGAAGAAGGCTGCGCGCCCGCTCATACCGATTGCATCGGGTAAGCCGTTTTTCAATTTTTAAGATCTCGTCGGTTTTGGGGAAAGGGCCGTTACGAAAACGCTCCACCGTCTTTCCTCCTTTCGTTTTTTATGCGGCTTCAGAAGCCGAGGCTTTTGATCTTTTCTTCCATTTTCTTGGCTTCGTCCACATCAAGAAGCCCGGTCTCAAGATGATAGGTAACGCTTTCGCCGGGGGCGAGATACCGCTCCTGCCCCTTCGACTTGCAGTAAAGGTATCCCTTATGCTCGGCTGTGGCGGGCAGGACCATGCCGAGGGCATCCTCGTCCTTCGTGCGAGCGATCCAACGCACGCCGAAGGGCAGCTCCTCGGGATAGTGGGTAACGTAGCAGGCGCGCCCGTCGGGCAGGATCTGCATCGTATAGGCCTTTCCGTTCTCATCGCCCGTATAGGTGCAGGAGAAAACGATCTCGGGCTGATAGGACTGCCCCTCGGCGCCGACCTCATCCATAAGCCCTTGGTTGGTATCCAGGCGATCGAGGTAGGCGTTGGTGGCGGCGGCCGCCTTCGGCTCGTAGTTCTCGGGAACCTCGTGATTGACGACGATGCTTTCACGCTTGGCGGTGTAAGCCAAACGGGAACCGTCTTCGGGACGGTGGTTGATATGGCAGAGATAGAAGTATTCGAGCGGCAGATCCTTGTGGTTAACGAAATTCACGGTCACGTCCAGCGCGCTCTTCCCTTCGTAAAGCTTTACAAGGGGGGTAAAATCGTAATTCTGCTCAAAGCAGCGCTTGAAGGAGAAGGTGCCGCTGATGCCGATGTATTTGCCCTTCTCGTCCTCCCCGAGAACGATCCAGTTCTTCAGATACTTGGCGATCGGAAGCTCCCCATGCGGCAGGTGGCTGTCTTCGGCGGTGGGGTTGCCCATCGCGGTAAGGCCGCAGTGCATCAGGAAACCGCCGTAGGTCTCGCCGTATACGTGAAGCGGCTCGATCGGCTCGTCATAGATCGATTTCATGGTAAGCTCGCGCCCCAAAAACCCGGCACGCCACACCATCTGCCCAAGATAAGGCAACACCACGATCTCGCCCTTATCGTTCGAAAGGCGGACCGCCTTTACTCCCGTGCTGTAAACGAACAAAGAGGCCGAAAGCGCCCCGCTTTCCACAAGGCAGGTCTCTTTTTCGGTAAAATAGCTTTCTTTTAAGTAGGTCTTGATCTCCATAACGCATACTCCTTACGTAGTATATAATTTTCCGCATAATAGTATATCATATAAAGATGGGAAAGTCAACATAGCAAAGCGCGAAAAAGCACCCGTTCTTCCTTTTTTTTCAAAAGGCTTCCAAAGCGGCAAAAAAAGCATAAAGACCTCGGATAAAAAAATCTCTTTTTTTGAAAAAAGCCCCTTTACAAATCCATTTTTGTGTGCTATACTATATGGGTCACGGAGGCATAGCTCAGTTGGTTAGAGCGTACGGTTCACATCCGTAAGGTCGAGGGTTCGAGCCCCCCTGTCTCCACCAAAACATCCCGAATTAAACCCTTGCGGTTTGGTTCGGGTGTTTTATTTAGTTGAATTTTAAAAAAGCAGCCGCGTGGCTGCTTTTTTCTTTTATTCCTTCGTTTTTTCGGCGGCGCGGTATTTTTTGGGGGTAAGGCCGAATTTCTTGAAAAAGAGGCGGTGAAAATAGCTTTTGTTTTCGTAGCCGACTGCCGGGGCGATCTCCTCCACCGAAAGTGGGGTATTCTTCAGTAAAAAGGCGGCTTGCAAAAGGCGCTTTTCCTGCAGATGCTCGGTATAAGTCTTACCGGTTCTTTTCTTGATTTCATGGCTGATCCAATAAAAATCGCGGTGAAGCAATTCGGCTGCCTCGCGTAGGCTTGCCGTGCGGTAATTTTCTTCAATATAACGCAAAAGCCGAACGACAGCCTCCTCCTCGGGGCTTTCCCCGGTCAGCTTATCGGTGTGGCGCAAGAGCTGCATAAACAAAAGCCCCATCGTCACCTCGTTGATGCTTCGTTTATCGGGCAGATCGTTTAAAAGCGTCCACAGTAAATTTTCCACAAGGTTCTCGATCGGCAGAACCCCCGCGACCTTGAAATGGAGATACCCGCGGTTCTCCCCGTTTGTGAGCGAGCGAAGAAGAAAACGGCGGATCGGCGTTTCCTCATCCCCCAGCATTTCCAGCGTTTTTCCAAAAAAGTCGGGGCGTATGATGAAATTCACCGCCACGTCCCCCTCCTCGGCGGGAAGGATCTCTTGCGTGGCGTTTTGCCCAAGGAACAAAAGCTCTCCCTCATGAAGCGTGATACGGCGGCCGTTTACGATGTGCACGGTCTTACCCGCGCACATATAGACCCCCTCGATATAATCGTGGGTATGGCAAGGAAAATGAATAAAGCGCGTGTGTGTCCGCACCCGTATCTGCCGACCTTCTTCAAGAAGCCTTTCGGCGCTCACGACCCCTTCGTTTCCCGCGATATATAAGCTTTTATCCACGCCCGAGGCGCCCGCTAAAATGGCTTTTTCCTCTTCGCTTTTTACTTTTAGCTTTTCTAAGAGCGCACGGTCGATCATACGCATCACCCCCGCACCATTTTAGCATGTCACGCACAAATTGTCAATGCAAATAAGGACACTTTTGTAAGCAAAAAGCGTCCTTTTTCTTTTTCGAAAACTGTGATATTATATTGTTGATCAGAACAAAAAAGACACGCAAAATAAGACACACGGGAGGCATACGTATGCAACGCTACGAGGAGGCAAAAAAAATTTACGAACGCTTTGGGATCGATACCGAAAAAGCATTGGAAGCCTTAAAAGAGGTTCCGATTTCGATCCACTGCTGGCAGGGGGATGACGTCGGGGGCTTCGACAGTCCCGCTTTGCTTTCGGGGGGGATCCAAGCCACGGGGAATTATCCCGGAAAGGCAAAAACGCCCGAGGAGCTGATGGCGGATTTAGACCTGGCACTTTCGCTTATCGGAGGCAAGAAAAAGCTAAATCTACACGCTTCGTACGCCATTTTTGAAGAAGGAAAGGCCGTAGGGCGCGACCGTCTTCTCCCCTGCCATTTCAAGCGTTGGGTCGAGTTTGCGAAAGAACGAAGCATGGGGATCGATTTTAACCCCACCTTCTTTTCGCACGAGATGGTCAAGGATAATCTCACGCTCTCCTCTCCCGACGAGGAGGTGCGCGCTTATTGGGTAGCGCATGGAAAGGCTTGTTTACAAATCGCGGAGTATTTCGCGAATGAGACCGGGATCCCTTGCGTCATGAATATCTGGATCCCCGACGGCTACAAGGATATCCCCGCCGACCGCCTTGCCCCTCGCGCCCGTTTTGAAAAGAGCCTTGACGAGATCCTCTCTATCCCCTATGACAGGTCCAAGGTGTATGTCACGCTGGAAAGCAAGGTTTTTGGGATCGGGCTGGAAAGCTACACGGTCGGCTCGGCGGAGTTCTGCCTATCCTATTCGGCAAAAAAAGGGATCACCCCCTTAATGGATAACGGTCACTACCACCCGACCGAGGCTGTCAGCGATAAGATTTCCTCGCTTCTTCTCTTCAACGAAAAAATCGCGCTGCACGTTACCCGCGCGGTTCGTTGGGACAGCGATCACGTTGTGATCCTGGATGACGAAACCAAGGAGATCGCCAAGGAGATCGTAAGCAACGGAGCGCTTGATCGCGTTTTCCTCGCAACCGATTATTTTGACGCCTCGATCAACCGCATCGTCGCCTGGGTGACGGGGGTGCGAAGCCTGCAGAAGGCCTTGCTTTTCGCCCTGCTTTTACCGAACGAAAGGCTGAAGGAGCTTCAGGACCGCGGCGATTTCACTTCTCTTCTTTATATGCAGGAAGAAAGCAAGACCCTGCCGCTTGGCGACGTATGGGAAGAATTTTTATCCCGTTCCTCGGTTCCTTCCGATTATCTTGCTCCGATCAGGGAATATGAAAAAACGGTGCTTTCCCGCCGTTAAATTCTTTCAATTCATAAAAAAAGGTTGCTTTTAAAAGGGGCTTGTGCTATAATGGCCGTAGCCAACGAATGAAAGCTTTTCACGAGGTACGATATGAAAATCACGGAAAAAATGAGTGCCAAGCAGCAAAACAAGAAAAACAACCCACCCGTAACCATCGCCTTTATCGGCGACAGCGTTACGCAAGGATGCTTTGAATGCTATAAAACGGGGCCCGAAGCGCTGGAAACGGTATACGATTCTCCCTCGGCCTACTCCACCCGCTTGCGTGAGCTTTTAGCCATGCTTTATCCCTGCGTACAGGTCAATATTATCAATAGCGGCATAAGCGGTGACGGATCGCACGGCGGTCTTGTCCGCCTGGAGCGCGACGTGCTTGCCTTTCACCCCGATCTTGTGGTAGTCAGCTACGGGCTGAACGATGCGGCATCGGGCGGCATCAACGGCGCAAATGCCTTTGGAGAGCGGCTTCGGCAGATCTTTACCGGGATCAAGGAAAGCGGTGCCGAATGCATCTTCATGACCGAAAATATGATGAACACGAAAACCAGCGTTCATCTTACCGATCCTTTTTTTATCGATCTTGCCGAGCGCTTTGCTAAGATCGAAAACGAGGGCGTCTTAGCCGCTTATTTTGAAAAGGCCAAGGAGGTCGCCGCCGAATGCGGTGTTAAGGTCTGCGATTGCTACGCCAAGTGGAAGAGGATGGAGGCGGCGGGCGTTGATACGACCGAGCTGCTCTCCAATAAGCTCAATCACCCCATCCGCCCTCTGCATTACCTCTTCGCCTATTCGCTTCTTGAAACCATTCTTGAATAAGATCATCCCCGAGGGAGCCACGCTCCTTCGGGGATTTTGTCTTTTTGACAGCAAAACACGCTATGGTAGGGGGCATTATATTGCAAATATTGCTCTTGCGGAGTTTTTTTCTTCATTTTTTTGCCACCTATGGTATTTTTTCTTGCAAAACGTATAATCTTTTGTTATACTATATCTTGTAATAATAGGGGAAAAACCCCGGAAAGCAGGACAAGCTATGTTCGTAAAAAGCCAAAGCGTTATTTCGGACAGCGAGCTCAAGGAGATCCTTGCGAAATCGCTGGAGGGAAAGAGCCCGAAGAAGGTTCTTCTCCTGCCCCCCGACTATACCCGCATGTATTCGGGCGCCGGAAAGATCACCGCTTACTACTATGACATGTTGAAGGATACCGCCGAGGTCGACGTTATGCCCGCCCTTGGCACCCACGTACCGATGACGAAGGAGGAATGCGACACCTTCTTCCTCGGCAAGGTTCCCTTTGAAAAGATCCTGGTGCACAACTGGCGCACCGACGTTGTGAAGATCGGCGAGGTTCCTTCCTCGTTCGTTCGCGAGGTATCCGAGGGGCTGGTCGATCAGACGATCGACGTCGAGGTCAACCGCCGCATTATGGATCCCTCCTACGATCTGATCATTTCGGCGGGGCAGGTCGTCCCGCACGAGGTCGTCGGTATGGCCAACTATTCGAAGAACATCTTCGTCGGCTGCGGCGGCAGCAGCATGATCAACAGCAGCCATATGCTGGGCGCCTTCTACGGTATGGAGCGCATCATGGGCAAGGACTTCTCTCCCGTACGCCGCGTATTCGACTACGCGCAGGAGAACTTCCTTTCGAAGGTCCCGCTGATGTATGTTCTGACCGTCACCACCAACTCGGGCGACGAGACCAACCTGCACGGCATTTACATCGGAAACCAAAGAGAGCTTTTCGAGATGGCGGTCGAGCAGAGCCAGGAAAAGAACCTCAACCACATGGAAAAGCCGCTTAAGAAGGTCGTTGTTTACCTCGATCCCCGCGAATTCAAGAGCACCTGGCTTGGAAACAAGGCCGTTTACCGTACCCGTATGGCGATCGCCGACGGCGGTGAGCTGATCATTCTGGCCCCCGGAGTCAAGATGTTCGGGGAGGACGCCGAAAACGACCGTCTCATTCGCAAGTACGGCTACGTTGGCCGTGAAAGAGTGCTTGAGCTGGTAAAAGAGAACGAGGATCTGCAGGAGAATATGTCGGTTGCCGCGCATCTCATCCACGGCTCCTCCGACGGGCGCTTCTCGATCACCTACTGCACCGAGCTTTTGAACGAAGAAGAGGTAAAGGGCGCCGCCTTCAAGTATATCCCCTATGCCGAGGCCGCCAAGAAGTACGATCCCGCGATCCTTACCGACGGGTTCCACACGATCGACGGGGAGGAGATCTTCTACATCAGCAACCCCGCGCTCGGCCTTTGGACGAGGGACTGATATGAAAAAGATCATTGACCTGCACACCCATTCGCGCTGCTCGGACGGCTCGATGACCCCCTGTGAGCTTGTGCGTCACGCCAAGGAGCAGGGCCTTACAGCCATTGCCCTTTCGGATCACGACGGCATTGACGGGGTCAAGGAAGCCGTAGCCGAGGGAGAGCGGTGTGGGGTCGAGGTCATTCCCGCGATCGAGCTTTCGGTTCAGTCTGAAACCGAAACGCATATTCTGGGGTATTTTATTGACGTTGACTCCGAAGCGATCGGAGAGGCGATGAAGAAGATCCGCGAGGTACGCACCCTGCGCTCCGAGGATAACTGCCAAAGGCTGAACGAGCTTGGCTTCCCCGTCACGATGGAGGAGGTCCGCGAGGTAGCGGGCGGCGAGATCGTTTGTCGCGCGCATTTCGCAAGGCTGCTTTTTGACAAGGGGCTTGTCGGCAGCGTTAAGGAAGCGTTTGACAAGTACCTTGGCAACGGACGCCCCGCCTACTCCGGGCGGCAGGCGATCACCGACAAGGAGGCGATCGACCTCATTCACCGCGCGGGCGGCATTGCCTTCGTCGCGCATCCGCATCTTATCCGTCTTTCGGATGAGGCTCTCTTTGAATACCTGAAGGAATTGAAGGCAGCGGGCCTTGACGGGCTGGAGGGCTATTACACCGAATACACCGATGAAATGGCCGAAAAATTCCGGGCTATGGCCAAGGCGCTTGACCTGCAGATCTCGGGCGGCACCGATTTTCACGCCGCCATGAAGCCCCATATTTCGATCGGCCGCGGCCTTGGAAATATGGAGATCCCCTACTCGGTTCTTGAAAATTTAAAAAAATATTATAAAACAAAGAAAGAAGGTACTCGCAAATGAAAAAGTCTGACATTGGTCTTATCGGTCTTGCGGTTATGGGCGAAAACCTCGTAATCAATATGGAAAGCAAGGGCTTTACCGTATCGGTTTACAACCGTACCACCGAAAAGGTCAAAAATTTCGTGGAAGGCCGCGCCAAGGGTAAGAACATCGTTGGCACCTACTCGCTCGAAGAGCTGGTCGAAAGCCTTGCCAAGCCCCGTAAGGTCATGATGATGGTCAAGGCCGGCAGCGCCGTTGACGACATGATCGAAAAGCTTCTCCCCCTGCTGGAGGACGGCGATATCATCATCGACGGCGGTAACTCGCACTTCCCCGACACCGCCAGAAGAACCGCTTACGTCGAAAGCTGCGGCAAGCTTTATATCGGTACCGGTGTTTCGGGCGGCGAAGAGGGCGCTCTCAACGGCCCCAGCCTGATGCCCGGTGGCTCGCCTGCCGCTTGGCCCACCGTGAAGCCCATCCTTCAGGCCATCTGCGCCAAGGTTGAGGACGGTGCCCCCTGCTGCGACTGGGTTGGTGAAAACGGCGCCGGTCACTTCGTTAAGATGGTCCACAACGGTATCGAATACGGCGATATGCAGATGATCTGCGAGGCCTATCACCTGATGCGTGACCTGCTCGGTCTTAGCGCCGACGAGATGCACGAGGTCTTTGCCGATTGGAACACCAAGGAGCTGGACAGCTATCTCATTGAGATCACCAAGGATATCCTGGCGTATAAGGACGAGGACGGCTCGCCTCTGGTCGAGAAGATCCTTGACACCGCCGGCCAGAAGGGTACCGGTAAGTGGACCGGTATCGCCGCGCTTGACGAGGGCGTTCCGCTGACCCTGATCGGCGAGGCCGTATTTGCCAGATGCCTCAGCGCCATGAAGGCTGAGCGTGTCGAGGCCTCTAAGGTCCTTTCGGGCCCGAAGCCCGAATTCAAGGGCGACAAGGCTGCCTTCATCAACGATATTAAGGATGCGCTCTTCGCCGCGAAGATCGTTTCCTACGCCCAGGGCTACACCCTGATGCGTTCGGCCGCCAAGACCTACGGCTGGAACCTCAACTACGGCGGCATCGCCCTTATGTGGCGTGGCGGCTGCATCATCCGCAGCGTATTCCTTGGCAAGATCAAGGAAGCCTTTGACAAGAACCCCGAGCTTTCGAACCTTCTGCTTGACCCCTACTTCAAGGGCGTTATGGAAAAGGCCCAGGCCGGCTGGAGACGCGTTTGCGCCGCCGCGATCGAGAACGGCATCCCGATGCCCGCGATGAACTCGGCCCTCTGCTACTTCGACGGCTACCGCTCCGAGCGTCTGCCCGCGAACCTGCTGCAGGCCCAGCGCGACTACTTCGGTGCCCACACCTATGAAAGAGTTGACGCCGAGCGCGGTCAGTTCTTCCACACCAACTGGACCGGTAAGGGCGGCAACACCTCTGCCAGCCAGTATTCCATCTAAAATTTATTAGGAGGATATTCTTATGAAGCTGAGAGAAAACTATAAATACGCGCTGGTGGTCCCCACCAGCATGGGCGTTCGTATCTGCCCGCCCGACGGCCAGCCCGTTTACTCGTCCGAGATGTTCCGTATGCAGGTCACCAGCGCGGAGACCAACGTGGCCAGCATCTCCTCGTACCTCGGCCTTCCCACCCACGTTCTGACCGCCTTTGTTAAGGACAGCCCCATTGCCAAGATGATCAAGCACAACCTTCTTGGCCGCGGCATGACCTTTGAGGGTCCCGAAGTCGAGCAGGGCGGCCCCTGGGGCTACCGCCACCAGTTCAACATCGCGGACAGCGGCTATTTTGCCCGTGGCCCTCGCGTACAGAACTTCCGCGCGTGCGATGTCTGCCGTACCCTTTCGGTCAAGGACTTCGACCTTGAGCGTCTCTTCGGGGAAGAAGGCGTTGGCGTTCTTCACCTGTCGGGTCTTATCGGTGCCCTGTCTCCCGAGACCAGCCAGTTCTGCCTGGAGCTTGCCCGTGCCGCCAAGAAGCATGGCACGCTTATCGCGTTTGACCTGAATCACCGCGCTTCCTTCTGGAAGGGCCGTGAGCAGGAGCTTCACGACATCTTCACCGAGATCGCCTCTGTCGCCGACATCCTCGTCGGTAACGAGGAGGACTTCCAGCTCTGCCTCGGCATCGAGGGTCCTGAAGCCGGCGGTAAGGACCTCGGCTCCAAGATCGAGAGCTTCAAGGCCATGATCAACTGCGTGCGTGAGAAGTTCCCGAACGCCAGCGTGTTCGGTACCACGCTCCGTCAGGTCATCAACGTCAATCACCACCTCTGGGGTGCCATCCTCTGGAGCGACAACGAGTGGCACATCGCCGAGCCCCGTGACATCACGGTCCTTGACCGTATCGGCGGCGGCGACGGCTTTGTCGGCGGTCTTCTCTACTCCATCATCAAGGGTTGGGATGCCGAGAAGCAGCTGCAGTTCGCTTGGGCGAGCGGCGCGCTTGCCACCACCTTCCTTACCGACTATGCCCAGCCTGCCGATGAAGAGCAGATCTTCAGCATCTGGGGCGGTAACGCTCGCGTTAAGCGCTAATTTTCCCCGTATGCAAAAAGCGGAACGGTTCGCCATTCCGCTTTTTCTTTTTCTCTTCCCTTTTTCCAAGAAAAATTCAAAAAAGGGGTTGCATTCCTTTGAAAGATGTGGTAAAATAAATTCTGTTGACGGCAACCGTCAGATCTATACGGACAGGTATCGAAGTGGTCATAACGGCCCTGACTCGAAATCAGGTAATCCTTCACGGGACCGAGGGTTCGAATCCCTCCCTGTCCGCCAAAAAGAAAAGCACCCTTTATGGGTGCTTTTCTTTTTGACAGAGAGGTGGCAAGAACCCTCTTTTTGCGTTAGCAAAAAAGGGTTCGCATACGCCACCCGAAGATCGGCAAGCTCGCTTGCCAGGCGCAGGGTGTGCGTATCTTCGCCGTAGGCGAATACCCCTCCCTTTTGGGGTGCCTTTTTCGTTGGCGGACAGGGAGCCCGCAAACCCTTTTTTGCGAATGCAAATGAGGGGTCGCATACGCCACCCGAAGATCGGCAAGCTCGCTTGCCAGGCGCAGGGGGCGCGTATCTTCGCCAAAGGCGAATATCCCTCCCCTTTATGGGTGCTTTTTATGGTCCCTACAAAAAGGCTTATCTTCTTTTTTGTAAAAATTTCTCTTTCCGCTTGCTATTTTCATAGCATTGTTATATAATGGGAAAGAGAGGAAATTTCCTCAACAATTTTATATGATCGCCGGATGAAAAAAGCGGAAGAGAACCGTTCGGTCACCGAAGAAGTCATGCTTTCAGGTAAAAGGACCGCTTTGGGACGGCACATTGAAGAAGGCGCTTTGCGCTACCGACGAAGCAATTTCCGCAAGGGAAGAATCTTTCAGGTAAAAGGACAATGTTTATAGGAGAAGCTATGAATATTGTCTTTTTTATTTTCGAGCTGATCGGCACGGTGGCCTTTGCTCTTTCGGGGGCGCTGACCGCCATCAAAAAGGATATGGATATCTTTGGGGCGTGCGTTTTGGGGATGACCACCGCGATCGGCGGTGGGATCATGCGTGACATCCTATTAGGGGTTTTTCCTCCGTCAGCGCTTGTTGACCCGCTTCACGCATTTGTGGCGCTTGCGGTATCGGCGCTGACGTATCTGCCGCCCATCCAAGCCTACCTTTCGAAAAAGCATCGGAATTATGACTTTTTCATGCTGATCGCCGACGCGGTAGGGCTTGGCGTTTTTACCGTGATCGGGGCTATGGCCGCCTTTACCTATATCGGAGCCCCCAACCTTTTCACCTCGGTCCTTCTTGGGGTCATAACCGGGGTTGGCGGCGGCGTTATGCGCGACGTTTTTTCGAAGGACGTGCCGAAGATCTTCGTTAAGAACTTTTATGCCTGCGCTTCGGCGGTCGGCGCCCTCCTCTTCTCACTCGTTTATCCTTATCTTCATACCATTCTCTCGCTTTCGCTGGGGATCGTGGCGGTTTTGACCCTGCGCCTGCTGGCCGCAACCTTCCGCTGGGATCTACCGAAGCCGCGGCATACCCCAAAAAAGGAAAACGACGCGGAAGCCGTCAAAGAGGAATGGGTCATAAAATAAAAAGCAGAGCGACCGTTGCTTTTCCTCCTTCGTTCTGTTATACTATATCCGTATATTTATTTACGAGGTACCGTATGAAAAAGCTTCGGGATCGGCTGCTGTGTGGGGAACGAGCGCAAAAAAACTATGCTTCCCTGCTTTTTGCCCTTTGCCTGATCGTCTTGATCTGGGGCATTATTTTCAAATTCAATATAAATTCTCTGTTGAGCATCGAAAAGAACCGTTCCTTTCCGCTTTGGGAGCGCTTTCTCGGGGGGCTTATCCCCTTCCGCTCCCTGCTCCATGCCCTGGATCCCGTGAATTGGTGGCAGATCGGGATCTTTTTGCTTAATATTCTTTGCTTTATTCCCGTGGGGATGCTGCTTCCCTTTATCATGGGGCGAAAAAAAGGCTTGCTGTTCCTTTTTCTCTTCCCCGTCGCTTTAGAGCTTTTTCAGCTTTTCTCAGGCTTTGGGATCCTGGATACGACCGATCTTATCACCAACTTTGCGGGTGGGTATATCGGCTGCAGGATCTATGACCTTTTGTATCCGCGGCTTTCGGAAAGGGCGATCAACACGATGCTTTTCTCCCTGCTTTTTCCCGCCCTTGGCGTCTCGGTATTCGCCGTAATACAGACGGTCGTCTATTTCCCGATTTGATAAAAAACAAAAAAAAGAAGCACCGCAGTGCTTCTTTTTTTATTCAGGCCTCGTTAGCGGCCTTCTGGATCCGGAGCGTCGCGCGGGAGGAGGCGAAGACCTCCGCGCTGGTTATAGCGGCGGGCTTTCCCTCGATCTCATCAAGAAACGCGTCAAGCGTTTGGTCGACCGCCTCGCAGGGCTCGACCACACGAGGTGCCTTTTCGCCGTTCGCGCAAAGCGTGACCCCCGCGGTATTCACGCCGAAAGAGATCATCCCCTTATCACCCCAGATATGGAATTCCCAGTAGTAGGGGTAGGAATAGCCTTGGGTATTCGGCGCAGAGTAGGATACGTCGGCAAGAACCCCGGCACCGCCGGAAAGCGTCAGCATAAACTGGCCGCAATCAAGGAATGTGGGAACCTCCTTCGCGTAGGCGTTGTAGCAGCGTGCCGCGTTGATCTTTTCAACGGTTTGCCCGGTAAGATAGGTAAGAAGGTCGACCCCGTGGATCGCGATATCGTTGATCGTGCCGCCGTGCTTCCCTTCCTCGAAATACCAGCCGGCGCGCGTGCCGTATTGCAGGGGGTGCTGACCGCCGAACTGAATGTTGTGGATCTCTCCGAGGGTCCCCTCTTCGATCAGCTTTTTGGCGGCTACGATATTTTTGTGATAACGGAGGTCAAGCATCAAGCCGACCGAAAGTCCTTTTTCCTTCGAAAGACGCTCAATTTCACAAAGCTCGTCAAGCGAGGTGCAAAGCGGCTTGTCGGCGATGACGTGCTTGCCTGCGCGCAGGGCGGCAATGGCGTGGCCGCCGCGGGCGGCGTAATAATCGCCGATGGCAACGGCATCGATGCTTTCGTCGCCAAGCAGCTCTTCAAGCGTGCTATAAAAATTCATGCCGTAATTTTTCTTCGCGGCCTCACGCGTGGCATCATCCGCCTCATAGGCACCCGCAAACTCCACGCGCGAGCTTTTTTTAATTAATTGATAAAGCGAAAAAATGTGTCCGTGGCGCAGACCGATAATTGCAATTTTCATCTGTTTTCCTCTTTCGCTCTTCTTATTTCCCGTTGATCTTTTCCTGCAGCAGCGCGTAGAACTTATCGGGATCGACGGGCAGCTTAACGGTTTGCTTCGTCCAGGCCGACATATGAATGGCGTTGGAGATCTCCATTTCATTGATGCCGCTTTCGCCGGGGGCGATCAGGGCTTCTCCCTTTTCGATCGCGTTAACAAAGTTCTGGGTGATCCGTTGATGGATCTTCGCGGTGTTGACCATCGGAACCTTGCATTCCCATACCTCGGGCTTTGCCATACTTACCTTGTTGTTGGCATTATGTACACGCTCGTCAACACGGTTGCGCTTGAAGATCATTTCCCCGTTTTCGACGATAAGCTGCCCGCGGCTGCCCGCGATCTCCAGGCGGTTGGTGCCGGGGGCTTCCCCCGTCGAAGCAATAAAGACGCAGTTCATGCCGTTTTTATAATGCATATGGACGGTAACGTCGTCCTCGACCTCGATGTTATAATATTTTCCGAACTCGCAGTGCGCGGTGATCTCCTCGGGCATACCGAAGATCCATTGCAGAATGTCGAGATTGTGGGGGCACTGGTTGATGATCAACCCGCCGCCCTCGGTCTTCCAGGAGGAGCGCCAGGAGGAGGAATCGTGATAAGCCTGGGGGCGATACCAGTCGGTCGCGATCCAGTTGACACGCTTGATCTCTCCAAGCTCGCCGCTTGTGACAAGATCCTTGATCTTCTTATATTTTTCATCGGTTCTCATGCAGTACATGATCGTAAAGACCTTGCCGCTCTCCTTTGCGACCTTGTTCATTTCGAGAACAGCCTTGGTATAAACGCCCGCAGGCTTTTCCACGATCACGTGAAGGCCCGCCTTCAGGCAGTCGATCGAAATGCCGGGATGATCGTAGTGCGGGGTGGAAACGATAACGGCGTCGCATTCCCCCGAAGAGATCAGATCGTGATAATCCGAGAAGCGCTTGACCTTATCGCCGAATTTGACCTCCGCCTTTTTCAGCTGCTTTTCGTCAATATCGCAAACGGCGGTGAGAACACAATTTTTAATTTCCCCGGCCGTTAAATACGATTCGTGAAATCCGCCAATACCGCCATATCCAATGATACCAAGTCTTACTGCCATAATTAATCCTCCGTTTCATAGGAAAAAGTCTTTTTGCCTTTATCCCTTATTTGCATTATATACGTATTTTAAGGGCAAGTCAATTGCACTTTGAATAAATATGATTGCAAAAATTGCTCTTTTCACTCGCGCTTTTTTAAAAAGAAGAGACCCAATAAGTTCGGTTTTTAAGGAATTTTTGGGGAGGATCTGCTTTTTTGAAGAAAAAAGAATAGCAATTTTTGCACATATAAAAGATGCAAAAATCCATTCAGAGCTTTATGCCCGATCTGGCGTACGCGAGGGGGGAAAGCCCCGTCTGCTTTTTGAAGAAGCGCGAAAAATAATGTACACCGGAAAAGCCGAGCTGCTCGGCGATCTCGCCAACGTTCAGATCGGTCTTATCCAGAAGACGCTTGGCCTCCTCGGTCTTCATACCGAGAAAGAGCTTTATAACGCCACCGCCCGTTTTTTCGTAGCAAAGGCGCTTTAAGCTGCTCTTGCTGATGCCCATATGCTCCGCGATCTGATCGACCGTCGGCGATTCAAACAGGTGATCGGCAAGAAACATGCACAGCCTTCCGTAAAGATAATCCCGGTAATTCGCGCGGTTTTGCGGAGAAAGTGCCTCGCCCCCCTTATCCGCCCCGCGGCACAGCGAGGTGAGCAAAAGCTCTAATTTGCTTTTAAAAAGCGAAAGCTCAACGCTTGAGACATCGGGGGCGGGCCACTGGCCGAAAAGCTCCCCCTTTTTTTCGATCTTACCGAAAATACGCCCCCCCTCGGAGAGCAGCTCGGAAAGAACGGCACGCTGCTTTTCGGTGGGGGTAAAGACCCGGCCGGCCAGCTCCTCTACCGCAAGCGACGAGCTGCGAAAGCTGATAAGCCCCGCCTGAACACGGTTTATCTCCCCATTTTCACGGCACCGATCGGGCGGGCAAAGAAACAGCTGCCCGTTTTGCAGGGTATACCGCTCCCCCCCGATCGAAAAGGAGTATTCCCCGCCGTCAATATATAAAAGCTGATAAAAATCATACACCTCGGCCGGAGGGCCGGCGCTTTTCAGGGGTACGTAATAGACCCCGATCACGCTGTCGACCGACAGAACGCTGCTTAACGGTGTTTCGTTTCTTTTTCGCAAAGCCTTTCCCCCTTTTTTTCTTTCATTATACAATACTTGTCTCTCTTTTTCAAGGAAAAAGAGCCGATCCGTTCAAAAAAGGCAGACGCCTGTCTGCCTTTTCGGATATTTTTACGGAGCGGCCACATCCCCCGCTTTTTCGTAAAGAAGGGCGATCAGCTCCTCCTCGCTTTCGATATCGGCGGTATAAGGGTGGGTCTTTTTCACCCGCTCAAAGAGAGCCTCGGTCCTCTTTTGCTTTTCTTTATCCCCGAAAAGAAGCGAAAGCGCAAGCTCGGTCCGAATAACGGCGGGAAAAGTCGCCATCTGCTTCATAAAGCCTTTTTGCTTTTTATCGTACAGGGCAGAAGCGGCATCCTTATCCCCCGAAAGGGCGCAAAGATACAATAGATCCGCCGTAAGGAGAGAACGGTAAAGCCCCAGCACCCCTTCCCCATGGGCCAGCAGACGCTCGGCCAGGTGGCGCGCCTCCTCAAAGCGATGCGCGTCCATAAGGCGGTTTTCGCAAAAGACAGCTATGGTGGAGAGGAGCGCATCGTCCCAGCTTTCCTCCTCGGGCAAAAGGAACCATTCCTCCTTCATATCGCGTAGGCGCACCCCCTCGGCCGTCTGCTCGTTGATCGCCAGCTGCAGCCAGAAGGCATAAAGCGCACGGGGATTCTTACGCATCTCAAGCGTGTTTCTGCCGTCGTTGTTCACCATACCCGTGCGAAGCGGGATCCCGTTGGCAAGGGCGAAGGCAAAGCCGATGAACGCCGCCATCAAAAGCAGCATCCGCAAAAAGGGAAGCGCCCCACAAAGGAAGGAAAGGCCGAAAAAGAGGGCGGCAAAGAAAAGATTGGAAAGCGAGCCGCCGAGGTTATAAAGCACGTAGGGACATTTTCCGTTAACAAGCGGCGGCGGGGTAAGCAGGCACTGTCCGCCCGTGCCGAGAAGCGAAAGACGGCGAAAGCGAAGCTTTCCCCCCTCTTTAACGATCATAAGATTGCCGATACGGAAGGACGAAAAGCCGTAGCCCGACAAAAGGCCCGCGATAAGATGCCCCCCTTCGTGCAGAAGGGTCGAAAGATACAGAACAAGGACCAGAAGAAGGAGCGAGGCGGCGAACAAAAGCAGCTCCCAAAATAGATCCTCCCCCAGGGGAAGAGTATTCATCGTATCGGTGATCAGAATGCCGCAGACGCCGCCGATGATAAGATAGATCAGGACCGCAAGGATCTCCCCGATCCGGGAGGTCTTCTTTTTTTCATTTGTTTTCATTTTCTTCTCCTTCTATGGCTTCGATATAAAAGCTGACGGGGCGAAAGCCGTCGTTACACGAGATCATGGCGGAATGAGGATCCTTCATCCAACCGTCGTAAAAATTGCCGCCCCCTTGGCAAAGGGCTTCAACAAAAGGGCGCATGCTCTCCCACGCGCTTTCGCAAAGCCCCTCGGGGCGTTCCCCATTCTCGGTGAGGAAGCTTTGCCCCATTCGCATATCGCACGTGTGGGAAATGGGATTTTCGTATTCTTTCATCAAATCGGGATAGGCGGTGATCGCCATGACCGTGATGCGGCATTTTTTCATCGCAGCGCTCCTTTTTGTTTTTTCATGACCCCTCTCTTGACAAACCGCGGCTTTTCCCGTATAATCGGGGTATCACGAAAACGAGGGATCTTATGAGTGGATTTGTTTTAAAGATGATCGCGGTCATCATCATGATCATAGACCATACGGGGGTCATCTTCTTTCCCGAAGTGATGTGGATCCGCGCGATCGGGCGGATCGGCTTTCCGATCTTCGCCTACTTTATCGCCGAAGGGTTTCTTTACACACGCTCCCGGATCAAATACTTTTTGCGGATCTTCATCCTGGCGCTTATCTGCCAGCTGGTGTACGGCTTCGTCGGAGATTTTACGACGATGTGCATCCTTGTGACCTTCTCCTGCTCCCTGATCCTGATGGAGGTGGCCGAGCGAACGAAGAAGGCCTATAAAGAAAGGCAACACAAGTCCTTCTCGCTTTATTTGCTGCTTTTCCTTTCGTTGCTCTTCGGATTTTATATCTTCTGTCTCTATTTCACGGTCGACTACGGCTTTGCGGGGGTCATCACGCCGCTTCTGATCTCGCTGTTCAAAGGCAAGCCGGCGCGCCTTGCCGCCCTTGCGGTCGGGCTGCTGTTTGCCAGCCTTTCAAGCTATCTGCTTATCGATTCGTTCATCGAGCTGCTGTCGCTTCTTGCCCTTCCGCTTCTGGCGCTGTATAACGGCAAGCCGGGGAAATATCGAATGAAATATTTCTTCTACCTCTTCTACCCCTTGCATTTAGCCGTTTTGCGGGGTATATCCTGGCTAATATTCACTTTTTGAAAACAAAACCTTTCAAAAAGAAGGAACCGCCTCTTCCTCGTACAAGGGGGCCTTCGGGTCGTAGCGCTGAGGGCGGTAGGTGATCGAGGAGATCTTCGGACCCGAGACACCGTATTTCGGGTTATACCCGAACAGATTGATATAGGAGGAAAGATCGTCCTTTTCCTTCCCCATTTCGGAAAGCAGCTCAAAGGCGGCGAGCGTATCGTCGATCGCGCGGTGGGTGTTCTCGGTATGCAGGCGATAGCTTTCGACCGCGTTGCAAAGCTTATGGGGATAGGGGCGCCGATCCTTATAGACGGTCAAAAGGTCCAGAAACCTTACACGGCGCAAAAGATCGGTGTAGCCGTGCCGCAAAAGGCAGTAATACAAAAAGCAAAGGTCAAACTGGGCGTTGTAGGCCGCCACAAGGATAGCTCCCTCATCGGGAAAGAGCGAGGCAAAGCGGGAAGCGGCCTCGGCCTCCTCCACCCCCTCCTCCTCCAGCATTTTATCGGTGATGCCGGTGAGAAGAACGATCTCATCGGGGATACGCTGCCCTTCGGGCAGGCGGATAAAGAGATCCATCGTCGCCGTTGGGCGCCTTCCACCCTTTTTATCCATGCGGGCGGCGGCCAGCTCAATGATCCTGTCCTCCTTATGCTTGATCCCCGTTGTTTCGGTATCCAGCACGATCACGGTATCGAATTGCTTCGCAAGGCTTTTTGGTATCATACGTTTATCCTTCTTTTTTACTTATCTCCATTGTAGCAAACAATGCTTTTCCTGTCAAGAAAAAAGGGGGCAATTTCCCACGGCCGTCTTAAGAAAGGAGTCCGTATGCCAAAGAAAAATCCGCTTCTGATCGAGCCGATCGCGTATATCGAGACCGACTTTCCCGACAAATTCGGAATTCCGCGTCAAAGCGGGCGGGTGGAGAGGCTGCGCGGACGCATCGTTTTTCTCCCCGCCTACCGAAACCCCGATGCCCTGCGGGAGATCGAGGGCTTTTCACACCTGTGGCTCCTTTTTGATTTTTCGCTTTCGCACCGCGACAAGTGGTCGCCCACCGTGCGCCCGCCCCGCCTTGGCGGGAACCGCCGTGTGGGGGTCTTCGCCAGCCGCTCTCCCTTCCGCCCCAATCCCATCGGCCTTTCCTCGGTCACCCTTCTCGGCATCGAGCATAGCGAAAAGGAGGGGGATTGCCTGCTGGTCGGCGGGGCGGATCTCGTTAGCGGAACGCCGATCTTCGATATCAAGCCCTATCTTCCCTCGGACTGTCACCCCGATGCCCGCGGCGGCTATGCCGAGGCCGAGACATCGCATCGCTTGACGGTGGATTTTCCCCCTTCCCTTTCAGAAGCGCTGCCGTCCGAAAAAAGAGAGGCCCTTTTGCTCTGCCTTGCGGAGGACCCGCGCCCCTCGTACCAGGCCGATGCCGCGCGCATCTACCGCATGCGCTTCGCGGGGCTTGAGATCGCCTTTACGGTGGAGGGCGATACCCTCTTCGTAAAGGACGTTTATAAAGCGGAATAAAAAAAGCCTTCCTGCGAAGGCTTTTTTATTATTCACCGGTATAGAGAATATCGTACGCCACGGGGGTATAAAACAGTTTTTTGACCGTTTCAAACTTCTTCGTGATCCCAAGGATCCACATCAGCTTGGTGAGCGCGGTTTCCGTGGTCATATCAAAGGCCTCCAAAACGCGGGTCGTGCTTTTCAGGACCCCACCGACGTTATAGACCGCAAGATCGCTTCCCTCGTTCGGCACCTGGGTGGTCATAACCACGATCTTCCCTTTTTCGGTGGCATCCCTTACGCTTTCGTAAAGATCCGAATACTGCGGAAGCCCACCGACCCCAAAGCCCTCGATGATCAGGCCGTCGTATTTATCCAGCATAAAGTGAACGACCTCTCCGTCAATGCCGGGGATAAGCTTCAGCACCCCCACACGATCGTGCATTTTTTCATAGAAGGTCGGGGTGGCAGCCGCTTGCGTTCTGATATACTGAAAAACGTGTCCGTCCTGAATGAGAGCGAGAGAAGGATAATTAACCGAAGAAAAGGCCTGAAAGCTTTTGGAATAGGTCTTGCGGGCACGGGTGCCGAGAATGACCTTGCCGTTAAAAACGATCTGCACGCCACCGCATCCCCGACAGGCGTAAAGAAAGGCATCGGTCAGGTTCCTTTTGGAATCGGTTCCGTCGTACCAGATCGGCTTTTGGGCGCCCGTAAGCACGATGGGCTTATCGGCATTCTGAATGAGATAAGAAAGTGCCGCGGCGGTATAGGCCATCGTATCGGTTCCGTGGCTGACCACAAAGCCGTCAAATTCACGGTAACGGTCACGGATCAGACCCGCGATCCCGAGCCAATGCTTCGGGCAGAAGTTCGTGCTGTCAAGATTATAAAGCTGAACGCATACAACCTGACAAAGGGCGGCGATCTCGGGAATAAAGCAAAGCAGCTGCTCGCTGCTTAATTCGGGCGCAAGCCCCCCTGCCTTCATTTCGGAGGCAATCGTGCCGCCGGTCCCGATCAAAAGAATTTTTTTCATGAAGCCTCCGCAAAAAGAAAGGCAGACCGCCTTTTTCGATCGCTTTCAGTATAGCATATTTTTTCTCATTTATCAAGGCGTTCGGGATAAAGAAAAACCGCCCCCGGAGGCGGTTTTTCTTTATGGGTCAAAATCAGGCAAACAGCGAGGAAAGAAAGATCTCAAGACCGATAAGGATCAGGATCACGCCGCCGAGAACACCCGCCTTGCGGGAAAGGGCGACGCCGAATCTCTTTCCGATGTAAATACCGCCGAAGCAGATGAAAAAGGTAATAAGGGCGATAACGAGACAAGCAATAAGGGCGTAAAGGAAATTATAGGTGGCGATCGTGAAGCCGACCGACAGCGCGTCGATCGAGGTGGCGATCCCCTGCACGAGAAGCAGCCGCGGGGAAAGCCTTTTCCGAAGCGCACACGCTTCGTCACCGGGGGGGCATTCGTGCATCGCCTCAAAGATCATCTTGCCGCCGATAAAGGCAAGCAAAAGGAGCGCGGTCAGCGGAATGAATTTTTCAAGCGCCGAAAAGACCGAAAGCACCGTGTGGACCGCCACCCACCCAAGAAGCGGCATCGCCGCCTGAAAGAAGGCGAAGACCGAAGCGACCGCCAGGCATTTTTTGCGTGGCATAGACGGCTCGTGCAGGCCGTCCGCCAAGGAGACCGAGAAGGCGTCCATCGCCAGCCCCACACCGAGCAGGGCGCTGTTCATAAAGAAAACGAAATCCATATTTGCTGCCTCGTATTAAAAATCGGCGGTGAAGTGTTTCTCCCCCGCGCAAGCGGTAGTATTATAGCAAAAAAGAAAGGTCTTGTCAAGAAATTCTATGAGGGCTGCCGCGGCGCTATGCCGCGGCAGCCCTCATTTCGACTTATGAATTTTGCCGACCGTAAAGTTTTCTTTTCATTTATCCGTTTTTTCTTTCTTTTCACTATGGCCGCCGCGGATGCCGAGGTCGTTGTCGATCAGGGCGCCGCTGTAGATCGATCCGTTGCCGAAGCGGTGGCGGATCCCATCGATCGCCACCTCGATCCGCTCGGTCTTTTGCCGTCTTTCGTCTCGCTCTTCATCGAAAAAGCCGATCTGCTCGCCGTCGTCCTTGCGCGCAAGGCCGCTGGCCGATACCGTCAGCATCCGTATGGGGCGATCGCCGTACAGCAGCCCCTCGACAAGCGAAAGGGCGGCCGCGGAAAGCTCCCTCCCGAGATCGGTCGGCGGGGAAAGCTTGCACTGGCGGCTGACGACCGAAAGGGCGGGATCCTTGACAGAAACCGAGACGGTGGAGGCGCAAAGGCCCTTTTTACGAAGCCGCTCGCCGATCTCCTCGGAAAGCACCGAAAGGCAGAGCCTTACCTCCTCCCGCCCCACAATATCGCGGCGGAAGGTCATCCCCTTGCTGACGCTTTTGATCTCCTCCTGCTCACAGGGGGGGATGACCGGCGATTCATCCAGACCGTTAGCGGCGGCGTACAGTTGCTCTCCCGCCTTGCCGAGGCGGGCGGCGAGAAAGGCGCGGCTGCTGCTTGCCAGATCCCCGATGGTGCGGATCCCCGCGCTCCGTAAAAGGGCGGCGGTCTTCCCCCCGACGAAGAGCATGTCTTCTATGGGGAGAGGAAAGAGGATATCCTTGTAGTTTTCCCGACTGATGACCGTGATCGCGTCGGGCTTTTTATAGTCGCTGCCAAGCTTGGCAAAGGTCTTATTGAAGGATACGCCGATAGAAACGGTTATCCCGATCTCCCTTTTGACGGTTTCGCTGATCTGCCTCGCAATGGCAAGCCCATCCCCGAAAAGAGCACGGCTACCCGTGACGTCCAGCCAGGATTCGTCAATGCTGAAGGGCTCGTAAAGATCGGTGAAGCGCGCATAGATCGCGTTGATCGCCGCCGAGGTGCGCGCGTAGGCCTCGTAATGCGGGGGGACGGTGACCAGCTGCGGGCATTTGCGGCGGGCGCTGTAAACCGTTTCGGCGGTCTTGATGCCGAATTTTTTCGCCGGCTCGTTTTTCGCCAGCACGATGCCGTGCCGATCCTCCTCACTTCCGCAGACCGCCATCGGGACCGACCAGAGCGAGGGGTCCAGGACACACTCGACCGAAGCGAAAAAGGAATTGCAATCGCAATGCAGAATGGTTCTGTCCATCTTATTCCTCCGCAAGCGGAAGGGTAAAGGTGAAGGAGCAGAACTTCCCTTCCTCGCTTTGCAGCGAAAGCGTCTCCTTATGCGCTTCCATAATCGTCTTGGCGATATAAAGGCCAAGCCCCGCGCCGCCCTTATCGCGGCCGCGGCTCTTATCGGTTTTATAAAAACGGTCAAAGACGAAGGGAAGCTCGCCTTCGGGAATGCCCTCTCCCTCGTTGAATACCGTGACCGAAAGCTTTTTCTTCCCCATGCGCTCGATCTTCAGCGAGAAAAGGCCGCCCTCTTTTGCGAATTTGATGGCATTATCGCAAAGATTGTACAGCACCTGATGGATCGAATCCTTGTCCCCCGTGACCCAAAGGTTGTCCTTCTCGGCAAAAAACTCCACCTCCAGCCGCTTTTTATCGATCCGCTGCTCGCAGGAGATCAGCACAAGGCGCGCCATCTCGCAAAGATCGAAGCGGGTGAAATTGAATTTGCGCGTGCCCGATTGGATACGCGAAAGGTCAAGCAGCTGGGTAACGAGGCGGGAAAGGCGGCGGACCTCCTCCGAAACGATCCCCAGGTAATAGCTATGCTTATCGGGGGGGATGACCCCGTCGGTGATCCCCTCGATAAAGCCGAGGATGGTGGTCATCGGGGTGCGCAGATCGTGCGAGACGTTGGCAACGAAGCTGTTGCGCATATTCTCCAGCTGCTCCAGCGAATCGGCCATTTCGTTAAAGGACCTTCCGAGCGCGGCGATCTCGTCGTTTCCCTCGACCCTTACCCGCTTATCGAATTCGCCCTTCGCGAAGCGGGCGCTGACCGTCCGCATCTCCTTGATCGGCTCGGACAGGCGCTCACAGAAAAGATAGAGAACGATCAGGGCGCCAAGGGCGATCCAAAGACTGGTCAAAAGGACAGTTCGGGTCAGAAGGCGGGTGAGCGCCCCCCAGCTTCCCGCGGTCGAATAAACGAAGAGATACCCAAGCGTATCGTCGCCTTCCCCACGCAGGGAAAAGGCACAAAGGATCCCCTCCTCGCCCCCCGCAAGCACGCTTTCGGAAAGAGAGCGGTATTCCCCGCCCGAGCCACTCACCTCACCGAGGATCGATTCATCGACCGTCTGCCCCAAAAGGGCGGGGGGCTCTGCGGTCCCGTCGGCGGAAAGCAGGATCCTTCCTTCCCCGTCGCTGACGAGAAGGACCGTATTGTCGGTGTTGGAGAGGAACATCCGCAAAAAGCTGCTGTAACGCGCCGCCTCCGCTTCCAAAAGGGCGGTCACGTCTCCCTCCCCCGCATCCGCGAAGGAATCCTCCAGGATCGCGCGGGCGGCGGTGGCGGTACGCCTTACCTCCTCCTCCTGCTTATCCAGCTCGTAGCTGTTGGCGAAATTGGAAAGGATCGCGGCCAGCATCAGAAAGCTGACGCTTAAAACGACCGTGATCGTGAATAAAAGCTTCGCAAATATGCTCTTGAACATTTTTCCTTATCCGCCTTGCATTTTTAAACATTCTATGTTATTATTATATATGATTAAATTTTAAATGTCAATTCCGCGAAGGAACTTTCCTTTACGGAGTGAAAGGATGGCTATTTTGAGTAACAACGCTTCTTTCGTTACCCGTTTTGCGCCCAGCCCCACGGGCTATATGCATATCGGGAACCTTCGTACCGCCCTGTATTCCTACCTTATCGCCCGCCACAGCGGCGGTAAATTCATCGTCCGCATTGAGGACACCGACCGTGAGCGCCTTGTCGAGGGGGCGACCGACGTGATATTAAAGACGCTCGCCGACACCGGCCTTTCCTATGACGAGGGCCCGATCGTTGGGGGAGACCACGGCCCCTACGTGCAGAGTGAGCGGAAGGAGATCTACAAAAAATACGCCGATATTCTTGTGGAAAAGGGATACGCCTATTACTGCTTCTGCACCAAGGAGCGGCTTGAAGCCCTGCACGAGGAGGACGCGACGGGTGGCTATGACCGCCACTGCCGTGACCTTTCGCCCGAGGAGATAAAGGCGAACCTTGAAAAGGGGATCCCGTACGTCATCCGCCAGAGGATGCCGCTTGAGGGCACGACCTCGTATTTTGACGAGGTCTTC
Organism: Eubacteriales bacterium; assembly: GCA_045588145.1. GTDB lineage: Bacteria > Bacillota > Clostridia > Oscillospirales > CAG-272 > UBA1740. The sequence continues at coordinate 9,204 of JAZNDS010000049.1, read as the reverse complement.
GGCGAGATCTCGACCGACAACCGTGAGCTGCAGGACCAGATCCTTATGAAGGCAGACGGATACCCCACCTACAACTTTGCCCATATCGTGGACGACCACCTGATGGGAGTCACCCACGTCGTGCGTGGAAGCGAGTATCTTACCTCGACCCCGAAATACGTCCTGCTTTACGACGCCTTCGGCTGGAAAAGGCCGCATTACGTGCATCTGCCGCTTCTGATGGGGCGCAATGCCGACGGCAGCGTCTCGAAGCTTTCGAAGCGCCACGGCGCCGTCAGCTTCCAGGATCTGGTCAAGGACGGCTATCTGCCCGAGGCGATCTTGAATTACATTGCCCTGCTCGGCTGGTGCCCGAAGGAATCCGAGTCCGAGTTCTTCACGCTTCGTGATTTAGAGGGGCTTTTCACGATCGACGCCGTCAGCAAATCCCCCTCGGTCTTTGATTACGAAAAGCTTTTGTGGTTCAACGGCGAATATATCCGCAAGCTTCCCTTTAACGTCTTTTGCGAAAAGGTAGCCCCCTACCTGCCCACCTCTCTTCCCGCGAACATTCAAAAGGAAAAGCTGCTCGCCCTTTTGGCAGGGCGGCTTCACAAGCTTTCCGAGATCGGGGAGATGATGGCCTTCTTCCTGGCACTTCCCGCTTATGAAAAGGAGCTTTTTGTCAACAAGAAGAACAAGGTGACCCTGGAGAACGCGCCCTCAGTCCTCGCCCTTAGCGAGGAGGCCGTACGGGCGGTCGACGACTTTACGAACGATTCGCTCTTTGCCGCCCTCGCGGCGGCGGCCGAGGCGGCGGGGCTGAAGGCGGGCACGCTTTTCTGGTGCATCCGTATTGCCCTTTCGGGACAGGCCGTCACCCCCGGCGGGGCGACCGAGATCATGGAGGTTCTCGGGAAGGAAGAAAGCCTTGCAAGGCTTTCTCTTGCCCGCAAGCTTTTTGAATAAAAGCACAAAAGAAGTACGAAAAAGGAGATACGTCATGCAGGATGTATCCGAACGGATCAAGGCCCGCTACGCCGCCTTTTCCAAGGGGCAGCGGCGCCTTGCCGATATCATCACCGAGAGCTACGAGCGCGCGGCGTATCTGACCGCCGCCAAGCTTGGCGAGCTTTCGGGGGTCTCCGAATCGACCGTCGTCCGCTTTGCGGTAGAGCTCGGCTTTTCGGGCTACCCCCAGCTTCAGCAGGCCATTCAGAGCATGCTCCGCTCTCATCTGACCCCCAGCCAACGCATTGAGGCGACCAAGCTTCGCGTCGGGGGCGGGGATCTTGTCACCAAGGTCATGACGCAGGACGTCGAAAAGATCAAATCGACGATGGAGAAGCTTGACCGCGCCGCCTTTTCGGAGGCGGTCGACCGTCTCATCAAGGCCGATACCATTTACGTATACGGCGCCCGAAGCGCCGCCGCGCTTGCCTGCTTTTTACAGCTGAATCTCAACCTTGTTTTTGACCGTGTGCGCATTCTGCAGCCCAGCAGCGTCAGCGAGGTGTTTGAGCAGATCCTGCCGATCGGCGAGCGCGACGTGCTTTTCGCCATCAGCTTTCCCCGCTATTCCTCCAAGCTCATCAAGGCGGTGCAATACGCCTCCTCCCGCGGGGCCTTTGTCATCGCCCTGACCGATTCCGCCACCGCCCCCATCGCGGCCGAGGCCTCCTGTCTTCTGACCGCGGAAAGCGATATGGCCTCGTTTGCCGATTCGCTGGTGGCCCCCTTAAGCATCATCAACGCCCTTTTGGCCGAGATCGCTAACCGAAGCGAGGAGCGCATCAAGGAGCGCTTTGATCGGCTGGAGGCCCTTTGGGATGAATACGATGTCTACACCAAGCCCTGACCTTCTGATCGTGGGCGGCGGTGCCGCCGGCCTGATGGCGGCGGGAAGGGCCCTTGAAGAGGGACTTTCGGTCACCGTTTTTGAAGGGAACGAGCGTATGGGGCGCAAGCTCGCGATCACGGGAAAGGGGCGCTGTAACCTTACGAATGACTGCTCCCCTGCCGATTTTTTGCAGAACGTCACCAAAAATCCCCGTTTTCTTTATTCGGCGATCTACTCCTTTACCCCCGCTGACTGCATGGCGCTTTTTGAGCGGCTCGGCGTTCCCCTGAAGACCGAGCGGGGACGGCGTGTTTTCCCGGTTTCCGACCGCGCGCTTGACGTGGTGGACGCGCTTTGCCGCTACGCAAGGGGCGCACGGATCGTTCACGCGCGCGTTGATGGGATCCTGACCGAAGGGGGACGTGCCGTCGGCGTAACGGCGGACGGGCGCCCATACCGAGGCGGTGCCGTTTTACTGGCGACGGGCGGGGCCTCTTATACCAAAACAGGCTCGGACGGCGAGGGCTTCCGTATGGCAAGCGCGCTTTCCCACACGGTAACGCCGCTTATCCCTTCGTTGGTTCCCCTTGAAAGCCCCGATCCCGTTTGCAAAAGCATGCAGGGACTTTCCTTAAAAAACGTTTCGCTTACTCTTCTCGATAAAGAAAGGCGCACGCTGTACCGCGACTTCGGGGAAATGCTTTTCACCCATTTCGGCATCAGCGGCCCGATGGTCCTTTCGGCCTCGGCCCATTTGCGGGGGGTCGATATAAGCGAGGTGACAGCGCTTATCGACTTAAAGCCCGCCCTGGATGAAAAAACGCTAGATCAGCGCCTGCTTTCGGATCTTTCGAAGCAGCCGAACCGCGCGATCTCCAATATTTTAGGCGGCCTTTTGCCCTCTCTTATGATCCCCGTTTGCCTTGACCGAACCGAAATTTTACCAAGCAAAACGGGAAACGCGATCACGAAGGAGGAGCGGCGGCGCTTGCTTCGCTTCTTAAAGGGCTTTTCCTTCCCGCTTTCCGCCTTCCGCCCCTTGGAGGAGGCGATCGTCACCTCGGGTGGGGTCGATACCAAGGAGGTAGAGCCGAAGAGCATGCAGTCCCGCCTTGTTGAAAATCTGTATTTCGCGGGCGAAATGTTAGACGTTGACGCCTATACGGGCGGCTACAATCTGCAGATCGCCTTCGCGACCGCCGTGGCGGCGGCGCGCGCTATTTCGAAAAAAAGAAAGGACGTTACTTATGAAAATCGCGATTGACGGACCGAGCGGTGCCGGAAAAAGCAGCCTTGCCAAGGCCATTGCCAAGCGGCTTTCGATCATTTACGTGGATACGGGGGCGCTTTATCGCAGCATCGGCCTTTATATGAAAGATCACGGGATCGATCCGCACGACGAGGCGGCGGTCAGCGCTGTTCTTTCCGACGTTTCTCTTTCGCTTCTCTTCCAAAACGGAGAGCAGCACATCCTGCTTTGCGGCGAGGACGTGGGGGATAAGATCCGCACCCCCGAGATGTCGATGTACGCTTCGGCGGTATCCGCCCTTCCTTCTGTCCGTGCTTTCCTTCTGAACACGCAACGCTCGATCGCCGAGAAGAATTCGGTGGTCATGGACGGGCGGGATATCGGCACGGTCATTCTGCCCGATGCCGAGGTCAAGATCTTTCTGACCGCCTCCTCCGAGGCAAGGGCCCGCCGCCGCACCGAGGAGCTTTTGGCAAAGGGGGTCGCCTGTACCTTTGAGGAGGTGCTGGCGGATATGATCACGCGCGATAAGAACGATTCGACCCGTAAGATCGCCCCCGCGGTCCCCGCTGAGGACGCCGTTTTCCTCGATAACTCCGCTCTTACGGTGGAGGAAACGATCGAAAGGGCGCTTGCGATCATTGAAGAAAAGGGAAAGCTCTGATGCGTGATACGGGGAAAACCACAAGCTTTGAGCGCTTCTGGCATATTGTTCTGCGGGGGCCTGTCCGCTTCTTGACGCGGCTTCGCGTGCACGGGGAGGAAAACATCCCGAAGGATACGGGCTGCATCGTCTGCGCCAATCATATTCAGCTTTACGACGTATTCGTGCTTTCCGCCACCTTCCCGCGTGACCGTATGCCGAAGTACCTTGCGAAAAAGGAGCTGTTTCGCATTCCGCTTCTTGGGCGGCTTCTGCGCGCGATGGGGGCGATCCCCCTCGATCGCGGGGGGCGGGACGTGCGTGCCATCGACACGGCCGTCACGGTCGCCAAGGGAGGCGGCTTTTTAACCGTTTTCCCGCAGGGGACCCGCCAAAAGGGGAGGAACCCCGCGCAAACACCGATCAAATCGGGGGCGGCCCTGATCGCTTCCCGCGCGGGCTTGCCGATCCTTCCCGTTTGCATTGCCATGAAAAATCAGCGCTACCGTCTGTTCCGCCCGGTCGATGTGTACATCGGAAGGCCCCTTTCGCTTGAGGAGCTGGGCCTTGCCGACCGCAGCCGCAGCTATATGGAGGCGACCGAGCAGGTCTTTTTGGAGGCCTGCCGCCTTGGGGGCTTTCTGCCCGAAGCCGAGGGAGGCAAAAAAGCATGAAGCTTCTTCTTGCAAAATCGGCCGGCTTTTGCTTTGGGGTAAAGCGGGCCACCGAAAGAATCGAAAGCCTTTTAAGGGACGAGGCGCCCTGCCGTATCTTCACCCTGGGTGAGCTGATCCACAATCCCCTTTACCTTGCCGAGCTGAAGGAGCGCGGTGTTTTCGCGATCGGGGAGGAGGAGGCCGCAAGGGTCGCCGCCGAAAGCGATGAAGCGGGCAAGACCTTTCTCCTGCTTCGTACCCACGGCGTATCCAAAAGGACCGAGGAGGCGATGCGGGCCCTTACCCACGCACACCCCCATTTTTCCGTGATCGACCTTACCTGTCCCTTCGTTAAGAAGATCCACCGCCTTGCCGAAAGCGAGGTCGGGGAAAACGGGGTCTTTCTGCTTTTCGGGCAGAAGGGTCATCCCGAGATAGAGGGAACGCTTGACCGAGCCCCCGGGCGTACCGTCGTTTTCCGACACGCGGACGATTTATTCTCGCTTTGCGCAAATTTTTCGCCCGATACCCCCTTTTGTATGGCGGCACAGACCACCGAAAGCAAAAAAGAGTTCGAAAAATCGAAAAAAAATCTCGAAAAACTATATACAAATCCGAAAATATTTGATACAATATGTAATGTGACCGAGGAACGGCAAGCCGAAGCGCTTGCCTTGGCCGAGAAGGCCGACGCGGTCATCGTCATCGGCGGAAAGACCAGCTCCAATTCCCGTAAGCTTTACGAGCTGTGCGCTTCGATCTGCGCGAATACGCAGTTCATCGAATCGGCAAAGGAGCTGAAAAAGGATTTTTCCCCCGATGCTACCGTAGCAATCACCGCAGGTGCTTCCACCCCTGACGGTTTAATAATGGAGGTATACAAAGAAATGGACGAAATCAGAAGCGAAAATTTCGCCGAAATGCTGGAAGGAGCACTCAAAACTTTAAATACAGGAGAAACAGTGACCGGTATCGTAACGAGCATCGCCAAAGATGCGGTTTACGTTGACGTCGGCGTCAAGGGCACCGGTATCGTCAAGCGTGATCAGATCACCGACGACACCGAGGCGGACCTTGCCAAGATGTTCAAGATCGGCGACGAGCTGAAGCTCTTCGTTATCCGTGTGAACGACGGCGAAGGCATCATCACCCTCTCCAAGAAGAGAGTGGACCGTGACAAGAATTGGTACGATCTTGTCGCCATGAAGGACGAGGGCGGCGTGATCGAGGGCCCTGTCACCGAGACCAACAAGGGCGGCGTTGTGATCGAATACATGGGTAACAAGGTATTCGTTCCCGCATCCCGCACGGGCGTCGCGAAGGACGGCGATCTCTCTTCCCTGCTCGGCACCACCCAGCGTGCCCGCATCATCGAGATCGACGAGCATAAAAAGCGCGCCGTCGCTTCGATCCGCAGCGTACAGATCGAGGAAGAAAAGGAAAGAGAAGCCGCCATCTGGGCTACCCTTGAGGTCGGCAAGCATTATATCGGTACGGTCAAGAACCTGACCTCGTACGGTGCCTTCGTGGACATCGGCGGCATCGACGGTATGGTACATAACACCGAGCTTTCCTGGAAGCACATCAAGAGCCCCAAGGAAGTCGTTGCCGTGGGTGACAAGCTGGAGGTCTACATCAAGGATCTCGACGTAGAAAAGAAGCGTATCTCGCTTGGCTACAAGACCGCGGAATCCAACCCCTGGACCAAGTTCGTGACCGAATATAAGGTCGGCGATATCGTAAAGGCCAAGATCGTCAGCATGATGCCCTTCGGTGCCTTTGCTGAGGTCGTTGACGGGGTGGACGGCCTGATCCACATCTCCCGCATCTCGCAGGAAAAGATCGCCCGCCCGCAGGATGTTCTTGCGATCGGCCAGGAGGTCGACGTAAAGATCGTTGAGATCGATAACGAGCGTTCCCGCCTGTCGCTTTCGATGCGTGCCATTCTTGACGACGCTCAGCGCGCCGAGGAGGCCGCCGCAAGAGCCGCCGAGCGTGCCGCCCGTGATGCCGAGAGAGAGGCCGCCGCGAAGGAAAGAGCCGAGCTGGAGGCTGAAATGGCTCCCTACATCGTTCGCTCGATCGATTGATCGTTTAAAGAAAAAGGGTTCAAGAATTTGAACCCTTTTTCTTTTTGCGAGAAATCTTTTTTTGTTACAGAAAAAAGAAAAAAGCGGATGCCGAAGCATCCGCTTTTGCTTTTTCATTCTTCGGTCTTGTTGCCCTTCAGGTTGACGAGAATATTTGTCAGGATACCGAGGATCAGCGCGCAAGCGACCGAGGTAAGGGTAACGGCACCGATGTTGATAACAAAGCCGCCGACACCCGCGATCAGAATGACCGAGACGGTAAAGAGGTTGCGGTTGTCACCGAGATCGACGTTCTGGATCATCTTCAGACCGCTGACCGCGATAAAGCCGTACAGCGCCACGCAAACGCCGCCCATAACGCAAGCGGGAATGGTGGCCAGCAGCGTAACAAGCGGAGCAATGAAGGAAGCGAGGATCGCCATGAAAGCAGTAACCGTGATGGTAGCGACCGAGGCGTTACCCGTGATGGCAACGCAGCCGACCGACTCCCCGTAGGTGGTGTTGGGGCAGCCACCGAAGAGGGCACCCGCCATCGAGCCGACACCGTCACCGAGGAGGGTGTTGGAAAGGCCGGGCTCCTCCAGAAGATCCTTCTCAATGATCGTGGAAAGGTTCTTGTGGTCGGCAATATGCTCCGCGAATACGACGAAGGCAACGGGAACGTAGGCAACGGCGACCGTGCCGAGGAAGGCCCAGAAGCTACCGGCTTCACCGAAGTCGTAGTTGCCCGAGAAGGCAGTCAGGAAGGTGAAATCGGGGTACCACTGCATCGACTCGAACTTCGAGAAATCGATGATCTGCAGGGCCTGCACATCGGCAATATTGCCGATAACCGTGAAGATCGCGGCAAGCGCGTAGCCGGCACCGATACCGATGATGAAGGGGATCATCTTCATCATCTTCTTGCCGTAGACCGAGCAGATCATAACGACCGCAAGGGTCACAAGGCCGCAAAGCAGGCAGAGGAAGAGGTTGGCGTTCTGAACGGCGGTAAGCTTCCCGTCAACGATCTCGGGATGCGTGACACTGCCCTTGAAAAGGTCACCGACGGCATTGCCCGAAAGCGAAAGACCGATGATAGCGACCGTGGGGCCGATGACCGCGGCGGGCATCAGCTTGTTGATCCAATTGACACCGCAGTAGCGGATAACGAGGGCGATCACCACATATACCAGACCGGCAAAGACGGCGCCGATGATAAGGCCGAGGTACCCGGCAGAGGCCGAAACGCCACCGGCGAAGGCCGCAGCCATCGAGCCGAGGAAGGCGAAGGACGAGCCGAGGAACACGGGGCTCTTAAAGCGGGTGAACAGCTGATAAACGAGCGTACCGACACCGGCACCGAAAAGGGCCGCCGAGGTCGACATGCCGTGGCCGATGATCATCGGGACCGCAATAGTCGCCGCTAAGATCGCCAGGAGCTGTTGGAGCGCGAAGACGAGGATCTGGGGAAACTTGGGTTTGTCATTTACATTGTAAACGAGCTTCATGGATTTTTACCTCCGTTGTTTTTTGCGGAAACAAAGAAAGCCGCCGTTTGGCATAAAAAAAGCCTTGCGCAGGCAAGACTGTACATTCCTCTCTGGAATCTCATGTAAATCTTACCGACATCGCTATGCCGCGTAAAAGACTTAATTTGTGTTCCGCATCTATGTTACCACAGCCGTCGATTTTTGTCAAGTGCTTTATGAATTTTTATTAAACTTTCCTTCTCCTCTTGAAAAAGACACGCGAATATGTTATACTGGTAAACGATTGAAAAGTAGGAGGAAGTTTACATGCTTAATTTTTTGCTTGAAAGCACCGAAGGCAGCACGGGTGGCGGCAACAGCTGGATCTCGCTTGTCCTTATCCTCGGTGTCGTTCTGGTTTTCTATTTTCTCTTGATCCGCCCCGAGAAAAAGCGGGAAAAGGCGGCGCAGGAGATGCGTGACGCTTTGCAGGTCGGTGATGAGATCACCACCATCGGCGGCATTATCGGGGAGGTCATCAGCATCAAGGACGAGACCTTCGTTCTTGAGACCACCAAGGATAAAACGCATATCCGTTTCTTGAAAAGCGCTGTCCGCAACGTAGACGTTCGCGCGGCCGACAAAAAGTAATTCATAGAAAAAACCCTCTCACCATATACTGTATCAGTATGTTGTGGGAGGTTTTTTTATGGAGCGTTCGGTTTCCGCGCATCTTTCCGAAAAAGGAAGACGTCCCCTTTTATCGGGACTTCTTCTTTCCTTGGGGATTTCACTCTTCTTTTCGTTTCTTTTTCTCTTTCTGCTTGCTTTTTTACTGTATAAGGCAGACGATCCCTTGCGTCTTCTTACCCCTGCCCTTTACATAACGCCGATGCTTTGCGGCTTTCTTTGCGGCTTCTCCTTTGCCAAGCGCTATCGCTCGGGTGGGGCGCTTCTCGGCCTTTTTTCGGGGGCGATCCTTTCTCTGCTTCTCTTCGGGATCGGCCTTATCCTGCAGGGGGGAAGGCTTCCCCTCTCCTCTCTTTTCCTCTACCTGCCGATCCCGCTTCTTTCGCTTCTTGGCGCGCGCCTTTCCCAAAGGAGGCAGAGCAAGCGGAAAAGAAAACGGCGCTAACCGAAAAAGCCCCTTCTCCTTTAGCGTGTTATCCTTAACGGAGAACACGCAATGAAATAAATCCGCCAAAGGCGGATTTGTGAAATGACCTGCGGTCTTGAAATGCTTGGTCTTACCAAGCGTGAAATGCCTGCGGGCATAAGGATTTATTTCATTTCAAG
>JAZNDS010000048.1:0-38338 GCA_045588145.1 Eubacteriales bacterium | reverse complement strand
CACGATGAGGAGTGCGAATGCGGGCACCATCACCATGCAGACGAGGTCTTTACCAGCTGGGGTGTCGAAACCGCGCGCCGCTTTACCAAGGAAGAGATCGAAAATATCCTTACGGCGCTGGATAGCGGAGAATACGGCACGATCCTGCGTGCCAAGGGCATTCTGCCCGCCGAAGGGGAATGGATCCACTTCGATTACGTGCCCGAGGAAAGCAACGTGCGCCTCGGCTCGGCCGATATCATCGGGCGCCTGTGCGTGATCGGGGCAGGCATTTCGGAAGCCGCGCTTACTTCCCTTTTCGGAATTTGAGGTGAAGCATGGAATTTCCCGTATACCTGTTTACCGGCTTTCTGGAGGCCGGGAAGACCCGCCTGATCCAGGAGACCATGGAGGACGCCGACTTTAACGCGGGGGAAGCGACCCTTATTCTTCTTTGTGAGGAAGGGGAGGAGGAGCTTTGCCCCGAAAGCTTCAACAAGGGCAAGGAAAACGTCTTTATCAAGACGGTCGAAACGATCGACGAGATCAACACCGAAGCGCTTCTTGCCTGGCAAAAGGAGACCAAATTCCGCCGTGTGCTGATCGAATGCAACGGCATGTGGCAGATCGGAGAGATCTACCGCCGCCTGCCCCGTAATTTCCCCGTATACCAGGAGATCATGGTGGCGGATGCTACGACCTTCGCGAGCTATAACGCCAATATGCGCTCGCTTGTTGTCGATAAGCTGCAGGGGTGTGAGCTGGTGATCTTCAACCGCTGCCCGAAGGATTTTGACACGATGGAGCTACACCGCCTGGTGCGCGGCATCAGCCGTGCCGTAAACATCTCCTATGAGTATACCGACGGCACGATCGAATACGACGATATCATCGATCCCCTGCCCTTCGATATCGAGGCCGAGGTGATCGAGATCGAGGACCGTGATTTCGCCCTTTTCTACCGCGACGTGACCGAGGAGATGGACAAATACCACGGAAAAACCGTTCATTTTCGCGCGCTGGTCGCCAAGGATGAGCGACTCGACAAGGATACCTTCGTCGGGGGACGGCAGGTGATGACCTGCTGCGCGGACGATATCGCGTACAGCGGCTTCGTTTGTCGGGTAAACGGAAAAAGCCCCGATCTGAAAACCGGGGATTGGGTGACGCTTACCGCAAAAATGCTGATCGAGCCCCACAAAATGTACCGTCGCCCGGGGCCCGTGCTGTATGTCACCTCTTATGAAAAAAGCGACGCCCCCGAGGTTCCCGTAGCAACCTTCTATTGAGCGTCGTCCTTTTTGCGGCGGGGCTTGCGCATATGCGGCGGTATATACGAATGGCTTTGTAAAAGACGGGCGTTATAAAAAAGCCCGTCTTCCCCTTTGGGGTCATAATCGAGAATATCGTCGATATCGCAGGCAAAATAGGTGCAGATCTTATGCAGACTGTCGATGCTGATCAAGCGGTTGGTCTCGATCTTTTCGATCTCGGTGGGGAGAAGCCGTAATTCGCGCCGCAAGCCCTCCAGCGTTTTCTTCCGTTGCTTCAATAGCGAAAGCAGCTTATAGTAGCGGACCTTCATCGCTTCCCTCCTTCCCTTTTCTTTTATCTACATTATAGCGGAAAACCCGATCTCTTTCAACTCTTTTTTGCAATTTCATAAGCGGGCATGGCGGAATTGGCAGACGCGCCGGATTTAGGTTCCGGTGGGCAACCGTGCAGGTTCAAGTCCTGTTGCCCGTACCAACACCGAAGGGGATAGCTTTTGCTATCCCCTTTGGGGTTTATAAAGGGAGACAGGACTTGAAGGGGGACGAAGCCAAAAACGCCACGTTGTGGCGTTTTCGCGCGAGGAGTAACGAAAACAAGGCGAAACGAAGCAAATGAGAATGAGCGCGCGTTTCAACTATGTTTTCGGAAGACCACGGTAGTGAATGACAGCCTAAACGGCTGTCAGAGCCGCGGAAGACCGAGCGCGCAGTTCGCGCGAGACCAAGTCCTGTTGCCCGTACCAGAAAAAACGACAGGTTTCAACCTGTCGTTTTTTCAACGAAATTTGCCCTTCGGGCAAGTGAAATACCTTCGGTGTGAAATATTTGCTACGCAAATGTGAAATGTTCGCTAACGCGAACGTGGGCAAATTTCATTTCACATCGAACGCAGTGAGATATTTCACAATTTCCGCAAGGAAATTATTTCACATTTTGCCGCAAGGCAAAACATTTCACTTGAAAACGCAAGAGTTCAAATCTCTGTCGCAAAAGTGTAAAAACATCTTTTTTATATCCCTTTCCCCCAAAAAATGCGAGAACATGGTTCTCGTATTTTTTATCCAAGCCGACAAAGGCGGGTTGACATGGCATCAACGCCCTTGGGGCGTTGCATGGAATCCGTTGCCAAGCGACGGCATGGCATCAGCCGCAGGCTGTATTTTCTGTCGACTTGATTCCATACAAGGCTCCGCATTGATTCCATACCGCAGACGAGCTGCGGATTCCATACACGCCCTTGGCGTGATAAGTATCCCCTTTCCCTTCCCTTTCCCTTCCCTCTCCCCTTTACGAAAAGGCCGCTACCGAGCGTTGCGATCACGCTTTTGATATACCAAATTTTAAAAAGAATAGCAAGACCTTATTTTCCGATCGGAGAAACGGTATGTAAAAAAGGATAGCCTTCGGCTATCCTTTTTTTACTTTCTCACTCGCCGAGCTTGCGGAGGAAGGCGGCGGTTTTGGGGGACTTGGGGGCGGTAAAGAGGGTGGCGGGAGGGCCTTCCTCTTCAATACGCCCATCGGCGAAGAAGACGACGCGGTCGGCAACGTTTTTCGCGAATTCCATTTCATGGGTCACGATCAGCATCGTTCTTCCCTGCTCCCGAAGAGCCTTGATAACACGCAGGACCTCCCCTGTCAGGGCGGGGTCAAGGGCGCTGGTCGGCTCATCAAAGCAGAGGATAGCGGGCTTCAGGGCAAGCGCCCTTGCGATCGCCACGCGCTGCTGCTGGCCTCCCGAAAGCTGGAAGGGGTAATTCTCCTTCTTGTCCGAAAGGCCGACGCTATCAAGAAGCCGCGTGGCTTCTGCCTTCGCTTCCTCGGTCGCCTTGGCGATATAGGCGCGGCGCTCGCGCCACCCAAGGCCCTGCTTTTTCGCTTTCTCCTTTTGGCGGAGTAAAAGCGGCAGGTATACGTTTTTTAGCGCCGTATATTGGGGAAAAAGGTTAAAGGACTGAAAAACGAGCCCCATATGAAGCCGCATATCGCGGATCTCCTTGGGGGAGTATTCCCTTGCGGCGTCAAAGGTGAATTCGTTTTCTAACGAAACGCTTCCACCGTTGGCCATCTCCAGAAAATTGAGACAGCGAAGGAAGGTGGTCTTTCCGCCGCCCGAGGCGCCGATCACGGCCACGACCTCCCCTTTTTCCATGGAGAAATCGATACCGTGAAGCACCTCAAGGCTTCCGAAGCGTTTTTTCAGCTGTTTTACTTGCAAAAAAGCCATACGCTACCTCACACCTTATAGTAATCCAGCTTCTTTTCGAGGTAGTTAAAGAGGAGCGTAAGCACACCCACGAAAAGAAGGAAAAAGACGGCGATATAGAAGAGCGGCCAGATCAGCCCGCGGGAGAGAAAATCCATTTCATTGATAAAGAAGATCTCGGCCACCGCGATCACGCGCGCCAGCGAGGTATCCTTTACAAGGGTTATGACCTCGTTGCTGATGGGCGCTAAAATACGCTTTACGACCTGCATCAGGATAACGCCGAAGAAGGTCTCGCGCGCTGTCATCCCAAGGACGGCCGCCGCCTCATACTGCCCGCGCGGGATCCCCTCGATCCCCCCTCTGTATATCTCGGAAAAATAGCAGGCGTAATTGATGACGAAGGCGACGAGCGCCGCCGTAAATCGCCCGTTCACGCCCCCGAAGAGCTGAACGCGGAAGAGGATCCCGGGGACGTAGAACACCACGAAGAGCTGGAGCATCAGAGGCGTGCCGCGAATGATCCATACGACCGTGCGGCAAAGCCATCGCAGGGGGCGGAATTTGGACATCGAGCCAAAGGAGATGAAAAGCCCCAAGGGAAGCGAAAAAACAAGGGTCAGAAGGAATAGAAGGCAGGTCGTTCCAAACCCTTCCAGAAGTGAAAGGGATATCTCGAAAAAGCCCATTTTATTCCTTGCCGATGTTGGGGATTAGATCATTCGTGAGATTGTATTTCGTGGCCAGAGTCGCAAGCGTTCCGTCCTCAGAAAGCGCCTTGATCGCCTCGTTGATCTTCGCGGTCAGGTCACTGCCCTTGCGGCAGCCAATGGCGTACACCTCGGATTCGGGCTCGTACGCGTCATTGATCGCCAGCGTGGCGTAATCGCCCGTACCAACCATAGCCTTCGCCATCTGATAGTCAATGACTGCGAAGGCGGCGTTCCCCGAAACGACCTCCATAAGCGCGGCGGCTTGGGAGGTGAAGGTGGTGATCAGCTCTTCATTCCCGGCCAGCTCCTCAGCGACCCCTTGGCCCGACGAGCCACCCTCGGCAACGCCCTGCAGGCCCGCAAAATCGGCGGCGGCATCCAAATCGTCAAGGCGGTCGGCCTTGGTGATCAGGCACTGGCGGTTTTCAAGATAAGCGTAAGTAAAATCAACATACTCGGTACGCGATACCCCATCGCTCTCCAGGCCGTAGGTAAAGCCGTTCCAGATGAGATCGATGGCGCCGCTGTTGAGTTCCATGTACTTATTCGGCCAGCTGATGACCTGGAACTTGGCCTCCACGCCAAGCTTTTCGGCAACGGCCATGGCAAACTCGGTATCAAAGCCGGTAAGATTGCCATCTTCATCAAAGTAGTTCATGGGCTCGTATACGGTGATACCGCAAACGAAATAGCCCTTTTCCTGAATGGCGGACCAATCCTTCACACCCCCGCAGGAGGTGAAGCTTAAGGCGGCGGTGGTGAGCATAAGAAGTGCGAGAAGAAGAGTTACGATGCGTTTCATTTTTTGGATTCCTTTCTTGTTACTTTAGCAGGCTAAAGTTTGTTGATGCCGTTATGATACCACTTCTTTTTCACTTTGTCAAGGGGTTTTTTGAAAAAAGTTGAAAAAATTTTTAGTAAGCTAAAGTGAAGCCCCGGCGACTCCTTTTCCTCGGATTTTTTCTTACCTTTTTATTATACGCATTCAAGAAAACCGATTTTTTTGTTTTTATCCCTTGCTATTCTTTAAGAAACGTGGTATACTGCTTATATCCCCCCGGGGGGGATACAAGGAGAAGAGAGCTATGGACAAGCATACGCATACGAAAGCCGTTCTGAATCGAATGGCGCGGGCGATCGGGCACTTATCCTCGGTTAAAAAAATGGTGGAGGAGGGGCGCGACTGCAGCGACGTTCTCATCCAGCTGGCGGCCGTTCGCTCCGAGATCACGAATCTTGGAAAGGTTATTCTGAAGGATCACATCGACCACTGCATTTTCGACGCGGTTTTGGAAAACGACGAAGCGGCAATCGAGAATCTGAAGGGAGCGATCGATCGATTGCTATGAAAAGCTCTTTCCGATTAGGGATCGCCCTTGCGATCCTGGCAGCAGCCTTATACGCCATAAACGCCCCCTTTTCCAAATTGCTGCTTTCTTATATGCCATCGACCCTTATGGCGGGATTTCTTTATATCGGCGCGGGTCTTGGCATGGGTGTGATCGCCCTTATCTGCAAGGCTCGGGGCCGTCGGGGCGCCGAAGCGAAATTAACGAGATCCGAATGGCCCTATGCGGCAGCCATGATCCTCTTGGATATTGCAGCACCCATCTGTCTTTTATTTGGCTTGCGCTCTACCACGGCAGCCAACGCTTCCCTGCTTAACAATTTTGAGATCGTTGCCACTGCCTTTATCGCCCTGATCGTTTTCGGGGAGAGGATCAGCCGACGCTTATGGGTCGGGATCCTGTTCATCGTGCTTTCCTGCGCTACTCTCTCGCTGGAAGATGTTTCAAGTCTTCAATTTTCCTTCGGCTCTCTGTTTATTCTTCTGGCTTGCGTTTGTTGGGGCTTTGAAAACAACTGTACAAGGAAGATCTCCTCCAAGGATCCGTTGCAGATCGTACTGCTGAAGGGTGTGTTTTCCGGCATGGGCTCTGTCATCATCGGACTGTTGCTTGGAGAGCGGATAGCCACCCTTTGGAGTGTTTTTGCCGTTCTGGCCGTGGGATTCATCGCGTACGGATTAAGCATCTTTTTTTACGTATACGCACAGCGTTTACTTGGCGCGGCGAGGACCAGCGCCTATTACGCGATCGCCCCTTTCATCGGCACGCTTCTTTCCCTGGCGATCTTTCGTGAGATTCCGAATTATACATACTTCGTCGCGCTTGGGCTTATGGTCATCGGCGCGTGGCTTTGCACGAAGGATGAGCCGCTATTCAAAAAAAGACGGGCAAGATCCGATCGTTGATAAAACGATCGGAAGCGTTCAAAAAAAGGACTTTTCCGAGAGGAAAGGTCCTTTTTCTTATCATGACTTGTAAAGTTTTTTTATCAAAAATCCGTCAAATATCGAGAGCCGCAAGGTCGGCGGGGGTTTCGCGGCGAACGGCGAGATACGAATCTCCGCCCGAAAGCATCACGATCGGGGGGCGGGGGAGCTTGTTGTAATTCGAAGCCATCGAGTAGTGATAGGCCCCCGTGGTAAGGCAGGCGACAAGGTCCCCGCGCTTGATGCTGTTCGGCAAAAGGATATTCTCCTGCAGGATATCCCCACTTTCGCAGCACCGCCCGACAAGCGAGCAAAGAAGCGTTTTTTCCCCGTTGACCCCCTCGGTCGGCAAAATGGTATAGGGGGCGCCGTAGAGGGCGTAACGCGGGTTATCGGTCATACCTCCGTCGACTGACACGTAATTCTTATAGCCCGTGATCCGCTTGACGGTACCGACCGTGTAGACGGTAAGCCCCGCGTCGGCGACGATGCTTCTGCCCGGCTCAAAGGAGATATGGGGCATTTCGATCCCCAGGTCAACGCATTTATCCTTGATAAAGGCCGCAACCTCCAAAATATTGGCGCGGATGTCGATCATCGGCTGCTCCTCGATATAGCGGACGCCGTATCCGCCGCCAAGGTCGAGCTGCTCGGCCGTATAGCCGAGAGAGGAACGCATAGCGGCGATAAAGCGGAGCATCACGTCAGCCGCCGCCAGATACACCGACGAATCAAAGACCTGAGAGCCGACGTGGCAATGAAAGCCCGAAAGGTGGACGTTGGGAAGCGAGAGCGCAAGACGAGTCATCTCCTCGGCCTGCCCCGTCTCAATGGCCGAGCCGAATTTCGAATCGACCTTCCCGGTTGAGATCGCCTCGTAGGTATGGGGGTCGATCCCCGGGGTAAGGCGAAGCAGAACGCTTTGGATGATCCCCTTTTCCTTGGCAACCCCGTCAATGACCAAAAGCTCCTCGGCGTTATCGACCACGAAATACCCGATCCCGTTTTCGATCGCGTAACGGATATCGGCATCGGTCTTATTATTGGAATGGAAATAAGCCCGGGAAAGCGGAAATCCAGCCGCAAGGGCGGTATAGATCTCGCCCGAGGAAACGACGTCGATCCCCATGCCCTCTTCCTTCATCACGCAATAAAGGCGCCGAAAGGAGGCTGCCTTCGAGGCGTAAAGCACCGAGCCATTCTCCCCAAAGGCCTCTTTTACGGCCGAAAGATAGGTGCGACACCGCTCACGAATGCGGTCCTCATCCATCAGATAGAGAGGGGTCCCGTATTCCTTGGCAAGGGTGGTGACCGATTGGCCCGCGAAAAGCAGGCTGCCGTTTTGGTCTACCGAAAGATTTTCACAGATCATAAAAAGTCCTTCCGTTCAAAGAAGATGGGCGCGCAGCTCTTCGGCGCTCAAGGGCGAAAGATCGGCGGGCGCAACGTCAAAAACCGTTTTGCAGCCGTGCTGACCGCGCCGACTCATACGGTGGATGGCGCGGGCGTAGGCCAAAAGGACCGAGGCGGTGAACTCGGGATTGGAATCCAGCTTCAGGCTGTATTCGATCACGTGGCCGTTTTCCATATTCTTGCCGGTCTTCCCCGTCCGAATGACAGAGCCGCCGTGCGGGATCCCGCTGTGGTCGCGAAGCAGCTCTTCCTGCGTGATAAAGGTGACGGTCGTATCGTAATCGGCAAAATAGTTGGGCATCTCCTTGATCTCTTTTTCAATGCGAGTAAGGTCAGCGCCCTCCTTTGCCACGACGAAGCACTCTCTCGTGTGCTTCTCCCTCACCGAAAGCGCAGGGCATTCACCCCGACGCACGCTTTCAAGCGCTTCGGGCACGGGCACGGTATATTGGCGGGCGTCAAGCACCCCCTCGATACGGCGAATGGCATCCGAATGCCCCTGGCTGACCCCTCGCCCCCAGAAGGTATAATCGCTTCCGTTCGGCAGAACCGCCGAGGCATACAGGCGCGCCAGCGAGAAAAGGCCGGGATCCCACCCCGCCGAAATAAGGGCGGTGTGCCCCCCCTTCAGGGCTTCTTCATCCACAGCGGAAAAATGCTGCGGGATCGAAGCGTGGGTATCAAAGCTGTCGACCACGTTAAAATGCGCGGCAAGAGAGGGGGTCATCCGCGGCAGGTCGGTCGCGCTTCCGCCGCAGATCACGAGAACGTCGATCTCATCGGCGTACGACAAAAGCGTATCGGCGGCGTATACGGGGACCCCCGTTACGGTTTGAACCTTTTGAGGATCACGGCGGGAAAAGACCCCGAAAAGGGTGACGTCGGGGGCGGAAAGGGCCGCTATCTCAACCCCTTTTCCAAGATTTCCGTATCCGTAAATGGCAATTTTCATAAGAACCTCGTTCTAAAATATATAATGTTTTGTTTACAATCAGACCATATCCTTCATGTTATACAGCCCCGAAGGCTTACCGCACAGGAAGGCGGCGGCCGTTAAGGCCCCCTCGGCAAAGAGGGCGCGGCTGTGCGCCTCGTGCTTTAAGGTAATGGTCTGATTTTGGGTAGCGACGATCACCTCATGGATCCCGACGACATTTCCCATACGAAGCGAATGCACGCCGATCTCCTCCGGCGTGCGCTTTCCTTGGCCGCTTCGACCCAAATGGGGGTAGGCGGTGGGGCGCACCTCGCAAAGCGCGTCGACCAGCATTTTAGCGGTCCCGCTCGGCGCGTCGATCTTACGGTCATGATGACTTTCAACGATCTCGATCTCGGCCTCGGGCATCGCGGCGGCGGTCTTTTTCGCCAGCTCGATGAGAAGCGCGACGCCAAAGGACATATTGGCCGAATAGAAGATCGGGATCTCCCGCGAAGCCTCGTAGATGGCCGCAAGCTCCTCCTCGGTCTGCCCCGTTGTCGAAAGCACGATCGGCAAACGGTGCTTTTTGGCGAAGGCAAGAAGCGGCAGCGTTTGGCTGTGGTGGGAAAAATCCACGATGCAGTCGACGTTCGGATCGGCCCCGTCGAAGCTTTTGGCGCAGGGGACTGCCTCGTTCCCCGTGGCAAAGGCATCGACCCCCGCCGTAAGGACCGCGTTCTTATAGCCGGCCGCGATCAGCTTTACGACCTCTTGTCCCATATGGCCGCAAAGGCCGTGCAGTAAGATCTTCATATAAGCTCCTCTCAGACCGAAAGGCCGGCTTCACGCATCAGCGAAAGCAGCTTTTCCTCGTTGTTGGCTTCCATAGGCGTCAGCGGCAGGCGCAGGTAGTTTTCCCCGAAGCCCATGGCCGACACAGCGGCCTTAACGGGAATGGGGTTGACCTCGCAGAAGAGGGTGTTGATCAGCGGAAGCAGCTTCAGCTGTAAGGCGCAGGAGCCCTTGACGTCGCCTTGGAAGAAGCGGGTGCAGATCTCTTTGGTCTCCTTCGGAAGAACATTGGAAAGCACCGAGATAACGCCCTTACCGCCAAGAGAGAGAACCGGGACGATCTGGTCGTCGTTGCCCGAATAAATATCGATCTCATCCCCGCAAAGCGCGGCGACCTCGGCGATCTGCGAGATGTTTCCGCACGCCTCCTTGATCGCGACGATATTGGGGTGCTTGGCAAGCTTGGCTACCGTTTGGGGGAGAAGATTACAGCCCGTACGGCTCGGTACGTTGTAAAGAATGCAGGGCTTGGTAGAGGCATCCGCAATGGCGCGGAAGGACTGCAAAAGCCCATTCTGGGTCGCTTTGTTGTAATACGGCGTGACAAGAAGCATGGCATCGGCCCCCGCCTCGCAGGCAAATCTTGTCAGATCAATGGCGTAGGCGATATCGTTAGAGCCTGTCCCCGCAATGACAGGGACCCTGCCCCTGACCTGATCAACGCAGAATTTGATCGCCTCTCTGTGCTCGGCGTCGGTAAGGGTGGAGCCCTCCCCCGTCGTACCAACGGCTACGATCGCGTCGACCCCCTCGGCGATCTGCCACTCGATAAGCCTTGCAAAGCTTTCGTAATCGATCCCCTTTTCCGTAAGCGGGGTGACGATGGCGGTCGCGACGCCCGTAAATACCGTGTTTTTCATCATAAATCTCCTCCAAAGGTTATAAAATACAAAAAGAAGCGGGATAGAAATACTACCCCGCAAAAAGCATCCCAAAAAGAATGACTTGTCGGATAGCACTCCGCATTTCTGCGACAACAAGACGGATCTTCTCCGCATTGCCAGCCAAGTGCCCGCCACGGCACCCACTTCGGCACCCGCGCCTTTCCCGCATAGCTTTGGCAGCCTTTTTGCAGCGGTACTCATCACAAGGTGCGCCTCTATCTCTTTTCGTAAATATGCTATCACAGAAAGCGACGCTTGTCAATAGCTTTTTCGAAAAAGTCGGAAATTCCGTAAAAAGAAGAAAGATTTTTCTTTTTTCTCTTTACATTTTCAAGCAAAGTGTATATAATGGTAAAAAAAGAGGTGACGCTATGCTGAACGCAATTTTAGAGAATATCGGATCGCAGTGGGAGCTTTACGTACGCTTGGTTTTGGCGTGTGTCTGCGGCGCTGTGATCGGGCTGGAGAGAAGCCACCGCCGCAAGGACGCGGGCATCAAGACCCATATCATTCTGGCCATGGGCTCTGCCCTTTTCATCATTATCTCGCAATACGCCTTTGCCGATGTGGCGCTGAGTGAAGCCTACCGCGCGGATATTTCGCGTATCGCCTCGAATATCGTTACGGGCGTTTCCTTCCTTTGCGCGGGGGTCATCTTCGTGCGTGGGGGCGCCATCAAGGGGCTGACGACCGCGACCGGGATCTGGACCACCGCCGGCATCGGTATGGCCGCGGGGGCGGGCATGTACGTCATCACGGTTTTTGCCACCCTACTTATCCTCTCCATTCAGCTTCTGTTCCACAAAAAATCCAAGGAATTTGAAAGCCATTGCACGGTGGATTTCACCTTCTCGCTTTGTGCCGAGCAAAGCATCGACGAAAAGGTGGAATGCGTCAAAAGGCTTTTACAAAGCGAGCCGAACGACATCAAGGTCAATCGGAACGAGGACGGCAGCCTTATTCTGAAGCTGCGCGTATACGTGCTTTATCATCTGGATAAAGAGAAAATGTTTGAAACGCTGAAAGCCGATCCCGATATCAAGGATATTTCCATAGGTTATTAAAAGAAAGCCACCCCGCAGGGTGGCTTTCTTTTATAGCTTTTCGGCGTATTCCTTGGCCATTTCATAAAGATAGCGCTCGGCATTCCGCATCGAATCGGCGGGCGAGGACGCGCGGTCCGCTACCGCGTAAAGCTCCCGTACGCCAAGGCGGCGAAGCTCCTCGGGGTCATCCCCGATACAGCCGACGAAGCAATCGACGGGGATCCCCTTTTCCCCGGCGGCGTGCGCGACGCCGCTGATCGCCTTCCCGAAAAGGCTTTGACGGTCGATCTTCCCCTCCCCCGTGATCACAAGCGAGGCACCCTTCAGGGCATCCTCAAAGGAAAGGGCGGAAAGCACGGCCCCGATCCCCGATTGGATATGGGCCTCTGTAAAGGCGAGAAGCGGCGCCGGAATGCCGCCGCCCGCGCCCGCGCCCTCCATCGAAGCAACATCACGGCCGCTTTTATCGGCAAGCAGGCGGGCAAGGCTTCGCATCCCCGCCTCCATTTCCCGAAGCTCTTTTTCGGTAGCCCCCTTCTGGCGGGCGTAAATCGAGGTAGCGCCGTTCTCCCCAATAAGGGGGTTTTTTACGTCGGTGGCGACCGTGATCCTCGCTTTTTTAAGGGGCGGGAAAAGGCCCGAAGCGTCTATATCGGCGATCAGCGAAAGCGTGCCGCCCGTGGGGATAAATTCATGGCCCTCTTTATCCAGGAAGCGGACGCCGAGCGCCGCGATCATACCGCAGCCTCCGTCGTTGGTGGCGCTGCCGCCCGCCGTCAAAAGGATCTCCTCGGCCCCCTCGAGCAGGGCCTGTCGGATCAGCTCTCCCACCCCATAGGTGGTGGCGCGCGCGGCGCTTCTTTGCGCGGGGGGCAGGATCGTAAGCCCTGCCGCCGTGGCCATTTCGATAACGGCGGTCTTGCCGATATAGCCGTATTCGGCGGGGAGCCTTTTAAAATCGGGGCCCGCTACCGAAAGGGTACGCCGATCCTTTTCGGGAACGATCGCCGCAAGCGTGCCCTCTCCCCCGTCGGCAATAGGAAGGGTAAGGACCGAAAGCGTTTTGTCTTTTGCCCCCTCAAGAAGGCCGCACTTGATGGAGAGCGCCGCCTTTTCAGCCGAAACGCTCCCCTTGAAGGAATCGGGCGCAACGATGATCTTCATATTTTTCTCCTTACAGTAATGCAGCGACGCAAAGCGGAATGGTACCGCACGCCAGAATGTTGGAAAGAAAGGCGAAGCGGGCCCCGTCATCACAGCTTTTCCCCGCCAGGGAGGGGAGAACGATGGTATTAAGGCCGCAGGGGAGCGCCGCGAACAGGACCGCCATGGTGATGAGATCTCTGTCCGAGGTAAACAACGGAAGAAAAAGCCCGACGGCGAAGGGGATCGCGAGAAGGCGGATCGCGGTGATGATATACGAATTGCGGTCGGAAAGCAGGGTCCTGACCGAGAAGCCCGAAAGCGTGACCCCCGCCAAAAGCATGGATACGGGGCCAACGCACGCGCTTCCCTTTGAAAGGATCGACGACACAAGCTCGGGCAGCGCAAGCCCCGAAAGGCCGTACAGCATCCCCGCGGCAATCGAAACCGTAGCGGGATTCAAAAGCCGCTTAAGAGAGAGCTTTCCGTCGGTCAGCTCGGCATAGCCGAACGTATAGGTATAAAGCGAAAGCGGCAGCGTGAAGACCTGGAACAGAAAGAGGCCCGCGGAGCCGAGGATCCCCTCTACCAGCGGATACCCCATATAGCCGTAATTGGGAACCGTAAGGGTATAGTGATACACGCAGCGCTTATCGGCATCCTTTGTAAAAAGACGCGCGAGAAAGAACATCGAGACCGCCAACACCGAGAGGATCAGGAGGGCGGCAAGCAGCAGGGTGCCGTTTGCCTTCAGGTTCTCGACCGTACAGTTTTTGGCGAAGCTTAAGAAATTCATGCAAGGCAGAAAAACGTATACGCAAAGGGTCGAAAGCGTTTTGCCCTCCCTTTGCCCGACCTTTCCGCTTTTTCCAAGCAGATATCCGATCAGGATAAACGCAAACAGAATAACGATCTGTGAAAAAACGATTTCCGTCATACCGATTTACCTACGGGCGCCGCCCCTCTTGCGAAGGGCGGCGGTCCTATTCTTACTTTTTGGGCAGAATGGCCTCTTTGCCGCCCATATAGGGGCGAAGGGCCACGGGGATCGCGACGCTGCCGTCGGCGCGAAGGTTGTTCTCAAGAAACGCGATCAGCATACGGGGGGGCGCCACGACCGTGTTATTGAGGGTATGCGCCAAATACTTACCGTCCTTGCCCGACACACGGATACGGAGGCGGCGGGCCTGCGCGTCTCCGAGGTTGGAGCAGCTGCCGACCTCAAAATACTTCTTCTGACGGGGAGACCAGGCCTCCACGTCGATCGATTTGACCTTCAGATCGGCCAAGTCGCCCGAGCAGCATTCCAGCGTACGGACGGGGATATCCAGGCTGCGGAAGAGATCGACCGTGTTCTGCCACAGCTTTTCGAACCACAAAGGGCTCTCCTCGGGGCGGCAAACCACGATCATTTCCTGCTTTTCAAACTGATGGATACGGTAGACGCCGCGCTCTTCAAGACCGTGGGCCCCCTTCTCCTTACGGAAGCAGGGCGAATAGCTCGTCAGCGTTTGCGGCAGGCTGCTTTCGGGCAGGATCTGGTCGATAAACTTTCCGATCATCGAATGCTCACTCGTGCCGATCAGATACAGGTCCTCCCCCTCGATCTTATACATCATCGCGTCCATTTCCGCGAAGGACATAACGCCGGTGACAACATCGCTGCGGATCATAAAGGGCGGAATGCAATAGGTGAAGCCGCGGTCGATCATGAAATCACGGGCGTAGGAGATGACCGCCGAATGAAGGCGCGCGATATCCCCCATCAGATAATAAAAGCCGTTCCCCGCCACGCGGTGGGCGCTGTCAAGGTCGATCCCCGCGAAGCTCTCCATGATCTCGGTGTGATAGGGGACCTCGAAGTCCGGCACCGTCGGCTCGCCGTATTTCTGCACCTCGACGTTCTCGCTGTCGTCCTTCCCGATCGGGACGGTGGGGTCGATGATATTCGGGATGGTCATCATGATCTTCTTGATGCGCTCGGAAAGCTCGCCTTCGCGCGCTTCATCGTCCGCCAGCTGCTTAGCCTGCTTGCCGACCTCGATCTTCGCGGCCTCGGCCTCCTCCCGCTTACCCTGCGCCATCAGCATACCGATGCTTTTGGAGATCTTGTTCCGATTGGCGCGAAGCGTGTCTGCCTCCTGCTGAAGGGTACGCCGCTCACTGTCCAGGGCGATCACCTCGTCTACAAGCGGAAGCTTCTGATCCTGAAATTTCTTTCGGATATTCTCCTTTACCAAATCGGGATTTTCTCTTACAAACCGTAGATCCAACATACTATAAACATCCTCCAAAGAGTAAAAATAAACAAAAAAAGCCCCCGTCACCGTTATGGGACGAAGAAGCTCCGCGTTGCCACCCATATTGATAGGAAAAAAGCCCTACCCTCTCTTTCGTGCCAAGGGCGGCACCCACCGCGGCTTTCACCGCACGCTCGGAAAGTGGATACACGGCATCCGGGATCGGCTTGCACCAACCGCCGACTCTCTGTTCCCTTTTACCGTGATAGCTTTCGTCATTGCTTTTTTATTATAATACGCCGAAACGGTTTTTGCAAGGGATTTTCTATTCTTTTTTCTTTATTTTTTATTTTTAAAAGAAAACACCTTGACTTTTTGGCTTACAAATTTTATACTCAAGATGTAAAATGAGTGAAAAACACCAAAAAGGAGCTTCTCATGAAAAAAACACGCACGGCACTCTTTTCCTCGCTGCGGGAAAATGATACGCTTTTTCTTCCCTATCCGCGAGAGGAGATCGACCCCTTCCTGCTTTGCGAGCTGGCGGACGATCTCGGAAACGGGGGCACGCTTTTGTTGCCGACCGATCCCACCGCCGCGCGTCTTTATGCCAACGGAAGGCTTTCCACCTTCTTTGCGGGGGACGACCGCTTTCCCTTTTCCCCGCTTGAGCGGATGCTCTCCCTGCGGGCCAAGGTCATTGACGGAGAGGCTCTCCCCGGCGCCCTTTTGCTCGTCCGCCTTGCGGTATCCCGTTTTTTGGCCCGCTATCTGCCAAAGGCTCCCTCGCTTTCGGAAAAAGACGAAAACGGGGCCCCCTTCCTCCAAACTCCCGATCCTTCTCCGATCCTTGCGAAGCTTACCGAGGAAAGAAGGACCGAGGAAAAGGAGCTGCATGGGAAGAAATGGCTGCTTTATACGGCCAACGATCTTGTCAACCGCGCCGAAGCGCTTTTGGAAAAAGACCCCGCCGCTTATTTTGGCGAAGCGCTCGCAGCGCAGCTCTCCATTCCTCAAGAAGGAAGCCAAGCCGAATTCTTGTACGCCGAGGAGCGCGCCTTTTTGGATTCCCTTCTGCCGCCGAAGCTTTTTGATACCCGCTTTTTGACGGCAGACAGTGACCGTGCCCCCCTTTCCCTTGTGCCGTTCGTTGGCGCGCGTGAGGTCTTCTCGCTTCTTCCCAAGGAGGAGGCTCTCCCCGATGGGATCCCCGAAAGAAATCGGTATGCCGCCCTTTTGGTCGAGGAGGGCATGACCGATGAGGAGATCGAGCAAGCGATCGATGCCGACCTGAAGACCGCCTGCCTTTGCTACAAAAAGCCCTTAGGTGACGAAAACGCCCCCTTCGAAAAGGGCGCGCTCCTTCCCCGCCTGATGCAGCTTGCCAACCGCCGCAACCTTTCGCTTTATATCGAAGGGCTGACGGACGAGGAGGACCTTTCCCGCCTTCGCAAGCTCTATAAGGGAAAACGCCGCCCGTCTCTTATCCTGCCGCTTTGCGCGCTCGCGAAGGGCGGTACGCCCCCCAAGGCCCTTTTGAAGCTTTCAAAATGCAAGCGCGTCTATTTCGATATCACCGCGGTCACCGACCCGATGCCGCTGGCCCTTTTCATCAACCTCTTCGGAACCGACCGTCTGCTTTTCGGCAGCGGTGGGGAACCGCTTAAAAATCTTTGCGCCTTTTGCCACGCCGCGGCGGGCCTGCATTTCACCGAGCGTGAGATCGCCTCGCTCCTTTACGAAAACGTCGCAAGCCTCTTTCTTTCCTGATCCCCCGGGCTTCCGCCAAGTGCGGAAGCCTTTTTTGTATTCATTTTTTGAATATTTTTTCATTTCTTCGGTTCTCTCCATCCGTTTTCCTTATTACAAAGAGATTTTATCTCTCATTATTCAGAATTATATTTTAACTTTTATTATAAAAAACTCTGATTTTGGCGTTGCCTTCGGACAAAATGAAAAAACATTCTTTCTGTTGGAATATTTTTTCAAAAAGGGGCTTGACAAATCCGAAAGAGGGGGCTATAATAAGAGCATCAATGGGTCAACACCCGAAAAGGAGTATAACATTATGAAAAAAATTCTTTCGCTTATTCTGATCGTAGCGATGCTCGCCACCTTCTCGCTGAGCCTTGCTTCCTGCAACGGCAACAGCAATTACACGGCGGTTGACGCTTCCGATCTTCTCAAGGAAGACTTCGGTATCGCCGTAAAGAAGGGCTCGACTGATCTGCTTAACGCCGTGAACTCGGTCATCAACGCCTGGGTCGCCAACGGCACGATGCAGAAGTACATCGATTACTACGATGCCTACGCCCAGCACCTGGAAGACAACACGAAGCCCGCGCCTGCCGCCAACGGCCTGAAGCTCACCTGGGATTTCGGCTCGGCCACCGAGGAGATCACGGTCTACACCGAATCGGGCTTCGCTCCCTTTGAATTCATCGACGGCAACGAGATCGTCGGCGTGGATATCGCCATTATGAACGAGGTCGCCGTTAACCTTGGCAAGAAGATCAAGGTCGTGGATATGGACTTCAACGCCATTCCTCTTCAGGTCAAGAACAGCGACGGAAACGCCGTTGGCGCCGCCGGCCTCACCATCAACGATGAGCGCAAGGACAGCGTTGACTTCTCTTCCGTCTACTACAGCTCGACCCTCGTCGTCGTTTCGGCCAAGGATAAGTCCTATGACAGCGTTGCCGATCTTTCCGGCCTTAAGGTCGGTGTGCAGGAGGGCACCAGCGGTGACCTGATCCTCGGCAAGGCCAAGACCGCCGACGGCCACACCTACGAGAACGAGGACGGTGAAACCGTAAAGGTCACGGTCTCGGCCGAAACCACCGTTCAGTCCTACAAGCAGTACTCCCTGGCCTTTGCCGATCTGAAGGCCGGCCGTATCGACGCTATCCTGATGGATAAGCTGCCCGCACTCGTAATGCTGGAGATCATGAAATAAAAAATCAATCGGGGCGAGAGGTTGCGTTCGCAGCTTCTCGCCCTTTACGGGTACTTAACTATGAATTTTCTTTTAGCCTCATCCATTATCGACCGCTTTGCGAAGGCCCTGATCACACAGGACCGCTGGAAGCTGTATTTGGAGGGTCTCGGCAATACGCTGATCATCGCCCTTCTTGCCGCCGTGCTCGGCGTCTTTTTGGGAACGGTCTTTGCCATGATCCGTTATATCAACAAAAAGACCGGGAAGCTCTCTGTTCCTACCAAGATCGCCGATTTCTATATTATGATCATCCGCGGAACGCCGGTCGTTTTGCAGCTGATGATCCTTTATTTCGTCGTTTTCGCCTTCTGGGATAACGGCGTTCTGATCGGCGCGATCACCTTTGGTCTTAATTCAGCCGCCTATGTGGCCGAGATCTCCCGAGCGGGCTTTGAGAGCATTGACGACGGGCAGATGGAGGCCGGGCGCTCCCTTGGGCTTTCGACCTGGCAGACCATGCGCCACATTATTATTCCGCAGGCGCTTCGCAATGCCCTTCCCCCCCTGTTCAATGAGTTTATCACGCTGGTCAAGGAGACCGCGATCGTTGGCTATGTCGGCATTTACGACCTTGGAAAGATCCCGGGTGTCATCAATTCCCGTACCTTCGATTATATGCCTCCCTTGATCATTTCGGCGATCCTTTATCTGATCATCGTTATGGTCCTGACCAGGATCCTGCGTATCCTTGAAAAGAAATTCGCGAAGAGCGACCGTAACCAAGGGGGTGTTGTAAATGCAAAATAAGCAAGAGCCCCTTATTTCGGTACGCGGGCTTTCCAAAAGCTTTGGCACGCTTTCGGTGCTTTCGGATATTTCAACCGATATTTATCCCGGTGAAAAGGTGGTCATCGTCGGCCCATCGGGCTCCGGAAAATCCACCTTCCTGCGTTGCCTTAACTGCCTGGAGGATCCCACGGGTGGCTCGATTTTCTTTAACGGCGTTGATATTGCCGACCCGCGTGTCGATATCAACATCCACCGCCAGCATATGGGCATGGTGTTTCAGCAATTCAATCTTTTCAACAACAAGACCATTCTTGAAAACATCACCCTGGCGCCGATCATCATCCGCACCAAGAACCTAAAAAAGGCAAAAAAGGAGGATCCTTCGCTGACGAAGGAAAGGATCATCGCCGAGGAGAACGAAAAGGCCTATACCCTTCTTCGCCGCATTGGGCTTGAGGATAAGGCCAACGTTTACCCCTCTACCCTCTCGGGCGGACAAAAGCAGCGTATCGCGATCGTGCGGGCGCTCGCCATGAATCCGAAGGTGATGCTCTTTGACGAGCCGACGAGTGCCCTTGACCCCGAAATGGTCGGTGAGGTGCTGGATCTGATCAAGGAACTGGCAGCGGAGGGTATGACGATGGTGATCGTCACCCACGAGATGGGCTTTGCCCGCGAGGTGGGGACCCGCGTTCTCTTTATGGCGGACGGCGGCATTGCCGAGGAAGGCACCCCCGCGGAGCTTTTTGAGAACCCGAAAAACCCCCGTACCGTGCAATTTTTAAAAGCGGTCCTGTGAACGAAACGGAAAAAGAGAGTCTCTTCTCTTTTTCCGTTTTTTCTTTTTAAAAAAGGGGGAAAAAGGAGAAAAAACACCTTGCATTTTCCCTATATCTATGATATACTATTAAGCAATAAATACAAAAAAGGACAAGGAGTTATTTATGGCGACCTTTTATAACGAACCGTCTCGCACCTTTAACGAATATCTTTTGGTTCCCGGGTATTCCTCCAAGGAATGCGTCCCCCAGAACGTCAGTCTTCGCACCCCCCTCGTGCGCTACCGCCGCGGCGAGGAGCCTGCTTATTCCTTAAACATTCCGATGGTCTCGGCCATTATGCAGTCGGTCTCGGGAGACGAGCTGGCCATCGCCCTTGCGCGCGAGGGCGGCGTATCCTTCATCTACGGCTCTCAATCCGCCGAGGATGAGGCCGCTATGGTCGCCAAGGTAAAGGCCTACAAGGCCGGCTTCGTCTGCAGCGATTCGAACCTCTCTCCCGAGCAGACGCTGGCGGACGTTTTGGCACTGAAGGAAGCGACCGGGCATTCGACGGTCGCCATCACCGAAGGGGGGCGCCCCAACGGAAAGCTGCTTGGCATCGTGACCGGGCGCGACTACCGCGTCAGCCGTATGTCGCTTGATACGCCCATCCACACCTTTATGACTCCGCTTGATCGGCTGATCACGGCCCCCGAGGGCACGACCCTGAAGGAGGCCAACGATATCATCTGGGATAACAAGCTGAATTCGCTTCCCATTCTGAACGAAAAGGGAGAGCTTCTCTACTTCGTTTTCCGCAAGGACTACGATACCCACAAGCAAAACCCCTTGGAGTCGCTGGATAAGGATAAGCGGTATCTCGTCGGCGCGGGGATCAATACCCGTGATTTCGCGACCCGTGTTCCGCTTCTTGTCGAGGCGGGGGCCGACGTGCTTTGCATCGACTCGTCCGAAGGGTTCACCGAGTGGCAGAAGATCACGATCGATTTCATCCGTGAAAAATACGGAGACAGCGTAAAGGTCGGGGCCGGCAACGTCGTAGACGCCGAGGGCTTCCGTTACCTGGCCGATTGCGGGGCCGATTTCATCAAGGTCGGTATCGGCGGCGGCTCGATCTGTATCACGCGTGAGACCAAGGGCATCGGCCGCGGACAGGCCACCGCCCTGATCGACGTCTGCCGCGCGCGTGACGAATACTATGAGGAGACCGGTATCTACGTCCCGATCTGCTCGGACGGCGGTATCGTACACGATCATCACATCACGCTGGCCCTGGCTATGGGTGCCGATTTCGTGATGCTTGGCCGCTATTTCGCCCGCTTTGAGGAAGCGCCCGGCGGCAAGGTCAACGTAAACGGCACGATGATGAAGGAATATTGGGGCGAGGGCTCCAGCCGCGCCCGCAACTGGCAGCGCTACGATATGGGCGGTGCCTCCAAGCTTTCCTTTGAGGAGGGCGTGGATTCCTACGTACCCTACGCGGGGCTTCTGGCGGATAACGTCCAGCAGTCGCTGGCCAAGGTCCGCTCGACTATGTGTAACTGCGGTGCTCTCACGATTCCCGAGCTGCAGCAGAAGGCCAAGCTGACGCTGGTCTCCTCGGTCAGCATCGTGGAGGGCGGCGCGCACGACGTTCAGCTGAAAACGCACACCCAAAAGCTTTAATTGTAAGGGGTCCTGTATGCCATATGGCATGCAGGGCCCTTCCCTTTTTTCCCTTTGCTTGACATTTTGCCCTGAAAGCGGTACAATAAGATCAGAAAAAGATAACGGAGGGCGTATGAAAAAATATATTCTGGCGCTTGACGAGGGCACGACCAGCACGCGAAGCATTCTTTTTGACCGTGCAGGGCGCATCGTCAGTATGGCGCAGCACGAGATCACGCAGATCTACCCGAAGCCGGGGCTCGTTGAGCATGACCCGATGGAGATCTACGCGGGGCAATACGCCACCATGACCGAGTGCATCGTAAAAAGCGGGATCGATCCTTCCGAGATCGCGGCCATCGGCCTTACCAATCAGCGCGAGACCACCGTGGTGTGGGACCGCCACACGGGAAAGCCGATCTATAACGCGATCGTCTGGCAATGCCGCCGCACCGCGCCCCTTTGCGAGGAGCTGAAGGAGCGGGGGTATGCCGATCTCATCCATAAAAAAACAGGCCTGCGGCCCGATGCCTATTTCAGCGGCACCAAGATCAAGTGGATCTTGGATAACGTGGAAGGGGCCAAGGAGGCGGCCGAGCGGGGCGAGCTTCTGTTCGGTACGATCGACACCTGGCTGTTATTCAAGCTGACGGGGGGCGCCGTCCACGCCACCGATAAGACCAACGCCTCCCGCACGATGCTTTATAACCTGGAAAGCGAGGATTGGGATGACGAGCTGCTTTCGCTGCTTTCGATCCCCCGTACGATGCTGCCGACCGTAAAAAGCAGCAGCGAGGTATACGCCGAGATCGAGCTTCTGGGCGCGCGTATTCCGATCGCGGGGATCGCGGGGGACCAGCAGGCAGCGCTTTTCGGCCAATGCTGCTTCCGCGCGGGCGAGGCCAAGAACACCTACGGAACCGGCTGCTTTCTGTTAGCCAACACGGGAAATCAACGTGTATACAGCGAAAACGGCCTTTTAACGACGGTTGCCGCCACCGAGGCGGGAAGACCGACCGAATACGCCCTGGAGGGAAGCGTTTTCGTAGGGGGAGCCGTGATCCAATGGCTGCGTGACGAGATGCGCCTGATCAGCGAATCGCGCGACAGCGAATATTTTGCCAGAAAGCTTGCCGATACGGCGGGGGTCTACGTTGTGCCCGCCTTCTCGGGCCTTGGCGCTCCCTATTGGGATATGAACGCGCGCGGCACGATCACGGGGCTTACCCGCGGGACGGGGGCCAACCACATTATAAGGGCCAGCCTTGAGGCGATCGCCTATCAGACCGAGGACGTGCTGGCGGCGATGGCCGCCGATATGAAGGCGCCGCTTTCTTCGCTTCGGGTCGATGGGGGCGCCGCCGCCAACAATTTTCTGATGCAATTTCAGGCCGATATTTCGGGGATCACGGTCTGCCGCCCCTTAACGAGAGAGGCGACCGCCAAGGGCGCCGCGTATCTTGCAGGCCTTGCGGTCGGCTTTTACAAGAGCCGCGAGGACATTCAAGGGTGCGAAGGAAAACCGTTTCTCTTCTCCCCCGCTATGGAAAAAGAAAAAAAGGAAGCGCTTCTTTCAGGCTGGCACCGTGCGGTAGCCGCCTGCCGAAGCCTATAAGGAGGAAATGATGGCGTACCTTGAAAAAAGAGTGTTATCGAGTGACGGAAAGCATCGCCTTGCGGGGCGCGTGTTCCTGCCGAAGGGAAAGATCCGCGGTCTGTTTCAGATCGCCCACGGAATGACCGAGCATATCGGCCGTTACGAGCGCTTTATGGAAAGACTTGCCGAGGAGGGATACCTTGCCTTCGGATACGACCATATCGGTCACGGAAGCACCGCCACCTCCGAGGAGGAGCTTGGCTACTTTGCCAAAAAGGACGGCTGGCGCTTGGTGTGCCGTGACGTTGCCGTCTTTGCCGAGGCGATACGGAACGAATATGGGAAGGACCTGCCGTATATCCTGATGGGGCACAGCATGGGCTCCTTCATCGCGCGGCTGGCGGCCTGTCATTTCTGCCGCCCCGATGCCCTGATCGTGATGGGAACCGGCGGTCCCAACCCGGCGGCCGGGGTCGGGATCGCGCTGGCGGGGGCCCTGTGCGTCCTTTGCGGCGAAAAAAAGCGCTCCTCGCTGCTGCGCGGGATCGCCTTCGGGGCCTATAACAAGCGCTTTGCACAGGAGAATGACGCAAAATCCTGGCTGACCAAGGACGAGGAGATCCGCCGCATCTATAAGGAGGATCGCTTCTGCAGCTTTTATTTCACGAACAGCGCTATGCGGGATCTGATGACCCTGCTGAAGCGCTCGAACAGCGGCGACTGGTTTAAGAGGATCGACAAGGCGATGCCCATTCTTCTCGTTTCGGGGGCAGACGACCCTGTCGGCGGATTCGGGAACGGAGTCAGGGCGGTTTACAACAAGCTGAAGGCTTCGGGCGCCACGGCCACGCTGAAGCTGTACGAGGGGTGCCGGCACGAGATCCTGAACGACACCTGCCGTGATGAGGTTACGGGCGATATTCTCGATTTTATCGCAAATTTGTAAAGAAAACGATACAAAAAGGTCCTTTCTTCTCCTTGGAGAGGAAAGGACCTTTTCTTTTGCTTTATTCTTTGTGTAAGCAAGAAGCCGCAAGGGCATCCCGTATGCTTTTCGCGCCGGCGTCCCGTGCGTGGCGGTCGGCCGCCTGGCGCCCCTTTGTCTCGTGCGTCAGGCATCCCGCGCCGCCGATACAACCGCCCTGGCAAGCCATCCCCTCGATGAAATTATAGGGGAGAACGCCCTTTTTGGCACGCAGAAGGGCCGCCCTGCATTCCTCGATCCCGTTGCAGGAGAGCGCCTTCAGCTCGAAATCGCTGCCGCTTTCCAAAAGCGCCTGCCGTACCGCCTCGCTAAGACCGCCGACAACGGCAAGCCCGCGCCCGAAGGAGGAGGCCTGGTCGATCGGAGTCTCGGGAAGCGTTTCGGTATCAATATCGCGGCTGCCGAACAGGGCCTGCAGCTCCTCAAAGGTGATAACGCTATCCAGCAACCCCTCGTATTCCTTGCGCTGGAACTCGGTCTTTTTGGCGGTACAGGGGCCGATAAAGACGGTTTTTGCCGTGGGATCCTTTTCCTTGATAAGCTTGGCAAGCGTCCCCGCGGGGGAAAGGTTATGCGAGATATGCTTGGTAAGCTCGGGGAAATTCTTTTCGATATAGCTGACGAAGGCGGGACAGCAGGAGGAAATCAAAAAGCCCTTCTTTGAAAGCTCCTCGGCTTCGTTTTTCGCCACGATATCGGCGCCGAGCGCCACCTCCGCGACCGCAGTAAAGCCCAAGCGGCGCAGTCCGGTCACGACCTGGCTTAATTCGGCGGGGGAAAACTGCCCCGCGATCGAGGGGGCGATCAGCGCGTAAAGCGCATACCTCTTCCCTTCCTCGCTTTGCTTGATCAGGTCCACGACGTCTAAGATATACGAGCGGTCGGTGATCGCCCCGAAGGGGCAGGTATAGGAGCAGGCGCCGCAGGCGGTGCATTTTTCGTAATCGATGCAGGCCTCCTTTTCCTTTCCCATGCTGATCGCCCCCACCTTACAGCTCCCCTCGCACGGCCGCTTATGGTTAACGATGGCGTTATAGGGGCAGGCGGTGGCGCAAAGACCGCATTCGACGCATTTGCTTTTATCGATGTAGGCCTTCTGATCGCGCCCGAAGGAGATCGCGCCGCGACGGCAGGCCTGCTCACAGCGGTGGGCAAGGCACCCACGGCAGACCGAGGTCACCTCGTATCCGCCCGCGGGACAGTCGTCACACGCGATGTCGATGACCTGGACCACCTTGCGGTTATAGCGGTTCCCGCCGACCGCCAGGCGCACACGCTGGCCAAGGATCTCCCTCTCCTTATATACGCAGCAGCGCATCGTCGGGGTCTTGCCGGGGGCGATCGAGCGCGGGATATCGGTTACGTTTTCAAGCAACGTATCCTCAAAGGAAAGCCTTGCGACCTCCTTCAGCACCCGATATTTCAGGTACTGCACCTTGGTATCAAATTTATTCATCGGCTCTTTCTACCTCATCCACAAGCTTCATCAGCTTTTCTTTTTTCGCTTCGTCCGCGCGGATCAGTTGGGCCGCCGCGACGATCGGGATCCATTTTCGCATATAAGAGACCTCTGTATTGGTCTTTTCGCAGTATACCGAAAGATATTTTTCGGCAAACGCTTCGTTACCGTTCAGATAAAAATACAGATAGCTTTTTGCCGCGTCGGCCGTGGCGTTCCCTTGGCTCGCGTGCGACCAGTCGATGACCGAATAGCTTCCCTTTTCGTCAAGGATCACGTTCGAGGGGTTGAAGTCACCGTGACAAAGATGCGCGTGGTTCGGCATATTGTCCAGCCGCATTGAAAGGTCGTAGCGGGCCGAGGCGGGAAGCGAGGAACGCATGATCTTGGAGACCAGCTTGTCCTTGAACTTCGTGAGAAGCATCTGGCGGTGCCGATGGATATAAGCCTGGATCTCGATAAAGAGGGAAAGATACTCGTCCTCCCGCTCGGGGCTTTTTTGCATCAGGGCCTCCAGGGTCTGCCCCTCCATATAATCCATCACGATCGCGCGCTTCCCTTCGATCAGGGTGACCTCGCGGATCCGCGGGATCGGCAGCCCCGTCTCCTGCACGCGGGCCTGGTTCAGGGCCTCGTTCAGAATATCCGATTGAGAATAGCTTTCGTCAAAAAGCTTAACGATGGCATCGCCCTGCCGATAGATCTTTTTATCCTTCCGCTCGGCAAGCAGGTCCTTTACGTTGATCATAGCTACTCCTTTTCCTTATGAAGAAACCGCGCACAGAATATGACGGTTACGAAGCGCGGGATCGGTGATCCGGTCATTTATGGCGTAGGCGTGCGCCGAAAGGGTGGGGCTGTCCGCCTCGGAAAGGCCTGCCTCTTTAAGTGCCCTTACCAGCATGGAAGCGCTGTCGGCCACGATGCCCGCCTTTTCCTTGGCACATTTTTCATCGTTGGGGGTCGAAAGAAGAAATTCGAAAACGTCGGCAAGCTCCGAAAGAAGGGGGAGTGAGCGAAGGGCCCGCAGCTGCCATTTGTAATAGGGCATATACCGACGGTTAAGAAGAAAGATCGCCTCGATCATATGCTGAACAAAATGAAACAGCGCGATCTGGGCCGCCCCTGCCTCCCCATGAGAAAGGCAGCGCGAATAGTTATAGGGCCCCGCCTGGTCGGCCATCAGCAGCTGGCCGGCAAGCCGCTTATACCGCACATCACGCGGCATTTCGGCAAGACGGGCGCGAAGGGCGGTAAAGGCCCCGAGATCGTCCCGAAACAGCTTGCCGTTCGTCACCTCACACAGATAATGCTGGGGGATCGAAAGCCACATATCGGGGTCGAGCACCCCATCGGGCACGCCCAGCTTTTCGAGAAGAAAATCCGAAAGGCGCAGGACCCCATGCCGATTTCCCCCGACAGGGGAAAGCATCGGCCGCCTGATGCCCCGATATTCCTTCGGCAGGCGCGCGTAGGTCCTTTCCAGCAAAAAGGCGGCGCGGCGGGAGATCTTTGCTTCATCGGGCAGAAAGACACAAAAGCCCGCCTCAAAATCGTGATCCTGCGAGATGGCGTCGTCATAGCCGTAGCATTCCGAGCCGCCCCCGACAAGGCCAAAGGCAAGATATGGAAGGTATTCTTTACATTCTTTGACAAACAAAGGCTCCCCACACTCAAAAAAGAAGGCCTCGCAAAGCTCAAGTCCCTTCATAGATCGACCTTGCCCTTTCCAGCAGCTCGTCGGCGTAGGCAAAATATCCGTAATAGCGAAAGCTATCGGCACACTTTTCGCAAACAAAGGCGTAATAGCCGTTATGCTCGAGCCGCGGACTCTCCAGCAGCTCTTGCGCCGTACGGACGTATTCCTCGATAAGCGGGGCGGCCTCCTCCAGGGGGAGCGCCTCTCTTTTCAGATCCGAAAGATTGAGATAGGTGATCGCCCGTTCAAGCTCGCCCCCCTCGACCCCCTCCATCACGGAAAGAGCGCGATGATAACAGCGGTCGGCTTCCTCGTACTCGGCAAGATCGGCAAGGCATAGGGCGAGGTTATTGTAAAGGCCGCCAAAGCGCCCATCCCCCTCGGGAAGATACTGCGCGTAAAGCGACTCGGCGCGGCGGTAGAGCGGCAGGGCCTCCTTGGCCCTGCCGAAGGCCTTGTAGACGGTGGCGACGTTCAGAAGCGTCGTTCCCGCGCTGCCGTCCTCCCGCCCCTCGGTGGCAAGAAGGGCAAGCGCTTTTTCGGCGTAAGCGATCGCTTCGCTTTCGGCCCCTTCCTTGCGATGAAGGCCCATCAGCTCGTTATAGACCGTAAGAAGGCCCCGTTTATCGGCGGCAAGCGTTGCCTCCCCCTCCCAATACAGAAGATGGCGAAGGGCGCCCCTTGGGTCGTTGGACGCAAAATAGGAATCCAGCTTCTGAAGGACCCGATCGATCGGGATACGGGCGTTTGGCTCGTGACCCGGAAGGCATAAGGGACAAGAGGGCTCGATATAATCTTCCTTTTTCAGTTCATTTTCTGTCATCGCTTTCTCCTTTCCCTTCTTCACCGTCCAAAAAAGCAGTCCCCGAAAAGGGACTGCTTTTCGGCTTAACCGCCGATCTGGCAAATAAGATCGGTTTCCTTCTCTACGGCGGCACGAAGGCGCAGCATATGCTCGTCACTCGGCGGGGCGATGCCCCCCATCAAATATTCGCGGCCAAGGCGGGCGTATTTGTCCATACCAAGGCGGTGATAAGGCAGAAGATGGATACGGCGCACCCCGGGAAGGGTGGCGGCAAAGCGCGCGATCGCCGTGATCTCCCCCTCGCTCGCGTTGAAGGTGGGGATCACCGGTACGCGGACCGTAAGATCGGTAAGACCGCTTTTAGCGATCCTTTTCGCGTTTTCAAGGATCCGCTCGTTCGGCTGCCCCGTAAACTCCTTATGCTTGTCGGAATTCATGTGCTTGATATCAAGCAGATAGTAATCAAGATGCGGAAGCACCTGCTCGATCGCTTCGAAGGGCGCGCAAGCCGTGCTTTCCATCGCGGTCGTGATCCCGTATTCCTTCGCCCCCATAAGAAGGGCGGCGGCAAAATCGGCCTGACAGAGCGACTCTCCCCCCGAAAGGGTGAGCCCGCCGCCGCTGCGGCGGTAATAGTCTCGATCCTTCATCACGCGCGAAAGGACCTCACCGACCGTAACATCCTCCCCATAGGTCTTCTTTTTTCCGTTGACGCTGACGCTCTGGATCGCGTATTCCTGCGATTCGGGGTTACAGCACCAACGGCAACGGAGAACACACCCCTTCAAGAAGACGATGGTGC
Source organism: Eubacteriales bacterium (assembly GCA_045588145.1). Classification (GTDB taxonomy): domain Bacteria; phylum Bacillota; class Clostridia; order Oscillospirales; family CAG-272; genus UBA1740. The sequence continues at coordinate 9,891 of JAZNDS010000048.1, read as the reverse complement.
GGATACCCGGCCCGTCGTGGATCGAATAGCGCTGGATATCGAAGATGCGCCCGCGCTTTTCATAAAGCTCGTTTGTCATCAGCCATTTCCCTTCTGCTCGGTACGGTTGATGATATCATCCTGCAGCGAGCGGGAGAGCGTGGTAAAGAGCGCGCTGTAGCCCGCTACGCGAACGACCAGCGTTTTGTAGTTATCGGGATTCTTCTGCGCGTCGATCAGGGTCTCACGCGAGACGACGTTGAACTGCACGTGCATACCCTTACGGTCAAAATAGGTGCGGATCAGCGAAACGAAATTCTCCAGCCCGCGCGCCCCTGCCAGGGCCGAGGGGTGGAACTTCATGTTATAAAGCGTTCCGTTGGAGGCGATGCCGTGGTCGAGCTTCGCGACCGAGTTCGCGGCCGCGGTAGGCCCGTTGGAATCGCGCCCCGAAACCGGGGAAACACCGTCGGCGACCGGGGTGTAGGCCAGGCGCCCGTCGGGCGTCGCGCCGGTCTGCTGGCCGAGCGGAACGTTAGCCGAGACCGGGTAAAGCCCTGCCTGGTAGCGCCCGCCGCGGGGATTGGTGTATTGCTCTAACGGGCGGGTGTAGGTATAGGCTACATCGCGCGCCAGCTCGTCGATCTCATCGTCGTCGTTCCCGAATTTCGGCAGCTCGTCGATCATATCCAAAAGCTTTTGGTAGCGAGCAGCCTTGTTCTTATCCGAGATACCCTCCATACCGAGCTTGACGAAGGCGGCAATATCGGCCTCGGTGACCTTTTTGCCGGCCCTTTGCAGATCCTCGGCCTTTTGCAGGGCCACCGTATAGATCATATCGGGGGAAAGCGGCTTGCCGAAGTTATCCGAAAGCGCCTCGGCGTATTCGGTAAGCGTAAGACGCTTATCCTCGTATACCAGCTTGCGGATCGCGTAAAGCCCATCGGCGATATTGGCGATACCAAAGCCCTGGGGGCCGGTAAAGTTATAGATGGCGCCGCCCTCCTGCACGGTCTTCCCGCGGCCGATGCAGTCCTCGATCATCATCGAAAGGAAGGGCAGCGGGCAACGCTCCTTATGCGCGTAGTCGATGGCGTTGCAGGCGTTGACCATCAGGCCGATAAGATAGGCCTCCTGCTTCTTATAGGCGTCGTACAGCTTATCAAAGCTATCAAAATCACGCAGCTCACCCGTCTTGATGCCGACCTGTACGCCACGGTCGACGCCGTTGGAGAATACCAGCTCTAACGGGCGGCACATGTTGAAGAAGGCCGCGTCGTGCCAGCCGTCGGTCTTACCCGATTTCTGCGGCTCAACACATCCAATAATGTTATACTGCCGCGCATCGTCGACCGTAACGCCGCGCGACATCAGGGCGGGAATAATGACCTCGTCATTATAGTAAGCGGGAAGGCCGATACCGGTCCTTGTCAGCTCGGCCGCCTTCAGGAGAAATTCCTGGGGAGAGCCGTTCCACACACGCACCGAAAGCGAGGGCTGGGGCAGCCGCACGTGCATCGAGGCCTCCAGACACATAAAGGAGAGCAGGTTCGTCGCGTCTCTTCCCTCTTTATCCTGGCCGCCGGCGATCAGGTTCTGGAAAACGCCGTAGCCCGCAAACCCAACGGCAGAGCCGTAGTCGCGGCACTTATTGAGATCGTTCAGCTTCAGCCAGACGCAGTCGACAAGCTCCTGCGCCGCCTCGGGCGTCAGCTTCCCGGCCTCGGCGTCCATCTTGTAATAAGGGTACATATATTGGTCGAAGCGGCCGGGGCTGATCGAGTGGCCGTTCGATTCGATCTGAATGATCAGCTGGACGAACCAGAAGGCCTGGCACGCCTCGTAAAAGCTGCGGGCCCCGTAAGCGGGCACGCGGCGGCAGGTGGCGGCGATCCTTGTAAGCTCGGCCTTCCGACGGGGATCGGTGCAGCCCTTGGCCATTTGCTCGGAAAGCTCGGCATAGCGGTTGGCAAAGGTGATGACCGCGTCACACGAGATAAGCATCGCGCGAAGCAGCTGGGTCTTGGTGCAATAATCGGCGTCGGTAACCCGGCAGGCGGCAAGCTCACGCTCGATCCTCTCCTTCATCGCGACATAGCCGTTATCGATGATCCAATCGTAATGGACCGTCACGTGGCCGATGCCGTTATAAAGGTAGTTACCGGGGGTGAAGATGTTATGCTCCATCGCGGCGCGGGTCTCTTCCGACATGTAAGAGAGCGCCAGCTCGGAGGTCGTTTTGCCGCGGAAGTAGGCGTTGGCGCTGCGGATGATATCCTTCGAGGCCTCGTCGATCGTAAAGGGGTCGGCCGAGCGGGTGGCAAGGGTATCGAACTCCCCTTCGATCCAATGGACCGAAAACTCGGGAAAATACTGCGCCCCGCGGTGGGCGGTGGTGGCAGTCCCGACGATCAGCTCGTCATCAAAGATGCGGATCGGCAGGTTCTCCATAATATGGGCAAAGGCCAAAGCACGCCGCATAACCGTCGGCAGGCTTTCGGTTTTACGGTAGGATTCGGTTAAAAGCGCGGCGCGCGTGGCTTCAATACGCGGCATCTCCCCGAACATATCGTTTTTGATCTTCGCGATTCTCTCGGACATTTTGACCGAGTACCTTCCAAAGCTTTGCATAAAGGACCCCTTCTTTCAGCGAATTATAACAGTACAGCTTGATTATAGCATCTCGCTCTTTAAAAATCAAGTGCCGTTTTGCGTTTTTTTGCGAAAAACGAAAAAAATTTTTATTTTGTTAACAAGAAACGCTTCCTAAAAAGAAAAAGCAAAGGTAATCGAAATTTCCTTTGCTTTTTCGGGGGGTCATTCAGTTGTCGGTTTTCACCGAGGGGGTCGAATTCTGAAAATATTTTTCAAAAGGAAGAGCGGGATAAAAATCGAAATAACGGTCGACGAAGCGAAGCGTCATCCCGATTAGAAGGCCGTTGCAAAGAACCGTTACAAGCGTTCCCCAGCCGATCCCGCGGAACTCCCCGAAGCCGAAAACGGCGAAGGAAAGGACGAGAGACAGAAGGGCGCTGCCGACGTCGTAGCCGATTTTAAAGCGCTCGGTCTTGATACGGAAGGCGGCCGAAAGCTCCTTGACGAACAGCTCGTACACCTCGGGGGAGATGTACACGCGGTAGAAGAGGGCAACGGCGGGTGCCGTGATCAAAAGTCCGATTACGAACCATAAAATACGCAAGAAAAGGGTTTTAGTAGGCAAAAACGCAAACAAAATGATACATCCATCCAAAATCAAGCCATAGAGAAACGCGGTAAAAAAGGAGAAAAGGAAGTAAAGACGGAAGCGCCGAAGGATCAGCGACATAATAACAAGAAGTGTCCCTTGGAAGAGATATTCGGCGGTACCGAAGCTGATGCCCAGCCATTCGGAGAAAATGTAAGCGGGGGCAACGACCATCGAAAAGCCAAAGCCCGCCTTATCGGTGAAGGTCACCCCGATCGCCATAACGACAAGGGCGATCAGGTAAAGCGCCTCCTGCGGAAACCGCAGCTTTTTCATCCGAGCTTCTCCAGCGTTTCGCGCACATAGGCGCCAAAGGCCTCACAGGTAGCCCCATCGGGACGGCCGGTGATCGTAAGCTTCTTTTCCTCCAGCGTGCAGATATCCAGCGCGCGGGCAAGGCGGTCGGCACGGTCGGTATAGCCGATGTGCGAAAGAAGCATGCAAACGGCACGCAGCATCGAGCAGGGGTCGGCGTACGCGCCACGCCCCTCGTTGATCATACGGGGAGCCGAGCCGTGGATCGCCTCAAACATCGCGTAGTGCTTACCGATATTGGCGCAGCCTGCGGTACCGACACCGCCCTGCATCTCGGCCGCCTCATCCGAAATGATATCACCGTAGAGGTTGGGAAGCAGAAGCACCCCGAAATCACGGCGGCGCTTTTTATCGACCAGCTTGGCGGTCATGATATCGGCGTACCATTCATCGGTCAGAATATCGGGGTATTCGGCGGCTACACGGCGGCAGTCCTCGATAAAGTTGCCGTCGGTCGTCTTGATGACGTTGGCCTTGGTGACGATCGAAACCCGCTTATAGCCGTTCTTGTCGGCGTAATCGTAAGCGATGCGGGCGATGCGGTCAGAGCCCTGCTTGGTGGTCACGGTAAAGTCGATCGCCAGATCGTCAGTGACGTTGATGCCCTTATTACCGACGGCGTAGGCGCCCTCGGTGTTTTCACGGAAGATGACCCAGTCGATCCCCTCCTCGGGTACACGGACGGGGCGGATATTGGCAAACAGGTCAAGAGCCTTACGCATGGCGACGTTGGCGCTTTCGATGTTCGGCATCCCGCTTCCCTTCTGGGGGGTGGTGGTCGGGCCCTTTAAGATGACGTGGCAGGATTTCAGCTCCTCCATCACGTCATCGGGGATGCCCTTGTTATGGGCGATGCGGTTTTCAAGCGTCAGCCCCTCGATCGGGACGAAGGTGACCTTTCCTTCCTCGCAAAGATCCTTCAGCATATAGCGAAGGACGCGCTCGGCCTCGGCGCAAATGATCGGGCCGATGCCGTCGCCCCCGCAAATACCGATGCGGATGGTGGGAAGGGCGGCGTAGTCGGTGAAATCCCCGTCATTCTTCATGCTTTCGACGCGCGCAAGCTGGGATTCGAGTAACTCACGGAATTTAAGAAGCGATGCTTCGATCGGTTGATTCATTTCCTTATTTCTCACTTTCTCTCGTATAGTTCAGAAGGCCGCCTGCCAGAAGAATGGCACGCTGACGCTCACTCAGGCTGATGGTAAGCGCTACCTCCTTACCGCCGATCACGGCGGTAAGCGTATCGGCGCCGCGAATGGCCGCGCGGAAGTCCGCGATTTCAACAGAGCCCCCTTCCCCGATCGCGTCGTAATCGGCGGGATCGGCAAAGGTAAGCGGTACGATACCCGCGTTCACAAGGTTTGCCTGATGGATACGGGCAAAGCTTTTGGCGATGACCGCGCGGATACCGAGGTAAAGCGGAACGAGGGCCGCATGCTCACGCGAGCTTCCCTGCCCGTAGTTCACCCCGCCGACGATCACGCCGGAGCCCTGTGCCTTGGCACGGTCGGCAAAGCCCTCGTCGCAAACACGGAAGCAGAACTGCGAAAGATAGGGAATGTTCGAGCGGTACGGAAGGATCTTCGTGCCCGCCGGCATGATATGGTCGGTGGTGATGTTGTCACCCACCTTAAGCAGCACCTTTTCGGAAAGCTTCTCGGCGGGGGCAACGCCCTTCGGGACGGGCTGGATATTGGGGCCGCGCACGACCTCGACCGTCTCGCCTTCGGCGGCGGGCATAAGGATCATGCTGTCATCGACCGTAAAGCGCGAGGGGAGAGGCAGGGGCTTAATATCCCCGAATACCGAGGGATCGGTGACCTCGCCGTAAACGGCGGCGGCAACGGCGGTCTCGGGCGAAACGAGGTAGACCTCGGCATCCTTCGTGCCGCTTCTTCCCTCAAAGTTGCGGTTGAAGGTACGAAGGCTGACGCCGTGGCTTTCGGGCGAGAAGCCCATGCCGATGCAGGGGCCGCAGGCGCATTCCAGCAAGCGGGCACCCGCCGCCAGCATATCCGAAAGCGCGCCAAGGCGCGAAAGCTCGACCAACACCTGGCGGGAGCCGGGCGAGATCGAAAGGCTGACGTCGGGATGGACGTGGCGCCCTTTAAGCATAGCGGCAACCGTCAGCATATCGGCAAGCGAGGAATTGGTGCAGGAGCCGATGCAGATCTGATGGACCTTCAAGCCGGCAAGCTCGGATACCGGCACCACCTTATCGGGCGAATGCGGACAAGCGGCCAGCGGCTTGAGCGTATCAAGGTCGATCTCCACCGTCTCATCGTAGACGGCGTCGGGATCGGCGCAAAGCGGCGAGAAGCATTCCTCTCTTCCCTGCGCTCTGAGAAAATCAAGCGTGATCTCATCCGAGGGGAAGATCGAGCTGGTCGCCCCAAGCTCGGCCCCCATATTCGTGATGGTGGCACGCTGGGGGACCGAAAGGTTTTTCACCCCATCTCCCGTGTATTCCATGACCGCGCCGACACCCCCCTTGACCGAAAGGCGGCGAAGGACCTCAAGGATGATATCCTTGGCCCCCGTCGGGAAGCGGAGCGCACCGCGGAGGACCACGCGGATCACGCGCGGCATACGGATGTAATAGGCGCCGCCGCCCATAGCGACCGCGACATCAAGCCCACCCGCTCCAAAGGCAAGCATCCCAAGGCCGCCGGCCGTCGGGGTATGGCTGTCCGAGCCGATCAGCGTTTTTCCGGGAACGCCGAAGCGCTCTAAATGCACCTGGTGGCAGATGCCGTTTCCGGGGCGGGAAAAGCGAATGCCGTGCTTTTTGGTAACGGTTTGCAGATAGCGGTGGTCATCGGCGTTCTCAAAGCCCGCCTGCAGAGTGTTGTGATCGACGTAGGCGACCGAAAGCTCGGTCTTTACACGGGGAATACCCATCGCCTCAAACTGCAGGTAGGCCATCGTTCCCGTCGCGTCCTGCGTCAGCGTTTGGTCGATACGCAGGGCGATCTCCTCGCCCTTATTCATTTCGCCCGACACGAGGTGGGCCTTGATTATTTTTTCGGTTAACGTCATTCCCATGGGATCATTCCTCCAAAACCTTACATAAATTTACGTACGCGTTTTCAATATGCGAGACGGTCAGCTCCTCGGCGGCATCGGCGTCTCCCCGTACGATCGCCTCACAGATCAGCCGATGCTCTTTTACCGAGGCCTCGGCCCGTCCTTTTGCGAACATCGAGCGCTTGCGATACAGGCCGATCTGACGGTGCAGGCGCGAAAGCGTTTCGTTGATGATACGGCTTCCGCCGATCGCGTAGACGATATCGTGAAATTCACCGTCCAGCGATTTCAGCTTATCGCCAAGGCCCTTTCCGATAAAGAACTCCTGCATTTCGACGATCTCTCGCAGCTGCTCCTTTTCAAGCGGCGCCTCGGCAAGAGCCGCGCGGCGGGAGGCAAGCCCCTCGATGCGGCGGCGCACCTCGTAGATATCGAAAAGGTCCTTTTTCTCGATCCCCACGATCACAGCGCTTCGATTTGGCTCGATCCGAAGAAGCCCGTCCCGCTCCAGGCGGTGCATCGCCTCCCGCACGGGGGTGCGGGAGACCTCGGTCATCTCGCACACACGCGCCTCGGTAAGCGCCTCGCCGCTTTTCAGCGTTCCGTTCAGAATTTTCTCCTCCAAGAGGGTGTAGACCTGCTCTTCGAGCGAGTGATGCCTTGTCGTCATTTATTCATCCCCCATCGGGAAGCGCGCGGGATCCAGCGCAAAGAGGATCTCCTCAAGCTCTCCGTCGCTCATGACCGTGGTGCGCCCGTCCTCGTACATAAGGTCGATCTTAGCCTTGGCCTCGACTAAGATCGGGTCGTGCTTGGAAAGGGTCGCATCGCCCGTAAAGCCGTAGTGATTGTTGGCCCAATAGGCGATCCCCGCAAGGCCCGAGGTATTGGTGATGGCCACCATCGGGGGGCGGTTTAAGATCGTATCGGTATCAAATACGTTGTAGATCTCGGGGTCCTTGATCAGCCCGTCGGCATGAACGCCCGCGCGGGTCATATTGAAGGCCTCTCCCACAAAGGGGGTCATCGGCGGGATATCGTAATGCAGCTCGTTGCGGTAATAATCGGCGATCTCGGTGATGACCGTGGTATCCATGCCGTTGGTCGTGCCCATAAAGGAAGCATACTGCATGACCATTGCCTCAAGCGGCACGTTCCCCGTACGCTCTCCGATCCCGAGGAGCGAGCAGTTGACACCCGAAGCCCCGTACAGCCAGGCCGAAACGGCATTGGCGATCCCAAGGCCGAAATCGTTATGGCCGTGCCACTCAAGGTATTCGGATTCCACGTCCGAATAGTGATTAAGGCCGTATACGATACCGGGGACCGAGCGCGGAAGCGCAACGCCGGGATAGGGCACGCCGTAGCCCATCGTATCGCACATACGGATACGAAGCGGGATCCCCGCGTCGCTTGCCATTTCGCTTAAGGCATTCACAAAGGGAACGACGAAGCCGTAGAAATCGGCGCGGGTGATATCCTCGAGATGACAGCGCGGCACGATGCCGTGCTCAAGGGCCTGGGCCACCACGCTTAAGTAATGGTCAAAGGCTTCCTTCCTCGTCATCTTCATTTTCTTGAAAATGTGATAGTCGGAGCAGGAGACGAGAATACCGGTCTCCTTGATCCCGATATCCTTGACCAGCTTGAAATCCTCATCCTTGGCGCGGATCCAGGTCGTGATCTCGGGGAACTTATACCCAAGCGAAAGACACCGCTCGACCGCTTCTCTGTCCTTTTTGGTATAAACGAAGAATTCGCTTTGACGGATGATGCCGTTCGGGCCGCCGAGCTTAGCCTCGAGCTTATAAATATCCTCGATCTGCTTGGGGGTATACGGCTCTCTCGATTGCTGCCCATCACGGAAGGTGGTATCGGTGATCCAGATCTCGTCGGGCATATTCTCGGGAACGCGGCGGTGGTTAAAGGCGATCATCGGCACATTCTTATAATCGTAGATCTCCCGATACAGCTTCGGCTCGGGAATATCCTGAAGCGAATATTTGTACTGCGAGATCTCCAACAAATTGGTCTTTGGATTCTTTTTTACCATCTCAAACCTCCGATTGTATACAATTATACAAGTATAATACCATACAATAAAGAATATGTCAAGGCTTTCGCGCAAAAAATCCTTTTGTTTTCGGCTTTTTTCAAAAGAAAAAGGGGATACGGAGGAACCGTATCCCTTTATCGGGAAAGGGCGGCAAGTTCAGCCCTTTTTCAGCCTTTCACGGCTGCCGTCGGGGCGTTCGATGACCGTATTCTCCAGCGTTCCGCGCAAGGAGGCGCGGAAGGCCGCGATGTACTCCTTCCGCAGGGCGTCCTGCTCGTTTTTTTCTTCTTCGGTAAGCGGCCTCTCCTTGGAAAGACGCGCCAGCTCGTTGATCCGATCCAGCTTTTTCTGTTCCATCTCTTATACGACCTTTAAAATAATAAAAAGAACAAGGGCGGCGGCAAGGCAGCCAAGACCCAGCCACAGAGAAAGATCCGCGCCGCTTTTCGTGATCAGGGGTGGGACAGCGGGCTCCCCCTCCGTATCCAAAAGGAGCTCATCCTCCGTAAGGGTGGGGGGTGCGTCCTCCCGATCGATCAGGCGCGAAAGCTCCTCTAAAACCAAAGTATTCTTTACATCAAGTGCAGAAAGCTGCCGAATCGCAGCGTCTCTCTCCTCCCCATCGGGGGTACCCGCGACCGCCTCGACGAGCGCGGCACATTCGGGGCAAAGCACCATTTCCCGCCCCTGCTCATCCGGCATAAGGATCGGCGGCTCCTCCCCCTCGAATTTATGAAGGCAAACACAACAGGTATGCATACGCTTCTCTCCTTTTTCTTTATGCCCATTTATTATACCGCGTACGCCCCCCCCTTGTCAATCGTTTTTTCGCTTCTACTTGCAAAACTTCAAAAAATATGCTACAATAAATACGAAGGGTGATCCCTTCCAATCAAAAAAGGAGGCACTATCATGGAGAAAAAGATCAAAAAGCTTCCCCCGTCCTGCGAGAGCTGCCTGTATCACGCGTACGATGAGGACTTTATGGCCAATTACTGTGAAAGAATGCCCGACGAGGATGAAATGTCCCGCTATTCCTTTTCCCCCAATCAGCGTTGCCCCTTTTATCAATTCAACGATGAGCATATCAACGTAAGAAAGCAGATTTGAGAAAACGCCCACGGCATTAGCGTGTTATCCTTAACGGAGAACACGCAATGAAATAAATCCGCCAAAGGCGGATTTGTGAAATGACCTGCGGTCTTGAAATGCTTGGTCTTACCAAGCGTGAAATGCCTGCGGGCATAAGGATTTATTTCATTTCAAG